>NZ_LT629788.1:0-608214 GCF_900105805.1 Pseudomonas moraviensis | reverse complement strand
AGCATGCACGCCAAGCTCAAGGACGTATTGCCGAAACGCCAGCGCACGTAAGCATGGTTTCGCGGACATAAAAAAACGCCGGGCAATGCCCGGCGTTTTTGCGTGTGCGATTCAGATTTTTGCGGCGCGGCGCTGATGACGTTCCATGTAGCGCTCGACGTAGGAGCAGGACGGGATCACCGTGTAGCCCATTTCTTCGGCGTATTGCAGCGCGCGTTCAGTCAGCGCTGCGGCGATGCCACGACCGCGCAGGGCATTGGGCACGAAGGTGCGATAGATATCCAGGGTCTGCTTGCCCAGATCCATGTAGGTCAGGTAAGCACGATGACCGTCCACGGTGGTCTCGAATTGATGACCAGCCTGGTCATGGTGGATGGACAACGCCTCGCTCATCACTACTCCTCGCGGGTCTTGAATTGTGACCCCTACCTTACCGATGTTTTCCCGGCGAAGGAACATCTACGCCACCCCGTGCCTGATGGACACCGAGAAGAGCCACACCGATCTCGCGCAACCTGACACCTGTTGAATAGTAGGCACCATTGGCAAAAATGCTCAAGGTACGCTCGTCATCGCACAGTCGGTGGGCAAAGGCTTCGATGCTCGCAGGATGGCCGCAAGACGCTCTTCGCGTGCCGTTTGCCTGAACATTGCCGGAATGTTGAGACTTAAGACGTGCGACCTTTTTTAAAGTCACCTGAACATCAAGAAAGATACGCGAAGCGGTTCGCAGAAGCAGAACAAAAGTGTGGACGAATTCATTTAGAAAGACTCTCGCCGAACTCGCAAAAAGAGCATGCGAGGGTGGGAACTTTTTCCGTTTGAGTCGCTCACACCGGGGCTTGCAGCTGGATATTTTTTATACAGCGCAGTTAAAAGTTGCTCGAAAAAGAATCAACGCCTACAATTTTTTTTGCTTCTTGCGCTACGTCAGTTTACTTACTACAAGTAATGGGTAGTATGTACGCCGGCTATTTCCTCAATCGTGAGGAGACAGCCACTTAATTTGAAAGTCCTTGAAGGGGAACACGATGAACAACGTTCTGAAATTCTCTGCTCTGGCTCTGGCCGCAGTTCTGGCTACCGGTTGCAGCAGCGCATCGAAAGAAACCGAAGCACGTCTGACCGCTACTGAAGACGCAGCTGCTCGCTCCCAGGCTCGTGCAGACGAAGCTTACCGTAAAGCTGATGAAGCTCTGGCTGCTGCTCAAAAAGCACAACAGACTGCTGACGAAGCTAACGAGCGTGCTCTGCGCATGCTGGAAAAAGCTAGCCGCAAGTAATAATCCCTCGGGATTGTTATCGAGCCGATCCGGTTTCCCGGGTCGGCTTTTTTGTGCCCGGTACTTTCCTCCGGGCACTAAAAAACCCGCCGACGCTCTCGCATCGGCGGGTTTCGATCAACGCTTATTGCTGCAGATCGATCGGTGCACTGCTCACCATCGGCGCCGAAGCGTTCGGCACGGCGATCTCGACCGGCAGGCCATCTTCGGCCGCGACCACATCACGCACCACGTCCCAGTTCATGCGCAGGTTACTGGTGATGTCTTCACGCTTGAGCATCGCGTTGATCACCGCCGTGTGCTTGTCGACTACAGACGGGTTGCCGTTGTCGTCGAGCGGCGTGTGCGCTTCCAGATAGACCTTGCCGCCGCTGCGTCCGAACTTGTACGGGTCGTTGATGATGCGCACCGAGGTGCCGACCGGGACCATGCCGGCCATCTCCAGCACGTTGTTGTTGAACATGCGGAAGCAGCCGTGACTGGTGCGCATGCCGATGCCGAACTTCTTGTTCGAACCGTGGATCAGGTAACCCGGCGTGCCGAGAGTGAACTTGAACGGGCCCAGCGGATTGTCAGGTCCGGCTGGTACCACGTTGGGCAGCGGATCACCGTCTGCGGCGTGCTCAGCCTTGATCGAGGCCGGAGGAGTCCACGTCGGGTTCGGCGTCTTGGCGATGATCGAGGTATGCGCGATCGGCGAGCCCCAGCCTTCACGGCCGATGCCCAGCGGGAAGGTGTACACCACGTCGCGGCCTTTCGGGTAGTAATAGAGGCGGTATTCGGCGAGGTTGATGACGATGCCTTCACGCGGGCCCGGCGGCAGGATGAAGCGGGTCGGCAGGACGATCTCGGTGCCGGCGCCCGGCAGCCAGGCATCGATGCCCGGGTTGGCCGCAACCATTTCCGAATAGCCCAGATCGTAGGTGGTGCCCAGGTCGGCGAAGGTGTCTTCGTACTTGGCTTTGATCACCTGCACCTGGCCGACGATATCCTCGCCGGGTGGTGGCAGGGGAAGCTCCAATGCAGCAACGGGACCGGCCACACACAGGGCGGCAAGTGACAGGCAGCGGGTGACGGCAGGAAAGCGCGGCAACATCCGGAAAATCCTTCGCATGATCATCAAGGGTATAAGGGCGCGATTGTACACCGCGGCTTGGGGATTCGGGGAGGTAGCGCGGCCATAGGCGACAGGGTGCGTTCAGGGTGGGAGCGAGCCTGCTCGCGAAAGCAGTGTGTCAGCCAGCATGAATGTCGATTGAAAAGACCTTCGCGAGCAGGCTCGCTCCCACATTTTTGATCTTGAACACTCAGAGCTCGAAACGCAGCTCGGGCCAGATCGGCGAGGTACCGCGCTTCTGCGATTCGAGAATCGCCCGGCACAGCGAGCACAGGCGCTGATCCTGAAACACCCGGCGATCAACATTCGACCAGCGCGGTTGCGCCGGCAGCAGCGTGCCACAGAGCGTGCGGTCAGCCGAGCCTCCGAGTTCCAGCTGACGCGTCACCAGATGCACCCGCACTTCCTGGCAGGCGAACAGGTCCAGCTGCTCGTCAGGCTCGATCAGTTGGTAGGCAAACAGGGACCAGGCAGGACGCGGCATCGGGGGCTCCAAATTAGGGGGCGCCACATTAGCCGAAAGCCTGCCTGTAGAAAAGCCTCATAACAGCGGTTTCAGCGTCGGCCAGACATTTTCCAGCAACTTGCCCTGAGCCCCGGCGGCCGGGTGCAGACCGTCGGCCTGCATCAGGTCCGGATGACCGCCGACGCCTTCCAGAAAAAACGGCACCAGCGGGACCTTTTTCTCGTCAGCGAGCTTGCCGTAAACCTCGGCGAACGAATCGGTGTAACGCTTGCCATAGTTGGGTGGCAGTTGCATGCCGAGCAACAGCACTTTGGCGCCGCTCTGGCGCGAGCTGTCGATCATCGAGGCAAGATTTTGTTGCAATTGCGTTGGCGGCATCCCGCGCAGGCCATCGTTGCCACCCAGTTCGAGGATCACCAACTCAGGCTTATGCTCTGCAAGCAGCGCCGGCAGCCGCGCCTGGCCTCCGGCGCTGGTGTCGCCACTGATCGAGGCGTTGACCACTTTATCGTCGAAACCCTCTTGTTCGAGCCGCTGCTCAAGCAGCGACACCCACCCCAGACGGGTATCCAGGCCGAAACCGGCGCTGATACTATCGCCAACGATCAGGACAGTACCCGCCGCTGCGTTCTGGGCCATGCACATCAAGGCCAGGCCAGCACTCAAAAACCATACACGCATCGGATTCTCCATGGGCGCAAGCATTCTCACCGCGAAGAACCTCAGCAAAGTGGTCCCTAGCGCGGAAGGTGAACTGACTATCCTGCACGAACTCAGCCTGGAACTGAACAAGGGCGACAGCCTGGCCATCGTCGGCGCGTCCGGTTCCGGCAAATCCACCCTCCTCGGCCTGCTCGCCGGCCTCGACCTGCCGAGCAGCGGCGAAGTCACCCTCGCCGGCCAGGGCCTGAGCAATCTCGACGAAGACCAGCGCGCGCGAATCCGCGCCGAGCACGTCGGTTTTGTCTTCCAGTCGTTCCAGTTGCTCGACAGCCTCAATGCGCTGGAAAACGTCATGCTGCCGCTCGAGCTCGATGGCCGCAAGGATGCCCGCGAGCGCGCCACGCAACTGCTTCAGCGCGTCGGCCTCGGCCAGCGCCTGACCCACTCGCCGCGCCAGCTCTCCGGTGGCGAACAGCAACGTGTGGCCATCGCCCGCGCCTTCGCCGCCGAACCGGACGTGCTGTTCGCCGACGAACCCACCGGCAATCTCGACAGCCACACCGGCGAGCGCATCAGCGACTTGCTGTTCGAGTTGAACAAGGAACGCGGCACCACTCTGGTGCTGGTGACCCACGACGAACGCCTGGCCCATCGCTGCCGGCGCCTGATCCGTCTTGAAGCCGGGCTGCTGGTCGCCCCTCTGGAGCCTTGATGGCACGTCTGCCGCTGTTGCGTCTGTTCAGCCTCGCCCTGCGCCAGCTCATGCGCGATGCCCGCGCTGGTGAGTTGCGCGTGTTGTTCTTTGCGCTGGTGGTAGCCGTCGCGGCGAGCACCGCGATTGGCTATTTCGGCGCTCGCCTCAATGGCGCGATGATGCTGCGTGCCACCGAGTTTCTCGGTGCCGATCTGGTTCTGGAAGGCAGCTCGCCGGCCCGCGAGGAGCAAATCCGCAGCGGCACCGAACTGCGCCTGAATCATGTGCAAGTGGTGGAGTTCTCCAGCGTCATTGCCACCGACAACGGCATTCAGCTGTCGAGCATCAAAGCTGTCGACCGAGCCTATCCACTGCGTGGCGAGCTGAAAAGCGCGCCCGCGCCATTTGCCCAGGAAGAAGTCGGCGGCGAACCGCAACCCGGTGAAGCCTGGGTCGAGGCGCGCCTGTTGACCGCGCTGGATCTGAAGATCGGCGACAGCATCGATGTCGGCATGAAGACTTTGAAGCTGACGCGCGTGCTGACCTACGAGCCGGATCGCGCCGGCAACTTCTACAGCCTGACGCCCCGGGTGCTGATCAACCTCGATGACCTCGCCGCCACCGGCGTGGTGCAACCGGGCAGCCGGGTGAGCTACCGCGAACTGTGGCGCGGCGAACCGCAGGCGCTGGAAACCTATCGCGAACTGATCAAACCGGGCCTGGCTGCAAACCAGCGAATCCAGGATGCCCGTGATGGTAACCGGCAGATTGGCGGTGCGCTGGGCAAAGCCGAGCGCTATCTGAACATGGCCAGTCTGGTCGCGGTGTTGCTGGCCGGGGTGGCGGTGGCGTTGTCGGCCAACCGTTTCGCCAGCCGGCGGTTCGACGCTAGTGCCTTGCTGCGCTGCCTCGGATTATCGCGGCGGGAAACCATGGTGCTGTTCAGTCTGCAGCTCACCGTGCTGGGTCTGATTGCGGCGATCAGTGGCGCCCTGCTCGGCTGGCTGGCGCAACTGGGCCTGTTCGCACTGCTGCATGATTTGCTGCCGAGCGATGTGCCGCCGGGTGGCCTGTTTCCAGCCATTGCCGGGATCGGCACCGGGCTGGTGGCATTGGCCGGTTTCGCCCTGCCGCCGCTGGCCGCCCTCGGTCGCGTGCCACCGCTGCGGGTATTGCGTCGCGACATGCTGCCGATCCCGTCGAGTACGTGGATGGTCTATGGCGCGGCGCTGGGTGCGCTGGGCCTGATCATGTGGCGTCTGAGCCTCGACCTGCTGCTGACTTTCGCCCTGCTCGGCGGTGGCGTGGTCGCCGCGCTTGTGCTCGGCGGCCTGCTGCTGTTGTTGCTGCAAAGCCTGCGCCGCATGCTCGCCCGCGCCTCGTTGCCGTGGCGCCTGGGTCTTGGCCAGTTGTTGCGGCATCCGTTGGCCGCGGCCGGGCAATCCCTGGCCTTCGGCCTGATCCTGTTGTCGATGGCACTGATCGCGCTGCTGCGTGGTGAGTTGCTGGACACTTGGCAGAACCAGCTACCGAAAAATGCGCCGAATTACTTCGCGCTGAACATCCTCCCGGCTGACAAGCAGGCCTTCGCCGATCACCTGATCAAGGTGTCCGCGCAAGCGGCGCCGCTGTATCCAGTGGTGCCGGGGCGGCTGATCAGCATCAATGGCGAAGCGGTGCAGCAAATCGTCAGCAAGGATTCCGCCGGAGACCGCGCCATTCAGCGTGATCTGAGCCTGACCTGGGCGGCGGATCTGCCGGCCGGCAACAAGCTCACCGCTGGCTCATGGTGGAGCGGTCAGCCGTCCGACGATGTGCCGGGCGTTTCCGTGGAAGGCAAAGTTGCCGAAAGCCTGAAACTCAAACTCGGCGATCACATGGTGTTCAGTGTCGGCGGGGTCAATCGCGAAGCGAAGGTCACCAGCCTGCGCGAGATCAACTGGGACAACTTCCAGCCGAACTTCTTCATGATTTTCCAGCCCGGCACCTTGAAGGATCTGCCGGCGACCTACCTGACCAGTTTCTATCTGGCGCCGGGGCACGATCAGCAGATCGTCGAGCTGTCGCGGACCTTCCCGGCGGTGACCATCCTGCAGGTCGAAGCCTTGCTCGAACAGCTGCGCAGCATCCTCGCCCAGGTCACCCTGGCAGTGGAATATGTGTTGTTGTTTGTTCTTGCTGCGGGGATGGCGGCGCTGTTCTCCGGCCTGCAGGCGACGCTGGATGAACGCATCCGCCAAGGTGCGCTGTTGCGTGCGCTGGGTGCCGAGCGGCAGTTGCTGATCAAGGCGCGACGTATCGAGTTCGGTTTGCTGGGCGCGGTCAGCGGCTTGCTCGCGGCGATCGGTTCGGAGGTGGTCAGCCTGGTGCTGTACCGCTTCGCCTTCGACCTGCCATGGCATCCGCATCCCTGGCTGCTGGTGCTGCCGTTGATTGGCGCCGCATTGATAGGGGGAGCCGGAGTGTTCGGCACGCGTCGCGCACTGAACGCCAGCCCACTGACAGTGTTGCGCGAGGGTTGATAGACTCAGGCGGTCTTAATCACAAGAAGTTGCCATGAGCCGTTATCGCCCTCCCCGCACCGCCGGCACCGCGCTGATCACCCCCGAAGGTGAAGCGCGAATGCGCGCCGAATTCCATGAGTTGTGGCATGTGCGTCGCCCGCAGGTCACCCAGGCGGTGAGTGAAGCGGCGGCGCAGGGTGATCGTTCGGAAAACGCCGAGTACACCTACGGCAAAAAAATGCTGCGCGAAATTGACAGTCGCGTGCGTTTTCTCACCAAGCGTCTGGAAGCGCTCAAGGTAGTCAGCGAAAAACCCAGTGACCCGAACAAGGTCTATTTCGGTGCCTGGGTCACTATCGAAGACGAAGACGGCAAGCAGTCGCGCTACCGCATCGTCGGCCCCGATGAACTGGACCTCAAACTCGGTTTGATCAGCATCGACTCACCGCTGGCCCGCGCTCTCATCGGCAAGGCACTCGACGCCGAAGTGCGGGTGCAGACGCCGACCGGCGAGCAGTTCGTTTACATCGTGGCGATTGAATACCCGTAAGAACAATCAGCGCCGGGTGATCAAGCCCTGCCGCGCAACGCGGGTCAGTTGCTTGATCATTTCCGGCGCCTCTTCTGCACTCGGCGCCTGAATCACCGCCAGATCAAAGCTGTCAGTGGCGAAACGCGCCAGCGACTCGCCGTCATCGACAAACTGGATCAGGAACGCGGCAGGACCGCCGCTGCGACGTGGCCAGCCATCGAGATAACGCAACAGCGTCGGCTGGTGTTTGCCGCCAAGAAGGATTTTCGGGTTGCGCTGGGTGACATGGGCCGTGATCGGCGCGGGACGTGCTGGAGGGCGTAGTGCATTCATCGTGTCGTGTCTCTGCCTCAAAAGTCTGCATGGCAGGTGAGAGGCAACACCGAACCAGCGCTTTAGCGGTATTTCGAAGCCCTGTTCCGGCTTCTGACGGTAACTGTAGAAGTCACCTGGCGCCCCGCAAGTAGCTGTTTAAATCGGCGCATGAGCAACATCCTAGAGAACGTGACCGACCAGTGTCAAGAATCGCCCGCAACAAAAAAAGGCCCGCGCAATGCGGGCCTTTGCCTTGAGCCAGAGCCTTTAACCGGCGATGGCGCGATCCGCCGAGAGCTTGCCGGCACCTTCGATCAGTACCGCGATGCTACCGGCCAGCAGAGCCAGGGCGAACTCATAACCGTTGTTGGCCATGAACAGACCGTTGCCGATGTGCACCGAGAAGATTGCCACCAGCGAGAGGAACGCCAGACCGAGTGCCGCCGGGCGTGCCAGCAGGCCGATGATCAGGGCCAGACCGGCGAAGAACTCGGTACCACCGGCCAGCGAGGCCATCAGGTAGCCCGGGGTCAGGCCGATGCTTTCCATCCATTGCGCGGTGCCGGCCAGGCCGTAGCCACCGAACAGACCAAAGAGTTTCTGCGAACCGTGGGCGGCGAAGATCACGCCAACAGCAATGCGCAGGACAGTCAGGCCGTAACCGGCGCGGGTGAACAGAACCTTGTTGATCAGAGAGCTCATGGTGCATTCCTTGTTGTGCAGAAGTGTTTGTGTGTTTGGGTTGGTCGCTATATTAATCAGTTTATTTCATGTTAAAAGCGCAAATATTTCGCCATAACAATCGAATTTTTAGATTATTTTCGTGTAACCACTTTCTGCTGGCGGGGCTCGAGCGACTCACGCTCCCGGTCGAATGCCAGGTAGTACTTGTTCACGCTATTAACATAGCTGACGGCGCCCATTCCCACCTGCTCCATGGCGATACGCTCGACCTGGAAAAACCACTGGTTGGGATTGAGGCCACGGCGGCGCGCTTCGGCACGCATGCCTTGCACGCGCTCCGGGCCGATGTTGTACGCAGCGAGGGTGAATGCCATGCGCTCACGCTCGTTGAGTTTGGGGCTGCTGAAAAATTTGCGGCGGATCATCGCCAGGTACTTGGCGCCGGCCTGCACATTCGCATCGAGATTGTGGATATTGCTCACCCCGACCCGTTGCGCGGCGGACGGAGTGATCTGCATCAGCCCGGTCGGGCCGCTGCCGCTGCGGGCGTTGGGCTGCAGACGCGATTCCTTGAACGCCAGCGCCGCAAGATTGAGCCAGTCCATGTTCTGCGCGTCGGCGTGCTTTTGCAGGGTCGGGCGGAGTTTTTCCAGACGCTGGCGATCCCCCTTGGCCAGCGGATTGTGCACCTGGTACAAGCGCCGATAGATGCGCAGAAATGCGGCGTCTTTGTCAGAGGGTTTCTTGTAACCGGTGAGAAAGCGATCGATGCTCGCGCGCAACATCGACGCGTCGCGGCGCACGAACCAATGTTCCTCGCCCGGCTCGCCGAGGCTCAGTTGCCGGTCGAGGCGCAGCTTCGGCAGGATCTTGCCCCAGCGCTCGGCAATCGGCTGCTCGACGATGGTCAGGTGGAAAATCCCGCCCTGGACCATTTCCAGCACATCCTCCACGGCCAGCGTTGGATCGACCCATTCGATATTGATCGGTGCCAGTTTGTGCAGCGCCAGTTTCTGGTTGAGCTGGCTGACCACCTCCCCCGCCGCACTGCCAGTGGGCAGGGCCAGGGTTTTGCCAGAGAGTTGCTCGACCCTGGTGTAGCGGCGCTGGCCCTTGATGCCGACCAGCACCAGCGGCACGTTGCTGGCGATCGGCTCACTGCTGGCGACCGCATAGCCCGAAGGCAGATCGAGCAACTCGCCCGGCGCGACCATGTCACCTTCGCCGCGCTGCAAGGCGCCGAGCAATTGATCCTTGGCTTTGGGAATGATTTTGAGGGTGACTTGCTGACCGTCACGGGCATGGCCGTTGAGGTATTGCTCGAAGGCGCGCAGGCGGTGGTATTCGACACCAATGGCCTGGCCCTGGACTTCGCCGGAGCTGTTGCGGCTCTGATTGACCAGCACGCGCAACACGCGGCTGCTGCGAATGTCCGAGAGGTCGCGAACCTTGGTCGCCGGCACGGCTTGCAGCGGCCCGGGCAGGCGCGCGACCGCCGTCATCGGCAGCAGCAACGCAGCGCACAACAGCAGCAGAACCGAGGGACGATGCATCCACTCTCCGAAAAGAATACGGGGCGAACTCACCATGAAAGCGGCGAGATCACCGACGAAAACAGAGCGCTTTGTGCGCTGGTAAAGTGCGAGAGACTGGCACAGTGATGGCATTGCCGCCACCCCGGAGTCCCCCGCGGCCTCAACAGACAGCCATAAGTCGTTGTAGTTCTTGCCTTTTCTTATAAATCTACAGCTCTGATATGCTTTCCGGCCTTCGGCCCGAGGTAGCACCATGCAACTCATCGATATCGGCGTCAACCTGACCAACCCCAGTTTCGCCGACAAATACCAGACGGTGCTCGACCGCGCCTACGCCGCCGGGGTCTGCCAACTGGTGCTCACCGGCACCAGCGTCGAGGGCAGTGAGCAGGCGCTGGAGCTGTGCCAGCAACTGGACGAAAGCGGCCAACGACTGTTCGCCACTGCCGGTGTTCACCCACATTCGGCCAGCGACTGGAATGCTGACAGCGCGCGTCGTTTGCGCAGCCTGTTGAACGAATCCAATGTCGTCGCGGTAGGTGAATGCGGTCTGGATTTCAACCGCGACTTCTCCCCGCGTGCGCAGCAGGAAAAGGCCCTCGAAGAACATCTGGCGCTGGCCGCCGAGCTGCAACTGCCGGTGTTCCTGCATGAGCGTGATGCCAGCCAGCGCCTGCTGGAAATCCTCAAGGACTTCCGCGATCAACTGCCGGCGGCAGTGGTGCATTGCTTCACTGGCGAACAGAAAGCCCTGTTCAGCTACCTCGATCTGGATCTGCACATCGGCATTACCGGTTGGATCTGCGACGAGCGCCGCGGCACGCACCTGCATCCGCTGGTCAAGGAGATCAAGCCGGGACGGCTGATGCTGGAAAGCGATGCGCCGTATCTGCTGCCTCGCACGCTGCGGCCGAAGCCGAAAAACGGGCGCAATGAGCCGGCCTATCTGACCGAGGTGTTGCGCGAGGTGGCGTTGCATCGCGGCGAGACCGAAGAAGCACTGGCCGCGCACACCACCGCGTGTGCCCGGGCATTCTTCGGTTTACCGATCATTTCCTGACACACCCAAATCCCATTGTAGGAGTGAGCCTGCTCGCGATAGCGGTGTGTCAGTCAATGATGTAAGCGACTGACCCACCGCTATCGCGAGCAGGCTCACTCCTACAGAAAAGCAGGCCAGCGGCATCTGTTGATTCATATCAAAACTCCCTTATCTGCATAGCGGCACAATAATGGCACCTTGCCAAAACTGTTTCCGCTATCAGAGAAGACCTCCATGGGTGCCTGGCTTAGCAACATCTCGCTGAAATACAAATTCTGGGCGGTCAATGCGGTCGCCTTTGTCACAACGCTGCTGCTGGTGCTGTACGCCGTACATCTCGAACAGCAGGCCCGTGGCGACGCCGCTCAGGCATCCGCGCAGGCGCAGGCGCAATTGCTCAAGGCCTGGCCGCCCGGGCAGGCGCTGCCCAGATCCGCTCAGGTGCTGACCTTCAAGCGCGGTGAAGCGCCGCGTCTCAATGATCAACCGCTGCTGGAAATCAGCGGGAGCGTCGGTTGGAACGCCATCAATCATCTGCCGCTGTTTGGCGAAAATCCGTTGATCGGCGCCGAGGTGTTCAGTCGTGCCGACGGCGAACAAGTGGCAGTCATCGCCTATGGCCCGAGCCTGAGCCAAGTGTTCAGCGAGCGCTTCGCCAACTACGCGCTGGCGGTCTTCGTCCTGATGCTGGCAATGCTCGGCGCTTCGCAACTGTTGATCCGCTTTCTGCTCAGCCAGCTCAACACGTTGAAAGACGTGATGCTGCACGTTGAAGAAACCGGCGACCTTTCAGCTCGGGTGCCGCTGGTGGGCAGGGATGAAGTCGGGCAGATGGCCAATGCCTTCAACGCCATGCAGGCCGGATATCAACGCGTCGTGACGACAGTGGCCAACACCGCACGGCAACTGGATGTCGGTGCCGCGCGGTTGGCGGCGAGCATGAACGATGTGCGGCACGGCATGCTCGGGCAGCAGAGCGAAACCGATCAGGCCGCCACCGCGATCAACGAAATGACCGCCACCGTTTATCACATCGCGCAACACGCCGGCGCCACTCGCGATCTGTCGAAAACCGCCGACGGCCTCGCCGGCAGCGGCCAGCAAGTGGTCGCCCGGGTGCAGCAGTCGATTGCCGGGCTATCCAGTGGCGTGCAGCAGACGGCGCAAATGATTCAACGCCTGGCCGAAGACAGTCAGAAGATCAGCGGCGTGGTCAGCGTGATTCACAGCATCGCCGAACAGACCAATCTGCTGGCGCTCAACGCAGCGATCGAAGCTGCCCGTGCTGGGGAAATGGGTCGCGGCTTTGCCGTGGTCGCCGATGAAGTGCGTAACCTTGCCAAGCGCGTGCAGGCGTCCACCGACGAGATCACCGGTATGATCGCGGCGCTGCAGGCCGGCACCCGTGATGCGGTGGATTTCATGCAGGAGAGCTCGTACAAGGCTGACGATTGTGTGCAGCAGGCGCAGGAGGCCGGCGCAGCCTTGGCAGAGATCACCGGCGCGGTGGCGCAGATGCGCGAGAGCAACACGCAGATCGCCGTGGCGGCGGAGCAACAGAGTCAGGTTGCCGAGGAGATGAACCGGGCGGTGGTGAGTATTCGTGATGTGACCGAGAACACCGTGCAGCAGACGGTGGATTCGGCGACGACCAGTGATGAGTTGGCGACATTGGCGGGAGAGTTGAACAAGGCGATTGGGCAGTTGAAGCTTTAACATCAGAAGATCAAAAGATCAAAAGATCGCAGCCTTCGGCAGCTCCTACGGGGGGAACGCATTTCAAATGTAGGAGTGAGCCTGCTCGCGATGGGGCCAGATCGGGCACCATCAAAAACGGCCATTGCCGCTATCAACTCAATAGCCAACCTTGATTCGCCGCCCTCCGCGCCCGGGCCTATTCTTCAACCATGAAGTTCAACATGGATCGAGGAGTAGTAAACATGGGCAAACGTCACCCCAATCTTCCCGCGTGGCAATGGCGCGCCTACCCGGGCAATCATCAGCATCCGACCAATCTGGTCCTGCACCTGATTGCCGTGCCGCTGTTCATCGTGGCGTTTCTGCTGATCGTGTCGGGGGTGTTCAGCCTGAGCCTGGCCAGCGTCGCCATCGGCGTGATCGGTATCGTCGCGGCGCTGGGTCTGCAGCGTCACGGTCACAGCCTGGAGGCGCAAGCCTCCGAGCCGTTCAGTGATCGCCAGGATGCCGTCTCACGTCTGCTGGTCGAGCAGTTTCTGACCTTTCCGCGGTTCTTTCTCAGCGGTGGCTGGTGGCGCGCCTGGCGTGAGCGCCACCGTCGGCATTGAGTCAGGCAAAGATCGTCACGGTCTGGCGACTCATGGCTATCAACTCTCCCTTCGCGCTCCACAGCTTGGCGGCGACATGGCCGTAGCCGTCGGCGGCGTATTCGATATCGGCCAGGTATTGGCACCAGTCCAGCGTACTGAAGTCGTGCAACGGCTGAACGAATTCAATGGTCCAAGTCAGCGTGCTCCCCGGTGCAGGCTTCTTCAGATACGGCAACAGCGCCGGTGGCCAGGCATCCACCAGCGCCAACAGATGCGCCTCGTTGACCGGCTCCTCTTTGACATCCCCACGCAAGCGCACCCAACCGCCCATCAAGCGCGATGGCGTGCCGGAGAACGGAATGCCACCGACGCTCCAGCGCATGGCCAGATGGCGCATGAATTCCGGGGTGACACCTTTGATATACGGCAGCTCCTGACATTCGTCCCAGTGTTTCATGGTTGGCGCCGGGTAGGCTTCGACGGCGACTTCCGAGGGCCGCGAGGCACCGAAGCTGCCCTGAATGATCGTCACCACCTGGCCATTCTGCATGGCTCGGCCCAACACCTGGCTGACCGCTTTGCCTTCGCGCAGCACGTCGACTTCGAAACTCACCGGCACGTCCGGCTCGACCGGGCCAACAAAGGTGATCGCCAGCGAACGCACCGGACGTTCCGACGGCACCCTGGCGCGCATGACTTCAAATTGCAGCGCGGCCACCAGTCCGCCAAAACTGGCCCGGCCCTGCCCCCATTCGGCGGGGATGGTCACCTCAGGTTGTTGGCGGACAGCATCGAGCAGATCGCAAAAGCGCATGGCAACCTCGGAAAGCGAAAAAGGAATGCGGGGATCTTAACCAGCCCGGGGCGGCGGCGCAGCGTCTATTCCGGTCAAATGGGCTGACAGATAGGCCTTGCACCTTTATCCGTCACACCGAATTCTCCTGTAGGAGTGAGCCTGCTCGCGATAGCGGTCTATCTGGCAGCGAAGTGTCGACTGATGAATCGCTATCGCGAGCAGGCTCACTCCTACAAGGGACCGTGTGGATTTCAGGGTTTGAAACAAGTGGCGCTGAGTTTTTCCAGCACTTGATCGGCCTTCAGTTCTGCCTTGATCAAACCCGCCTGCCAGGTTGCCACACACGGTTGCAGATCGGCCTCCTGCTCTGCGCGGGCCAGCCATTGCCAGCAATCGTGCCAATCGCCCAATGCGCCTTGCGCGGATTTCAGTTGTTTGTAAGCCGGTTTCGGCAAGCGATCCAGTTGCGGATAGGCTTCGATGCCATAGCGCACGCGTTTGATCAGCAGGCGCAGACGATGACGGTCGTGGGCGGGATCGTGCAGCGCCGCGTCGAGCTTCTGCCATTGCTTGCCCAGACGTTTTTCAATGCGCTTATCCAGATCCTTGAGCAGCCCCTGACGCTCGGACGCGCGCAAGAACCGTGGAAAGGCGTCAAGAATCATCAGCAACGAAGCAAGCTCCGCACTCGCCGCCAGCGCCGGATACGCCTCGGCCATTTGCGCCAGGCGCCGCTGCGCAGCCTCGGGTTGATCATGCTCGAGCAGATACGCCGCCAGCACCTCGCGATCACGCCACGGTGTGGTCAGATCGCCCACCGCCGAAGCTGCCGCCTCCAGTTGCTCGACACCCGGCAATCCGCGCAACGGCCGCAACAGACTGCGCAAGCGCCGCACCGTGGTGCGCAAATCATGCAACGCCTCGGGATCGGTGCGCGCATTCAACCTTGCCTGACACGCCAGCAGCCGCACATCCAGGCTCAACACATGAGCCACCAAACGATCGATCATGGGGGTCTACTCCGTAGGACAGCTGCAAGTTGCAAGCTACAAGCTTCAAGCTGAACGCGGTCGTTTTAAGCTTGCCGCTTGCAGCTAGAAGCTTGCAGCTGTTTTTTTAACGTCCTGCTCGGGATTCGCGAATGTAGAAGCGGGCTTTTTCGGCTTTCTTGCTGCAGCCTTCGAAGCCTTCGAATTGTTGCTGGGTCTTGGCGGCGGTCAGCAGCGACAGCGCTTTGGAATAGCTGACGGTGCCGGCGAAGCCTTCAGCCTTGGCCAGGTCCAGTTCGTGCCAGGCCGTATCGAGTTGGCTGCCGCAGCTGTCGCGGTACGCGGTTTTGCCGGCGCAACCGGCCAGAACCAGGGCCATCAACGGTACACAGATCCAGGCTTTCATCACTCACACCTCAAGGTAGGTCAACAGTCGTGCAGGTAAGACGGTCGAGCGGCGAAAAAGTGCCTCGCCCGCCGGCCAAACCGTGTGGCGCAGAGCATAGCGCGCAAGCGTGCGGCGCGAGCGAAAAACGACGTCACTGCCTCGCGCAACGACCTTGGCGATTGAGCCGCTTGGCCGATGCGTGCATTGTGCAGGCTTGTCCGGAGGAAGTTTGATGAAAAAGCGTGTCGCACTGGTGCTGGGCTCCGGTGGTGCCCGGGGCTATGCCCATATCGGCGTTATCGAAGAGATTGAAAGACGCGGCTACGACATCGCCTGCATTGCCGGTTGTTCGATGGGCGCGGTGGTCGGCGGGATCTATGCCGCCGGCAAACTGGATGACTACCGGCGCTGGATCGAAAGCCTCGATTACCTCGACGTGCTGCGTCTGGTCGACGTCAGTTTCCGCCTCGGCGCGATTCGCGGTGAAAAGGTCTTCGGGCAGATTCGCAAGATCGTCGGCGAGATCAACATCGAAGACCTGCGCATCCCCTACACCGCTGTCGCCGCCGACCTGACCAATCAGCAGGAAATCTGGTTTCAGGAAGGCTGCCTGCATCAAGCCATGCGCGCCTCGGCGGCGATTCCCAGTCTGTTTACGCCGGTGATGCAGGGCAACCGCATGCTGGTCGACGGCGGCATTCTCAATCCGTTGCCGATCGTTCCGGTGGTGTCCAGTCACTGCGATCTGATCATCGCGGTCAACCTCAACGCCACCAATCAGCGTCATTACAAATTACCGGTGATCGAGCGGCCCGCGGCGTTCCGTTCGCGCTTCGACAGTCTGATCAAATCCATGGGTTCGAAGTTGCCATTCCGGCGTAAACAGGCCGAGCAGTTGTTGAAACTGGAACAGGAGGCCCTGCGCGCCGAAGCGGCGGAAATCAATCCGTGGCTCGAAGGCGTCGAACCGGAAAGCCAGCAACCGGCCGCCGCCCCGGAACGCGAAGGCGCACCGAAATCCGCCACCGGTTCGTTCATCATCGATAACGTCGGGCCGGCGTCGCTGCTGGATCTGATCAACCAGAGTTTCGAGGTGATGCAGACCTCACTGGCGCAGTACAAGATCGCCGGCTATCCGCCGGATATCCTGATCAACGTGCCGAAGCGGGTGTGCCGGTTTTTCGAGTTCTACAAGGCGCCGGAATTGATTGCGCTGGGCAGACAGATTGCCAGTGATACGCTAGATCGGTATGAGCAGGAGCAGGGTTGAGATCTCCGTTGGCTGTCAGGCCCTCATCGCGAGCAGGCTCACTCCTACAATGGATTTATGCACGACGCAACCCCCCTGTAGGAGTGAGCCTGCTCGCGATGAGGCCATAAAAGACAACAAAAAATCTACAGCCCACCCTCCCCCAACAACCGATACCCAACCCCCGCCTCAGTCACGATAAACCGCGGCCGGGTCGGGTCATCCGCCAGTTTCTGCCGCAGATGCCCGACCACGATCCGCAGGTAATGACTGTCCTCGGTGTGCGTCGGTCCCCAGATATCCTTGAGCAATTGCTGCTGGGTGATCACTCGCCCCGGATGCCGCGCCAGTTGCGCGAGCACCGCGTATTCCTTGCGGGTCAGGGCGACTTCGGCGCCGTGGAGCAGCACCCGCCGATAGGCCAGATCCACGGTCAACGGGCCGACGTTCAGCGCCGCCGGCTGCGCCTCGCCCGCCGGGGCCTGGCGCAATAGCGCGCGAACCCGGGCGAGAAATTCCTGGATGCCGAAGGGTTTGGTCACGTAGTCATTCGCGCCGCCATCCAGCGCTTCGACCTTCTGCCCTTCACTGGCGCGCACCGACAGCACCAGCACTGGCGTGCTCGCCCATTCGCGCAACTCGCGCAGCACTTGCTGACCGTCCATGTCCGGCAGGCCGAGGTCGAGCACCACCAGGTCCGGTTTGCTCAGCGCGGCTTGCGCCAGGCCTTCGGCACCGGTACCCGCTTCGAGCACTTTATAGCCTTGTGAAGCGAGGCTGATGCGCAGGAATTTGCGGATCTGCGGTTCGTCGTCGATGACCAAAATGGTCGCGGTCTGGCTCATGAATTCACATCAACACAAAAGAGTGGCAAGAGAGTAGCGCAGTCGGCCTCAGGCTTCATTGTCCATCCCAGGTTGCGCCTGCAACGGCAGGTGCAAGGTGATGCAGGTGCCCCGCCCGTCGATGCCGTCAGCTACGGCGATGCGCCCACCGTGCGCGCCGACCATACCCTGACAGATCGCCAGTCCCAACCCGGTGCCCTGCCCGCCGCGATCACCGCGCGCGGCGGTGTAGAACATGTCGAAAATCTTCGCGCGATCCTCTTCGGGGATGCCCGGGCCTTCATCGCTGACCGAAAAGAAAATCTCCTGCTCATCCGCCCCGGCGCGCAGTTGCAAGCGACCGTGGCTCGGCGAAAAGCGCGCGGCGTTTTCCAGCACGTTGACCAGCGCTTGCTCGATCAACGCCGCGTGCACGTACAGCAGTGGCAACTCGGCCGGCACCTCGGTGCTGACCTGCAAAGGCGACAGCACCGCGCGCAGGCGATTGAGCGCACTGCCGACGATATCGGCCGGTGACACCCAGTCCCGCGCCAGCTTCAAGGCGCCGTGGCCGAGGCGGGTCATGTCGAGCAGGTTCTGGATGTAGCGGTCGAGGCGTTCAGCTTCATCGCGGGTGCCTTCGAGCAACTCGCGGCGATCCTCCAGCGGGATCGCTTCGCCGAGGGCCAACAGGCTGTCGATGCTGCCGCGCATGGCGGTCAGTGGCGTGCGCAAATCGTGGGACACCGAGGCCAGCAAGGCGCTGCGCAGTTGCTCGGTTTCGCCATGCAGCCGCGCCGCTTCGAGATCATCGGCCAACTGCGCGCGGGCCAGGGCCTGCGCCAGCGGCTGGCTCAGCGCAGTGAGCAAGCGTCGGCGCTGACCGCTCAAGATCTGGCCTTCCCTGGCGCAAACACCGAGCAATGCCAGCGGCCCGTCCTCGACCGACAGCGGCCACCACCACCAACGCCCAAGCGGCAAGGTGCCGGTGCCCTTGCCCGCTGGTTGATCGTGTTGCCACGCCCAATCGGCGGCGGCGCGTTCGGCCTCGGTGAATTGCAGCGGCCCGCCGGTTTCGACTTTCCAGCCGCCCTGCCCGTCGCGGTTGAGCAGGCACAGTTGCAGGTCGCTCCAGCCTTCGAGGTGTTGTGCGGCGGCGCTGACCACGGCCTGGCGATCAGTCGCGGCGGTGAGTTTGCGCGACAGGTCGAGCAATTCGCTGGTCTCTTCCTGGGTATCGCGCAGGGCCTGCAATTGCCGCCGCTGACGTGCCGCGAGGTTGCCGGTGAGCGCCGCCATCAGCAGGAAAAACAGCAGCGTCAGCACGTCTTCTTCGCGCTGGATGCTGAGCGAGAAATTCGGCGGAATGAACAGGAAATCGTAGGTCAGAAACGACAGCGCCGCACACGCCAGCGCCGGGCCAAGGCTGCTGCGCACCGCCACCAGCAACACCGCTGCGAGAAACACCAGCGAGATGTTCGGCAGCGGCAACACGCTCGACACCGCCCAGGCCAGGGCACTGGCCAACAACGTCGCGACCAGCGCCAGCGCATAGTCGAACCACACCAGCGTGAGCGGATTGCGCGGGCGCGGTGGGTGCTGTTCGTGATCACTGTCGAGGACGTTGATTTCCAGCCCATGAGCCTGACGCAGCAGCCGCGCCGCCAGGCCGCCGCCGAACAATCGACGGCGCAATCGCGGCCGCGACTGGCCGACCAGCAACAGACTGGCGCGGCGCTCGGCGGCGTGTTGAATCAGGGTTTTCGCCACTTCGCCGGCGCGCAACAGCACCACTTCGCCACCGAGGCGTTCGGCCAGTTGCTGCGCGCTTTGCAGACGCAACCGCGATTGCTCGTCGCGGGCACTGCCGTTGTCGACATGCACCAGACTCCACGGCAGATGCCGGCGCTGGGCGACGCGGCTGGCATGACGCACCAGACGCTCGGCCTGCGCATCGCCATCGACACCAACCAGCAAACGCCCGCGCACCGCCGGTGCCGCCTGACCGAGCTGGCGATAGCCTTGGGCGAGATCGTTATCTACCTGCGCAGCAGCGGTCTGCATCGCCAGTTCACGCAGGGCGGTGAGGTTGGTCTGGGTGAAGAACGCGTCGATAGCAGCGCGGGCCTGCTCCGGCACGTAGACCTTGCCTTCGCGCAGACGCTCGAGCAATTCACGCGGCGGCAGGTCGATCAGCAGCAGCTCATAAGCTTCCTGCAAGACCCAGTCCGGGAGCGTCTCGCGCACTTGCACGCCGGTGATGCCGCGCACCTGATCGTTGAGGCTTTCCAGGTGCTGGACGTTGACCGTGGTGAACACGTCGATGCCGGCGGCGAGCAGTTCCTGAATGTCTTGCCAGCGCTTGGCATGACGACTGCCGGGGGCGTTGCTGTGGGCCAGTTCATCGACCAGTACCAGCTTGGGTCTGGCAGCGAGAATGCCGTCGAGGTCCATTTCTTCGAGCAGCACGCCACGGTATTCGCTGCGCACCAACGGCTGCTGCGGCAGGCCGCCGAGCAAGGCTTCGGTTTCGGCGCGGCCATGGGTTTCGACCACCCCGGCGAGGACTTTCACGCCCTGGCGCAGTTGCGTGTGGGCAGCCTGAAGCATGGCGTAGGTCTTGCCGACACCGGGGGCGGCGCCGAGAAAAACCTTGAGCCGGCCACGGCCATCGCGGGGCAGGTCTGCTAACAGCGCGTCGGCGCGGCCGGAGTCGCTCATGCTGGGATTGCCTTGTTCGGTTTGAGATTGGTGTTAAGCGTCAAGAGATCGCAGCCTTCGGCAGCTCCTACAGGGTAATGCGATTCATGTAGGAGCTGCCGAAGGCTGCGATCTTTTGATCTACAGGTTTTGCAGTGCCAGGTTCAGCTCCAGCACATTCACCACCGGCGGCCCCACCAGCGGCTGTTCGATGTGCTTATCGAGCAGTTGCTGCAAGGTCGACACCGGCAGGTTACGCGCCGCCGCAACACGCGCCAGTTGATAGGCAATTGCTGCCGGTGGCAAGTGCGGATCGAGGCCGCTGGCGGAGGTGGTCAGCAGTGCCAGTGGCACCGGGCCCTGGCCGGGGACTTGTTGTTTGTGGGCGTCTTCGATCACTCGGGCTGCCAGGGCCGGATTGCTCGGCGCGAGGTTGCTGGCGCTGCTGGCCACTGTGGCAAAAGCCCCGGCGGACGGGCGTGGGTGAAACCAGTTGTCGCCGCTGAAATCCTGGGCGATCAGCGACGAGCCGCGAACCTTACCGTCGGCGTCGTGGATCAGGCTGCCGTTGGCTTGGGCCGGGAATGCGACCTGGGCGATGCCGGTCACCACCAGTGGATAGGCGACGCCGGTGACCAGGGTCATCAGTGCCAACAGGGTCAGGGCCGGGCGTATCATTGTGGACATTTCAAGATCCTCGAATTCGTTGGGCAAACTTTTGCGGGGTGTCAGGGAGATCTTTTCCCCCTCACCCCAGCCCTCTCCCCCAAGGGGGCGAGGGGGAAAGGGAGCCGATCTTTGTGCCGTTCAAAACCTGAGTACACCTCGGTATTTCAGGTCGATACAGCTCCCGTCGTCACCTCGGTCAGTCCCCTCTCCCCCCGGGAGAGGGCTAGGGTGAGGGGCTCTTTTCTAATCGTCACACCAGATGCAACGCCGTAAGCAGCATGTCGATCGCCTTGATCCCCACGAACGGCACGACAATCCCGCCCACGCCATAGATCAGCAGATTGCGCCGCAACAACGCCGCCGCACTCGCCGCCTGCACGCGCACGCCGCGCAACGCCAGCGGAATCAGCACGACGATGATCAGCGCGTTAAAGACGATGGCCGAGAGAATCGCGCTCTGCGGACTGCTCAGGTGCATGATGTTCAGCACGCCCAGCTGCGGATAAATCGAGGCGAACAGCGCCGGCAGAATCGCGAAGTATTTGGCGATGTCGTTGGCGATGGAAAAGGTCGTCAGCGCGCCGCGAGTCACCAGCAATTCCTTGCCGATCTGTACCACGTCGAGCAGCTTGGTCGGGTCGCTGTCGAGATCGACCATGTTCGCCGCCTCGCGTGCCGCTTGCGTACCGTCGTTCATCGCCATGCCGACGTCTGCCTGGGCCAGTGCCGGGGCGTCGTTGGCACCGTCGCCGCACATGGCGACCAGGCGACCGTCGTTCTGCTCGTGACGAATGCGCGCGAGTTTTTTCTCCGGCGTGGCTTCGGCAAGCACGTCATCGACGCCCGCTTCAGCGGCGATGGCCGCAGCGGTCAGCGGGTTGTCGCCGGTGACCATCACCGTGCGAATCCCCAGTTTGCGCAGCTCGGCAAAACGCTCGCGGATGCCCGGTTTGACCACGTCCTTGAGATGAATCGCGCCAAGCAATTTGCCGTCAGCGCAGACCAGCAACGGCGTGCCGCCGCTCTGGGCGATCCTGTCGATTTCCCGCGCCAGCGCCGGGGCCAGATCGGTGCGCTGCTGACCGAGAAACGCCAGCAGCGAATCCACCGCACCTTTGCGATACACGCGGCCCTGATAATCCACGCCGGACAAGCGGGTTTCCGCGCTGAACGGTACGGCGGTCAGGGTTTCCGGGGCAGGCTCCGGTTGTGGATGCAGACCACGGAGGAACTCGACGATCGATTTGCCTTCAGCGGTTTCATCGGCAAGCGACGCAAACAACGCACCTTCGGACAGCTCACGGCCGGTCACACCCGGCGCGGCATACACCGCGCTGCAACGACGGTTACCGAAGGTGATGGTGCCGGTCTTGTCGAGCAACAGCACATGCACGTCACCCGCCGCTTCTACTGCGCGACCGGACTTGGCGATCACGTTGAGGCGCACCAGACGATCCATCCCGGCGATACCGATGGCCGACAGCAGACCGCCGATGGTGGTCGGAATCAGCGTGACCAATAACGCCACAAGGAACACCAGCGGCAGGCTGCCATTGGCAAAGTGCGCGAACGGTTGCAGGGTGACGACCACCAGTAGAAAGATCAGGGTCAGGCCGATCAGCAGAATGTCCAGCGCGACTTCGTTCGGGGTCTTCTGGCGTTTGGCGCCTTCGACCAGCGCGATCATGCGGTCGAGGGTCGACTCACCGGGATTGGCGGTGATCTTCACCAGCAGCCAGTCGGACACCAGCCGCGTGTTACCGGTAACGGCGGAACGGTCGCCGCCGGACTCGCGGATCACCGGCGCCGATTCACCGGTAATTGCCGCTTCGTTGACCGCCGCGATGCCTTCGATGACTTCGCCGTCACCGGGGATCATCTCCCCGGCCTCGACACGCACCACGTCGCCCTTGCGCAGATTGGCAGCCGGCACGATCTTGAAACTGCCATCGGCCTGGCGGCAGCGCGCACTGAGGCCTTCGCTGCCGGCCTTGAGGCTGTCGGCGCGGGCCTTGCCGCGACCTTCGGCCAAGGCCTCGGCGAAGTTGGCGAACAGCACGGTGAACCACAGCCACAGGGCGATTTGTGCGGCGACGAAGGTCGGCACGTCGGCATCCGGGATGAAGCACAGCACGGTGGTGAAAATCGCCGTCAGTTCGACCACCAGCATCACTGGCGAACGCGCCAGTTGCCGTGGGTCGAGCTTGACGAAGGCTTGCACCAGCGCCGGCCGCCACAGGGCCGAGATCGCGGTTTTTGCTTGTTCCGGCGCCTTGACAGCGGCGGGTTTGATTGCAGGCATATTCATGGATGGATTCCTTGGAAGCCCATACTTAAATGTTCGGCGACAGGACCGAGCGCCAGCGTCGGCAAGAACGTCAGGCCGCCCACCAGCAAAATGGTCACGGTCAACAGGGTCACGAACAGCGGGCCGTGCGTCGGGAAGCTGTTCTGTCCGACCGGTGCGCTTTTCTTCATCGCCAAACTACCGGCCAGTGCCAGCACCGGCAGGATGTAGCCGAATCGACCGATCAACATGCCCAGGCCGAGCATCAGGTTATGGAACGGGGTGTTCGCGCTCAGGCCACCGAATGCCGAGCCGTTGTTGGCGCTGGCCGAGGTGTAGGCGTAGAGCAACTGACTGAAACCGTGGGGGCCGGGGTTGCTGATGGTCGCCGCCGGGCCGGGTAGCACCGCAGCAATGGCGCCGAGCACCAGCACACCGACCGGCATCACCAGCAGCGTCACCACCAGCAACTGCACTTCGCGGGCCTGGAGTTTCTTGCCGAGGTATTCCGGGGTGCGGCCGATCATCAGACCGGCGAGGAACACCGCGATCAGCACGTTGAGCAACATGCCGTACAGCCCGGCGCCGACACCGCCGAAGATCACCTCGCCGACCATCATGTTGACCAGCGCGACCATGCCGCTGAGCGGGTTGAGACTGTCATGCATGGCGTTGACCGAACCGTTCGAGGCCGCCGTCGTCGTCACCGACCACAGCACCGTGGCGGTGGTGCCGAAGCGCGCTTCCTTGCCTTCCAGCGGCGCGGTCTGCTCGACGGCGGTGTTGTTCAGGGTCGGATTCGGCTGATACTCGGCCCACAGCGAGGTCGCGCCGCCGATCAGGAACAGCGCCAGCATGCAGGCGATGATCGCGCGGCTCTGACGCAGATCCTTGACGTAGTGGCCAAAGGTGAACACCAGCGCCACCGGAATCAGGATGATCGAAGCGACTTCGAACAGGTTGCTCCACGCCGTCGGGTTCTCGAACGGATGCGCCGAGTTGACGCCGAAGAAACCGCCACCGTTGGTGCCCAGTTGCTTGATCGCAATCTGGCTGGCGGCCGGGCCGAGCGGGATCACTTGATCGACGCCCTGCAAGGTCACGGCATTCACATACTGGGCGAAGGTTTGCGGCACGCCCTGCCAGACCAGATACAGCGCCAGCAGCAGGCACAGCGGCAGCAGGCCATAGAGCGTGGCGCGGGTCATGTCGACCCAGAAGTTGCCGAGGGTTTTCGTCGATTTACGGCCGATGCCACGGCACAGCGCGACCAGAACGGCGAGGCCGGTGGCAGCGCTGACGAAGTTCTGCACGGTGAGGCCGACCATCTGGCTCAGGTAGCTGAGGGTTGCCTCGCCGCTGTAGGACTGCCAGTTGGTATTGGTCATGAAACTGACCGCGGTGTTGAATGCCTGCGTCCATTCCTGGCCCGGCAGGTTTTGCGGGTTCAGCGGCAGGTGGTCCTGGAACAGCAGAATCGCAAACAGCAGCAGGAAACCGGCGAGGTTGAAGGCCAGCAGCGCCAGCGTGTACTTCTGCCAGCTCTGCTCCGCCTGCGCATCGACCCCGGCGAGACGATAGCAACCGCGCTCGACCGGGCCGAGAATCGGCGTCAGCCAGGTGCGCTGGCCCTCCATGACCTTGTAATAAAAGCGCCCGAGAAACGGCGCCGGCAACAGGACCAGCGCGAAAAACCCGAGGATCAGCCAATAGTCATAACTGTGCATAGCCGCTCCTAGTTCCGGTCCGCGCGCAACAGCGCAACCAACAGATAAATGAACAGCCCCACTGCCAACAGCAGTGACACCCCGTCCAGAACGCTCATGGAAGATCTCCGTGTTACGGCGTATTGCCGTGTGTGCGCTGATTGTCGGGAAGGTCGCTGTAAAGGAACGAGAGCGAGGCGCGGCGCGGGACATAAAGAAAGCGTAAAGAGTGGGTTTATGCGGGCTTTACAGGGAGATTTCTGGTGTTTGTACAGGCCCCATCGCGAGCAGGCTCACTCCTACATTTGGAATGCGTCGCCCTGTAGGAGCGAGCCTGCTCGCGAAGGCGGCGGCGCAGACAACATCGCACCCAACTGGCGCACAAAACCCACACATCCAGCGCCAATCATCCCCGCTGCGACAGCTTTGAACTCATTACGACTTGTTTCACGGCAGTGGCACGCCCACTGCACGCGCCCTCCCCGGAGCTTTCCAACCATTGCGGGAGCAAGCGCATGAACACACAACTCAAACCGACGCTGGGCACGTTGCACCTGTGGGGCATTGCCGTGGGGCTGGTGATTTCCGGGGAATATTTCGGCTGGAGTTACGGCTGGGGCGTGGCGGGCACGCTGGGCTTTCTGGTGACTTCATTCATGGTCGCGACCATGTACACCTGTTTCATCTTCAGTTTCACCGAATTGACCACCGCAATTCCCCATGCCGGCGGGCCATTTGCCTACAGCCGCCGTGCGTTCGGCGAGAAAGGCGGATTGATCGCGGGGCTGGCCACACTGATCGAATTCGTCTTCGCCCCGCCGGCGATTGCCTTGGCGATCGGTGCTTATCTGAATGTGCAATTTCCGGCCCTCGACCCGAAACACGCAGCGGTTGGCGCGTACATCGTGTTCATGAGCCTGAACATTCTCGGGGTGAAACTGGCGGCGACGTTCGAGCTGATCGTCTGCGTGCTGGCGGTGGCTGAGTTGCTTGTTTTCATGGGCGTAGTCGCGCCGGCGTTCAGCTTCAGCAACTTCGCGCTGAATGGCTGGGCCGGCTCCGACGTCTTCGGCGCGCCGGCGATTGCCGGGATGTTCGCGGCGATTCCCTTTGCCATCTGGTTCTTCCTCGCCATCGAAGGCGCAGCGATGGCCGCCGAAGAAGCCAAGGATCCCAAGCGCACGATCCCGAAAGCCTACATCAGCGGCATTCTGACCCTGGTGCTGCTGGCCATGGGCGTGATGTTCTTTGCCGGCGGCGTCGGCGACTGGCGCACCCTGGCCAACATCAACGATCCGTTGCCACAAGCGATGAAAACCGTGGTCGGTGACAACTCCGGCTGGCTGCACATGCTGGTGTGGATCGGCCTGTTCGGGCTGGTCGCCAGTTTTCACGGGATCATTCTCGGCTACTCACGACAGTTCTTCGCCCTCGCCCGCGCCGGCTATCTGCCTGCTTCGCTGGCTAAGCTCTCGCGCTTCCAGACACCACACCGCGCGATCATCGCCGGCGGGCTCATCGGCATTGCCGCGATCTACAGCGATGGCCTGATCAACCTCGGCGGCATGACACTGACAGCTGCGATGATCACCATGGCCGTGTTCGGCGCAATCGTGATGTACATCATGAGCATGCTCAGCCTGTTCAAACTGCGTAAAACGGAACCGAATCTGGAGCGCACCTTCAGGGCGCCGTGTTACCCGCTGGTGCCGTTGATTGCGCTGATACTGGCCGTGGTTTGCCTGGTGGCGATGGCGTGGTTCAACACGCTGATCGGGCTGATTTTCCTCGGCTTCATGGCGGTCGGGTTCTGTTACTTCCTGCTTACCGGACAACTGCGCGCCGATGCACCGGCGGATGCGATGCTCACAGGCCTGTAACGCCCCGTCCCCTACAAAAATTTGGGATCCACCGGGGGCAAGCGGCCTGGAAGGGAACCACTGCGAGTTCACTTCGCTCAAAAGTGGTATGCAGCATCGCACGGCGAAATCCTCGCCCGTCGAGCTGCCATTAAGGAGAGCCGTTATGCCCTGGTATGCCTGGTTGATTCTGGTCGTTGCGATCGGCTCGATTGTTGGCGGATTGATGATGTTGCGCGACACCGCCAACAAGGTCGAACTGACCGATGAAGAACGCAAGCGCGTCGCACAGCGCAATGCCGAAGCGGACGCCAAGGACGCACAGGACCGCTGACACCAGACCCCGCTGCAATGGCGGGGTTGGTTTTTCCAATGCAATCGGACTTACTGGCAGGCTTTTTAGATTTTAGAAGTACAGTCACCATTTAATCTTCCGTGGTTAAGATGGCAACATCGTCGCGGAGAGCTCCACATGCGTTACTCGCCAGATCACAAAGCCCAGACCCATCAGCGCATCATCAAGGAAGCCTCGGCGCGCTTTCGCAAGGACGGCATCGGCGCGACCGGCCTGCAACCTTTGATGAAGGCCCTCGGCTTGACCCATGGCGGTTTCTACTCGCACTTCAAATCAAAGGAAGAACTGGTCGAAAAAGCCCTGCAAGCGGCCGGCGAGCAGGTCGCGGGCCTGTGTGAAGACATCTTCGCGCAGGAAAACCCTCTGCAGGTCTTTATCGATACCTACCTGTCAGAGTGGCATCAGACCTCGCCCCACGAAGGCTGCCCGCTGCTGACCATTTCCTCAGAGCTGGGCCTGCGCGGCCAGCCGAGCCCAACCAGCGACGAAGTCCTCAATGCTCGACTCAGCCAGATTCAAGGCACACTCGCAGGCGACAATATTGCCGATCGCAGCATTGTCATCATGGCGACCCTGGCGGGTGCACTGCTGCTGTCGCGCAGCGTCGCCGATGCCGACTTCGCTCAGCGCATCCTCGACGTCACCCGCGAGCATCTCAAGCAATCGACCGATTAACCTCCCCAGCGCTTGAACAACACACTCGCATTGACCCCGCCAAAACCGAAGCCATTGGACAACGCAAACTCGATCGGCATCGGCCGCGCCTCGCCATGGACAATGTCCACCCCTTCGCTCGCTGGATCCGGGTTTTCGAAGTTGAGCGTCGGCGGCACCACCTGATCACGGATCGCCAGCAGGGTGAAAATCGCTTCCAGCCCACCCGCCGCGCCGAGCAGATGTCCGGTAGCGGATTTGGTCGACGTTACGGCGATTTTGTTCTGCGCACCGAACACCGCCTTGATCGCGGCCAACTCGCCCAGGTCGCCAACCGGCGTTGAAGTGGCGTGAGCGTTGAGATGTTGCACCTGCGCCGGCGTCACGCCACTCTGGGCCAGAGCCAGTTGCATCGCCCGCCGCGCGCCGCTGCCGTCTTCCGGCCCGGCGGTCAGATGATAGGCATCGGCGGTGGTGCCGTAGCCCACCAGTTCGGCCAACGGTTTTGCCCCCCGCGCCAGAGCATGCTCCAGCGACTCGATGACCAGCAGGCCGGCCCCCTCACCCATCACGAAGCCATCGCGCCCGCTATCGAACGGACGGGAAGCTTTCTCAGGGGTGTCGTTGTAACCGCTGGACAACGCCCGCGCGGCGGCGAAACCCGCCAGACTGACGCGATCGATCGACGCTTCCGCGCCGCCACATACGGCGATGTCCGCCTCTCCCGAGCGAATCAACCGCGCCGCGTCGCCGATCGCCTGAACCCCGGCTGCACATGCGGTCACCGGTGCGCCCAACGGCCCTTTCAGGCCATGCTGGATCGAGACATGACCGGCCGCGAGATTGACCAGAAACGATGGAATGGTGAACGGTGACAAACGCCGAGGACCACGGCTGTCGGTGGTACGCACGGCATCGGCAATCGCACCGAAACCGCCGACTCCCGAGCCGATGATCGTCGCAGTGCGCTCCTGGCTTTCCGCGTCCGCTGGATGCCAGTCGGCCTGCTCCAAAGCCTGCCGCGCCGCTTCCATGGCAAACAGGATGAAGCGATCCATCTTCTTCTGTTCTTTGGGTGGCGTTGCGCGATCCGGGTCGAACCCGGCCTCGGCGTCCTCCTCGACCGTCGGCACACGGCCGCCCACCCGGGTCGGCAGATCAGCCACGACCGCGTCAGGCAAATTGCGCAACCCGGAATGCCCGGCGAGCAAACGCTTCCAGACGATTTCAACATCACTGCCCAAGGGTGAAACCAGGCCCATGCCCGTGACGACGACTCGACGTTGGTTCATACCGTGGTGACCCCTTTATCAATTCAATATTCGACGTATCGCGGCGTGCTGCGATTCGGCTACTGCGTCAGCGACGAAATGCCGAGCAGCTCGGCCGATGCCGTTTCGGCTGCTGAATCAGCCCCAAGCGGAATTTATTATAGGCATAATCAAGGCGCAATATGATACCCGTAATGTTTAGCCTGTACGCCTCCACTGGTCGACAGCCAATAAAAAGGCCGGTCAATGACCGGCCTCTCGGCGTTGAACTGTCAGCTTAGTTCACTTCCAGCTTGTCACGGTTGCGATCCAGAATCGCCTTGCCGATCCCCTTCACTTCCAGCAACTCATCCACCGATGCGAACGGCCCGTTTGTATCACGATATGCAACAATCGCTTGCGCCTTCGCCTCTCCCACACCCGACAACTCCTTTTGCAGTGTCGCCGCATCCGCGCCATTGAGATCGACCTTCGCGCTTGCCGAGGGCGCAGCCGCCTCCATCAGCAAAGGCGCCTTTGTTGTCTCGGTCGGCTCTACAGGGGCAGCAATGGCAGCGATCGAGGCGCTGGTGAGGAAAGCAAAGATCAGCGAGTAGAAATAACCGGTACGCATAAGTGACGCTCCATCATCGTTTTAGAAAGCAGCTTTTCCGAAGCTGCTCTCCAAACGTAGGTCATGCTGGAGCGATGTCAAAAATGCGTGCGTTACAGAATGTGAAACAATCAAGGCTCGAGGCGGCGTTGCTGGTAGATCCAGTCGACGATGTCGCCGTCGGGTGTATAGCCGCTGACGGTTTCGCGCAGGAGCTGCCGGACGTGGGTGTAGTTGTCGCTATCAACGGCTGACAGCAGTTCGCTTAGCCGCGCTTTCAGTACATCCCATGGCAGATGGTCCTCATGGGCGCTCATGATCATCGGATGCGGGGTGGCGGCGACGTTATCGCCGATCAACAACTCTTCGTAGAGCTTTTCGCCGGGACGCAGCCCGGTGAACTCAATGGAAATATCGCCTTGCGGGTTGCGGTCCGAGCGCACGCTCAGACCGGAGAGATGGATCATTTTCTCGGCGAGCTCGACGATCCTCACCGGCTCGCCCATGTCCAGCACGAATACATCGCCACCTTGCCCCATGGAGCCGGCCTGAATCACCAACTGCGCAGCCTCGGGAATGGTCATGAAGTAGCGGGTGATTTTCGGATGGGTAACCGTCAGCGGCCCGCCGGATTTGATTTGGCTGTGGAACAACGGGATCACCGAGCCGGACGACCCCAGCACATTGCCGAACCGAACCATGGTGAAGCGGGTTTTGTTGACCCTTGAAACGTTGGACTTGTCGCCAAACAGTACCGGAGCAATCTCGTGACTGAGCGCCTGCAGCACCAACTCGGCCAGGCGTTTGGTACTGCCCATCACATTGGTCGGGCGTACAGCCTTGTCGGTAGAGATCAGCACGAAATTGGCAACACCCGATTGCAGGGCGGCCTGCGCAGTGTTCAAGGTGCCGATCACGTTGTTCAGCACACCTTCGGCAATATTGTGCTCGACCATGGGTACATGTTTGTAAGCGGCGGCGTGATAAACAGTGTCGACGTGCCAGGTTTTCATCACGTCCAGCAGCTTGTGCGGATGGCGCACGGAGCCGAGGATGGGCAGCAGTCTGACCTTTCCCGACTCCCTGCAACTGCGCTGCTCGAGTTCGGACAGAATGCTGTAGAGATTGAATTCACTGTGATCGAACAACAGTAGCGTGGTCGGTCCCAAGGAAAAAATCTGCCGGCACAGCTCGGATCCGATCGACCCACCGGCACCGGTCACCATGACCACTTTGCCCTTGATGCAGCGCTGGAGCAGGTCCGGTTGTGCCGGCACCGCATCGCGCCCCAACAGGTCAGCAATGTCGACTTCCTGAATATCCTCGACTCTCACCCTGCCACTGGCCAGATCGGTGAAATTCGGCACGCTGCGGATATGCAGAGGAAAACCCTCGAGCAGATTGAGGATTTCCCGCCGCCTGGCCCGGGTGGAGGATGGCAGGGCCAGCAGGATTTCCTGCGCACCGGTGACGTCGATCATTTCCTGAATGTGCTTGGGTTTATAGACATGCAGACCCGAGATCGAACGGTCAGCGATACTGGCATCATCGTCGATGAAAGCCACGGGGCGCATGACCTTGCCCATGCGCAACGCGGCAACCAACTGATTGCCGGCGACGCCGGCGCCGTAAATGGCGACCTTGGTCAGGCCATTGTCACGATTGGTGAAGGGCACGTGCTGTGCTGCAGTGAACCAGTCGCCCATGAAGTACTGGCGCATGCACAGGCGCAGTCCGCCGATGATGACCAGGCTCAACCACCAGTAATTGAAAATGATCGAACGCGGGACCACAGCCTCATGGTTGCTGTACCAGTACACGACAACGGCCAGGATCAGCGAAGAGAGACTGACGGCCTTGATGATGGCAATCAGGGCATCATTGCCGAAATAGCGCATGACCGCCCGGTACATACCGAAGCGGATGAACAAGGGAATGGCGACAACGGGTGCGCAGACAAACAGCCAGACATGCACTCTGAACGGGTTATACATGTCATCAATGCCCAGGCGCACGATGAACGCCAGCCACAGGGCTGCCCAGACCAGGACGATGTCCGTTGCCACCTGAATCAGGCGCTTGCGTCGCCTTGGCAATGCGACGAGCCGTTCCCGAACCTTGTCCATCAACTCTTCAAACACTCAGTTTTCTCCCTTCAACTGCTGTATCCCTCTGCGAAACTGCTGGCATGCCCTGCACTGTAAACCCAAATGACAGAACTGTTACCCGCGGATTTCCGAGCTCTTTTCCAGTTCGCCGGCGCGATACCTGATCGCCAGCCACAGCAAAGGAGCATAGGCGACAATAATGCCCACGCTCCCGTCCAGACCGAAATGCATGACGGCCACGGCAATCGGCAACAACCAGAACATATTGATCACGGCAACGGCAATAGTGACGGGCAGATGAGCGCCAAACCGACGAGAGGCATATTGATAGGCATGACTGCGGTGCGCCTCATAAACTTTATCGCCGCGCAGCAGGCGCCGAAACAGCGTGAACGTCGCGTCGACAATGAATACGCCGAGCAGAATCAACCAACCCCACAGCAGTTCGGCATTCTGTCCCGCCGCCTGGAGCGACAAGCCTCCCAGCACGATACCGAGAAACCCACTGCCGGCATCGCCCATGAAGATCCTCGCGGGCGGGAAATTCCAGAACAGGAAACCGCCGACGCAAACTGCGAGCAAAAGCGGGGCCCATACCAGCTGCGGCCAGCCACCCAGCCAGCCAAGAAGACAGGCACCGAGGCACACGCAAATGGCTTCGACACTGGCGATCCCGTCGATGCCATCCATGAAGTTGTAGAGGTTGAGCAGCCAGACCAGATAAAAGGCCGCCAGCACATCACCGACAACGCCCAGGTCGACCAGCACGCCCCAAATCCGCAAGGCAGGCAGTCCGCCCATCCACCAGAGCAACCAGATCGCCGCGGCAAAATGCCCCAACAAGCGCCAGCGTGCGGCGATGTGTCCATGGTCGTCCATGAAACCAACCACGGCGACCAGCGTACCCGCCCCGGCGATGGCCAAAAATGGCGCAAACGCGAGCAGATCCCGCCACAGCAGATAAACCAGCGCCACTATGAATGTCAGAACAATCGCCACCCCGCCCCCGCGCGGGGTTGGCACCGAATGCGAGCTTCGCGCGTTGGGAATATCCATCAGGCTTCGTGACAATGCGTAATGGCGCAAAACCCAGGTCAGCGTGAGGGAGAAAAGCGCGATGATCGCGATGAACCATCCGTAATTCATATTTCGCGAGTATCCAGAAAATGCTGCGCCGTCAGGCTCAAGGCGCGATCAAGGGGCACAGGAGGCACCCAGTTCAATAATTGGCGGTTCTTGCTGATGTCGACCTGCAGAGAACCGAAGATTCTCTGCGACAGGGCTTCACGCCCCAGCAACCTGGCCACACCGCTCATCAAGCCGACAGGGACCGGCACCAACCGGGCCGGTCTGCCGAGCGCAATGCCAAGCCTGCGCAACAGTTGAGTGGTCGACACATCTTCACCATCACTGGCCAGGAATACCTGGTTTGCAGCGGCCGGGTGCTCGACGCACGTCAGCAAAAGGTCGATCAGATTGTCCAGCCCCAGCAGGCTGCGTCGGTTGTCGACAGTACCGAATGGCAGCGGCACGCCTCGAACGAGCCAGCGCATCATGCCGAGGAAATTGGCTTTGACCCCAGGCCCGTAAACCAACACCGGTCGAATGATCACGACTTCCATGCCAGTCTCCTTCGCCAGCGCCTGCAACACCTGCTCCGCCTCGTATTTCGAGATACCGTACGGATCGACCGGAGCAGGTACGTCGTCGGCGCAGTACGGCCGGCCCGGCGGAGTACCTTCGCCATTGACCTTGATCGAACTGACGAAGATGAAACGCCGCACTCCGGCCGCCGCAGCTTGCCGGGCAAGATCCAGAGTGCCTTGGACATTGACCTGACGAAACGCTGCCAGCGGATCAACAGCCACCTCGTTCATGACGTGGACCCGGGCTGCCGCATGAATGACGCAATCGACGCCCTGCAGCGCTTCCGACAGATCCTGCCCGCTGCCAAGACCGGACCACTGGATCGCACGCATGCGAGGGTCGACGGCCGTTTCGGCGCGGCGCAGAGGGGCCACGACACGGCAGTCCGCTGACGCGAGCAATTGCCCGATCAATGCCCGGCCCACGAAACCGTTGCCACCCGTTACCAGAAATGTCTTGGTGCTCATGGGCGACCCTTGGAAGAAATGGATGCTGCAAACACACTGCAGCGACGCTGTTGCAAGTGGCGGAACCGCACGTGTGGCGCGACGCCAGGAAAATCGGATCGGCTATCGACTTGAGGCGGGCAGTTTATTGAATCGTCGACGTCATAGCCACTTCTGTGGCGACAGCAATCCTGCAAGCTGCATCTACCGCATAGCCCGACACTGGCGCTAATTGCACTTTGCTGTTGGAGCGGACTCAGGGTACGGATAGAATCCGTGCGGAAAAGTGATCAGAGCGCTCGCCGCTACAGGATTTTCAGATCCGTCATCACGCCAAATCTCGGCTAACACCGGCCAAAATCAAGATAGCAGACGCCTTTTGCTTCGAAATGGAGAGCACCCATGCAACAGATCAACAACCTCGCAGCGAAGATCGACAAGTTCAAGTCGCAGATTAATGCTTCGGTGCAGCGCGTGGTCGACAGCGGGTGGGTGGTTTTAGGACCGGAAGTCAAACGCTTTGAAACGGCATTCGCAGAGTATCTGCAGGCTGGCCATTGCGTCAGCGTCGCCAATGGAACCGACGCCATCGAGCTGGCGCTCAAGGCACTCGGTGTCGCTGATGGCGATCAGGTCGCTACAGTGGCCAATGCCGGCATGTACACCACCACATCGGTACTGGCCATCGGCGCCACTCCGCTGTTCATGGATGTTGACCTGGACACTCATGTAGTCACATTGGCGAGCGTCAAGCAGGCGATCGAAGCCGGGGCCAAAGCCGTAGTCGTCACCCACCTGTATGGTCTGGCAGTGCCGGACATCAAGGCGATCGCCGCGTACTGCGCGGCGCACAAGGTTGCCCTGCTGGAAGATTGCGCCCAGGCTCATGGCGCCGAGCGCGATGGTCAGCGGGTGGGTACCTTCGGGGACGCTTCCAGTTTCAGCTTCTATCCTACGAAGAATCTCGGCGCCCTGGGCGACGGCGGCGCTGTCGTGACCAATTCGGCTGCGATAGCCCAGCGTGTGGCGCAATTGCGTCAGTACGGCTGGTCCTCCAAGTACTGCGTGGAGCTCGCGGGCGCCCGCAATAGCCGCCTGGATGAAATGCAGGCAGCCATCCTGTCCGAGTTCCTGCCGCACCTCGATGAGGGCAATGCCCGCCGTCGCGAAATTGCCCAGCGCTACCGCAACGAGATCCAGCACACAGAGGTCAGTCATGCGCAGGATGCAGGCCTGGCCTCGGTGGCCCATTTGTATGTGATCAAATCCCCGAAGCGCGACGCCCTGCAGCAGCACTTGCGTCAGGCGCAGATCGCCTCCGACGTTCACTATCCGATTCCCGACTACAAACAACCGGTGTTCGGTGAGCAGTTTGCCGGCCTGAGCCTGGCCAATACCGAACAACTGGCATCGCTGATCCTGACGCTGCCCTGCTACCCGGAAATGAGCGATGCAGAAGTCGGCAACGTCATCGCTGCGGTCAATGGATGGGCTGCATGAGATATTCGGTCATCGTCCCGGTCTATAAAAACGCGGATTCCATACCCCGGCTGATCCAGGCGCTGACGGACATGAACACCACCCTAGAGAACCAGCTCGAGGTGGTATTCGTCGTGGACGGCAGCCCTGACGATTCGTTTCTGCTGCTCAAACAGGCTTTGGGCGCAATGAGCTTTTCCGCACAATTGCTGGCCCACTCGCGCAACTTCGGTTCGTTCCCCGCCATACGCACCGGCCTGATGGCTGCCAAGGGTGATTATTTCGGTGTGATGGCCGCTGATCTGCAAGAGCCGCCAGAACTCCTGATCAACTTTTTCAGGTCGCTTGCCAACGATGAGTGCGACGTCGCCATCGGTACGCGCAACGCCCGCCAGGATCCGTTTTCCAGTCGGATGGCGTCATCGATCTTCTGGGGCCTGTATCGCCGCCTGGTGGTGCACGACATGCCGCCAGGAGGGGTCGACATCTTCGGCTGCAACAAAGCGTTTCGCGAGCAGCTGCTGCAGTTGAACGAGTCGCGCTCGTCGCTGATTGCGCTTATTTTCTGGCTCGGCTTTCGGCGCAAGTTCATCGAATACGAACGGCAGACACGCCTGGAAGGCAAATCGGCGTGGACCTTCAAGAAGAAGCTCGAGTACATGATGGACAGTGTGTTCGCGTTTACCGATTACCCGATCAGACTGCTCACACGCATGGGCGCCATGGGTTCGCTCATTTCGCTGTTCATCGGTTTCATGGTGATCATTGCGAAGCTGTCTGGAGCTATCGAGGTGCCAGGGTATGCCGCCACCATGCTGGTGGTGCTCTTGTTGGGCACACTCAATCTGCTCGGCCTGGGACTCGTGGGCACCTATGCCTGGCGCGCCTACGAAAACAGCAAGCAGCGACCGCTTGCCATTGTCTGCATGAAACTCGACAACAAGGAACATTCCAATGACTGAGCCGTTCATCCACGCCAGCGCCGATGTAAAGAGTTCGAAGATCGGCAAGAACACACGCATCTGGCAATACGTTGTGGTCTTCCCGGACGCGGTGATTGGTGACGACGTCAACGTCTGCTCGCACTCACTGATTGAAAATGACGTGGTGATCGGTGATCGCACCACCATCAAGTCCGGTGTCTACGTGTGGGACGGCTTGCGGATCGGCTCCGACGTATTCATCGGCCCGAACGCCACGTTCACCAACGACAAGTTCCCACGCTCGAAGGTATATCCGGAGTCGTTTTCGCAGACGGTCATTCAGGACGGCGCCTCGATTGGTGGCGGCGCGGTCATTCTGCCTGGCGTCACCATCGGTACCGGCGCAATGGTGGGTGCAGGTGCGGTCGTTACCAAATCCGTACCTCCGTACGCCATCGTGACCGGCTCTCCGGCCCGTATAACAGGCTACGTGGAAAACTCCGCATCCAGTGATGCAACCAAGACTCCTGCCGTCAAAACCCAGGAGCAGGATGATGCGGTAGTGCGTATCGGCGTCGGCGATGTCACCACCCACCGCTTCAAATACATTGCGGACATGCGCGGCGACCTCTCCGTGGGTGAGTTCCACAAGGAAATCCCGTTTACCCCCAAGCGTTATTTTCTCGTGTTCAATGTCCCGAGCCAGAAGACCCGCGGCGAGCATGCCCACCACAAGTGCCACCAGTTTTTGATTTGCGTGAAAGGCAGCTGCGCAGTGGTAGTCGACGACGGTACCAACCGAGCAGAAGTGATGCTCGATGCTCCGAACAAGGGCATCTATCTGCCGCCACTGACCTGGGGCATCCAGTACAAATATTCCGAAGATGCGGTACTGCTGGTGTTCACCTCGGACTATTACGAAGCTGACGATTACATCCGTGATTATTCAGAGTTCACCAAGCTGACCGCAAAAAAAACAACGCCGTGACTACACTGAAGGACAATCCGCAAGTTCGCCGCTGGATCAGCTTCCTGATCGGCGGCGGACTCAATACCGGAATAACCTACTGCCTCTATCTGTTGCTCAGCTATGTGATCAACTACCAGATAGCCTATGCGATCGCCTATGTTGCCGGAATAGTCTTTGCCTACTTCTTCAACTCGAAAGTCGTGTTCAAGGTCGAGCACTCGGTAATCGGCATGCTTGTTTATCCGAGCATTTATCTCGTGCAGTACGTACTCGGCGCAGTTTTACTCAATGTGCTGGTCGAGCACTTGAATATGCACAAGGCTGTCGCACCGATTCTGGTCATATTGCTTCTCCTACCCTCAAGTTACCTTCTAAACAAAGTCGTTCTCAAGGCAACTCATAAAACCAAGCCCGCGAAGGATTAACAGGCGCCCCATGACAACTACGAAACCGGCATTGCCTGCGATGCCTATTCATACCTATAGCAGGTCGATGCTATGGCTTGCCCACTTGGCTCCGGCACTGCTGACCGTTGTGTTCATATGGCTGCCCTTCGGATTTTTGCTGACCGGGCTTATTGAGGAATGGGGTGTAATCGGCCTCTTCAGCAGAGCGGGGCTGTTTTTCGTAACAGACATTTCAAGCCCCTTGCCTGCTCATGCCTTGCGACCACTGACGGTATTTCCCCACGCGGTTGCTTATTTTCTCGACCCGAACAGTTTCAATTTCTGGCACATATTGCTGATGGTTGCACTGACGATCAAAGGCGCCTCATTGAGTTTGCTTACCACGCGGGTGACAGGCTCTATCAAATGGGGAATGTTCGCCAGCATTCTGGTCATCATTTATCCAGCTGACACGATGCAGCTCTCGTTCCGGGCGATCCACATCAATTGGGCATTGAGCCTGGTATTGATTGGCAGCGTCTTGCTGCTCGCAGCAACTGACCAGAACAGCAAACTCCGCGGGACATTCCTGAGCCTGGCTGCTGGCTTCCTGCTGGCTTGTGCCAGTGCAATGTATGAAGCCTCCCTGCTGCTCGTCGCAATTCCGTTTCTGGTCGCGTTCGCACAGACGGGATTCAAGCGATTGTTTTCGAATCTGAAAGACAATTGCCTGTACTACGTGATCTGGGTTTCCGGCGCCCTGACGTATATTGCTTATGTCATTCATACTGCGCCGCTGGTAAAAAGCTATCAAAGCGTGCTGGCTGGCGGCAGCGCACTGACGACGCTGATGACGTACTATCCCAATCTGTTCAAAGTGGGCCTGTTTCGCAGTATCTTCGGCGGCTGGATCGATGCACTGCGCATCACTCGCATCGAGATAATCAGTTATTGGTACCTGGTAGTTGCGACTGCACTACTGATGGGATTGATTTATATCTTCTTGAAGAGATCAGTAAAACCCGTCGCATTCGAAGAAAAAAGCGCCAACCTCGCAATCGTTTTCCGGCTCGCCTTGATCGGCCTCGCCCTTATTTGCATCGGCTACGCTCCGTTTCTGCTTTCGCCTCCGCATATGGCGATCAGCCAACGGACCTTTTTATTCGCCACACCGGGCGCCGTCCTGTTCGCAGTCTCAATGCTCTGGGCTTTGAGCAAAGCATCCAAAGCACTGACCTCGGCAGGATTCGCCGCGCTCATCTTCACTGGCCTCGCCTTCCAGCTGTTCCAGTTTCACCATTACATTGAAATTTCCAGGCAACAGCAGCTCGCGCTCAGGGACATTGTTCAAAATTTCGACGGCAACGCAGCTGATAAGACCCTGTTGATACTCGACTACAACAATCAGCTCAATCATGTCTGGATGTTCTTGAATCCTGATCTGGCAAACGTTCTTACTTACATTTATGGCAAACCCGTCAACGACATTCAGGTTTGCTATATGCCTAGTCGCGAATGGCAAGCTCCAACACCTTCGGTACAACGCAAGGGCACTTGCGAAGAGGGCAAAGATGACTGGACATTCAACTTTCCATCGCCTGTTACTGGCCCAGGCATGGAGTTGGCACCCGCTACCCCGAGCATGAAGCTCTCCAAGTCGAAAGTGGTCACGGTGGTAGTCGGGGACAGAAAGCCGAACGCGGAAAATGGTTTATCGGCATCCTACCGCACGGAGCTGGAATCGGGCGATACGCCGACCAGCCTGCGCTACCGTGGAATTACCGAAACCAAACCGTGGTTTGACTTTTTCAAATTTCGCGACCAATTGGCCAAAGATGAATACTCCTGGGGCTTTGGCAACTGGTGGAATCTCGACCTTCCTACGGCTGGCTCTGGATGGCGCGACGCAGATTGGGAACCTCGCCGGTTCAATCACATTGCTACGGCCTGGATGAATGCACCGCAAGCGTCACTTTACTTCGATATCGAGCCGAAAAACGCGCCTTACGTACTGAGCGGTTTTTTCGACGCGTTCCCGAACGAGGCGAGCCGCAGCAACATGAAGTTCAGAATCAACGGCGCAGAGATTCCTGTTGAATGGAGCGAGGTTGGAAAGTTCACTGGGACAGTGGACCCTAAACTTTTGAAAACGGGACGCAATGTACTCGAGTTCGAGACGGTCCCGAACCATGATTACTACGGTTACTCTGCCCGGCTGGACTGGGTCAAGATCGTACCTGAATAACCCTGCAGCCCCGCATCCTTGCCGAGTCAAAAATGCAGATGCGGGGTTTATCGGAATTTATTTCACGTCGAGCCAGCACACTCTTCGTTGAAAACGGAGCAACAACATGGATGCGATGAAAATCGATACCCGCACCCCGTCAGAGCAATCGGCAATGTATACCTTCAGACTAAGCGAGAAATTCGTCGCCTTCATACTGGCCACGCTACTGATGTTCATGGCCCAGCTTTACATCAACCCACAGACATTCCTGGGTGATGCCTATAACTATTGGGACCTGAGCTCAAAAGTCTGGGATTTTTCATTTCCAAAATCTTTGCGCGGTTACTTTTATCCATTGCTGCTCTCGCCAGCGAGGATATTCTTCGACGCTTATCCTGCAACGGGATATCTGGCTGTCCATTTGATCCAGGCACTGGCCTTCTCCTACTCACTGTGCATTTCGCTTCCATACGTGTTCAGCAAGGTCATCGGGGGCAAAGTCACTCTGCCGCGCCGCCTGTTGGTTCCCGCGCTGGTAGCCATTTTCTTCCCGCCGCTGATTGCTTACACACTTAGCGACCTTCCCGCTTTCTGCCTGATCATTGGCGCGCTGGCCCTGATTCTCAAAGCAAGCGAGCAAAAGAGTGTTGCAACAGCAATCGTCCTGATGATCGTGGCAGGGGTACTGGCATACGGGGCATACAATACTCGAACGATTTATCTGTTCACTCTCATTGCCTTGCTGCCGGCTATTCCCCTGCTCGCCCTTAAGAATCAATGCCTGCGTAAAAAAATGCTGTTATTGGCATTCTTCGTTATCGGCTCGGCGATCGCAGCCATTCCTCAGTCTTTGATAAACAAAAAGCACCTGGACTCTGCAACCCCGCTGGTTGTCGCGAGCGTCAACGACGCTTCCCTTTTTGCAAGTCAGCTGAAATGGGGGATTACCCTGCAGCGTTATGAAACAGGCCACGACACAGAGACCGGCGCAATCTTTCCTATCTTCTATCTCGATCCGATAGGTGTGCGATTGACTGAAGAATTAAAGTTTAAAGGTACTGTTCCAACACTACCGTGGTACTTCCAACTGCTCCTCTCGGAACCGGTTTCATTCCTCAAGATATACACCAAGCATTTTGTGAACGGGCTGGATGTTCGCGACTATGACACCTACACAAAGGTTCGTTCCAAGGAAAATGACGTTCGTTCGGCGACCAGTATCGCAACCGCTTTGTTTGGACTGATCTGCTTATTCCTTTTAGTGATTCGAAAATCGGACAAACCGGCGCAGGGCCTATATCGCATTGGCTGGCTGGCGGTTATTGTGCTGCCGGTATTCGCAATTCTTCCGGGCGCCATTGAGACCAGGTTTTTCTTGCCTCTGCATGTGATGGCTTACTGTGCGATTGCGTTCGGAGTTTCAAAACAGTGCGCACGAGCGACTTCGGCAAAAGTCCTCATTCCCTTGGGCATTTTGTTTGTGGTCGCCGTACCTATTGCGTTCATGATTGCAAAAGCTGCGATATCCAACCCGGTATTTCAGCTGAATTGAGAATCGGATGTCAGTGTAAGGGCGCCGCGCGAGACGCCCTTACATGCAGATTGAGCCGACGCGCTCACGATGGCTGTACGGAAGATTCCACGACGCTTGTGCGAAGCTCTCGGACCTCAGGGCTTTCGCAGCAAGCGCCGATAGATTGCCGCGTACGCTGAAACCATGGATTGCGCAGAAAACACCTCAGAGTATCGACGCTGCGCATTCTCACCGAAGGCCTGAGCGCGCTCAGGTGCGTTCGACAACGTCAACATTGCGCTGGCAAGGGCACCGGAGTCTCGAGGCGGAACCACAAGACCAGTCTCACCAGCAATGTTGATGAAGGTCGTACCCGAACCGATTTCACAGGAAATGAGCGGTTTGCCATACATCGCCGCCTCAAGCAGCGAGATGCCAAATGACTCCGAACGCAAGTGTGATGGAAACACAAAGGCATAACACAGCGTCAACAGCGCAGCCTTGTCCTCATCACCCAACCCTCCCAGGAAATGCACATTGGCAAGGCCGAGCCGCGCAGCCTGCTCTTTTAGTTCGGACTCCTGATGCCCACCCCCGAGGATCACTACTGGCAGTCCGCTGATCTTTGCCGCATCCAGCAGGTAATCGAGCCCCTTGTAATATCGCAAGGCACCGACGAACAGGAAGAACTTCGACCCCACCCTGCTCCGCCAGAAATCAAGCCTGGTTTCGGGCACGACCGGATAGGTAGCCCTGTCCAACCCATAAGGAATGATTTCGACCTTGTCGCGGAACCGTGACAGCACCGGACTGCTTTGCGCGTAGTTAGGTGAAGACGCCACGATACAATCCACGCTGGAGAGAAAGCGGTTCATCAGTGGCTGATACAACTTGAGCAGTGTCTTTTGCTTGACGATATCGGAGTGATAACTGAGTACCGAGGGTTTGCCATGCCGAGTCGCAAAATGGACCAGGTCCATATAAGGCCATGGGAAGTGGTAATGCACCACGTCAGCCTGTTTGGCCAATTGCGAAAAATCCTTGAACGCGGACAGAGAGAATCCCGTCGAGGCAACATGCATATCCAGCCTGGAGCGATGGGTCAGGTGGTTACCCACTGTTTCATTACGAGCAGCACCCCGTTCACTGAGGTACAGCACTTCGGAGCAAAACCCGTGTTCCGCGCCACCTTGGGCTATCTGGAAAATGACCTGCTCGATCCCGCCCATCGTTTCCGGGTAATAGGTTTTGAAGAAGTGCAGAACCTTGATCATTTGGCGTCGATAACCTTTTGGTAGACCTGCAGGGTTTCTCGAGCACAACGCTCCCAGGAAAAGCCTTGAGCGTGCTTCATTCCCTTGATGACGGCGGCATCGCGCCAACACTGATCGGTCAGCCCGCGTTCGATAAGACCGGTCAGCGCTTCGACGTCCAGCGCGGCGCACATCAGCGCAGCATCACCCGCCACCTCAGGCAGCGATGAACTATTGGAGCAGACCACCGGCACCCCGGAACTCATGGCTTCCAGCACCGGTAGACCGAAACCTTCATAAAGCGACGGAAACGCGAACAGACGTGCACCGGCAAACAGCAGGGGCAAGTCTGCGCTGGGAACGAATCCGAGATAATGCGCCCAGCCTTCACGCCTGGCGCTTTCGAGCTTCTCGTGAATCGCGTCGTTGCGCCAGCCGTGATACCCGGTAAGGATCAACGGCCAACGGGTTCGCAATGCAAGCGGCAATCGACCATAGGCGGCGAGTAAGGTCTCGATGTTCTTGCGTGGCTCGATCGTACCGACAAAAAGCGTGTAGCCATCGGGCTTCAAGCCATGGCGTGCGAGCACCTCGCGAAGCTCTTGCGGCGCGCGAGGATAGAACTCCGGAGAACTGGCCAACGGCACAGTATGGATTCGTTCGATGGGCCAGGAAAAATAGCTGGCCAGTTCCTGTCGCGTGAATTCCGAATCAGTGATCAGGGCATCGGCCCTGACCAGTGTGGTTTTCAGCTCTTTTTGCAGGTAACGGACTAACTGCGGCGCGTGACAATGCGCCCAGGTGAAGGGCGACAGGTCGTGAAACGTCGCCACGCTGCGCCCGGCAAAAGGCGGCAGATAATAATTGGGACTGTGGTAGAGAAAATCCCCATGCCCTTTCAGGGCAGCCTTTCGCAACATCGGCATCAATAGCCGATAAGCTTCTACTGCCAGAAAGTTCTTCTGCACCGCACGCTTCAGGCCGTAACCACTGCCTGACTCATTGGCAGCTGTGGGAAGTTCAGGCAGAAAACGTCGACCGGCAAAAAATTGCAGGTCGGTAATTTCGGGACTTTGCTGAAGTCTCAGCGCAAGTTCATAGGTATAGCGGCCGATGCCAGTCAGCGGAAAGCGGATCGGCTCAACTGAAAGAACTAGCTTCATTTATTCCGCCGCAAGCATCCAGCTCAGAGTTTCTTCCAGCCTTGGCGTGTCCCATCCCTGGACCAGCTCGCAAAGACGGGTATTGTCGCCGCACAGGATTTTGACTTCGTTGGCTCGGACGAACGCCGGGTTCACTTCGACTGCAAGCTGATGCCCCGTGATAGCCGAACACATGTCGATCACTTCACGCAGGGAATGACTTTTGCCCGAACTCACATTGACCGTCTGGCCAACAGGCCGCGCCTCGATCAAACCGCGATAAGCCTTGACCACTGCACGCACATCACTGAAGTCGCGAGATACATCAAGGTTGCCCAGCTCGATCTTGTCCGCACGCTGGCGGAAATGAGCGACGATCTTCGGCAGCAGAAAGCTCTCGGCCTGGCCGACACCGGTGTAATTGAAAGGACGTGTCACCACTATCGGCAAGCGGTTATGCCAAAGACTGGCCATGTATTCCATGGCCAGTTTGCTGACTGCGTAATCGTTGGCCGGTGCTGGCGGTGTGGTTTCGCTGAGCAAACCCGCCGAAGCATTGCCATAGACATTGGCACTGCTTGCCAGCAGCACGCAGTCCGGAACCTTGCCACAGGCTGCGACGGCTTCCAGCAGGTGACGGGTGCCGATGAGATTGACGCGGTAAAACGTATCGGCCGCACCGTGGGCCACAAAGGCGAGTGCGGCCAGATGAATTACCACGTCGGGTTGAATAGTTGCCAGTAACTCGCGCAAGGCAGGACCGTCGGCCAGATCAACCTGATAATAGCCAGGTTCATCCGACGGCTGTGTACCCATCCCTATCACTTCATAGCCACCGGCTTTCAGCTCAGCAGCCATGTACCGCCCGGTGAAACCTTGAATACCTGTGATCAACGCGCGTTTACCGGCAATACTCATCAGAACGAAAACCCTTTCTCATTTCGACGCAGATCCGCTTCGACCATCATGCGGCACAGCTCTTCAAGCGTGGTTTTTGGCTCCCAACCCAGCGCCGCTTTGGCTTTGGCAGGGTTGCCGATCAACAGCTCGACTTCGGTAGGACGGTAGAACTTCGGATTGATCGTGACCAACACCTTGCCAGTTGCCAGGTCTGTGCCCTTCTCGTCTTCAGCCGCACCGCTCCAGGCCAGATCGATCCCGACAGCCTTGAAGGCCATGGTGACGAAATCACGCACGGTTTCGGTACGGTTGGTCGCGAGTACAAAAGTATCCGGCTCGTCTGCCTGCAGCATGCGCCACATACCTTCGACGTACTCCTTGGCAAAGCCCCAGTCACGCTTGGCGTCCAGATTGCCGAGTTCCATCTTGTCGAGCAGGCCCAGCTTGATCTTCGCCACGGAGTCGGTGATCTTGCGGGTAACGAACTCGCGTCCGCGCAGTGGCGACTCGTGGTTGAACAAAATGCCGCTGGTGGCAAAGATGTTGTAGGACTCGCGGTAGTTGATGGTCATCCAGTGCGCGTACAGTTTGGCAACGCCATAAGGACTGCGCGGGTAGAAAGGTGTGCTCTCGATCTGGGGAATCGCCTGCACCTTGCCGAACATCTCGGAAGTCGACGCCTGGTAGAAACGCACTTTCGGATTGACGATCCGGATCGCTTCCAGAAGGTTCACACAACCCATGCCGGTAATGTCACCGGTAGTCAGAGGCTGATCGAATGACACGCCAACGAAACTCTGGGCTGCGAGGTTGTAAACCTCAGTCGCTTCAGTGGTCTGAAGCAGACGGATGCTGGCCGAAAGATCGGTCAGGTCGTACTCGACCAGATGCAGATTGGGATGCTTTTCAATACCAAGCTCCTCAATGCGCCAGAAGTTGACAGAACTGGTTCGACGGTAGGTGCCGTACACCGTATAACCCTTTTCCAGCAGCAGTTCCGCCAGATAGGCGCCGTCTTGCCCAGTAATGCCGGTAACGATAGCTTTCATGCGAATCCTCTAAACTCCATTAGAGAGCCTTTGCCAGGCTCCGTTGTGTCATGTGCGCCCATTGAGCTCTAAGTGGAAGAGCCATGAAATCTTGCAGATCATACAGAATGCGGCTCGGAACGACGATACCAAAGCTGTTCGCAAGGCGTAACAGGATCATTATGCCAGCAGCCCATGACATTCCTCCGCATGTCGAGGATTGCATTCTGCCCGATCCCTGCCACGCCTACACGGATATATAAATCAAGAAGTTGCTGCTACCGATCGAAATCTCCCAGCGCGTGCGACAGGCAATAAAGAAATAACTCAGAAAGAGTGACACTCCCCGCACCCAAGCCTAAAATGGCGTGTTTTTTTGATCAACAATCTGGTGCTATTAATGCGCAATGGTTCAGTAAGTATCGCCGTGTCGGACATCATCGCCGCGACGAGACGGTACGCTTTAGTAGGGATGCTAGGCTGGCAGGACGTTCGACAGCGCTATAGAAGGTCGGCACTCGGACCGTTCTGGCTGACCATCAGCATGGGTGTCATGATCGCCACGATCGGCGTGGTTTTCGGTCAGATTTTCAATTCTCCGATTCAGGAATTCCTGCCCTTTCTCGCTATCGGCATGATTCTCTGGAGTTTCATGTCCACGGTGATCACCGAAGGCTGCACCGGCTTCATTGCCGCCGAAGGCATCATCAAGCAACTACCGATCCCCCTGTTTGCCCACATCATGCGCATGATCTGGCGCAACATCCTGATTCTGGGTCACAACATCGTGATCTTTCCACTGGTACTGCTGGCCGTCGGCAAGCCGCTGACGTGGCTGGCCCTGATCAGCATTCCGGGTTTTTTCCTGGCACTGCTCAACTTGACCTGGATCGCCCTTCTGCTGGGCATTCTGTGTGCGCGCTATCGTGATCTGCCCCAGATTGTCGGAAGTTTGTTGCAAGTCGTGTTTTACCTCACGCCAATCATGTGGATGCCAAGCTTGCTGCCGCAACGGGCAGGTCTGTACCTGCTCGATCTCAACCCGGCCTACCATGTCATGTCGGTGGTTCGATCACCGCTGATCGGGCAGTTGCCAACCGCCACCAACTGGTGGGTTTCCCTAGGCATGGCCGTCGTCGGCTGGGCTTTCGCGCTCGTGGTTTATGGCCGTTACAAGCGCCGCATCGCATACTGGCTCTGAGAAGAACGACTAATGTCCTTGATCGAATTCAAAAATGTCTGTGTAGATTTTCCGATCTATAACGCGAACGGGCGCTCGCTGAAAAAGCGTCTGATGCAAGTGGCTACCGGCGGTCAGTTAGGTGCGGATCAACAGGGTCGAGTGATTGTCAGAGCTCTCGAAGACCTGACGTTCACACTTCGCGACGGGGATCGGGTCGGTCTCCTTGGACACAACGGCGCCGGCAAGAGCACGCTGCTGCGCTTGCTCAGCAGCGTGTACGAACCTTCCTCCGGCACCGCCGTGATCAAGGGAGAAATCGGCTCGTTGATCGACATATCACTGGGTACGGATCCGGAGGCGACCGGCCGGGAAAACATTTTCCTGCGCGGCGGCATTCTTGGCATGACCAAGTCGGAGATCGCTGAAAAGCTCGACGAGATCATCGAGTTCTCGGAGCTTGGGGATTTCGTCGACATGCCGATCCGCACGTATTCGTCAGGGATGCACTTGCGTCTGGCGTTTGCCGTTTCGACGACGATAAAACCGGAAATCCTGTTGATGGACGAATGGCTTTCGGTGGGCGATGAAGGCTTCAAGCACAAAGCCGAAATCCGCATGAACGAGCTGGTGAAATCGACCAATATCCTGGTGATTGCCAGCCACTCGCGCGAACTCGTCATGCACACCTGCAATCGAGTGCTGTGGCTGGAGCACGGGAAAATAAAAATGGATGGCGACCCGGCGACGGTCACCGCGGCTTATTTCGGAGCTTGAGGCAGATGAACAGCATTAAGCGCAACGGCGTGGATATACAGGTGGCTTTCACGCTGGCCTCCAGCCGCCTGCACGCCAAGAACATCATTGAAACGGGCGGTGATGTCCCGGCGGAGGTCGTCGCGACCAAGCCAGGCATGAAACTGATCGTACGCCACTATACGAAGCAGGCGCTTGTGCGTATTGCGCATCGCCTTGTCAGAGCGGCCCGACCGGTCACCCGTCCGCTATTGTTCCACCTGCGCAACTACTTCACCTCCACTCTCCGCCAGGAGATGCTGGAAGAGTTCACCAAACTGCAGAAGATTCAGTACCAGCAGCACCAGCAGATTGTTCTCGAATTCCAGCGCCTGGCGAACTCGGCGAAGATCCAGACCCGACTGTCGCAAAAAATCTTTTCCGGCCAGCACTCGCTGGAAAGCCTGCAACAACAACTGGACCGTATCGAACAGAAATGTCCGGGTGCCGACCGTCAAGCGGCTGTCGATTCGCTTCAGGACGACGCCACGGCCGCTCCTCGACAAGCCAGAGGTGAAGGTGCATGAAAAGTGAAGTGATCGTCGTCGGTGCCGGTGGGCACGCCAAGGTGTGTATCGAATTGCTGCGCGCCCAAGGCGATAGCGTCGCTTACTGCGTAGGTAATCCGGACAGTCCGGATATCTGCCTGGGGGTTCCCGTACTTAAAAATGACGAACACCTCGCCGCGCTTCGCAAGGACGGCTACGAAAAGGCGTTCATCGCGATCGGGTCCAATTCAGTGCGAAACAAGCTGGCCGCGAAGGCGACCCAACTGGGGTTTGGCCTGGTCAATGCGATCAGTCCGGCAGCAGTGGTATCGCCTTCAGCTACCTTGGGGAGGGGAATTGCCGTCATGGCTGGCGCCGTTATCAATGCCGAGGCGAAGATTTCGGATCTGTGCATCGTCAATACCGGCGCCACTATCGATCACGATTGCGTGATTGGCGAGGCGGTCCATGTCGCTCCGCAATGCGCGCTGGCGGGCAATGTGCATGTGGGCAATTTCAGCTTTATCGGTGTCGGCAGCAAAATCATCCCCGAGGTTCATATTGGTGAGTCGGTGATGGTAGGTGCCGGCAGCGTCGTCATTTCGAACATCGGGTCGGCAACCACAGTCGTAGGCGTGCCAGCCAAAGCTCTACACAAAATTTGAAGGAACAAGCATGAATCGTATTTCTGTTGCACAACCGAAGCTTGCCGGAAACGAACGTAAGTATGTGCTGGATTGCCTGGATACCAACTGGATTTCCTCGAACGGCAAATACATCGGCGCCTTCGAAGAAAGCTTCGCAGCATTCTGCGGCGTCAAGCATGCGATCGCCACCAACAACGGCACTACTGCACTGCACCTGGCATTGGTCGTGCTCGATCTGCAACCGGGCGATGAAGTCATCATCCCGACAGTGACCTACATTGCCACCGCCAATGCCGTGCGCTACTGCGGAGCGACGCCTGTACTGGTGGACGTGTGCGCCGATACGATGAACATCGATCCGCAGACCATCGAAAGCAAGATCACCGCGAAGACCAAAGGCATCATCCCGGTGCACCTGTACGGTCACCCGGCGCAGATGGATGTCGTCAACGAAATCGCCCGCAAACACAACCTGTGGGTGGTGGAAGACGCGGCCGAAGCCCATGGCGCCGAAGTCAAGGGCAGCAAGGTTGGCAGCCTCGGCACGTGCGCAACCTTCAGTTTTTTTGGCAACAAGATCGTCACCACCGGTGAAGGCGGCATGATTACCACCAACGATGATGAGCTGGCGGCGAAACTGCGCCTGTTCCGTGGTCAGGGCATGGATCCTAAGCGTCGTTACTGGTTTCCAGTGGTCGGCTACAACTACCGCATGACCAACATTCAGGCAGCCATCGGTCTGGCGCAGATGGAAAACATTGACACTGCCCTGGCTGATCGTGATCGGCTCGCTGGCTGGTACAACGAAGCGCTGGCCGACCTTGCTGGCAAAATCGTGTTGCCGACCGAGGCTTCCTGGGCCAAACAGGTTTTCTGGATGTACAACATCTTTCTGAGCGATGGCGACGAGCACAAACGTGACGAAGTCATGCAAAAACTTGATGCCATGGGTATCGAAACCCGCCCGGTCTTCTACCCGATGCACGTGCTGCCACCGTACATGGAAGACAGCACCTACCCTGTTGCAGACTTGTGGTCGGGGCGGGGCATCAATCTGCCGACGCATCAGGACCTGACTCAGGATGACATCATCAGAATTGCAGCCAGCCTGCGTGAGGTCCTGGCCGACTGATGAAAATCGCCCTTTGCTCCACATTCGTGCCCTTCATCAGAGGGGGCGGAAGGAATATCGTCGACTGGCTGGCCTCTACGCTGACGGCTGCCGGCCATCAGGTCGAAGTCGTCTACTTGCCCGAACTGGATGCGCCGGATCTGTTGTTTCAACAGATGATGGCGTTGCGTTGGGTCGATCTGCAGAGCGCTGACCGGGTGATATGTTTCCGGCCACAGTCGCACCTGATTCCCCATCCGCACAAGATCCTCTGGTTCATCCATCACATTCGTGCGTTCTACGATATGTGGGACAGCCCGTACCGCGATTTCCCGGACGATGCCAAGCATCGCGCAATTCGCGATGCGCTGGTGGATGCCGATACCCGAGCCCTGGGCGAAGCAAAGGCGATCTTCACCAATTCGAAGGTCGTATCCAAGCGACTCAAGACCTACAACGACTTCGATAGCGAGGTGCTTTACCCTCCGGTCTTCGAGTCGGAGCGTTTTTTTTGCGCTGGCTACAACGATGAAATCGCTTACATCTGCCGCCTCGAACATCACAAGCGCCAACACCTGCTGATCGACGCACTGAACTATACGACGACGCCGGTCCGCCTGCGGTTGCTGGGAACGGGCGCGGGTCCTGACTACGGCATCGCCCTGCGAGAAAAAATCGAAGAGTACGGCCTTTCGGACCGAGTGACCCTGGATGATCGCTGGATCACCGAAGAAGAAAAGGTCGCGCAGTTGTCAGTTTGCCTGGCTGCCGCTTACCTTCCGGTTGATGAAGACTCCTACGGCTATCCCAGCCTCGAAGCCAGCCACGCGGAAAAACCGATCCTCACCACTACCGACTCGGGTGGCGTTCTGGAGTTGGTGCAGGATGGCTACAACGGTTATATCGCCGAGCCGACTCCAGAGTCTCTGGCCGTTGCGATGGACAAACTCTACCGGGATCGAAGTCTGACCGAAGCGATGGGCAAGAATGCCCGGCAGCGCCTGGTTGACTTGAAAATTTCCTGGTCACATGTGCTGGAGCGTCTGTTGGCATGAAAGTCCTGATTGTGAACAACATGGCTCCGTTCATCTGGGGCGGCGCAGAAGAACTGGCGGTCAATCTGCAAAGAAACCTGCTCATGGCCGGTCACGACGCCGAAGTCATGCGCATCCCGGCTCAGTGGGAACCGGCATCGCGCATCCCCTCGCAGATGTTGCTGACCCGCACGCTGGAAATCTTCAATACCGATCACGTCATCGCCTTGAAATTCCCGGCGTACCTGGTTCGCCACCACCGCAAATCACTGTGGCTGCTGCACCAGTATCGTCAGGCCTATGACCTTTACGACGTCGGCCAGACCAACCTGCCGGCAGACAAAAGCGGCACCGACATTCGCAACGCCATTATCAACGCGGACAACGAAACATTCGCGGAGAGCCGCAGCATCTACACCAACTCCGAAGTGACCAGACAGCGGTTGTTCAAGTACAACGGCTTCGACTCGCAGGTGCTGTTGCCGCCCGTAAACGATCCTGAAGCATTCACCGGCGGTGAATATGACGATTACATATTTGCCGGCGGACGCGTCAACGGCATGAAGCGTCAGCACTTGCTGCTGCGAGCACTTGCCAAAGCCGACAAACGGGTCAAGCTGGTCATTGCCGGGCCTCCCGAGTCGCACGCCGACACGCTGCAATTGCATTCGATCATCAATGAGTTCGGCCTGCATGATCGCGTCAAACTCGACCTTGGCTTCCTGCCTCGGTCCACCTACGTCAATTATGTCAATCGTGCACTCGCCGTTGCTTACATCCCGTTCGATGAAGACTCCCTGGGTTACGTCGCGATGGAAGCCGCCACTGCGCGCAAGGCACTGATCACGACGACCGACAGCGGTGGCATCCTGGGCCTGGTCAATCCGCAGGAGTCCGGATGGCGAGCAGAGCCCACTGCAGAAAGTCTGGCCGAAGCGATGAATGCGGCGTTCGAAAGCAAAACCCGAACCATCGAGTACGGCGAAGGCGCGGAGGCGCTGTGGAACACCCTGGGCATCAACTGGCCCGAGACCATAGAGGCGCTACTTAAATGAAACTGGTCATTTTTACCCCCGGCGTCAAATCCTCCGCCATCGGAAGGATGACTCGTCTCGTGGTTCGCGCCCTGCTCAGTCAGCAGCACCACATTGTGCTGGTGCGCACTGAAAGCCCGCATGTTCTCGACAAAGAGGCTCATGACTTCGGTTGCACCGTCATTGCCTGGACGGATGAAGAACGGGTTAGCACCGAAGTGGCCGACGCTGACTGTCTCGTCTACCAGATCGGCGACAACTACGAGTTTCACGAAGGTGGCGTGGCCTGGCTTCACAAAGCCCCAGGCATCGTCTGCCTGCATGACTTCTTCCTCGGCCATCTTTTCTGGGGCTGGGCGCAGCAGCGGCGCGATGAAGCCCATCACATCCTGACGCAGTGGTACGGACGCAGAATCGCCACCGACTACTTCAACGTCAGCGACAGTACGACCTTCATCAACTCGACGCGAGAAACCGCACCGCTGACCGAATGGATCAGTTCGATGGCCACCGGCGTGATTACCCATAGCAACTGGGGATGCAAGCGGGTAATGGCCGCGTGCGCGGGTCCGGTTTTCGTGACACCGCTGGCCTACGACGCTCCCGGGGCCGTCGATGTGCAACCGGTACACAATGACAATCGCAAGTTGCGCTTGTTGACCATCGGCCACGTCAACCCCAACAAACGCGTGGAAAGTTGCATCAAGGCGATTGCCAGCAACGCCTCACTTCGAAAGAACGTGAGTTACCGTCTGGTGGGGGCGATTCTTCCGGATGTCGAACGGAAATTGACCGAAATGGCCGCCAAGGCCGGGGTCGAGCTGATCATTTCCAACGAAGTCGATGACGCCGCGTTGTCAGAGGCCATTCGCGAAGCTGACGTCATCAGTTGCCTGCGCTGGCCCAGCCTCGAAGCTGCGTCGGCCTCTGCGATTGAAGCGATGCTTTACGGTAAAGCCACCATCGTTACCAACACTGGCTTTTACAGCGAACTGCCCGATCAGTATGTATTGAAGGTATCGCCTGAAAGGGAAATAGAAGATCTGAAGAAGATCCTTCTATCACTGCGCGGCAGCCCCTCCTCGGCGATCGATATCGGCAAGCAGGCGCAAACGTGGGCACAGGAGACATTCACGGCCGAGAACTACGCCCACAAACTTGCGCAGGCTGTGCCTGTCGCGCTTCGGGCGAAGGTCATCATTTCAGCGGTCGACCATTTTGCGACCATCATCGAGAAATGGTCAGCGAGCCCCGAATTGCTCGGTACGCCCGAGATTCTCAAGTCGCTGAATCTGTTCAACACCAATACGATTGCCTGAATACCAGCATGCGGTGGATCGCCCCTGATCCACCGCATGCTGTAATCGTTACTTCAGGCTATCGAAAACAAACTGCGCCGTCTCTTTCCAGGCAACGGGTTTGTAATCACGTTTGATCGCCGCTTCCTTGGCCGCCAGCGCCAGCGGATCGAAAGCATATTTGTGCAGTTCAGCGACCCACGCCGACACATCCCACGGCTCCAGGTAGTCCAGCAGCTGCCCGCCTACTTCCGGAATCGAAGCCGCATTGGAGGCCAGGCAATACTTGCCGGCAGCCAGACTTTCGGCAACAGGCAACCCCCAGCCTTCATACAAGGAAGGGAACGCGGTCATCATGCAGTTGCGATACAGATGCATGAGGTCAGAGTCCGAAACGTTGTTGAGAATCCGTATGTAATCCCGGGTTCTCGGGTCAAGCGAGATGTCCGATAACAAGTCACCCACGCCCCAACCCGGCATTCCGACGAAGACCAGTTTAGGCAGATCCTCAACACCGCTATCGATCAGGCGCGTATAGGCGCGATATAGCACTTCGTGGTTCTTGCGGCGCTCGATCGTGGAAACGAACAGCACGAAACGCTCTTTCAACAATGTTTCGACGTCAGGGCTGACGGTGTCGCTCAACTCGTGGGATAGCTGGCAGCCCAACTTGACCACCGCCGTTTCAGGAATCGGCGCACCCAATTCATCGAGCAACGCGATCAGATCCTTGCGCGTGCATTCGGAAATGCACAGGATCTTGTCCGCGCACCAGGCGACGTCAGCAAAGTAATTGGCAAACTTGGCCGCAACATCACCCACGCACAAGTGTGGCAGCCTCACCGGAATCACGTCGTAACAGAAGAGAATGACGCGCAAACCGACCTGCTTCTTCAACTCATAGAGATGCGCAAGGTCTTTATTGTCCCAGTCCAGCCCCACCGATATGTAGCTGTCGCCTTTGGCAAAGGGATGGCCGCCACTGTGCACTTTGCGTGACGAAGGATTGAATACATGGCTGCGCTGGGCCGGTTTGAAAAAAGCCCGTGCGGCCGAGATCAAATGGCGGACGCCGATCACCGCTTCAACGATGGAGGTACGGCGCAGCTGGAAAAACTGATAGATACGCCCGCTCAACTTTGGAGGCAGGCGGTTCAGCACCTTGGTCGCCTTTTCTTTCAGGCGCGCCTCTATCGAACGTTTATGGGTAGCGCCCGCAACTGTCCGGCCTGGCGCTGCCGCGTGAGCCCCGGAAATTCTCTTCAGGGTCGCTGCCACGTCGGCCGCATCGATCGCGCTGTATCCGGTAGCATGACTGAAGAAGCAGAACTTCACCTCTTCCCCCGCCGCGATCAGTTCGAGCGCATGGGCCGCAGCCTCGGCCTCGGTACGAATAATGCCTACGGCAGGCCGACGCCAGCCAAGAATGGTTGTTACATCAAACCAAGTGGTCATGCTTGCGCCTTCTGAACGATTACGTCTGCCGCTGTACGCGGAATTGATTCCAGACTCCGAGCCCACGTCAATGGCTCGCGCGATGCTCTGTCCGGGCCGTCACCACTGATCGTCGCAGGCCCGGTGAGACGCGCGCGGATTGCCGCATGAAACTCGTGTGGCGTACGCGCAACACTGAGCTCGGGAAGCAGAAGATGCTGTTCAAAACCACGAAATGCCGCTTCGGTACCGATGACGTACTTGCCAGAGTAAATGGCTTCCGCGGTTTTGATATTCGAGCCGCCACCGTGGGGGATCGGTAACAGAAATGCGTGCGCAAGTGTCTTGACGGCGTCCAGATCTTCGTCCGGCAGCATGTACAGCAGTTGCAGGCGCGAAAGGTTCAGTTGTCCCCAGCGACTGTCGCGAAGTGTGGTTTCGAGGTGCTCACATACACTGCCGACCACCACCAGTTTGCTGTCCGGAGGAATGCACGCCAGAGAACTGCCGAGGCATTCATTGAAACCCTTGAAGTTGGGCGGATGGGCACTGGCAACATAGAGAATCCAGGGCGACTGCGGCAGCCGCTCCTTCCAACTGGCGAGCAACTCCGCCCTGGCCGACCACGGCGCGATACCGTTGGACGCCAGCAGCGGTCTTTTCGCGCCCCAGGCCTTGAGAATATCGAAATCGGCCTGGGTTACCGCCACGGCGATATCTGCTTCCAGCGTTGCCTTGCGCTCGAGCGTCTCGATGTCGGCGATCACCGATTCGGCGCCCTTGATGCCGTAGCTGTCGAGGATCTCCTGCTTCAGCGGAGCCTCGATGTTCTGCGAGCCGTAAATGAGGCAGGCATTGGCGTATTGCGGCATCTGGCGGATCTTCAGCACCAGCGGCCATAGCCATGGCTGCTCGACATGAATGACGTCGATCACTGGCGGCAGTTTCTTGAGAATTTCAGCGAACCCGCCCTGCTCCGACGCTGCGAATTCCCCGGACAGCAAATCGTTGATCAACGGCACGTACGTGCCCTTGTATTTCCTGAAGTCGCTGCCAGCCGGAAAGCTGACATCGTTGGCACCCAGGGTAGATGGCGGATAACCTTCCGGCTCATAGACAGCCAGATGAGTCACATCCCAACCATTTTCGCGAAAGGTCTTGGCGATGTTGGCGACCCGGACCTGTCCGCCGTGGCGGGGACTGGCAATCGGGTACGTGCTTAGCAATAAAACCGTTTTCAAAATGGCAACCTATAGAAATGATGTTTCGCATCCCGCGCCCACATTGCTGTGCTTCGCTCACCAGAGTACCGGCGCCGCTGAATACCAGACGGGCGAAGCTTCAAGCACCTTTGATCAACAACTCGATCTCTTTCAGACGCGCCCACATCAACGCCTGATCGCCACGGGTCTCGACGTTGAGGCGCAACAGCGGCTCGGTGTTGGAGCCGCGCAGGTTGAAGCGCCAGTCGGCAAACGACACGCTGATGCCGTCAGTCCTGTCGAGCGCGGGATTGAGCGGCAGGAAATGCTCCAGGACTTTGTGCAGCATCGCCGGCACATCTTCAACGCGATAATTGATCTCGCCGGTGCATGGATAAGCGGCAATACGCTCATCGACCAGTTGCGCCAGGCTCTTGCCAGTGCTGGACATCAGGGCCGTGACCAACAACCACGGGATCATCCCGCTGTCACAATAGGCGAAATCACGGAAATAGTGGTGGGCGCTCATTTCGCCGCCATAAATGGCGTCCTCGATACGCATGCGCTCTTTGATAAAGGCATGTCCGGTCTTGCACAGCACCGGTACACCGCCCGCTTGCTCGACCTGCTCGATGGTGTTCCAGGTCAGCCGCGGGTCATGAATGATCTTGCTGCCCGGGTGTTGCTTGAGCAACATTTCCGCCAACAGACCGACCAGGTAATAACCTTCGATAAACCGGCCGGTTTCGTCGAAAAAGAAACAACGGTCAAAATCCCCATCCCACGCCAGCCCCACATCGCAGCCATTTTCAAGCAATGCCTGGCGCGTCAGCTCGCGATTTTCCGGCAGCAGGGGATTGGGCACGCCATTGGGGAAGTGACCGTCCGGCTCGGCATTGATCAGCGTCCATTCGAATGGCAACTTGCCCATCAACTCCTGCAGGACCGGCCCGGCAGCACCGTTGCCAGGGTCTGCCAGGATCTTCAGCGGCTTGAGGTCCGCCACGTCGATGTAAGTCAGCAGGTGGTCGATGTAACGGCTTTTATCGAACGCCTCACGCACGTTACCGACGGCATCCGCCAACGCGCCAAGGTCACCACTCTCTACCCGATCACGGATGGCGTTCAGCCCGGTGTCACCGCTGATGGGCCGTGACTGCGACTTGACCAGTTTCATCCCGTTATAGCCTTTGGGGTTGTGACTCGCCGTGATCATTACGCCACCGTCGGCATTGAAGGCACTGGTGGCGAAATAGACTTCTTCAGTTCCGCAAAGTCCGATATCGATGACATCGGCACCTGCCTCTCTCAGACCACGGCACATCGCCTCGGCCAGCATCGGACTTTCCAGTCGCATGTCCCGCCCCAGCACGATGCTTCTGGCTTGCAACTCGACGACCATGGCCCGGCCGATCCGGTAAGCAACATCCTCGTTCAGATCGACCGGTACTTCACCACGGATGTCATAAGCCTTGAAGCAGCGGGTCTTGATAGGGGTATGCATTTCGATCTCTTGCCTGGGAATCCGAGACAGCCGCCGGTAAATGCCGCAGCTGTGAATCATCGATAGGGAGTGAAGTCGCGTGAAGCCACATGCAAATAAGCCCGACCGGTAAAAAATCGCCGATCAGGCTTAAGGCTGCAACCCGCTGTTATTTGTCGACGCGGCCGTAGTTGTCTTCGAAGCGGACGATATCGTCTTCACCCAGATAATCGCCGCTCTGCACCTCGATCAGCACCAGGTCAATGACGCCCGGGTTCATGAGGCGATGCTGGTGACCGGCACGGATGAACGTCGACTCGTTGGTGTTGAGCATCAGTTCCTGCTGGTCGTTGACCACGACCGCCATCCCGCTGACGACGATCCAGTGTTCACTGCGGTGATGATGCATCTGCAGCGACAGCGACGCCTTGGGCTTTACGACAATTCGCTTGATCTTGAAGCGTTCGCCATTTTCCAGGGTCGTGTAGGTACCCCATGGACGGTGGACCGTACGGTGCAGCAAATGCACGGTGTGGCTGCACGCCTTGAGCTGATTGACGATGTGTTTCACGTCTTGAGCGTGATCCTTATGAGCAATCATCACCGCATCAGGCGTGTCGATGACCAACAGGTCTTCCACACCGACCAGCGCGGTCAGACGCCCTTCGCTGTTCACATAATTATTGCGCGAGCCATGGGACAGCACTTCGCCTTCAAAGCGGTTGCCGTTTTCATCCGGCGCAGTCAGTTCGCTCACAGCGTTCCATGAGCCGATGTCACTCCAGCCGATGTCACACGGAATGGTTGCGACTTTCTGGGAACGCTCCATCAATGCATAGTCGATGGAAATATCCGGCACCTGCGCAAAGCTTTCGCTGTCCAGCGCCAGGCAACGATATTTGTTGGAGGACGTCAGGCGAGACACCTCGATGGTCTTTGCAACGGCCTCGACAACGTCGGGAGCGTGCAGCCGAAGCTCTTCCAGGACGGTGCCTACACGGAAACAGAACATGCCCGAGTTCCAGAAATAGTTGCCGGCACTGACGTAGTTCTGTGCAGTCTCCAGATCAGGCTTCTCGACAAACCGGGCGACCTTCAGCCCGCCTTTGAGCGGCGCCTCTTTCTGCGCCTCGATGTAACCGAAACCGGTTTCCGGATAGGTCGGCTGAATGCCAAACGTAACCAGCCAGCCTTCACTGGCCAGCGCCACGGCATTGGACACGGCCGCGGCAAAGGTTTTTTCGTCCTGGATCAAATGATCGGCGGCGAGCACCAGCATGTGTGCATCGGGACCATGGGTGGTCTCCAGTTGCAGAGCCGCCGCCGCCACTGCCGCTGCAGTATTTCGCCCAAAGGGTTCGAGGATGAAGCCTTGCGCGTGCCTGGCCGTGTTGACGACGCCGTATTCATCTTCAGTCTTGAACAGCAACTCACGATTGGTCACGGTGAGGACTTCCACCACACCGTCCAGCCGTGAGGCGCGCAGGAACGTCTTCTGGATCAGATTCTGACCATCCGGCAACTCCATGAAGGGCTTGGGATGGGCTTCTCGGGACACAGGCCACAACCGGCTGCCCACTCCGCCAGACAAAATTACGGGAATCAGTTCCATGCTCAAAGTCCTTAACCCTCTCTCCCGCCAATGATTGTCAGGAAAGCAGTCTCAATTATGTTTGCAATCGAACTGCACCAAACCCAGTGCAGAATCCTTGCCCCGCCTCTCGATCTCAAGACAACGGGACTGATGACACATGCGCCCTCGCGAGCGCGGAATACGTTGCGTAATTGCCTGCCATTCTACAGCGCCAATCGCAATTGATACCTCGACAGAATGCAACAAACAGCGCTCGATAAACCGCGCCCGTCAACGTGCTGGCTGATCGAGCAGCTTCTGCAGATATTGCCCGTAGCCGGTTTTCTTCAGGCGCAGCGCCTGAGCTTCGACTTGCTCTGCGCTGATCCAGCCGTTGTGGTAGGCGATTTCTTCAAGGCAAGCGACTTTGAGCCCCTGACGGTGTTCGATAGTGTGGACGAAATGCCCGGCTTCCAGCAGCGAATCATGCGTACCGGTATCCAGCCAGGCAAAGCCGCGCCCCAACATTTCGACGTTCAGGGTTTTCTGTTCCAGATACGCGCGATTGATGTCGGTGATTTCCAGCTCGCCCCGCTCCGAGGGTTTGATGTTCTTGGCGATTTCGACGACCTGGTTATCGTAGAAGTACAACCCGGTCACGGCGTAGTTGGATTTCGGCTTCAGTGGCTTTTCTTCGATGCTCAGCGCGCAGCCATTGGCATCGAATTCCACCACTCCGAAACGCTCCGGGTCGGACACGTGATAGCCGAACACTGTCGCGCCTGAGGCCTGAGCGTTGGCAGAGCGCAGGTTTTCAGTGAAGTACTGACCGTAAAAGATATTGTCGCCGAGAATCAGGCAGCAAGGGTCGCTACCGATAAACGACTCGCCGATGATGAACGCCTGCGCAAGGCCGTCCGGGCTCGGCTGCTCGGCATAACTCAACTCGATGCCATACAGACTGCCGTCACCCAGGAGCTTGCGGAAATTGGGCAAGTCTTCAGGCGTCGAAATGATCAGGATTTCTCGTATGCCCGCGAGCATGAGCACCGACAACGGATAGAAAATCATCGGCTTGTCGTAGATAGGCAACAGCTGCTTGGACACCCCCAGCGTGACCGGATGCAAACGTGTCCCGGAGCCACCTGCCAGAATGATGCCTTTACGATTGGTCTTGATCATTTATTCAGAATTTCCCTGAGCATTCGGGTTACACCACTTTGCCAATCCGGCAAGTGTAGAGAAAAAGTAGCGCGCAGCTTTTGAGTATTCAGTCGCGAGTTCAGCGGTCGGTGTGCGGGCGTCGGATACGAAGTGGTTTCGACCGGCTCGATAGCCTTCACCGCGAGTAATTCACCATTGGCTTTAGCGAAAGCGATCACCTCGCTTGCGTAGCCATGCCAGGACACTTCACCAGCGGCTGCCAAGTGGTACAACCCCGCCAGCTCGGGCTGTTGCAGGGCCTGGCGAAGCGCCTGAGCCGTTACGTCGGCAATCAGATCTGCACCGGTAGGCGCACCAATCTGATCCGCGACCACGCTCAACGTTTCGCGATCACTGGCCAAGCGCAGCATCGTCTTCGCGAAGTTGTTACCGCGAGCGCCATAAACCCAGCTGGTACGGAAGATCAGGTGCTTGCAGCCCGATGCAGTGATTGCCCGCTCGCCGGCGAGTTTGCTGGAGCCATAGTGGTTCACCGGCGCAACGGCATCGGTTTCCCGCCACGCGGCAGTGCCCTGGCCATTGAAAACGTAATCGGTTGAGTAATGAACCAGCCAGGCACCGGAGGCGGCGGCTTCTTCAGCCATAACACCCGCTGCAATGCCGTTTACACGGTCAGCCAACTCGGTTTCCGATTCGGCTTTATCAACGGCAGTGTAAGCAGCAGCGTTAACGATAACGTCGGGCTGCACCTGCCGAATCGTCGCGCGAAGAGCCTCGGGATTCGACAGATCGCCATTCAATCCATCGGCCTGATGGCGATCAAGTGCAATCAACTCTCCAAGCGGAGCCAGAGAGCGTTGCAGCTCCCAGCCCACCTGACCGCTCTTGCCCAGCAACAGAATTTTCATGCGTTGTTCGAGCGATCCGTGTAGTTCTGATCGATCCACTGCTGATAGCTGCCGCTCTTCACGTGCTCAACCCAATCAGCGTTGTTCAAATACCACTCAACCGTCTTGCGGATTCCGGTCTCGAAGGTCTCTTCAGGCGCCCAACCCAATTCCCGCTGGATCTTGCTGGCATCGATTGCATAACGCTGATCATGCCCCGGGCGATCCTGCACATAGGTAATCAGGCTGGCATGGGGACGATGGGCCGAATCAGGCCGCAACTCATCGAGCAACGAACACAGGGTATGCACCACGTCGATGTTCTGTTTTTCGTTGTGTCCACCGATGTTGTAGGTCTCACCGATGACGCCTTCGGTGACGACTTTGTACAACGCACGAGCATGATCTTCGACATACAACCAATCGCGAACCTGATCGCCTTTGCCGTACACCGGCAGCGGCTTGCCTTCAAGTGCGTTGAGAATGATCAGCGGGATCAGCTTCTCAGGGAAGTGACATGGGCCATAGTTGTTCGAGCAGTTGGTCACCAGCGTAGGCAAGCCATAAGTGCGTGCCCAGGCACGAACCAGATGATCGGAGCTGGCCTTGCTCGCCGAGTAGGGTGAGCTTGGTTGATAAGGCGTGGTTTCGGTGAAGAGGTCTTCCGGACCTTCGAGGTCTCCGTAAACTTCGTCAGTCGAAATGTGGTGGAAGCGGAAGCGCGCTTTACGCGCATCGTCCAGCGCGGCCCAGTAGTGGCGCGCGGCCTCGAGCAGCGTGTAGGTACCGATGATATTGGTCTGGATGAAGTCGGACGGGCCCGATATCGAGCGATCGACGTGGGACTCTGCGGCCAGGTGCATGATTGCATCCGGTTGATGCTCACGCAGAACGCGGTCGATCTGCTCACGATCACAGATATCGACTCGCTCGAACGCATAACGCGAATTCTGGCTGACTTCGGCCAAGGACTCCAGATTGCCGGCGTACGTGAGTTTATCGACGTTAACGACTGCATCGGAAGTGTTGGAGATGATGTGACGGATGACTGCCGAGCCAATGAAGCCGGCACCGCCGGTAACTAGAATTTTCACGCGAAGCGATACCCTTGAGCTGCGGACAGCGCTGCCAGCGAGCGCGGTCTAATCCATGAATGCAGAAGCCACTATCAGTCGGCATCCGTCAGAGTCAGTCTGAATCGACATGCAGAAGGCACGATCGAACAAGGGACGCATTTTACAGCTTAATGATGGTTTTACTAATGGATAAAGGCAGGCCGAGGCGCAATTTCGACAGATGCCTTGCGCCTGCCGTTTTCAGACCATTCGCTTGCGTGCGGCTCTGGACGAACGCCCCAGAAACCAGCCCAATACCGGGCCGATCAGCATGCCAATCAGCAGCGCCAACACTGCAACCACCGAGACCGGCAACTGCGGGCCGGAAAAACCCAGAAACAAAAGCGCAACCGATTGCTGGTTCTCCAGTACAAACGCCAGAACAACCAGAACCATCAACAGAAGAAATACGCCAAGCAGTATGCGTTTCAGATTACGCATTCACACGCCCTCGAATTTGAATAGCGAAGATCAAGCGCCCTCCTCCTCTTCCTCGTTCACGCGGTCACGCAACTCCTTGCCTGGCTTGAAATGCGGAACGAATTTGCCGTCCAGGCTGACAGACTGGCCGGTCTTTGGGTTACGGCCGACGCGGGGCGCGCGGTAGTGCAGGGAGAAGCTGCCGAATCCACGGATCTCGATGCGATCACCGGTGGCTAGGCACTGAGACATTTGTTCAAGCATGGTCTTGATAGCCAGCTCAACATCCTTGGATGAGAGTAGCCCTTGATGGGTGACAATTCGTTCGATCAACTCCGACTTCGTCATATTTTTCCCTTCTTTTTCAAGCAGCTAGATCAGCGCTTGAAAGGTTTTAGCATGCCCCGAAGAATTTGAACAGCCCAGGGATTGACATATCTTCCCCCGCGTTAAAACGCCCATTTTCAGGGCATCGAACCCACGAGCCGGAACGCTGCGCACCTAGCGACACATCACCAGCATGGTCCGGGTGACAAAGCCTGCGGGATTGAAGCCGAACGGATAGTCGTCTTCATCTTTCGCATCATCAGAGCGGGTGATGACCTTGTAGCCTTTGCCCTTGCACTCTTTAGCCGCACGCTTCTGGCACTTCTCCCAGCTGGAACCGAGCCCCGAACAGTCGACTTCGATACCGCTGACACCACGTACTGCATGGGTCTTCGCACTGGTGGCACAACCTGTCAGCGCCATTACCATTGCAACAACAAGTAACTTGTTCATCCACTTCCTTAGGCCAGGCAAGCCCGACGACTACACGCTCAAGACCAAGCTTAGTCGCGAATAGGCGATTGATCCGATTAAAGAAACAGACCCACAGGCGGACGCAATGGTTTCATGCACGGGCGTACAAAGACCAAATCGCAGACACAAAAAAGGGCGACCGAAGTCGCCCTTTTTCATGATCAAGCAGAACTTAGTTCTGTTTGGCCATTGCTTGACGCAGCAGTGCCGCCATAGTGGTGTCAGCTGCTTCACCTTCCGGAGCTGCTTTCAGGCTCTGGATGGCTTCTTTCTCTTCAGCATCGTCTTTCGACTTGATCGAGAGCTGGATTACGCGGCTCTTGCGATCAACGCTGATGATCTTGGCTTCAACTTCCTGGCCTTCTTTCAGAACGTTGCGCGCGTCTTCAACGCGGTCACGGCTGATTTCGGAGGCTTTCAGGGTAGCTTCGATGTCGTCGGCCAGAACGATGATGGCGCCTTTGGCGTCAACTTCTTTCACGGTACCGGTCACGATAGCGCCCTTGTCGTTAACCGAGACGTACTCGGAGAACGGATCGCTTTCCAGTTGCTTGATGCCCAGGGAGATGCGCTCGCGCTCCGGGTCAACCGACAGGATGACAGTGTCCAGCTCGTCGCCCTTCTTGAAACGACGTACGGCTTCTTCGCCCACTTCGTTCCAGGAGATGTCGGACAGGTGAACCAGACCGTCGATGCCGCCGTCCAGACCAATGAAGATACCGAAATCGGTGATCGACTTGATGGTGCCGGAGATCTTGTCGCCCTTGTTGAACTGGCCAGAGAAGTCTTCCCATGGGTTCGACTTGCACTGCTTGATGCCCAGGGAGATACGACGACGCTCTTCGTCGATGTCCAGAACCATGACTTCCACTTCGTCGCCGACTTGTACGACTTTCGAAGGGTGGATGTTCTTGTTGGTCCAGTCCATTTCCGAAACGTGTACCAGGCCTTCAACGCCTTCTTCCAGCTCAGCGAAGCAGCCGTAGTCGGTCAGGTTGGTTACACGAGCGGTTACGCGAGTGCCTTCTGGGTAACGGGCTTTGATAGCAACCCATGGATCTTCGCCCAGTTGCTTCAGGCCCAGGGAAACACGGTTGCGTTCGCGATCGTATTTCAGAACCTTGACGTCGATTTCGTCACCAACGTTGACGATCTCGGAAGGATGCTTGATGCGCTTCCAGGCCATGTCGGTGATGTGCAGCAGGCCGTCCACGCCACCCAGATCGACGAATGCGCCGTAATCGGTGAGGTTTTTGACGATACCTTTGACTTGCTGGCCTTCCTGCAGGGATTCCAGCAGAGCTTCACGCTCGGCGGAGTTCTCGGCTTCGAGGACGCTGCGACGGGAAACGACAACGTTGTTGCGCTTCTGGTCCAGCTTGATGACCTTGAATTCCAGCTCTTTGCCTTCCAGGTGCGTGGTGTCGCGCACAGGACGGACGTCAACCAGGGAACCTGGCAGGAACGCACGGATGCCGTTAACGTCGACAGTGAAGCCGCCTTTAACCTTACCGTTGATAACGCCCTTGACCACTTCCTCGGCTGCGAAGGCTGCTTCCAGAACGATCCAGCATTCAGCGCGCTTGGCTTTTTCACGGGACAGCTTGGTTTCGCCAAAGCCGTCTTCAACCGAATCCAGAGCAACGTGAACTTCATCACCAACGTTGATGTTCAGTTCGCCAGCATCGTTGTAGAACTGCTCAAGCGGGATGAGTGCTTCAGACTTCAGACCAGCGTGAACGGTTACCCAGCGAGCCTGGTAATCGATATCAACGATAACACCGGTGATGATGGAGCCTGCCTGAAGGTTCAGGGTTTTCAGGCTTTCTTCAAAGAGTTCCGCAAAGCTTTCGCTCATTTTAATTCCTGTAGATGAGGGCGAAGTAAACGCCCATCTCCACACCCCAGACGGTGTGGGTTAGTTTCATTTAAAAGAAGCACCGCAGGACTATGACTGGTCCCCTGCGGCCCTCTTGGTCACCCGGCGATATCGCGAATGGCGATCTCGCTCATGATGCGTTCAAGCACCTGATCGATGGAAAGCTCCGTGGAATCCAGCTGAATCGCGTCGGCCGCCGGCTTGAGCGGGGCTACTGCGCGCTGGGTGTCACGCTCATCGCGTGCACGGATCTCATCTAGCAGACTCGACAGACTAACACCCTCGACTTTGCCCTTCAACTGCAAATATCGACGGCGCGCCCGCTCCTCGGCACTGGCGGTCAGGAAAATCTTCAGCGGTGCATCCGGAAAAACCACCGTACCCATGTCGCGACCGTCAGCCACCAGGCCTGGCGCTTCCTGGAATGCGCGCTGGCGCTGCAGCAGCGCCTCACGCACGGCGGGCAGCGCAGCCACTTGCGAGGCACCGGAACCGACGCTTTCAGTGCGAATCACATCACTGACCTCATCGCCCTCCAGAATGATCCGCTGCAACTGACCTTCGGTCGCGGCGATGAACTGCACATCCAGATGAGCGGCCAATGTCTTCAGCAGCTCTTCGTTGGTCAGGTCGACGCCATGATTGTGCGCAGCAAACGCGAGCAAACGATAAAGCGCACCGGAATCCAGCAGGTTCCAGCCCAGACGCTTGGCCAGAATCCCGGCGACCGTGCCTTTGCCGGAGCCGCTTGGCCCATCGATGGTGATGACCGGTGCAATGTTTTTCACGACTGAGCCTCTTGTGCCACACGAATGCCGACTTGCCCGCACAGCGCGAGGAAGTTGGGGAACGAGGTCGCGACGTTGGCGCAATCGTGGATGCGGATCGGTGCGGTAGCGCGCAACGAGGCAACGCTGAAAGCCATGGCAATACGATGATCGCCGTGACCGTGCACTTCACCGCCGCCGATCGGGCCGCCGTCGATGATGATGCCATCCGGGGTCGGTTCGCACTTGACGCCCAGCGCCAGCAAACCGTCCGCCATGACCTGGATCCGGTCGGATTCCTTGACCCGCAGCTCTTCGGCGCCGGTCAGCACGGTCCGCCCTTCGGCGCATGCAGCAGCGACGAACAGTACCGGGAATTCGTCGATCGCCAGCGGCACCAGTTCTTCCGGAATCTCGATACCTTTGAGTCTAGCTGCCCGCACGCGCAAGTCAGCCACTGGCTCACCGCCGACTTCGCGCTGGTTTTCCAGAGTGATATCAGCGCCCATCAAACGCAGGATGTCGATCACGCCAGTACGGGTCGGGTTGATACCGACGTGCTCGAGCACCAGCTCGGAACCCTCGGCGATCGAGGCCGCGACGAGGAAGAACGCCGATGACGAGATATCGCCCGGCACTTCGATGTGAGTTGCAGTGAGCTTGCCGCCGGACTCGACCGAAGCCGTGGCACCGTCAACGCTGACCGGGTAGCCGAAGCCACGCAGCATGCGCTCGGTGTGGTCACGGGTCGGTGCTGGCTCGGTGACGGTGGTCTTGCCTTCGGCGTACAGGCCGGCGAGCAGCAGGCAGGATTTCACCTGAGCGCTGGCCATCGGCATGGTGTAGGTCAGGCCTTTGAGTTTGTGGCCACCGCGAATGGTCATCGGCGGACGACCTTCAGCGGCGGTTTCGATCACGGCGCCCATTTCCCGCAGAGGATTGGCCACACGATTCATCGGACGCTTGGACAGCGACGCGTCGCCGGTCAGGGTGCTGTCGAAGTCCTGCGCCGCCAGCAGGCCGGAGAGCAGGCGCATCGAGGTGCCGGAGTTGCCCAGATAGATCGGGCCCGGCGCCGGTTTCAGGCCGTGCAGGCCGACACCGTGAATGGTCACGCGGCCGTGGTGCGGGCCTTCGATGACCACGCCCATGTCGCGAAACGCCTGCAAGGTCGCCAGGGCGTCTTCGCCCTCGAGGAAGCCTTCGACTTCGGTGACGCCTTCGGCCAGCGAGCCGAGCATGATCGAACGGTGGGAAATCGATTTGTCACCCGGTACGCGAATCCGACCGGACAGGCGGCCACCAGGTTGAGCCAGGAAGATCAGATCGTTGGAATTCATAGCGTCCACATAGGCCCTGCGGGCCAGGATTTTACTGAAATGCTCGCGGGCAACCCGGGCGCGCGTGAAAACGCCCAACAATTGGTGCCCATCCCCTGCATCGACCGCGTCGCGCAAGGCGTCGAGGTCGCTGCGAAATGTATCGAGTGTGCGCAGGACAGCCTCGCGGTTGGCGAGGAAGATGTCGTGCCACATCACCGGGTCGCTTCCGGCGATTCTTGTGAAATCGCGAAAACCACCGGCAGCGTAACGGAAGATCTCCAGATTTTCATTGCGCTTGGCCAACGAATCGACCAGACCGAAGGCCAGCAGGTGCGGCAGATGACTGGTCGCGGCAAGCACTTCGTCGTGACGCTCGACCTGCATGTGCTCGACATCGGCGCCCAGCTCGCGCCACAGGCGATCGACCAGCGCCAGCGCGGCAGGATCGGTCTGCTCAAGCGGCGTCAGGATCACCTTGTGCCGACGGAACAGCTCGGCATTCGAGGCTTCCACCCCGCTCTGCTCGGAACCGGCAATCGGGTGGCCCGGCACGAACCGCGCCGGCATGCTGCCGAACGCTTCGGTCGCCGCGCGCACCACATTGCCCTTGGCGCTGCCGACATCCGTGAGGATCGCCTGCCCCAGATCCATTACAGCCAGACGTGCGAGCAGTTTTTCCATCGCCAGAATCGGCACCGCCAGCTGAATCACATCAGCGCCGACGCAGGCTGCCGCCAAGTCGTCTTCACAGCGATCGACGACCCCCAACTCGACCGCGAGCTTGCGCGATTGCGGATCCAGATCGACGCCGACCACTTCACGGCACAGGCCGCTTTCACGCAAGCCTTTGGCAAACGAACCACCGATCAATCCCAGACCGACCACCACAAGGCGACCGATCATAGGTGCAGCAGGTTGCAGCGCAGTGACATCAACCACGAGCCAGAACCTTGCGCAGCGCCTCGAGGAAACGGCTGTTTTCTGCCGGCAGACCAATGGTCACCCGCAGGTGGTTCGGCATGCCGTAATTGGCCACCGGACGCACGATCACGCCTTCGCGCAGCAAGCCCTGGAAAACCGGCGCCGCGACCTGGCCGAGATCGACGCAAATGAAGTTGCCTTTGGACTCGATCCAGCCCAGATCCAGCTCACGGAAACCAGCCTGCAACTGCTGCATGCCCGCTTCGTTGAGCTGACGGCTCTGCGCCAGATACTCACCGTCCTTCAATGCTGCACAAGCTGCGGCGAGGGCGAGGCTGTTGACGTTGAACGGCTGGCGAACGCGGTTCAGCACATCTGCCACCACAGGCGTCGACAAGCCGTAACCGACGCGCAGCGCTGCCAGGCCATAGGCTTTGGAGAACGTGCGCGACACCAGCAGGTTTGGATAAGCCGCGAGAAAGTCGAGGCCGTCCGGCAAGTCGCTGCCTTCGGCGTATTCGATGTAAGCCTCGTCGAGCACCACCAGCACGTGCTCGGGAACGTCCTGCAGGAACTCGTCCAGCGCTTCTGCGCCGAACCAGGTGCCGGTCGGGTTGTTCGGGTTGGCAATGAACACCACGCGGGTGTTGGCATCGATGGCCGCAAGCATCGCCGGCAGATCATGCCCCCAATCCTTGGCCGGCACGACTTTGGCTTGTGCGCCGACCGCCTGGGTGGCAATCGGATATACGGCGAAAGCGTGCTCGCTGAACACCGCATTCAGGCCCGGTGCCAGATAGGCACGGGCAACCAGCTCAAGAATATCGTTAGAGCCATTGCCCAGGGTGACCTGATTCAGCTCGACGCGGCACTGCTCGGCGAGCAGCGATTTCAGGGCGAAACCATTGCCGTCCGGGTAGCGGGTCAGCTCGGCCAGCTCTTCGCGAATCGCCGCCAACGCCTTCGGGCTGGCGCCCAGCGGGTTTTCATTGCTCGCCAGTTTGACGATTTTTGCCGGATCCAGATCCAGCTCGCGCGCCAGTTCGTCCACAGGCTTGCCCGGAACGTACGGCGAAAGTTGTTGCACGCCCGGCTGTGCCAGAGCGAGGAAGTTGCCACTCATTTGCTACCATCCCTTAGAGAACTGCTTTCGGGTAGGAACCCAGCACTTTGAGTGCTACTGCTTCCTGACTGATCTTTTCCAGCACACCTTTGATCAACGGATCACGGTGGTGGCCGACGAAGTCGATGAAGAACACGTAGGTCCATTTGCCGCTGCGCGACGGACGGGTTTCGATGCGGGTCAGGTCGATGCCATTGTCATGGAACGGCACCAGCAGCTCATGGAGCGCGCCGGGCTTGTTGCTCATCGACACAATGATCGAGGTCTTGTCGTCGCCGGTCGGCGGCACTTCCTGATTACCGATCATCAAAAAGCGCGTGGAGTTGTCCGGACGGTCTTCGATCTTCTCGGCCAGGCGCGTCAGGCCGTACAGCCCCGCCGCCATGTCGCCGGCGATCGCCGCGGAATTCCACTCACCCTTGACCCGTTTGGCCGCTTCGGCGTTGCTCGACACCGCGACGCGCTCGACATTCGGGTAATGCGCGTCCAGCCACTTGCGGCACTGGGCCAGCGACTGCGCATGGGAATAGATGCGGCTGATGCTGTCGGTCTTGGTGTTTTCGCCGACCAGCAGATGATGGTGGATGCGCAGCTCGACTTCGCCGCAGATCACCATGTCGTGCTCGAGGAAGCTGTCCAGCGTGTGGTTGACCGCGCCTTCAGTGGAGTTTTCCACCGGCACCACGCCGAAATTCACCGCACCGGCGGCGACTTCACGGAACACTTCGTCGATCGCCGCCATTGGCTTGCTGATCACTGCGTGACCGAAGTGCTTCATCGCCGCCGCTTGGGTGAAAGTGCCCTCAGGGCCCAGATACGCCACTTTCAGCGGCTGCTCCAGCGCCAGGCACGAGGACATGATTTCGCGGAACAGCCGCGCCATCTCTTCGTTGCCCAGCGGCCCCTGATTGCGCTCCATCACGCGCTTGAGCACCTGAGCTTCGCGCTCGGGACGATAGAACACCGGCACTTCGCCTTCGGCCAGCGAGGCCATCTTCACGCGGGCGACTTCCTGGGCGCAACGCGCACGCTCACTAATCAGCTCGAGGACTTTGGTGTCCAGAGCGTCGATGCGAACGCGCAGTGCCTTGAGTTCTTGCTCGGACATCAGCCGTGTTCCTTCTCGAATTCCGCCATGTAGGCCACCAGCGCGTTGACCGCAGTGATGTCGACAGCGTTGTAGATGGAGGCGCGCATGCCGCCCACCGAGCGGTGGCCCTTGAGGTTGAGCAGACCGCGCTCGTCGGCACCGGCGAGGAACGGCTTGTCCAGACGATCGTCAGCCAGACGGAACGGCACGTTCATCCACGAGCGATCCGATTTGTTGATCGGGTTGCTGTAGAGGCCGCTGGCATCGATGAAGTCGTACAGGGTGCGTTGCTTGACGTCATTGAGCCTGGCGATCGCTTCGACGCCGCCTTGCTCTTTCAGCCACTGGAACACCAGACCGGACAGGTACCAGGCCAGGGTCGGCGGGGTGTTGTACATCGAGCCGTTGTCGGCCGCGACCTTGTAGTCGAGCATGGTCGGGCACAGCGAGCGGGCCTTGCCGAGCAGGTCTTCGCGGATGATGTTGACGAGGATGCCGCTCGGGCCGATGTTCTTCTGTGCGCCGGCGTAGATCATGCCGAAACGCGAGATGTCGACCGGACGCGAGAGAATGTCCGAGGACATGTCGGCCACCAGCGGCACATCACCGGTTTGCGGGATCCACTGGAATTCCAGACCACCGATGGTTTCGTTCGGCGCGTAGTGAACGTACGCGGCGTCTTTCGACAGATTCCACTCGTTCTGGCCGGGAATGGCGAAATAGTCGTAAGGCTTGGCGGTGGCGGCAACGTTGACGTGACCGTAGCGCGAGGCTTCTTCGATGGCTTTCTGCGACCAGATACCGGTGTCGATGTAGTCGGCCGAACCACCTTCGGGCAGCAGGTTCAGCGGGATCTGTGCGAACTGCTGGCTGGCGCCGCCCTGCAGGAACAGCACTTTGTAGTTCGACGGGATATTCAGCAGGTCACGCAGATCCTGCTCGGCCTGGGTGGCAATGGACACGAACTCATCGCTGCGATGGCTCATTTCCATGACCGACAGACCCTTGCCGTGCCAATCAAGGAGTTCACCCTGGGCGCGCTGCAGGACAGCTTCAGGCAGCGCCGCAGGACCGGCGCAGAAGTTATAGGCTCGCTTGCTCACATCCAATCTCGCTCTGATTTGATATCACGCATTAAATCGTATCGACCGTCGACACTGGAACGGCGATAAACCGCTTTCCAGTGTAGGAGTGAGCCTGCTCGCGATAGCGGTGTGTCAGATAAACATTCGCTGACTGAAACACCGCTATCGCGAGCAGGCTCACTCCTACAGGGGATCTCCTTGCCTGACGATATTTCATACCGGACAAATAACAAGGGGGCGAATTCTCATCCGCCCCCTCGTTTGTCCGCTTATTCCTGCGGTTCTTCGTCAGCTGCGGCGTCGAGTTGCTGGTCTTCACCTGCCTCGTCGATGCCGACGCTGCCTGCGAACTCCTCGCCCTCTTCACCTTCGAGCTCTTCGCCTTCGACTTCCGAAGGCTCCTGGACCCGCTCCAGCCCGACCAGGGTTTCATCCTTGGCCAGCTTGATCAGCGTCACGCCCTGAGTGTTACGGCCCAGGCTCGACACTTCGCCGACACGGGTACGCACCAGAGTGCCCTGATCGGAGATCAGCATGATTTCTTCACCGTCGAGCACCTGCACCGCGCCGACCAGACGGCCGTTACGCTCGTTGCTGACCATGGCGATCACGCCCTGGCCGCCACGCTTGTATTCAGGGAACTCGGTGATCGCGGTGCGCTTGCCATAACCACGCTCGGAAGCGGTGAGGATCTGGCTGCCTTCTTCCGGGATCAGCATGGAAATCAGCTTCTGCCCTTCCGGCAGACGCATGCCGCGCACGCCGCGCGCGGTACGGCCCATGGCACGTACATCGGACTCTTTGAAGCGGGTGACCTTGCCGCCGTCGGAGAACAGCATCACTTCGCGCTCGCCATCGGTAATGGCCGCAGAGATCAGCACGTCGCCTTCGTCCAGCTCCAGCGCGATCAGACCGACGCTGCGCTGACGGCTGAAGGATTCCAGCGGGGTCTTCTTCACGGTGCCGTTGGCGGTGGCCATGAAGATGTAGTGACCTTCGGTATATTCCTCGACCGGCAGCATGGTGGTGATGTATTCACCGTCATCCAGCGGCAGCAGGTTGACCAGCGGACGACCACGGGCCGCGCGGGATGCTTCCGGAATTTCGTAGGTCTTCAGCCAGTACACCTTGCCCTTGCTGGAGAACAGCAGCAGCGTGGTGTGGCTGTTGGCGACCAGCAGGTGAGCGATGTAGTCCTCGTCCTTGACGCCGGTGGCCGACTTGCCTTTGCCGCCACGACGCTGAGCCTGGTACGCAGCCAGCGGCTGGGTCTTGGCGTAGCCACCGTGGGAGATCGTCACGACGCGCTCTTCTTCCGGGATCATGTCACCCAGGGTCAGGTCGAGACGGGCATCGAGAATTTCGGTGCGGCGCACGTCGCCGTATTCGGCGCGGATCACTTCCAGCTCTTCGCGGATCACTTCCATCAGGCGCACAGCGCTGTTGAGGATGCGGATCAGCTCGCCGATCTGGTTGAGGATCTCCTGGTACTCGGCCAGCAGCTTCTCGTGCTCCAGACCGGTCAGGCGGTGCAGGCGCAGTTCGAGAATGGCTTGAGCCTGTTCTGGCGAAAGGAAGTACTTGCCTTCGCGCAGACCGTATTGCGGATCGAGGTTTTCCGGACGGCACGAATCGGCACCGGCACGTTCAACCATCGCCACCACTGCCGAGGATTCCCAAGGCGTGCTGATCAGCGCTTCCTTGGCTTCCGACGGCGTTGGCGAGGCCTTGATCAGGGCGATCACCGGGTCGATGTTCGACAGGGCAACGGCCTGACCTTCGAGAATGTGCCCGCGCTCGCGCGCCTTGCGCAGTTCGAACACGGTGCGGCGGGTGACCACTTCGCGACGGTGACGGACGAAGGCTTCCAGCAGATCCTTGAGATTGAGGATGCGCGGACGGCCGTCGATCAGCGCGACGATGTTGATACCGAACACCGATTGCAGCTGGGTCTGGGCGTAGAGGTTGTTGAGGATCACCTCAGGCACTTCGCCGCGACGCAGTTCGATCACGACGCGCATACCGTCCTTGTCGGACTCGTCACGCAGCTCGGTGATGCCTTCGAGCTTCTTCTCCTTGACCAGTTCGGCGATTTTCTCGATCAGACGCGCCTTGTTCAACTGGTAGGGCAGTTCGGTGATGACGATCTGCTGACGGCCACCGACCTTGTCGATGTCTTCGATGATCGAGCGGGCACGCATGTAAATGCGCCCGCGACCGGTGCGATAGGCTTCGATGATGCCGGCGCGACCGTTGATGATCGCGGCAGTCGGGAAGTCCGGACCGGGGATGTATTGCATCAGCTCATCGACGGTCAGCTCGGGGTTGTCGATGAGGGCCAGGCAACCGTCGATGACTTCACCGAGGTTGTGCGGCGGAATGTTGGTCGCCATGCCCACGGCGATACCGCTGGAACCGTTGACCAGGAGGTTCGGTACGCGGGTCGGCATGACCGCCGGGATCAGTTCGGTGCCGTCGTAGTTCGGCACCCAGTCCACGGTTTCCTTGTGCAGGTCAGCCAGCAGCTCGTGCGCCAGCTTGGTCATGCGCACTTCGGTGTATCGCATGGCCGCGGCGTTGTCGCCGTCGACCGAACCGAAGTTGCCCTGGCCGTCGACCAGCAGGTAGCGCAGGGAGAAAGGCTGGGCCATACGAACGATGGTGTCGTACACGGCAGTGTCGCCGTGCGGGTGATACTTACCGATCACGTCGCCGACGACACGGGCAGATTTCTTGTACGGCTTGTTGTAGTCGTTGCCCAGCTCGCTCATCGCGAACAGTACGCGACGGTGCACGGGCTTGAGGCCATCGCGCGCATCCGGCAGTGCACGGCCGACGATCACGCTCATTGCGTAGTCGAGGTAGGACTGTTTCAGCTCGTCTTCGATATTGACCGGGAGGATTTCTTTGGCCAGTTCGCCCATGAGAAGCCTGATTCCTTTTTCTGGTGAAACTTCGTCATATCCATGTGGGAGCAACGAAGCTCGTCGGGGCCGGCCGAGTGCCATGCGCCGACTTACGACAAATCAACATTGGATCGCGGATTTGCGCAGTAAAGACAGCTCCGTGGAGCCGCCTCGGAAAACGCCGGATGTTATCACAAAGGCCGCCACGCACCTATCCCCCAGATGCGCATGGAGCATAGTTAGTTGACCGATGACAGGCTTGAGGGGGACGAGAGAGGCTCAGAGCTTCGTTGAATGTGAAATCTCGGCCTGAATTGGAGTTGTTTATTGACTTTACCGGCCTCATCGCGAGCAGGCTCGCTCCCACAATGGTTTGTGGCGATCACGAAACCTGTGGGAGCGAGCCTGCTCGCGAAGGGCTCAATGCAAGACCAGAGCCTGTCAATGCAGGCGCTTGCGGCACATCAGCTGGGCCATTTTCGCGGTATCCGGGCGTTCGACGATGCCTTTCTCGGTGACGATCGCGTCGATCAGATCCGCCGGCGTTACGTCAAACACCGGGTTGAACGCTTCAACGTCCGCACCGACGCGTTTGCCGCCGACTTCAAGCAATTCGGCGCCATCGCGCTCTTCGATCGGAATGTCGTCACCGCTGGCCAGATTCATGTCGATGGTCGAACTCGGCGCCACCACCATGAAGCGCACGCCATGATGCATGGCGTTCACCGCCAGTTGATAAGTCCCGATCTTGTTCGCCACGTCGCCATTGGCAGTGATGCGATCAGCGCCGACGATCACCCAGGTCACGCCTTTGGTTTTCATGATGTGCGCGGCGGCGGAGTCGGCGTTCAGGGTCACCGGAATGCCTTCGTTGGCCAGCTCCCACGCGGTCAGCCGCGAGCCCTGCAGCCACGGTCGGGTTTCGTCGGCGTAGACGCGCTCGACCATGCCTTCTATATAAGCGGCGCGGATCACACCCAGCGCAGTACCGAACCCGCCGGTCGCCAGCGCGCCAGTGTTGCAGTGAGTCAGAATGGCCTGAGCGTTGCCCTGATGCTTGCGAATCAGATCGACGCCGAGTTGCGCCATGGTCAGGTTGGCTTCGCGGTCGCTTTGGTGAATGGCGATGGCTTCGGCCTCGAGCGCCGCCAGCGGATCGGCGTTGCTCTTCAAACGATCCAGGCGATCGTGCATGCGGCCCAGCGCCCAGAACAGATTGACCGCGGTCGGCCGCGAATCCGCCAACAGGGCAAAATCCTCTTCCAGCGCCGCGTACCAGTCGCCACCCTCGGCAATCCGCGCCCGCGCCGCGAGGACGATGCCATAAGCCGCGCTGATGCCGATGGCCGGCGCGCCACGCACGACCATCGAGCGAATCGCTTCGGCCACGCCGGCGGCGCTGGTGTAAGCGATCCAGGTTTCCTCGAACGGCAAAATACGCTGATCCAGCAGGTGCAGCGCGCCATCACGCCAATCGATGGCCTTCACTTTCTCCGCAGCCAACAGTCGATCGCGCATCCCACACCCCGCACTCATGAACAAAAGCCGCCGATTATAGCGATCCCCCCGCGAAGACGCTCGGGTATACTTCGCCATCCTTTACAAAAGCACTGGAACCGACCCTCGATGCCGAAACCTGCCATTGCGCTCGACCTGTTATTGCTGCCGACCTGGCTGGTTCCCGTCGAACCTGCAGGCGTGGTGCTCAAGGAGCACGGCCTGGGCATCCGTGATGGTCGCATCGTATTTATCGGCCCGCGGGCTGAAGCATTGAAGTGTAACGCCACGCAAATCCGTGAACTGCCGGATATCTTGCTGGCGCCGGGGCTGATCAACGCCCACGGCCATGCGGCGATGACACTGTTCCGGGGCCTGGCCGACGATCTGCCGCTGATGACCTGGCTGGAAAATCACATCTGGCCGGCCGAAGGCAAATGGGTCGATGAAGACTTCGTCCGCGACGGCACCGATCTGGCGATCGCCGAGCAGATCAAGGGCGGCATCAGCTGTTTTTCGGACATGTATTTCTTCCCGAAAGTCGCCAGCGAGCGCGTGCACAACAGCGGCATCCGTGCGCAGATCGCCATTCCGATCCTCGATTTCCCGATCCCCGGTGCCAGCAGCGCCGACGAAGCCATTCGTCAGGGCGTCGAGTTGTTCGGCGACCTCAAGCATCACGAACGCATCAAGATCACTTTCGGCCCTCATGCACCCTACACCGTCGGCGATGAGAACCTCGAGAAAATCAGGGTGATCGCCGAGGAGCTGGACGCCTCGATCCACATGCACGTGCACGAAACCGCATTCGAGGTGCAGCAGGCCGTCGAGCAGACCGGCGAACGGCCACTGGCGCGCCTCGCGCGCCTTGGCCTGCTCGGCCCGCGGTTCCAGGCCGTGCACATGACCCAGATCAGCGATGACGACCTCGCCCTGCTGGTAGAAAGCAACAGCAGCGTGATCCACTGCCCGGAATCCAACCTCAAACTGGCCAGCGGCTTCTGCCCGGTCGAGCGTTTGTGGCAGGCTGGGGTCAATGTGGCTGTCGGCACCGATGGCGCGGCGAGCAACAATGATCTTGACCTGCTCGGCGAAACCCGCACTGCCGCCCTGCTGGCCAAAGCCGTCGCTGGCTCCGCCACCGCGCTGGATGCCCATCGCGCCTTGCGCATGGCCACGCTGAACGGCGCCCGTGCATTGGGCATCGAGACGCAGGTCGGCTCGCTGGAGATCGGCAAAGCCGCGGACATCGTCGCGTTCGACCTGTCCGGTCTGGCGCAGCAACCGGTGTACGACCCGGTGTCGCAGTTGATCTACGCCACCGGGCGCGATTGCGTGAAACACCTGTGGGTCGCCGGCAAACAAGTGCTCGACGATCGGCGCCTGACCCGCATGGACGAACAACAGCTGGGCGAGACCGCCCGCCACTGGGGCCAGCGCATCAGCGGCCATACCGAATCGTAAACACCGCGGCGCAATATCCGCGGCTACAGCCCTTTTCAGGTTTTTCGAGGAATTGAACATGAGCAACGTCGACCACGCCGAAATCGCCAAATTCGAGGCCCTGGCCCATCGCTGGTGGGACCGCGAAAGCGAATTCAAGCCACTGCATGACATCAACCCGCTGCGGGTCAACTGGATCGACGAACGGGTCAACCTGGCCGGCAAGAAAGTCCTCGACGTCGGCTGCGGCGGCGGCATCCTCAGCGAAGCCATGGCCCAGCGCGGCGCCACGGTGATGGGCATCGACATGGGCGAAGCGCCGCTGGCGGTCGCGCAACTGCATCAGCTGGAATCCGGGGTCAGCGTCGAATACCGGCAGATCACCGCCGAAGCCCTCGCTGACGAGATGCCCGAGCAGTTCGATGTGGTCACCTGCCTGGAAATGCTCGAGCACGTGCCGGATCCATCCTCAGTGATCCGCGCCTGTTTCCGCATGGTCAAGCCGGGCGGCCAGGTGTTCTTCTCGACCATCAACCGCAACCCGAAGGCGTATCTGTTCGCGATCATCGGCGCCGAATACATCATGAAGCTGCTGCCGCGCGGCACCCATGATTTCAAGAAATTCATTCGCCCGTCCGAGCTCGGCGCGTGGAGCCGCATGGCCGGCCTGACCGTCAAGGACATCATCGGTCTGACCTACAACCCGCTGACCAAGCACTACAAGCTGGCCAACGACGTTGACGTCAACTACATGATCCAGACCCTGCGCGAGGAATAAGCCGATGGCCATCAGAGCGGTACTTTTCGACATGGACGGCACCCTGCTCGACACCGCGCCGGACTTCATTGCCATCTGCCAGGCAATGCGCGCCGATCGCGGTTTGCCGCCGATCAACGACAAGCACATTCGCGATGAAATCTCCGGCGGCGCCAAGGCCATGGTCGCAGTGACGTTCTCGATGGACCCGGAATCGCCAGGCTTCGAGGAGCTGCGCCTGGAGTTTCTCGAGCGCTATCTGGTCGGCTGCGCAGTGCACAGCAGACTGTTCGACGGCATGAGCGAACTGCTCGCCGACATCGAAAAGGCCAATCTGATCTGGGGTGTGGTCACCAACAAACCGGTGCGCTTCGCTGAGCCGATCATGCAACGTCTGGGGCTGGCCGAGCGTTCGGCGCTGCTGATCTGCCCGGACCATGTGAAGAACAGCAAGCCGGACCCGGAGCCGTTGATCCTCGCCTGCAAGATGCTGGATCTGGATCCGTCGACCGTGCTGTTTATCGGCGATGATCTGCGCGATATCGAATCGGGCCGCGACGCCGGCACCAAGACCGCTGCGGTGACCTACGGCTATATTCACCCTGACGACAACCCGCGGCATTGGGGCGCGGACGTGGTTGTGGATCACCCGCTGGAGTTGCGCAAGGTGCTCGATAGCGCGCTTTGCAGCTGCTGACCAAAATCAAAAGATCGCAGCCTTCGGCAGCTCCTACAGGAGAATGCATACCCATGCAGGAGCTGCCGAAGGCTGCGATCTTTCAAGGACTATGAGGTTTTTATGTTTGATTACACCGCTCGCCCCGAATTGCTCAAGGACCGGGTGATTCTCGTCACGGGTGCCGGTCGTGGCATCGGGGCGGCTGCGGCGAAGACCTATGCCGCACACGGCGCCACCGTGCTGCTGCTGGGCAAGACAGAGGCCAATCTGACCGAGGTCTACGACGAGATCGAAGCGGCCGGTCATCCGCAACCGGCGGTGATCCCGTTCAACCTTGAGACTGCCCTGCCCCATCAGTACGATGAACTGGCGGCGATGATCGAAACCGAGTTCGGCCACCTCGACGGGCTGCTGCACAACGCCTCGATCATCGGCCCACGCACGCCGATCGAGCAACTGTCCGGCGAAAACTTCATGCGCGTCATGCAGGTCAACGTCAACGCGATGTTCATGCTGACCAGCACCTTGCTGCCGCTGCTCAAGCTGTCCCAGGATGCTTCGGTGGTGTTCACCTCCAGCAGCGTCGGGCGCAAGGGCCGTGCGTATTGGGGCGCCTACGGCGTGTCGAAATTCGCCACCGAAGGCCTGATGCAAACCCTGGCCGACGAAGTCGAAGGCGTGGCGCCGGTGCGCTCCAACAGCATCAACCCCGGCGGCACCCGCACCAGCATGCGTGCGCAGGCGTACCCGGCGGAGAATCCGCTGAACAACCCGACGCCGGAAGAGATCATGCCGGTGTATCTGTACCTGATGGGTCCCGACAGCACAGGCGTCAATGGCCAGGCTTTCAACGCTCAATAACGCCATACGTCGCATTTGTTGCCGCGGCAGAATGCTGTCGCGGCAAACCATTGCCGCTCAGAAGCGTCACAAAGCCGCCAATTACCCAGCGCTAGACGCTGGCACGTTTCAGCAAGTCATTGATTGGAAAAGCTTTAAATAAAATCGAACCGAATGGCACGGGTTTCGCTCTAAATTCCCTCAAAACATGCCGTGTGATGGCCATGGGGCAACGCCGATTTCGATAGCTGACTGATCGTCCTGCGGCAGACTAAACTTACGCCAAACGTCCTACGGGACTGATGGATCAGTACGACGCGCAGCCCATAGCCGCTCTCACCCAGCCTGTAAGACAGACTTACTGCTTAGGGGCTCACGCCATATGAAATCTCCTTCCCAGACCCATGCAATTGACTTTGACAGTGCCAAATTGCAGCGCCTGGGCTTCGGTCAACTACCGGCGCTGATCGAGCGCCCGACCAGCCTGGCGCAATTGCGTCAGCAAATGAGCCTGCAACTGCAAACCAGCCTTGAGCCTCAGCGCATCCTTGGCCTCTTTTTCCGCGAAATCCAGCGCCTGGTGCCGTTGGACGCGCTGAGCTACGTGCATAAGGCCAGTGATCTGCGCCTGGAGTTCGGCGCCCGCGGCCACCATTCGGTCAGCTACACCCTGAGCCACGAAGGCGAGCACATGGGCGAGCTGGTCTTCCGCCGCAATCAGCGTTTCAACGACAAGGAACAGGGCGACCTCGAGTCGCTGCTGTCCTGCCTGCTCTATCCGATGCGCAACGCCCTGCTCTATCGCGCCGCCACTCAAAGTGCCTTGCGCGACCCGTTGACCGGCGCCGGCAATCGCGTGGCGATGGAGCAGACCTTGCAGCGCGAGATCGACATGTCGCGCCGCCATGTGCAGCCGCTGTCGGTGCTGATGCTCGACATCGACCACTTCAAACGGGTCAACGACGAACACGGCCACGGCGCCGGGGATGACGTGCTCAAGGCTATCGCAGCGTCGATCAAGGCGCAGCTGCGCAACGTCGACATGGTGTTCCGTTATGGCGGCGAGGAGTTTCTGATCCTGCTGTCCAACACCGGCCGTGAAGCGGCGGCGATGGTCGGCGAGCGTTTGCGCCAGGCGACGCAGTCGGAGGAATATTTCGCCGATGGCCAGTTGATCGAGATCACCGTGAGCCTGGGATGCTCGACGTTGTTGCCGGGCGAATCGGCGGACAGCTTGCTGCGCCGCGCGGACAGTGCGCTCTATGTCGCAAAGCGCGAGGGGCGTAACCGGCTGGCGATGGCCGGCTAGAGATCATTGTGGGAGCGAGCCTGCTCGCGAAGAGGGAGTGTCAGACAACGATTCGTTGAATGACCCACCGCTTTCGCGAGCAGGCTCGCTCCCACAGTTCTATCAGCTCTCGGTGACGGTCCTGCGCTCGCGGTTGACCAGCAACCGCTCCGACGTTTCAAGCTGCATGCACCGTTCGAGGAACAGGTACATGTAGTCGTAGCTCTTGCAGATTGCCTGCCGCAGCTCGGCCTGCAAAGCCTTGGTCGGGTTCAGGCCGGCCAGGGTGCAGATGATTTCCAGCGCTTCCCACGGATGGGCATCATCGTACTGGGCGTGCATCTTCAGCCACTTCATCGCGCGCTTGCGGTCCTCTTCCGGGAACGCCGCCGCATAGACCCCGGTCGAGCAGACCACCGCTGACCACTCCCCGGTCGCGCCCTCGATCGCATAGTTGGTCGCGGCGATCGCGACGATCAGCGAATCCGCCGAGCTGGTGTGCCAGCACCAGTGACTCAGGGCGTGCAGCTCCGGTGGCACTTGCTGAGCCTGGAGATCTTCGAGGCTGACGCCATGGGCGCGGCTCCAGTGCATCCAGTAGTCGGCGTGATTGAGTTCGACGCGGATGTTGCGCATCAGCCAGCGCCGCGCCATGTCCTCGCCGGGATGGCGGGCGAAGCGGGTCTTGGTGAGGTTCTGCGCCATGTACAAGGCAAACTGCTCGACCACTGGCCAGCCGCCGATCAGGTACTGGCGCATGGTTTTCGCGCTGAGTTTGTTGTCACGCATGCGCTGATAAAGTTCATGTTCGACAACCCGGCGCTTGCTCTCGCTGCAATCCTTGATGAGCTGTTGTGCCCAGGCAGGATAACTTGCAGCTTCCATGAGGGGTCCGGTTCGGTTGAATGTGTCGATCACTGTTCGGCTCCTTTTGAGTTGTGATGGCAAGGATCGGCGAGAGACTTCAACGGAACGTGCCAGGCGCTTTGAACAACAACGGCTGCGGTCTGGCAGGGCGACTTTGCAAACTGTCACAGGTAAACAACTGCGGACGCTCTATGACATAACCCTGAGCGTAATCCACACCTATTTCAAGCAATGCCTGTTCGATCTGGTTAGTTTCAACAAACTCGGCAATTGTCTGCTTACCCATAACATGGCCGATGTGATTGATCACCTCGACCATTGCCCGATTAATCGGGTCGTCCAGCATGTCCTTTACGAAACTCCCGTCGATCTTCAGGAAGTCTACAGGCAAATGTTTCAAGTAAGCGAATGAAGACATTCCGGCACAAAAGTCATCCAGGGAAAAGTGACAACCTAAGCCTTTGAGTTCATTGATAAAACGAATTGCGCTGCCAAGATTGGCGATTGCACTGGTTTCAGTAATTTCAAAACAAATCATTTCAGGCGGTATAGCGTAGTTAACAAACTGTTCGCGCAGGAAGTGCAAAAACGCGTCATCTCCGATAGTAATGCCTGACAGATTAATCGCACACATCGCTAACGGAAGTTCATGTTCCTGCTCAATACACTGAGCAATTACCTTAAACACGTTTTGAACTACCCAGCGATCTAACTGGGTCATCAAACCATAGCGCTCTGCCGCCGGAATAAAGCTGTCCGGCAAAATCATCCGTCCCGACTCATCGTGCAGACGCAGGAGGATCTCGATGTGCCCGGCCTGACCGGGTTGCGGCTTGAGCGGCGCGATCTGTTGGGCATACAGGCAGAAGCGGTTTTCCTCCAGCGCCATGTGCAGCCGTTGCACCCAGGCCATTTCACCGAAGCGCATGGACAGTTCGGAATCGTCGGCGTGGTAGACCTGCACGCGATTGCGACCCTTTTCCTTGGCCATGTAGCAGGCCATGTCCGCCGCCCGCAGCGAGGCCTCAAGGGTGGTCGGATTCTGCGCCACGTGGACCAGGCCGATACTGACCGTGGTCAGAAACGGCCGCCCTTTCCAGACAAAATGCAGGTTCTGCACGGTCTGGCGCAGGCTCTCGGCAATCTTCTCCGCCACCTCCGGCGGGCAGTTCTCCAGCAGGATGCCAAATTCGTCGCCGCCCAGCCGCGCCAGCGTGTCGCCCTCGCGCAGGCCCGATTGCAGCAGCGTGCAGATATGCCGCAACAACTCATCGCCTGCCGCATGGCCGCAGGTGTCGTTGACCAGTTTGAACTGGTCCAGGTCGAGGAACATCAGCGCATGCCGCCCGGGCTGGCGTGTCAGGTTGTGCAAGGCCTGTTCGAGGCGATATTCGAATTCGCGGCGGTTGGCCAGCCCGGTCAGCGCATCATGGGTCGCCTGCCAGGACAGATTGGCGATGTACTGCCGCTCCTGGGTCATGTCGTGCAACACCAGCACGGTGCCGCTGACATTGCCGGCATTGCGGATCGGCGCACCGACCAGGGTCACCGACAACGTGCTGCCATCCAGACGCTGAATCAATTTGGAATGCTCGCTGCCGCCGCTGAGCTGACCGCTGAGAATGTGCTCGATCAAGGTCAGCCCTTCGGTCTGGGCATTCTCGTCGAGCAGGTTGAACAGCGCCGACAGCGGCAGGCCCGCCGCCTGCTCGGCCTTCCAGTGGGTCATGGCTTCGGCGGCCGGGTTCATGTAATCGATCGCGCCGTTGACGTCGGTGGTGATCACGCCATCGCCAATCGACTGCAAGGTGATATGCGCGCGATCCTTCTCCAGTTGCAGTGCCTGGGCAAACTCATGTCGTTGTTTGAGCAGTTTGTGCGTGCGCCACAGCGCCAGCACGATCAGACCCAGCGCGGTGGCCAGGTTGGTGAACAGCAAAATCCGCATGATCACCCGCGACCCTTCGCCCAAGGCATCGCTGAAAGCCCTGGCTGCCGGGGTCACGGCATCGTTGATGGCGAAGATCTGCACTTTCCAGCGCTGCACATCGCCGGGGCTGGCCTGGTTCCGGGCAATGCCCTGATGCATCTCCTGCGCGACTTCGTGCAATCGGTCCAGATACGCGTCGCCGATCGTCCAGCGATCGATGGCGGTTTCGAGATAACTGAAGTGACGAAAATTGAGGTACAGCCAGATCAGGCTGGAAACGTCGTCGGGGTGATTGCCGCCCTTGAGTATGCCTTCGCGCGCGGCCTGCAGATCCGGCGGCTGACGATCCAGCGCCAAGCGCAATTCGTGCCCGCCCTGGGGCACGGCGATGGCCGTCAGGTACTTGCGGTAGATCGCCTCGTCACGGCTGTCGGCGTAGAGGTTCAAATAATAGATGGCGTCTTTCTGGCCCTTGGACCACAGGCTTTCTCCAGCCACGTAGCCACGCACGGCCGAAAGCACGTAAAGGCTCACGCCCCCGAGTAATGCCTGGAACACCACGACAGCAATAAAGGGCCAGACGATACCCAACAACCGTGGTGTTCCCAGAGTCTGCTTTTGCTTCATGAGAGTCCTTGCATGAGCACTGCCCGCTCGCCTTCCGGGCGAATTCGCTATGACGAGACTAGGTGGGGTTCTCGTTCAAGGCAAGGCGCGGCCTTACACCGCGCGCAGAACGTCTGACAGGTCGGCGAAGGTTTCGATCAGTGCTGTTGCAAGTTGCCGTAGAGCTTGGCGTACAGACCGCCGTCGGCGATCAGTTGGCGATGGTCGCCGTCCTCGGCGATCTGCCCGCCGTCGAACACCAGCACCCGGTCCGCCTGCTTAACCGCCGAAAGGCGATGGGCAATGATCAATGTGGTGCGACCGTTGAGAAATTTCGCCATCGCCTGATGCAGGTTGTACTCGGTGGCGGCGTCGAGGGCCGAGGTGGCTTCGTCGAGAATGACCACTTTCGGCTCGGCGAGGATCATCCGTGCGATCGCCAGACGTTGGCGCTGGCCGCCGGACAAACGCACGCCGGAACGACCGACGATGCTGTCGAGGCCATCTGGCAGCGCGCGGATGGTCGAGGCCATTTGCGCAATTTCCAGAGCCTGCCAGCAGGCTTCGTCGCTGCGAATCCGGCCCATGGTCAGGTTGGCGCGCACGCTGTCGTTGAACAGTGCCGGATGCTGCAGCACCACCGCGACGTTCTCGCGCACCGTCTCCAGACCGATTTCCTGCTGGGTCGAGCCGCCGAAGCGGATGGTCCCCGCCGCTGGCGTGTACAGGCCCAACAGCAGCTGCACCAAGGTACTCTTGCCGCCGCCGCTGGCGCCGACAATCGCGACTTTCTCGCCGGGCAGGATCGACAGGTTCATCTGATCCAGCACCAGCTCGTCGCCATAACCGAAGCTCAGGCCTTGCACCTCGATGCCGACGGTGTCGCGGCCCTTGAACGGATCGACGCCGCCGGGATACTGCGGCTCGTCGGCGCGCGCCAGCAGTTCATTGATCCGCGCCAGTGCGCCGCCCGCCGCGTAGTAGGCGTATTGCAGGTTAAGCAACTGTTCGACCGGGCCGATCATGAACCACAGGTAACTGAACACTGCGAGCATCTGGCCGATCGACAGGTCGGAAAACAGCACGGTGAGCATCGCTGCTGCGCGGAAGATGTCGATGCCGAACTGGAACAGCAAACCACTGGCGCGATTCGAGGCGTCGGTTTTCCACTGCGAGTTGACCGCGTAGTTGCGCACTTCCTGCGCTCGCAACCCGAGGCGCCCGAGGAAATAGCCCTGGCGGTTGCCGGCGCGCACTTCCTGAATCGCATCGAGGGTTTCACTCAGCGCCTGGGTGAAGCGCGAAGTGCTGTCGTTCTCCAGTTTCTTCAGATGTTTGACACGTTTGCCCAACTGCACCGTGGCGTAGATCACCAACGGGTTGAACAGCAGAATCAGCAGCGCCAGCTTCCAGTGCATCCACATCAGGATGCTGGCGGTGCCGACCAGGGTCAGCATGGCCACAAGGAAGCGGCTAAGGGTTTCGCCGACGAATTTATCCAGCGTGTCCAGATCGGTGACCAGATGCGTCGTCACCGTACCGCTGCCAAGGCTTTCGTATTCGCCGAGTGAGATACGCTTGAGCCGTTCGATCAGACGCACGCGAATCCGGTAGACGATGTCCTTGGCCAGCCGCGCGAACAGCCGCGACTGCAAAACACCAAAACACAGGGCGCTGCAACGCAGAGTCAGGGTCACCACCAGCATCAGGCCGATATAACCCGCCGCCTGCTGCCACATGCTCGGCAGGAAATGGTTCATGACTTTCAGTGCCGCATCGCCGTGGCCGAGCAGGACTTCGTCGACCAGCAATGGCAGCAGCAACGGAATCGGCACACTGCACAACGTCGCCAGCACAGCCACGCCGTTGGCGATCCACAGGGATTTCTTGTGATGCAATGCCAGACGCCGGACTTCGGCCCAGCTCAGCCGGTCGACACGCTCTACGGCTGGCGTGTCATCGGCCCGGTCAGACACAGGCCGCGCGCTCCAGCCAGCGGCCGAGCAATGGCGACAGCTCGCTGAGCGGTTGATAGCCGTTGGTCAGCAGCGCCAGTTGACCGTTGCGCTCGGCGAGCAGGGTCGGGAATCCGGCGATGCCCAGATCCTGCACCCAGCTGAAATCGGCCTGGGTCGCCTTGTGCTGCTCGGCATGATCGAACAGCGCGGCGAATTCGATACGCGGCACACCGGCCTGCTCCGCCAGTTCGACCAGCACGCTGGCCTGAGTGACATCGCGACCTTCGGCATAGAACGCCTGCTGGATCAGCCCGACCAACGTCCACGCGCAATCCGGCGCCAGACTGCGCGCGGTCACGATGGCGCGACAGGCCGGTTCGGTGTCGTAGACGAATCCGTCAGGCAACGCGCCGTCGAATTTGAACGGCTGGCCGGTGGCCTCGGTGACCGCTTGCCAGTGCTCAAGAATGTAGCGTCGCGTGGTCGGCTCCAGCGCCGAACCGCTGCCGGTACGCAACCCGCCAACCACCAGATGCAGCTCGACCCCGGCTGCCTGCGCCTGCTCGACCAGTGCCTTGGCCACCGGAGCAAATCCCCAGCACCACGAACACATCGGATCCATCACATAGAGCAAGCGCGCTGACATGGTTAAGCCTCGGTGGATGCTTGCTTATAGTTGTAGCCGATCGGGTGCGGCTGGTTGCGCGCCTTGGCCAGTTCGATCTGCTTTTGCCGATCGATGGCGCTGCGCCGGGTCTTCTCGCTGAGCTTGTCCCAGCAATGCGGGCAACTGATGCCGGCGACGTAGTGCTCGGAGGCGCGATCCTCAACGCTGACCGGTGTGCGGCAGGCATGACATTGATCGTAGTCGCCTTCCGTCAGGTCGTGACGCACGGTCACGCGGTTGTCGAAGACGAAACAGTCGCCGCGCCACTTGGTTTCTTCCTGCGGCACCTCTTCGAGGTATTTCAGAATGCCGCCCTTGAGGTGGTAGACCTCTTCGAAACCTTCGCCGAGCATGTAGCTCGAGGCTTTTTCGCAGCGAATGCCGCCGGTGCAGAACATCGCGACCTTCTTGTGCACGGCCGGGTCGAAGTGTTCTTTGATGTAGTCGGGAAACTCGCGAAAACTGGTGGTTTTCGGATCGATGGCGCCTTCGAAGGTGCCGATCGACACTTCGTAATCGTTGCGCGTGTCGATCAGCAGCACTTCCGGGTCGCTGATCAGCGCATTCCAGTCCTGCGGCTCGACGTAGGTGCCGACCTTCTTGTTCGGGTCAACGCCTTCGACGCCGAGGGTGACGATCTCTTTCTTCAGCTTGACCTTGGTGCGGTAGAACGGCTGCTCGTCGCAGTAGGATTCCTTGTGGTCGATATCGACCATGCGCGGATCGTTCTTCAGCCAGGCGAGCAGACCATCGATACCCTCACGGCTGCCGGAAACCGTGCCGTTGATGCCTTCTTCGGCGATCAACAGGGTGCCTTTGATGCCGTTGTAGACCATCGCTTGCAGCAGGGGCTCGCGCAGGTCAACGTAATCTTCGAGGGTGACGAACTTATACAGTGCCGCCACGACAATCGGTTGTGTCATGGGTATTTCTCCAGGTGGCTACCCTCGCAAAGGGTGAACCGGATTCAAAAAAAACGCGCCGGCTAAGCGGCGCGTTGCGGATTCTAGCAAAAAACACGGTCAATTGACGGTGCACTGATATCTCTGTGGCGAGGGAGCTTGCTCCCGCTTGGCTGCGCAGCAGTCATAAAACCAGCAAGCGCATTCCTTCAGCCCGTGCACCTTTGCAGCCTCGGGAGCGCTGCGCACTCCAGCGGGAGCAAGCTCCCTCGCCACAACAGCCCTCACTATCCTCAGTGTTTGCTACCGCCAGCACAGGTCGGCGACGCCGGGGCGCCATCGAGCTCTGCCCATTCCTGCGGGGTATAGGTGTGCAGCGCCAACGCATGGAACTCGCCCATCAGCTCGCCGAGCGTGCCGTAGACTTTCTGGTGACGCTTGACCCGGTTCAGGCCTTCGAACTGCGTGCTGACCACCACAGCCTTGTAGTGGGTCTGTAACCCGCGACTGTGCATGTGGCTTTCGTCCAGCACTTGCAGGTGCTCAGGCTGTAACAAAGCCAGCGTCGATTCGATGCGTTGTTGCATGGTCATCACGAACTCCGCTTACTTCTTCTTGGCCGGCGCAGCAGCACCTGTCGGGTCCAGCTCTTTGGTCATGTCGTCGAGCAGCTTGTTGACCACAGGCACCGCGCTTTCCAGTTTGCCCTGGGTCATCTGCGCCGACTGCTGGGTCAGCTGCGGCATTTTTTCGAGGACTTTCTTGCCCAGTGGCGACTGGTAGAAAGCCACCAGATCCTTCAGCTCGGATTCGCTGAAGTTGCTGGTGTAGAGCTTGACCATGTCCGGCTTGAGCTTGTTCCAGCCGATGGCCTGGTCCAGCGCGGCGTTGGCCTTGGCCTGGTAGGTTTCGAGAACGGCTTTCTTCGACTCCGGCGCTTTGGTCTGTTCAAAGCGCTGGGCGAACATTTGCTGCACTTGCATGTACACCGGGGTGCCCAGCTTGTCAGCGTGAGCCAGCGTCAGGAAAGCTTCGGCACTGGCGTTGTGGCTGGCGGTATCGGCAAGCACCTGGCCGCTGGCGCAAACCAGTGCAACCGCGGTACAGATGGCGCGAAGACGAGTCATCGAGTTTCCTTTAAGCAAAGCGAGGTCGAACCCCAAGGGCGACCATTCTGCGCCTAACGATCGCTGTGGCTCAACCCCCGCCCCTTGCCGCGCTTGATTGGCGGGGCTTTGCGGTCAACAATCGAGCCGATGGAACCACCCGGGCCGATGCCGGCCTAAATTGCGCCAACAGACCAACAGGAGTGTGCACGATGAGCCGTATCGAAACCGACAGCCTGGGCCAGATCGAAGTCCCGGACGACGCTTACTGGGGTGCTCAGACGCAACGCTCGCTGATCAACTTCGCCATTGGTCAGGAACGCATGCCGCTACCGGTGCTGCATGCCCTGGCGCTAATCAAGAAAGCCGCCGCGCGGGTCAACGACCGCAACGGCGATCTGCCCGCCGACATCGCCCGCCTGATCGAACAGGCCGCCGATGAAGTCCTCGCCGGTGAGCACGACGAGCAGTTTCCGCTGGTGGTCTGGCAGACCGGCAGCGGCACCCAGAGCAACATGAACGTCAACGAGGTGATCGCCGGCCGCGCCAATGAACTGGCCGGCAACCCGCGCGGCGGCAAGTCGCCGGTGCACCCGAACGATCACGTCAACCGCTCGCAAAGCTCCAACGACTGCTTCCCTACCGCCATGAGCATCGCCACCGCCAAAGCGGTGCAGGAACAGCTGCTGCCGGCGATTGCCGAGTTGTCCGGCGGCCTCGCTGAACTGGCGGCGCGCCATATGAAACTGGTGAAGACCGGGCGCACGCACATGATGGACGCGACGCCGATCACCTTCGGTCAGGAGCTGTCCGGGTTCATCGCGCAACTGGATTACGCCGAGCGCGCGATTCGTGCCGCGCTGCCGGCTGTCTGCGAGCTGGCGCAGGGCGGCACTGCGGTCGGCACCGGGCTGAATTCGCCCCACGGCTTCGGTGAGGCGATTGCCGCCGAGCTCGCTGCGCTGTCCGGCTTGCCGTTCGTCACCGCGCCGAACAAATTTGCCGCGCTGGCCGGCCATGAGCCGCTGGTCACCCTGTCCGGTGCGCTGAAAACCCTCGCTGTGGCGCTGATGAAAATTGCCAACGACCTGCGTCTGCTGGGCTCGGGTCCGCGCGCGGGGTTCGCGGAAGTGAAGCTGCCGGCCAACGAACCGGGCAGCTCGATCATGCCCGGCAAGGTCAACCCGACCCAGTGCGAAGCGCTGTCGATGCTCGCCTGTCAGGTGCTCGGCAACGACGTGGCGATCGGTATTGCTGCGAGCCAGGGGCACTTGCAGTTGAACGTGTTCAAACCAGTGATCATCCACAACCTGCTGCAATCGATCCGCTTGCTCGGCGATGGCTGCAGCAACTTCCAGCAGCACTGCATCGCCGGACTCGAGCCGGATGCCGAGGCCATGGCCAAACATCTGGAGCGTGGGCTGATGCTGGTGACTGCACTGAACCCGCACATCGGTTATGACAAATCGGCGGAGATCGCCAAGAAGGCCTACAGCGAAGGCCTGACTTTGCGTGAGGCGGCGTTGCAATTGGGTTATCTGAGCGATGAAGAGTTCGATGCGTGGGTGCGGCCGGAGAACATGATCGAAGCGGGCGCCAAGGGCTAGATCTGTAGCGTCTGTTAGTAAGTCATCGCGAGCAGGCTCACTCCTACAGGGGGTATGCATTTCAACTGTAGGAGTGAGCCTGCTCGCGATGAAGATGACGCGGTTTAACTGGCTGCCATCTTCAGCCGCCGCGCCCTGAGCCCGGCAATCAACGATGGCCCCAGCGCCACCAGCGCCGAACCCAGCACCACCAGCACCGCCCCGCCATAGCCCAGGGCATTGATCTGCTCGGCATGCACATACTCGGGCCAGATCCGCGCCGCAATGGCCACCGCAACAAACGTCACCAACGGCGTGATCGCCAGCGTCGCACTGACCCGCGACGCTTCCCAATGCGCCAGCGCTTCGGCGAATGCGCCGTAAGCGATCAAGGTATTCATGCAACACGCCAGCAACAGCCAGCCCTGCAGCGGGCTCAGCGCCAGCGCTTCCAGCGGATGCACCCACGGCGTCAGCAACAGCGCGCAGAACAGGTAGATCACCATCATCACCTGCAACGAATTCCACACCGTCAGCAATTGCTTCTGGCCCAGCGCGTAAAAGGTCCAGACGGTCGACGCCAGCAACACCAACAGCACGCCAGCGGTGTAATCGGACAGCGAGGTCAGCAGTTCGGCCAGGCGCTGATTGAAGAACAGACCAAAGCCTATCAGCAGCACCAGCAAGCCGATGCCCTGGCCGATGCTGAAGCGTTCCCTGAACACGAACAGGCTGGCAATCAGCAACATGATCGGGCCCATTTGCACCACCAGTTGCGCGGTGCCGGGGCTGAGCAGGTTGAGGCCCATCAGGTACAGCACGTAATTGCCGACCAGCCCCAGCACGGCCATCAGCACCAGCCAGCCGCCCTTGGGGCCGAGCACCTTGCGACTCGGCAGGCGTTTGACCGAGGCCAGATAGATGAACAGGCAGCCGCCGGACACCAACAGGCGAAACCAGGTCACCGTGACCGGGTCCATCACCAGCAGCACCTGTTTGAGCTTGATCGGCAGGATGCCCCACAGAAACGCGGTCAGCAGCGCCAGGAACAGTCCGTATACCCAGCGCCCCGATGAAATGTGCATGCGAACCCCAAAAGCCTGCTGACAAGAGCGGTCATTCTAGGCGCCCTGTCCCGTGCAACACAGGGACAGTTGCCGGCAGGCCGCGAATGAAACTGTGCAGGTCGCAGCAGTAAACCGCCACGCCGCCGTTGATCGGCCGGACAGGCGCGCCAAGTGCTTCAGGCATAAGCTGATTGCAGACTTTTCCACACATTGATCAGGGAGACTGACATGTACGCCATGCGCGCCGAAGACAGCGCCCCCGCCACCCGTTTTCGCAGCGACCGTGTGTGTCGGGTCAATGGCGAGCTGTATTTCAGCACCCGGGAAAATACCCTTGAAGGGCCGTTTGACAGTCAGGTGATTGAGCGGGAGATTCAGGCTTATATCGCGCGGATGCAGCGGCAGGATTCCAATCGGACAACCGGTTGATGCCATCGCGAGCAGGCTCACTCCTACATTTGGAACGCGTTCCCCTGTAGGAGTGAGCCTGCTCGCGATAGCGGTTGATCAATCAACGCATCAGTCAGGGCTTAGCGCACCGCCTCAAACAACCCCGTCGCCCCCATCCCGCCACCCACACACATGGTGACGATGCCGTAACGCAGATTGCGCCGCTGCAACTCGCGAACCAGATGCCCGACCTGGCGCGAGCCGGTCATGCCGAACGGGTGGCCGATGGAAATCGAGCCGCCATTGACGTTGTACTTCTCGTTGTCGATCTCCAGCCGATCGCGGCTGTACAGGCACTGCGAAGCGAACGCCTCGTTCAATTCCCACAGATCGATATCCGCCACTTGCAGGCCCTTGGCCTTGAGCAGTTTCGGCACCGAGAACACCGGGCCAATGCCCATTTCGTCCGGCTCGCAACCGGCCACAGTGAAACCGCGGAAAAACGCTTTGGGTTTGAGCCCCAGCTCCAAGGCTTTGTCCAGACTCATCACCAGCGTCATCGACGCACCGTCGGACAGCTGTGATGAATTGCCCGCCGTCACCGAACCGTCGTCGGCGAATACCGGCTTCAAACCGGCAAGGCTTTCGTAGGTCGTGTCCGGACGGTTGCAGTCGTCGCGCTCGACGACGCCGTCGACAATCTGCACCTCACCGCTGGTCTTGTCCTCGACGCGGTATTTCACCGCCATCGGCACGATTTCGTCATCGAACAGGCCGGCTGCTTGCGCTTGCGCCGTACGCATCTGGCTTTGCAGCGCATAACGATCCTGCGCTTCGCGGCTGACACCGTAACGGCGCGCCACCACTTCTGCGGTCTGGCCCATGGTGTAGTAGATGCCGGGGGTCTGCTGCTTGAGCAGAGGGTTGATCAGGTGATCGGTGTTGACGCTTTTCAGGGTCAGGCTGATCGACTCGACGCCGCCGGCAACGATGATCTCGCTGCAACCGGAGGCGATCTGGTTGGCGGCAATCGCAATCGCCTGCAGGCCCGACGAGCAGAAGCGGTTGAGGGTCATGCCGGCAGTACCGGTGCCCAATCGTGAGAGCACCGCGACGTTGCGGCCGATGTTGTAGCCCTGCGCGCCTTCGTTGGAGCCGGCGCCAACGATGCAATCCTCGACGCTGGCCGGGTCGATATCGTTGCGTGTCAGCAGCGCATTGACGCAGTGGGCCGCCATGTCATCGGGGCGGGTCTGGTTGAACTTGCCGCGAAAGGATTTGGCCAGGCCGGTCCGCACGCTGTCGACGATCACCACTTCACGCATGGCATACCTCATTGTTGTTGTCGGTTGAAAGTGGACCTGAGCATAAGTCCACCTTCTTGCCGACCGCGAGGATCATTCACCCGGCGTATGCGCGGCCATCGTCTCAGTCCTTGTGCTTCCGGGCCTTCTTGTCGGATTTCTCGAACGCATCTTCCAGCGCACGGTTGATGGTGCGCAGGACTTTCACCCGTGCCCAGCGCTTGTCGTTGGCCTCGACCAGGGTCCACGGCGCGATCTCGGTGCTGGTGCGATCGACCATGTCACCGACCGCCGCACGATAGGCGTCCCATTTTTCCCGATTGCGCCAGTCGTCTTCAGTGATCTTGAAACGCTTGAAGGAAATCTCTTCGCGCTCCTGAAAGCGTTCCATCTGGGTGTCCTTGTCGATGGCCAGCCAGAACTTGACGACGATGACCCCGGCGTCGGTCAGCTGCTCCTCGAAATCATTGATCTCGCCATAGGCGCGCAACCAGTCGGCCTGGGTGCAGAAGCCTTCGACGCGCTCGACCAGCACCCGCCCATACCACGAGCGGTCGAACACGGTGAATTTGCCCCGTGCCGGAATGTGTCGCCAGAACCGCCACAGGTACGGTTGCGCGCGCTCTTCTTCGGTCGGCGCGGCAATCGGCACGATGCTGTACTGACGCGGGTCGAGCGCCGCCGCCACCCGCCGGATCGCGCCGCCCTTGCCGGCCGCATCGTTGCCTTCGAACACCGCAATCAGCGCATGGCGACGCATGCGTTTATCGCGCATCAGCCCGGACAGGCGCGCTTGCTCGCTGATCAGTTGTTCTTCGTAGGCTTTCTTGTCCAGACGCTGTGTCAGGTCGAGGCTGTCGAGCAGGTTCAACTGATCGACCGGCGCCCCCAGCGGCGCGGCGCTCACCTCACGCGGATTGACCTCGGCGCGTTTGAGCGCACTTTGCAGTCCTTCAAGGAGGATCTTGCCCACCGCCAGGCTGCGGTAGTTGGCGTCGGCGCCTTCAATGATGTGCCACGGCGCGTAATCGCGACTGGTGCGGCGCAACACGCGCTCGCCGTATTTGACGAACTTGTCGTAGGTCTGCGATTGCTGCCAGTCCAGCGGACTGATGCGCCAGCTGTGCAGCGGGTCGTCGGCCAGTGATTTGAGCCGCGCTTTCATCTGCTTTTTGGACAGGTGAAACCAGAACTTGAAGATCAGCGCACCTTCATCGCAGAGCATCTTTTCCAGACGCTCGGCGCCGGCAATGGCCTGATCCAGACGGGGATCCTTGAACAACCCATGAACCCTGCCCTGCAGCATCTGGCTGTACCAGTTGCCGAAGAACACCCCCATCCGCCCCTTGGCCGGCAGCATCCGCCAGTAGCGCCAGGCCGGTGGCCGCGCGAGTTCTTCATCGGTTTGCTGGTCGAAAGTGCGCACTTCGATCAGGCGCGGATCCATCCATTCATTGAGTAGTTTGACCGTCTCGCCCTTGCCCGCCCCTTCGATGCCGTTGATCAGGATGATCACCGGGAAGCGCTTCTGCTGCTGCAACTCGAACTGCGCTTCCAGCAAGGCTTCACGCAGCGCAGGGACCGCCGCCTCATAAGTGTCTTTGTCGATGGCGTGACCGATTTCAGCGGATTCAAACATGGGACGGCTCCTTCCAGGGTTCAGCAAGACTAGCGGATTGGGCACGGGCGCGGCGCAGAAATTCCCTGTGTTCAACGATTGTCCCCGAGCGGTCGATGCTGGACCTTGCGCTGGATCAGGCAGCCCTCGCGCGATCGGCTAGAATGGCCGCCTTGTGTTTGCCGAGCCTGCCATGAAAGCCGAAATACCCCACGCCCAACTCGACTGGGATGACCACGGACGCCCACGTTCGCGGGTGTTCGATGACGTGTATTTTTCCGACCAGTCGGGGCTGGAGGAAACCCGTTACGTGTTCCTCGAACAGAACCGTCTGGCCGAGCGTTTCGCTGCGCTGCCGGCCAATGGGCGCCTGGTCATTGGCGAAACCGGCTTCGGCACCGGGTTGAATTTTCTCTGTGCCTGGCAGCTGTTCGAGCAACACTCAGTGGCGGGCGCGCGCCTGCATTTTGTCAGCGTCGAGAAGTACCCGCTGGCGCCTGCGGACATGCACCGAGCCTTGGCATTGTGGCCGGAGCTCAAGCCGTTGGCCGATCAGTTACTCAAGCACTACGTAGCGATTCATCCAGGCTTTCAGCGCATCACGCTGGCCGGAGGTCGGGTGACGCTGACCTTGCTGATTGGCGATGCACTGGAGCAACTGCCGCAACTCGATGCGCAGATCGACGCGTGGTTTCTCGACGGTTTCGCTCCGGCGAAAAACCCCGATATGTGGACGGCTGAACTGTTCGTCGAACTGGCGCGTCTGGCCGCGCCGGGCTCGACCATCAGCACCTTCACCAGCACCGGTTGGGTGCGACGCTTGCTCAATGCTGCCGGGTTCAAGATGAAACGCACGCCGGGCATTGGCCACAAATGGGAAATCCTGCGTGGCGAGTTTCTCGGCTGGCCCGCCGAGGTGGCGGCGCCAGTGCCGGCAAAACCCTGGTTTGCCCGCCCTGCTCCGTTGCGCGGCGAACGCCGGGCGTTGGTGATCGGCGCCGGTCTCGCCGGCTGCGCAACGGCGTCGAGCCTGGCGGCACGTGGCTGGCACGTGAGTCTGCTGGAGCGTCATGCTGAGGTGGCGCAAGAAGCCTCGGGCAATCCGCAAGGCGTGCTCTATCTGAAGCTGTCCGCCCATGGCACCGCGTTGTCGCAGTTGATTGTCAGCGGCTTCGGTTACACCCGGCGACTGCTCGAAACGCTGCAGCGCGGTACTGACTGGGATGACTGCGGCGTGCTGCAATTGGCGTTCAATGCCAAGGAAGCCGAACGTCATGGGCAACTGGCGACGGCGTTTCCCGAAGATCTTCTGCAATGGCTGGAACAGCCTGAAGCACAGGCGCGTGCCGGTGTCGGCGTGGCCCATGGCGGTTTGTTCTATCCCGAGGGCGGTTGGGTGCATCCGCCGGCGCTGTGTCAGGCCCAGGCGATGCACGTCAACATCGAACTGCTCAGCCATCACCATGCCCTGGAGCTGCGCAAGGTCGCTGACCAGTGGCAAGCCTTCGACGGCGAACGCCTGCTCGCCAGTGCAGCGGTTGTGGTACTGGCCGGAGCCGCAGACATCCAACGCTTCGCCCAGAGCGCCGAATTGCCGCTCAAGCGCATTCGCGGACAGATCACGCGTCTGGCTGAAACCGCAGAAAGTCATGCCTTGGCGACGGTGGTGTGCGCCGAAGGCTACGTCGCCCCGGCGCGTCTGGGCGAGCACACCCTGGGCGCCAGTTTCGACTTCAACAGCGACGATCTGACGCCCACGACTGCCGAGCATCAAGGCAATCTGGCAATGCTCGAAGAGATCTCCAGCGATCTGCTGGCACGCCTGAACATCAGCGAGCAGCCGCTTGAGCACCTTGAGGGCCGCGCCGCCTTCCGCTGCACCAGCCCGGACTACTTGCCGATCGTCGGCCCGCTCGCCGATCGCGCCGCCTTTGTCCAGACCTACGCGGCCCTGAGCAAGGATGCCCGGCAAGTGCCAGACAATCCCTGCCCATGGCTCGACGGACTCTACGTCAACAGCGGCCATGGTTCTCGCGGACTGATCACCGCGCCGCTGTCCGGCGAACTGCTCGCCGCGTGGCTGGACAACGAGCCGCTGCCGTTGCCACGCAGCGTGGCCGAAGCCTGCCATCCCAACCGTTTCGCATTACGGCAGTTGATTCGCGGCAAGTGAACCTCACGTATCGGGCATTGCGCAAAGGCCGAGGTCCATCAAGCGGATCGATTCTTCGGTCAGACGCTTGATCACGGCCTCTTGCGCCTGTTCCTTCTCAAGTTTGAGGGCATCCGCCTGACTCACATAGTCGGCGCTGAGCAGTGTGTCCGCCTGCTCATCCAGCGCGCTCATTCGCGGGGCGAACGATTCATCGATCAGCGAAAATTTGCGTGTAAACGTACGCTTCAGGTAGTCGCGCCAGAATGTTTGCGCCTGGATGAATTTCAGCCACTGAGGCGAGAGTTCGGCGGTCGTGATGCGGTTTTTTGCGGTTTCCAGATCCGTTGCAGTGACGCCGCTCTGCGCATTGAACAGCATGCTTTGCGGCTGGCCGGGCAGCTCCAGCGCTTTGGCCAGCCCGACGCGATACGCCAGATTGACCTCCAACGGATCCGACTTCACAGCCTTGACGGCATGTTCGCGGGCAATCGCGTTCAACCGATCCAGCCGGAACAGGCCGCGCCCCAGATTGAGCAGCGGTTTGGCCGTGACTCTGCCGCCTGCCCCCTTGGTGACCTGATCAACTTCAACGGCGACTTCCAGGTGACTGAAATTGAGCGCCGCGCTGTCAATGCAGTTGATCGGGTTGGCGGCCAGATCGAGCAACTGATCGCACAGAGCACCGTCAGCCTCCGCCGCCTTCAACACTCTCCAGACCCGTCGCTGCATGTCTGCGCTGCCCTTGGTGGCGTCGGCCGTGTCGCCCAGTTGCGCAAGTAAATGAAACAGACCTTCGGCGCGGGTATCGTCACGAAATGCCGCCCAGATTCGCGCCTGCTCGGCCGAGTCTGCAGCGGACGTTGTGGTCAACCATAACGATCGCGCGGTCTGCTCGTTGAGGCGGGGAATGTCATCGGCGGAATAGCCCATTCCGATACCGAAATTTTCGCGATAGTCATCCAGATGCGTTTTGCTTGTTTCGTTGAAGGGATTCAGCCCCAGGTCGAGCACGCCGGTGAATCGTCGATTTTTTTCAAACAGCCAGTCGGGCAGTTCCCTGATCTGGTTTTTGCTCAGATCCATCCATTCAATGTGCGCAGCATTGTTGAGGCCTTCGGGCAATTCCGTGATGCCTGTCTCGCGCAGCGTCAATCGACGCAGGTCGGTCATCTGACTGACATCAGGGGTAGCGCCCAACGGATTGCTGTCCAGATTCAGATACCGCACCGTCCGCAGCCGATTCAGTTTCGCCAGTGTCTGCTCGGTCAACTTCAGCTTATTGCCCGGCAGACTCAACCGTTTGAGTCTGGGCATATACGAGAGCACTTCAGGGAGGCGGGTGATTTTATTGTTGTCCAGTTCCAGCGACTCGAGCTGTTTGAAGGATTTGAGGAAGTACACGATATCGTCATCCTGCTCCATGTTTCTCATCGATAAGTGCTGGATATGGGCAAAGCTCAAACCCGTTGGCAGGGTCGGCAGTTTACCGACCCGCATGCCGTCCAGATTGAGGGCGCAGACCCGGTCGCCCTGCTCATCATTGATCCAATTGAATCGACGAAAGCCCTCCTCGATCAGTTCAGCGGCCATTTTGCGGCTGTGTCGCGCCTCTGCCCGATCACCGCCCATGGCCGCCAGGGCAACGCCATCCTCACTCCAGGTAAACAGCGCATCGCGCAGGGTTTTCACGTCCTCGCGCAAGGCTTTGACCCGGGTTGCGCGGCTCAGCGAATCGTCGCCCAGTTCATCGAGCAATTGGCCGGCCTGGGTGTCGTCCAGGCGTGGAAACAGTTTGCGCACTTTGCGCAGCAGCTTGCGTGAATGAGCTGTCGCGGGGACCTGATCGCCTTGCACACAGGCCGGCTCGACAGCCGATGGTTCAATGCTGTGGCCGAGCAATGTCCGCGCAGTGACCTCGCGTTCGTCGAGGGCAACATTGAGCAGCTTTTTGCGTAACTGTTGCGTACTGACCTGTCCGGCGTCGGCAAATCCGAGCGCTGCCCGCTGACGTGACGGCAGCGCCTTGAGGATGGCCATGAATAACGCGCCGGGGCCGGATTTCACCTTGCCCAGGGATTTCCTGTCGCCGCCAAAGGCTTCATAGCCCTCAGTGGACTTCACCAGATAGCCGGTATTGTCGGAGGTCGCCGACGCATCGCCGACCTCTTCGAGCAACGGTCCGGTCAAGGCCTTGTCGCGTACCTGCAGACGCAGTTGAGCGTCCCATCCGCTGAGGCGCGGCAGCAATTTCACGGCCAGCTTGTCTGTGTCGGCATTGGCCAGTCGCGACCAGTGCAATCCGCTCAGCGCCCGGTCAAGCCGCACCTCGGCCACACCGGCCCGAACCCGCTGCCCCAGGCGCAATGGCACGCGCCCGGTCGAACGCAGGTGCAGGCGCTCGACACTCGGAGCGCGGTCAATCAGCCTTTGGCCAAGGCGCGCCGGAATGTCGGCGAAGACCTTGCGCAATTTGTCCAGATCCTGCGCGTCACTGTGGTCGTAGCGCTTGTACATCCGCTCGAACGCCGCGCGGTAATCCGCCTTGAGCGCAGCAGCCAGTTTTTTCGCCAGCGCAGAAGCCTGGGTGGTTTTCGCGACTTGGCCGCCGAGCATGGCCTCGACTTCATGCGGGTAAAGGCCACCGATCACGGTTTGCAGCAAGCGTCCGAGTGCCAACTGGCCTCGAGTGACCGGCACTTCCAGGGTTTCGTCGAGCGTGCTGTTGGCAGGATAAGTGGTGTCGACGTCGCCTTCATGACCGGCGACCTTGATGTAGCGGTCAGTCGGCCAGCCCGGCAGTTGCGTCAAGGCATGCATCTGTTCCTCGACAGGTTGCCCGGAGTGAAACTCGCCATTGGCCAGCTCCGTCGTCAGCTCCCGCAACTGCCGCCCGATGCGCACGCGCTCGACGGTATCGCGCAGGCGTACCGGCAACTTCAGATTGTCATTGAACGTGTCGAGCAGCGCCTGCTGCGAGGTGTCGCTCAGCCGGCGCAGCATGTCCAGATCACTGTCGGCAAACTCGCTCAACTGCGGATCGATGCGCTTGAGCGTGTAGGCGGAACTGCCCCATTCTTCGGGCTCCTCGGCAGGGAGCCGCCAGCCGCCCTCGACGTGGCGGATCAGTTCGGGGGCATAGGCTTGTGCGCGGCCGGCGTGTTCCAGGCGCCAGCGCTGGGTGTCGGTATCAAAGTTGCCGGCCAACAGGCGGTGCTCGAGGCGGCCGATGGTCTTGCTGCCAATCTGGTAGAACTCCTTGGAGCCTGCATCGATGGTGAATCCGGCCGGCAGAGAATGCTCGTACGGGCTCAAATCAGCCTTCCACAGGCGTGGCTTGCCGGCCTGACCGAGAATCGCGGTGAACTGCGCGAAGAACTGCGGATGCGCGCGCAGGAGTTTTGTGCCCAGGGTGCCCAGCGCTTTCTGCCCCCCGGCAAAGACGCCCATCAATGCGACGTTCTCGACCACACTGAGCAGATGTGACAGCGCTTGTTGATGATCACCGCGACGCCAGTCCTCGACGCCTTCATACACTTCGCCGAGCAATTGCCCGACCGCGACGCCCATCATCAATTGCCCCAGGACCGGCACGAACAGCCCGGCCACCGACGCCACGCTCACCCCGCGCTGAACGAAATCCAACAGACGTTTCTGCCGCGCCGCTTCATCGATATCAGCCGTCGGCACCGCCAGTTTGCGCGCGTCGATCTGCAGCTTGCCGACATGGCTCTGCACCATGAAATCGAAGAGCGGCACGTTGATCGGCCACTGTTCGACCAACCCCAGATCAGGTTTTTCGGCAAGCGACTTGAAGAAGTCGGCCTTGTCATCTTCATCGAGGCTGCCGGCGAAATACCCCTGATATTCGGTGCTCTTGAGTTGTTGCGCGAGGTAGCGCTTGAACGCGTTGAAACTCGGATATTCATACACCGCTCGCTCGGGCTCGCCGGGCATGTACACCATGCATCCGTCCTCAGGGTGTTGCTGCACGGAGCGTTTGGAAAACACGACCACGCCCCACACGCAACTGTCGAGGATTTTGATGCCCTGCATGATCATCGGGTCTTTGCCGTAGCGCAGGTTTTGCGCCGACGCCACGCCCTCGGCCACCATCAGATCCTGCAGCATGCGCAGACCTGCCGTGGTGATATCGCCCTTGAGCGCGGCCAGATGGGCGTCCAGTTCCAGCAGCGATTGCTTCAATGCGGCGATATCGCGGGTCATGGCACTGGTCGCGACGACTTTGCCGCTGTCATCACGCAGACCGAACACTTGCTGCAGATGCTCCTGGTACTTCTTGCCCAGATCCAGCTTGCGGCAAAACGCTGCGAACGCTGCCGGCGTCAGATCTTTCACGCCAGCGGGCGCACTTTTGATGCGCACCAGACTGCCGGCGGGGAAACCGTCGGCCAGTTCCTCGTCTTCGGTGAAATTCTGCATGGCTGCTTGCAACAGGGTCTGGGTTGCGTGTCTGACCAGGTCGATATCGGCCTGATCCGTCGCCGTCGCATCGCAGCCGCAATCGACGCCCGGCAGACTGAGCACATCCTCGCCTGCGTCATAGACCGCTGGCCATTTCGCGCTCAGCGCCGCGTCGAGTTCGCTGATGCAGAAGCTGTGCAAGGGTTTGAGCCGGGTCAATTGCTTATCGACCTTGAGTTGCAGGGTGTGCAGCTCACGATTGATTTCGTCCAGCTTGACCAGCGTGGCCGTGGACGCCTCGAGCAAATACGCCGGCAAGCGTTTTTCCAGGACTTCAGCGGTGTCGAGGTCGCCTGTAGCGTCGTACAGGGTGCTCAGGACCGAGGCCTGAATCGGTGGATTTGTCTTGTCTTGGGTGGGCATGGCAATAGTCCTTTATTGCGATTTGAACCCTCGACCCTAGCGATGCCGGACGGCCAATAACAGTTCAAATTCCTGGGCCGAATCCGCGCAGATCAACCGTGTTTTTGTATGGAAAAAATAGCCCTGCACCACCCGCGCGGAACGTCGACGCCCAGCGGGGGCTTATGCACAAAAAGTGTAAAGGCACGCAGGCAAATCCGGCGCTCGATCCGCGCTGATAGCGTGACGACAGGAGGCAGCGCGGCCGACTTATAACTTATCGATCTAAAACTCCACATACCGAGACAGGTCAGTTTCTGAGTACCCGCACTTTCCGCGTGGTACGGCTTGACCTTCCCCAACGGAAAAACCGGTAAGGACTTTATGTGCGGATTAGCTGGCGAGTTACGTTTTGATCAACAACCTGCAGACCTTGCAGCGATCGAGAGAATCACCCATCACCTGGCCCCTCGCGGCCCTGACGCGTGGGGCTTCCATGCCCAAGGGCCGATTGCCCTGGGCCATCGACGCCTGAAAATCATGGACCTGTCGGACGGCTCGGCGCAGCCGATGATCGACAGCCCGTTAGGCCTGTCCCTGGCCTTCAACGGCGCGATCTACAACTTCCCGGAATTGCGCGAAGAGCTCGAAGGGCTGGGTTATGCCTTCTATTCCGGTGGCGACACCGAAGTGCTGCTCAAGGGTTATCACGCCTGGGGCGAGGCGCTGCTGCCGAAACTCAACGGCATGTTCGCCTTTGCCATTTGGGAGCGCGATGCCCAGCGCCTGTTCATCGCTCGTGACCGTCTCGGCGTGAAGCCGTTGTACCTGTCGCGCACCGGCCAGCGCTTGCGCTTTGCCTCGGCACTGCCAGCCCTGCTCAAGGGCGGCGATATCAACCCGATCCTCGATCCGGTGGCGCTCAACCACTACCTGAATTTCCACGCAGTCGTGCCTGCGCCGCGCACATTGCTGGCCGGCATCGAAAAACTGCCGCCCGCCACCTGGATGCGCGTTGAAGCCGATGGCCGCACCGAACAGAAGACCTGGTGGACCCTGCCCTACGGCCCGCATGAGGATGAGAAAAACCTCAACCTCGAAGACTGGGTTGATCGCGTTCTCGACAGCACCCGCGAAGCGGTGGCGATTCGTCAGCGTGCGGCGGTTGATGTCGGTGTGTTGCTCTCGGGCGGTGTCGATTCGAGCATGCTCGTCGGCCTGTTGCGCGAAGTCGGTGTAGAGAATCTCTCGACCTTCTCCATCGGGTTTCAGGACGCCGGCGGCGAACGCGGCGACGAATTCCAGTACTCGGACCTGATCGCCAAGCACTACGGCACCCGCCACCATCAATTGCGCATCGACGAGAAAGAAATCATCGAGCAACTGCCCGCCGCGTTCCGCGCGATGAGCGAGCCGATGGTCAGCCACGATTGCATTGCCTTCTACCTGTTGTCCCGGGAAGTGGCCAAGCACTGCAAAGTGGTGCAGAGCGGCCAGGGTGCCGACGAGTTGTTTGCCGGCTATCACTGGTATCCGCAAGTCGACGGCGCGGCCGATCCTTACGCGGCTTACCGAGATGCGTTTTTCGACCGCAGCTATGACGACTATGCCGCAACCGTGCAGCCGAAATGGCTGGTCGATCACGACGCAGCAGGCGACTTCGTCAAAGAGCATTTTGCCCAGCCTGGCGCTGATGCCGCGGTGGACAAAGCCTTGCGTCTGGACAGCACGGTGATGCTGGTCGATGACCCGGTCAAACGCGTCGACAACATGACCATGGCCTGGGGCCTGGAAGCGCGTACGCCGTTCCTCGACTATCGACTGGTCGAACTGTCGGCCCGCGTGCCCGGCAAATTCAAGCTCCCCGATGGCGGTAAACAAGTGCTCAAGGAAGCCGCGCGTCGGGTCATTCCAAGCGAAGTGATCGACCGCAAGAAAGGCTATTTCCCGGTGCCGGGCCTCAAGCATCTGCAGGGCGACACGCTCAATTGGGTGCGCGAGCTGCTGCTCGATCCAAGCCAGGATCGTGGCCTGTTCAACCCGACCATGCTCGACAAGCTTTTGACTGATCCACAAGGCCAGCTGACCCCGTTGCGCGGTTCGAAATTGTGGCAACTGGCGGCCCTGAACCTGTGGCTCAGTGAACAAGGAATCTGATTGATGAAACCCCATGCCACGTCCATCAACCAACGTCTGTTGCGTGGTCAGGCCCCTTCGTATGAACGTTTGCAGGCGCGCCTGGCCGAAGACGGCAGCGAACCTGCCACCGCCCCGATTGCCGTGCATTGCGGTTGGGGCAGGCTGCTGATCGGTCACACCTTTCCCGACCCGGCGTCACTGGCGCAGGAACTGCTCAACGAGCAGCCCGGCGAGCGCGACATCGCCCTGTACGTCGCCGCACCGCAGCAGATTCTCGGCCTTGAGCCGACTCAGCTGTTTCTCGATCCATCCGACACCCTGCGCCTGTGGTTCAGCGATTATCGTCAGGCGACACGGGTGTTTCGCGGCTTCCGCATTCGTCGTGCGCAGAGCGAAACCGACTGGCAGGGCATCAACCGTTTGTATCAGGCGCGCGGCATGTTGCCGATCGATCCGGAGCTGCTCACCCCGCATCATCAGGGCGGCCCGGTGTACTGGCTGGCGGAAGACGAGGACAGCGGCGCGGTGATCGGCAGTGTCATGGGCCTCAATCATCAGAATGCCTTCAACGACCCGGAACACGGCAGCAGCCTGTGGTGCCTGGCGGTCGATCCGCATTGCTCGCGTCCGGGCGTCGGTGAAGTGCTGGTGCGGCACCTGGTCGAGCACTTCATGAGTCGCGGCCTGGCCTACCTGGACCTGTCGGTACTGCATGACAACCGTCAGGCGAAAAGTCTTTACGCCAAACTGGGCTTCCGCAACCTGCCGACCTTCGCCATCAAGCGCAAGAACGGTATCAACCAGCCGCTGTTTCTCGGTCCGGGGCCGGAGGCGAATTTCAATCCTTACGCACGGATCATTGTCGAAGAAGCGCATCGGCGCGGTATCGATGTGCAAGTGGATGACGCCGACGCCGGGCTGTTTACCCTCAGCCATGGCGGCCGCCGCGTGCGCTGCCGCGAGTCGCTGAGCGATCTGACCAGCGCGATCAGCATGACCCTGTGCCAGGACAAAAGCCTGACCCATAAAGTGCTGAAGGCCGCAGGCCTGAAACTGCCGGCCCAGCAACTGGCGGGCAATGCCGACGATAATCTGGCCTTTCTCGATGAGCATCAGCGTGTAGTGGTCAAACCTCTCGACGGCGAACAGGGCCACGGTGTGGCTGTGGATCTGCGCACCATTGAAGAAGTGCAGAAGGCCATCGAAACCGCCAAGCAGTTCGACAGTCGCGTGCTGCTGGAAAGCTTCCATGAAGGCCTTGATCTACGGATTGTGGTGATCGGTTTCGAAGTGGTTGCGGCAGCGATTCGCCGTCCGGCGGAAGTGGTTGGCGATGGTCAGCATTCGATCGGTGCGCTGATCGAAGCGCAAAGCCGCCGTCGGCAAGCGGCCACCAGTGGCGAAAGCAAGATTCCCCTGGACCACGAAACCCAACGCACGCTGCACGCCGCCGGCTATGACTACAGCAGCATTCTGCCGGCCGGCGAGCATCTGTTCGTGCGGCGCACGGCCAATCTGCACACCGGCGGGACGCTGGAAGACGTGACGGCGATTCTTCATCCGACCCTGGTCGACGCGGCGGTGCGTGCGGCGCGAGCGCTGGACATTCCGATGGTCGGCCTCGATCTCATGGTGCCGGCGGCGGATCAGCCCGAGTACGTTTTCATCGAAGCCAACGAACGTGCCGGCCTGGCCAACCATGAACCGCAGCCGACGGCGGAGCGCTTTGTCGATCTGTTGTTTCCGCACAGTCAGCCGGCTGCCTCTTGAACCTTCATTGTTCCGGCTGACGCCTTCGCGAGCAGGCTCGCTCCCACATTTGGAATGCGTTTCCCCGTGGGAGCGAGCCTGCTCGCGAAGAGGCCCGAACGTCATCACAAATTTCTCTCATCGAAACCATCGGTGTGCTCAACCCATCAGGAGTTTCCATGACCAAGACCCCACACATCCCTGAACCGGATCTGGCTTACCTGCAAAAAGTCCTGCTGGAAATGCTCGCCATTCCCAGCCCCACCGGCTTCACCGACACGATCGTGCGCTACGTCGCCGAACGTCTTGAAGAGCTGGGCATTCCGTTCGAAATGACCCGGCGCGGCACCATTCGCGCGACGTTGAAGGGCAAAAAGAGCAGTCCTGACCGCGCGGTGTCTGCGCACCTGGACACCATCGGTGCCGCCGTCCGTGCGGTGAAAGACAACGGTCGCCTGACCCTCGCCCCGGTCGGTTGCTGGTCGAGCCGCTTTGCCGAGGGCAGCCGGGTCAGCCTTTTTACCGACACCGGCGTGATTCGCGGCAGCGTGCTGCCGCTGATGGCTTCCGGGCATGCGTTCAATACTCAGGTCGATGAAATGCCGATCAGCTGGGATCACGTCGAACTGCGTCTGGACGCCTACTGCACGACCAAGGCCGATTGCGAATCCCTGGGCATTCATGTCGGTGACGTGGTGGCGTTCGACCCGCTGCCGGAGTTCACCGAAAGCGGCCATATCAGCGCGCGCCACCTCGACGACAAGGCAGGCGTTGCCGCACTGCTCGCCGCACTGAAGGCGATTGTCGACAGCGGCCAGGAACTGAACATCGATTGTCATCCGCTGTTCACCATCACCGAGGAAACCGGCAGCGGCGCGGCGGCGGCATTGCCGTGGGACGTCAGCGAATTTGTCGGCATCGACATCGCTCCGGTCGCGCCGGGCCAGCATTCCAGCGAACACGCGGTGAGCGTGGCGATGCAGGATTCCGGTGGCCCATATGACTATCACTTGTCCCGGCATCTGTTGCGCCTGGCCGATGAACACGAACTGCCGGTGCGCCGCGACATGTTCCGCTATTACTTCAGCGATGCGCACTCGGCGGTCACCGCTGGCCACGACATCCGCACCGCCCTGCTCGCTTTCGGCTGCGATGCCACGCATGGTTACGAACGCACGCACATCGACAGCCTGGCGGCGCTCAGCCGTTTGCTCGGCGCGTACATTCTGAGCCCGCCGGTCTTCGCCAGCGATGCGGCGCCGGCCAATGCCTCCCTGGACCGCTTCAGCCACCAGATCGAACATGACACGCAGATGGAAAGCGAGACCCGCGTACCGCCGGTGGACAGTCTGGTTGGGCAGCGTTCCGACAGTTGAATCTTCGGTGATCACATAAACGTCTTCGCGAGCAGGCTCGCTCCCACAGGGATCGCATCAAATGTGGGACTGAGCCTGCTCGCGATGGCGCCGGTCGAGGCACTACAAAAACTGGCAGGCAAAACCCAATCCCCGTAGCATCCCGACATTGATTTGACCGAGGTGCCCATGCTCATTCCCCACGACGCGCTTGAAGTCGACACCCTCACCCGCCTGATCGAGGATTTCGTCACCCGCGATGGTACCGACAACGGCGATGACACCCCGCTGGAAACCCGCGTACTGCGCGTGCGCCAGGCATTGACCAAAGGCCAGGCGCTGATCGTGTTCGACCCGGAAAGCGAACAGTGCCAGTTGATGCTCAAGCACGACGTACCCAAGCATCTGTTCGACTGAAACCGTCAGCCAGCCTTCGCGGCAGCCTCCTTGCGCTTGATCCGGTCATAGACCTCGGCGCGGTGCACATGGACTTTCTTCGGCGCCTCGACGCCGAAGCGCACGCTGGAGCCATTCACCGACAGAACACGCAGGGTGATGTCGTCACCGATTGAAATCAACTCACCGACCACACGGCTGAGTACAAGCATGGGATTCATCCTTAAGGACTGGCAAACCCTGAAGATGCGCGGCTTACAGCGGCTCCACAATGCATGACGAGCAAATCAGTCTTGCCCTACAGCCTCCCACGCCCGCAGCCGTCAGACGCTTCGCACAAAGGTATCAGGCGGCGGAAAAGCGCGGCCCCAACAGAATCACACTCGCACCGACCACGCACAGCGCCATGCCGATCCAGTCCGAGCCCAGCGGGCGCACCCGTTCGACGACCGCGAGCCAGCCGATCGAAGCGACGATGTAGATCCCGCCATACGCGGCATAGGCGCGCCCGGCGTAGGCCGCTTCAACACGGGTGAGCAACAGCGCGAACAGGGTCAGGCTAAGTAACGCGGGAATCACCCACAACGCACTTTTGCCTTGGCGCAGCCACAAATAGAAAGCAAAACACCCGGCGATTTCAAACAGCGCCGCCAGGAAGAACCACAGGTAATTAAGCATGGAATGCGTCTCGACAGGGTGACCATGGCGGCCACCCTAACCACGCGGCGGGCAACGAACAAGATCACGCGTTGTTTTGTCGGGCCTTGGCGCGCATTTTCTCCGCCATCGAAGTCATCTCGTTGTAGAGCAGTTGCGGATTTTTCTGTTTCAGCGCCCAGGCCATGCGCCCTTGTTCGTGGGGCAGAATCATGAACTCGCCAGCGGCGACTTGCTGATAGATGTATTCCGCAATATCGGCTGCACTGATCGGCGAACTTTCCAGCAACTTGCCGACCTGCGCTTTCATTGCCGGGGTCGGGCCGCGGAAGGAATCGAGCAAGTTGGTCTGGAAGAACGATGGGCAGACCACGTGCACCGCCACTTCCTGCTGCGCCAGTTCGATCAGCAGGCTTTCCGACAATGCCACCACACCCGCCTTGGCGACGTTGTAGTTGCTCATCGCCGGACCTTGCATCAGCGCGGCCATGGAGGCGATGTTGATGATCTTGCCCTTGCTCTGTTCCAGCAGCGGCAGGAACGCCTTGCAGCCTTTGACCACGCCCATCAGGTTGATCGCGATCTGCCAGTCCCAGTCTTCCAGGGACAGTTCGCTGAAAAACCCACCCGAGGCGACCCCGGCATTGTTGACGATGATGTCGATGCCGCCGAACTTCTCTTCACAGGCTTGGGCGAACGCGGTCAGCTGGCTGTAATCACGCACATCGCAGCGCTGGATGAAACCGTCGCCGCCCGCCTCGCGCACCAGTTTGAGGGTCTCCTGCAGGCCGGGTTCACTGACATCGGACAAGGCCAGCCGCCAGCCTTCACGGGCCCAGCGCAGCGCGATTTCGCGACCCAGGCCGGAGCCTGCACCAGTGATCATCATGCGATTTTGCATAGCGGACAGCCTTGTTGTTCCGGGAGAGATGTGCCGAGTGTAGCGAAGGAACTGCGTCCGCCCACGCTCCATCCAGTTGCTGAATGGAGGATCAAAAGATTGCTGCCCCCGCCAACTTCGCCATCCAATCCTGTAGGAGCTGACGATTGCAACGAGGCTGCGTTCTTTTCGCTGGAAAGGAAATAACAGAGCAATCCAAATACATTAAAAAAACATTGAATTTTTTTTCATTCGCGCAAGTCGGAACATGTAAGCCGGCTGGAATTTAGTTGCTATCCAGCTGCCCACTGAGCGTCAAGACTCTTCCAGACTCTGAACAAGGAAATCACCCATGGGCACAATTCTAATCATCATCCTGATCCTGTTGCTGATCGGTGGTCTGCCGGTCTTCCCGCACTCCAGAAGTTGGGGTTATGGCCCGTCGGGCATTATCGGCGTGGTGTTGGTCGTGCTGCTGGTGCTGTTGTTACTCGGCAAGATATGACGATTTGAAGCTGTAAAAAAAGAGGCCCTTTTTCAAGGGCCTCTTTTTTATTGCGTGGACTTCAACGAGTCATCAATCCGGCTTGCCGTGAATCACACCGGCGGTGTTATCGAGCAGGCTTTTGGTCGCGGTTTGCAGGAACGCCTCGAGTTTGAGTTTGAGTTCGGCAGTACGCGGCGCATTTGGCACAACTTCGGCGTGCGGAGTGGCACCGAGCTGGTATTGCCAGATTTTCGGACCCATGTCCTTGTCGCGCGGCAGCACCAGAATCTGGTCAGCGGTGACGATGGCGGTGGTCTGCTCGCTGCCCGATGGCTTGATCACACCGAAACCGGTGTCGCCCTCCGGCAGGTTGAGCAGGTCACGGCCCCAGCACTGGTGACGCACTTCACCACCGAGACGGCCCATGATGGTCGGCACGATGTCGATCTGCGTGCCCACGGTGTGGTCACGGGCACCGAACTTCTGCTGAATGCCCGGGGCGATCATCAGCATCGGCACGTTGAAGCGGCCCAGGTCCATTTCAGTGATCTGGCGCTCGTTGCCGAAGCCGTGGTCGCCGACGATGACGAACAGGGTTTCGTTGAAGTACTTCTCTTTGCGCGCCTTCTCGAAGAACTGGCCGAGCGCCCAGTCGGAGTAACGCATGGCGGTCAGGTGTTCGTTGAGGCTGCCACGGTCAGTCACGCGCTCGACCGGCAACGGTGTCGGCAAGGCGTACGGCGTGTGGTTGGACAGGGTTTGCAGCAGGGCGTAGAACGGCTTGCCGTTTTCCCGCGCCTTGAGCTCCTGCAGGCCACGATCGAACATGTCCTGGTCGGACACGCCCCAGGTCGGATCGGAGAACACCGGATTGACGAAATCGTTACGGCCAACGAAGTTGGTCATGCCCTGGTTGCTGAAGAAGCCCGACTGGTTGTCCCAGGCGAAATCGCCGTTGTAGACGTACACGTCGTCGTAGTCGCGGGCACTGAGCACCTGCGGCAGGCCGGACAGCTTGTGGCTGCCTTCCGGGGTCTGCATCAGGTATTCGAAGCCGGGCAGGTTCGGGAAGCAGGCCATGGTCGCAAACATGCCCTGGTGGGTGTGCGTACCGTTGGAGAAGAAACGGTCGAACAGCAGGCCTTCCTTGGACAGCTTGTCCAGGTAAGGGGTGATGTTGCCCGGAGCACCCAGGGCGCCAACCGAGTGACCGGCCATGCTTTCCATCAGGATCACGACAACGTTCTTGATCGGCAGGGTCTTGTCGGCTGGCGGCATGTAATCACGGCGCACGGCGGCAATATCGGCGTCGACCAGTTTGTCGTCAGGCATCAGCAGCATGTCACGCACGATTTTCTGCGCCTGTTCCTGCGGCAGCGTGGCTTTCCAGATGTTGTCGCGATCTTCGCCCATGCGCGACTTGGCGGCCTCGATCAGCGACAGCGTGGCATTGAGACCGAGCTGGTTGGCGAAGTTGGAATCAGTGGTGTACACGTCACCCCAGCGCATTGGCGGGCCTTGACGCAGGGTGCCACGGGCGGCAACCACGCAGATCAGCAGGCAGACCACAAACACCGCCAGGCGGGTGTACCACGGCGCAACCTGACGGGAGCTGACGCTGCCGCCGCTGAACGGCCCGCGCGGGCGGGTGGCGCGGTCGGCGCCCTTGAATGCCAGGGTCAGAATGACCGTGCCGATGACCCACGCCAGCAGGTAGCGCACCACCGGGAAACCGTACCAGAGCATGCTCATCACGGTTTTCGGATCTTCTCTCACGTATTGGAACACCAGACCGTTGAGGCGCTGGTGAAACTCGCGGTAGAAGTCCATCTCCATCAGGCCGAGGAACAGCGCGATGCTCGAGGCGATGGTCAGCCACAGGCGAAAGAAGCCGCGCGCGGCCATGGCCCGGGCGCTGAACAGCGCCAGCACCAGCGGAATGCACAGGTACACCACCAGGCGCAGGTCGAAACGCAGACCGTTGACGAACGCTTCGAGGAAGGTCGCGGCCGGGGTGTCGAGGATCATCTCGCGGTTGTAGACCAGCAGCGCGAGGCGCAGCGCGGAAAACATGACCATCATGACCAGTGCGCACAGCAGCGTGTAGGCCAGATGCGATTTGACGGTCGGTTGCAGCAGGCGAGCAGAAGATCGCTGCTGATTCAGGGCGTCCGGGTTTGCCATGTCGTTTTAGGACCCATTGGAAGTTGAAGTTGCAAAAATACAGCGGCGCCAGGCCCTCTATTGGTCATTCCAGACCCCGGGGCGTGCGCGGTGCGCAAATGTTGCACGATCGTTCACACCATTGCCATTGATTACTGCCCTGCTCTTCGAGACTTTCATTCAAAGGGCTGACAGCGCTGTTGCAGGCAACAAGTGCGGGCGAATTGTCTTGAAGGCTTTGTGAAAATTTCGTGCAACGCATATCTGGAAATACAATTTAGAGACAAAACAAAACGCCCCGAACCGGTCGGGGCGTTTTGCTTAGAGCGCGAAGATTATTTCTCGGCGCGTTCTTTCAGCGCTTTCAGCGTATTGAATGGCGCATCGACGACGAACTTGTTGGCAACCATCGCCGGTACGCTGCCACCTGGCTCGGTGTGTACTTGATAGGTCACTTCGACCTGATCGCCTTTAGGCACGAACTTCCAGAAGCCTTTGACTTGCTGAACCCGTACGAAGCCTTTTTCTTCCGGCAGATAGGTCGGCACGCCTTCCAGATTCCGCGTCAGGCTGCCATCGGCACCTTCAACAGTGGTGATCTTCAACACCGAATCACGCGGGGTCACCGGCCATGGTGTATTGAATTGCGAATAGGTCCAGCTCAGATCGCCTTCATGCTTGAGCAGTTTCTGGCTCTTGCACTCGTGAATCCAGGCGCAGGCGCCGGAGACGTCTTCCTGCAAGGCGCGCAGTTTGGCGATGGTGGTCTTCATCAGCGCGACGCCCTGATAGGACTTGTAGTCCGAACCGGGTATTTCACTCAGGGAAACCTTGATCCCGTCTTCGTTCTTGGCGACTTTCCAGTCTTCCGCCTGGGCGACCGAAGTAGCAAGTACGGCAGTCAGACCACACAACACAGCGATACGATGAAGCGAACCCATAGTGTTATTCCTTATTGTTGAAGTTCCGTTGGTGAACACATCACGCCGCCGTGATCTGCTCCCACCAGCCGATCAATCTGATCGCTTCTTCCGAGCTGCTGCCGCAGACCTCGACATCCGCAGCGAAACCCGAGCACACAGGCGGACGTTCCGGACGGCCGAAAATGCTGCACAGGTTATCGACCGACAGTTGCACGCAACGTTCGCCGGCGGGCTTGCCTTGGGGCATGCCGGGGATCGGTGAACTGATGGAGGGGGCAATGCAGCAAGCGCCACAGCCTTCGCGGCATTTCATGACGTACAGATCCTCGGGACGGGCGATGTGTAAAGAGACGGGGAACAGAGTAACCGCTAAAACGGCTGTTTCAAATTGCTGGAAGCGGGTTTTCAACGATAAGTAAAAGTGACCGGGCAGTCTCCGACGAAGCGTCTGGTCTGCGCATCACAGATGACCCGTTCTATTGTTTGAATTCAAAATCCAGCGCGGCGCCTTCCACATCGCGTCGCGCTTCATTGCGCAGTTGCAACTGCATTTCGTTGCTGAGCAAGCGGCCGTTGAGCTGGAAACCGGCGTCCTTCTCACCGAACATCTGCGGCAGGATCGCCTCGCGCTTGGGCAGCTCCACCGTGCCCTTGGGCTTCAACTCTTCAACCATATCCTTGGGCAGGCTGAGATCGAGTTTTGCCGGCGGCAATTTGGTCCTCGCCACTTCGCTGGCGGATTTCGATTTCGAAGCAACCGGGCGGCGCTTCTTCACTGTGGCGTTTTTTTTGGCCTGGGCTTTTTTTGCCGGAGCCGCGGTTTTCACGGTTTTGTTCGTCGTACTCGTCGCTGCCGGTTTTTCCTGGGCTGCGGCCGCCATGACACCCGGCGCCTGACCGATCATCAGCCAACCCAACAATACCCACGCGGCAGGAACAATGGCTTTCATGGACCCAACGAACTAACGGCAGAGGGCCACATGCTCGCCTGTTGTGCGTCACATGACAAGCATCACCTGCCCCCTCGTTCAGAAACCGCCAGCGGTTTCCTGACACAGTTGCGTCGCCAACAGACCCAGCGTCATCAGTGCCCGCTCCGCCTCGCGATTCCACGGAATGCCGCAATTGAGGCGGATACAGTGGTTGAACTGCTCGGTGTTACTGAAGATCAGCCCCGGCGCGATGCTGATGCCTTGTTGCAGCGCGCGGACATGCAATTCCTGGGTGTTGACCCGTCCCGGCAAGCTCACCCAGAGGATGAAACCGCCGGTGGGCCGGGACATTTGCGTGCCATCGGGGAAGTGCTGCTGCACCGCCAGCTGGAACGCGCTGAGGTTTTTTCGGTATTCCTGGCGGATGTACCGTAAATGCCGGTCATAACCGCCGTTTTCCAGATAGGCGGCGATCGCCATTTGCGTAACGCTGCACGCCGAATGGGTGCTGAAGGTTTGCAGTCGCTGGATTTCCTGCTGGTACTTGCCAGCGATCATCCAGCCGATGCGCACACCTGGCGACAAGGTTTTGGAGAAGCTCGAGCAGTAGATCACCCGATCCAGCCGGTCATAGGCTTTCAGCGCTTTGGTGCGGCCTTGCTCGAACATCAGTTCGCCATAGATATCGTCTTCGACAATCTGAATGTCGAAATCCGAGGCCAGGCGCAGCAACTGTTTCTGCCGCTCTTCCGGCATGGTTCCGCCGAGGGGATTACTCAATCGCGTGGTCAGCACCAGTGCCTTGATCGACCATTGGTTGGCGGCCAGTTGCAAGGCTTCCAGGCTCATGCCGGTGGCGGGATCACTGGGGATTTCGATGACTTTCAGACCGAGCAGATCAGCCAGTTGCAGCAGGCCGTAATAGGTGGGTGATTCCGCAGCGATCAGATCGCCCGGCCGGGTCAGCACGCGCAATGACATCTGCAGGGCATCGACACAGCCGTGGGTGATCACCACTTCCGATGGATCGACCACCACGCCGGCGTCACGCATGCGGATCGCGACCTGCCGGCGCAGCGGTTCGAAACCGGGGCTGAACATGTAGCTGAACGCCCGCGGACTGTGGAATCGGGTGACCTTGGCGAGCTGCTGATGCAGTGCCCGCACCGGTAAATAATCGACACTCGGTACCGCAGCGCCCAGCGGAAACACGCCTTCACGTCGGGACTCAACCAATACCTGTTGGATGATGCTGCTGCGCGTGACCAGCCCCGGCCGCTCGACCCGCGCGATGTCCGGGGTCGGCGCGGTCAGCGCGGGGGTCTGGTGCACGTAATAACCCGATTGCGGACGGGCGCGGATCAGGCCCTGGTCTTCGAGGTTGGCATACGCCTGCAACACCGTCGCGTGGCTGACGTTGAGCTGCGAACTCATCTTGCGCACCGAAGGCACGCGCTCCCCGGGTTGATAGACACCACGGCGGATGTCCTCGGCCAGTTGCTGAGCAATACGTTGGTAGAGCAAGAGATTGGTCATGACGCAGCACTCGATTTCACGGGCGTTTTATTCTTGTGTGAAACAATACCGGAACAGTTTAGAAGTGTACTGGGACAGTTGCCAGATTACTCGACCGTACAGTGCGGTGTCTGCCCCATCTGTACGGTTTTGCGCGGCAATCGACAGACGTAAAAAAGCCCGGCACTGCATGACAGGCCGGGCTTCCCAGAGACGCAACCCTCAGCGGGCGGCGCCGAGCTGGCCTTTTTCGTCGGAGAAAACAATTTCCACCCGGCGGTTCTGTGCCCTGCCGCGCTCGGAAGCGTTGGCGTCGACCGGGAACTGGTCGCCGTACCCTTCGACCTGAATGCGTTTTTCATCGACACCCAGATCGACCAGCACGTCAGCCACCGATTGCGCGCGGTCTCGGGACAGTTTGAGGTTTTCCTGCTTGCCGCCCGTGCTGTCGGTATAACCCTCGATGCGCACCACGCGCTTGGGGTTCAGTTGCAGGAACTGAACGATCTTCAACACGACACGGTTGGCGGAGTTTTTCAGTTCCGCTTCGCCGGTGTCGAACAACACATCACCGAGAGTCATCACCAGACCACGATCGGTCTGCGTGGTGGCCAGCGCCACGATCTGTTCCTCCAGCCACTTGCCTTGCTGCTGCACGCTGAGCAGTTTCGACTCGCGCAGGGCCAGTTGCAGACGCTGCCGCTCCAGTTCGAGCCTGGCCGCCTGCTCCTCGTTGAGTGCCTGGTTGGTGTGCTCGCGAGCGATTTCGCTGTAGCGCTGGCTCAGGTAGGCGTAATGCACAACGTCGGCACCGCTGCCCCAATAAGTCGACAGACGATCGGCGCGGGCCAGGGATTCACCGGCGCGGATCACGTCTTTCGGCGCAATCCGCAGCACGTTGGAATCTTCCTTGACCTTCTGGAAATCAGCCCCGGCCTGTTGCAGCGCCGCCTCGCTGTGCTGGCCGGCGCAGCCGTAAAGGCTCGCGCACCCGGCGAGCAGCAGAATGCCAATAGCGTTGGATCTGAGGCTCATTGCGCTTCCCCCAGTTGCAGCTGCTTGCGCAGGCGGACAATGCGGGTATTGAGCACATTGAGTTGCTCTTCGCTTTTTTTCGTCAGCACCTTGGCTTCGGCCAGACGTGCATCCAGTTCGGCCTGCTCGGCACGCATGCGCGCATTGCGATAGGACTCGTCCGCCATGTTGCCTTTGGCGCGGTTGTACTTGGTTTCGGCCAGTTGCATTTCCGGCACTTCGTCAGCGGTGGCGCCGACTGCCTTGGCCTGCACGATGGCCTGTTCGGTCAAACGCATTTGTTCACTGGGTGCCGGATCGGTTGCGCACCCGGCCAGGGCCAGAACGGCCACAGCCGCGAAAAGAGGTCGAATACTCACTAAGAATCCCTACTGTTTTGGGGCACTGACAGGTTGTGGCGGCTGTTGCTGTTGCGCCTTCCAGCGCTCGATGTTGCGTTGCAGCGCGGCTTCCGTCAGTCCGGACGCGGGCAATTCTGTCATCTTTTTGGCGAGCTGTCCGCGCAACCACGGATCGTTGCAGGCCGAGTTATGGGAAACCGCGAGGAACAGCCCCGGACGATCAATGGGTTGCTCGAACGCCAACAGATCGCTGGTCATGCCCAATGTCTGCGCGGCGGCCAGTCCTGAGTAACGTCCGGCGAGGACATATTCCACCTCGCCCAACAGAAGTTTCTGTAGGGCCTGGGTAAGGTTGGCTGTCCGCGTCAGGGTCAGATTCTGTTCGGCGAAAGTGCCGAATGCCTGGGTCATCCGAGACTTTTCCGACACCGCGCCGGCATGGCCTTTCAGATCGACCGCCTCGGCATAGGTCAGCGTCGAGCCTTTGCGCGTCCACACCAGATAGTCGTTTTCCAGCAGTGGCGGATGAATGAAGTCGAGGTTTTCCAGCTCATTCACGGTCAGCGGTGCGTCGGCGAGCATGTCCATGCGCCCGCTGCGCACTTCATCGAGCGCTTGCGAGCGTTTACCGGCATACAGCAGATCGACTTTGATGCCGAGGTCCTTGGCCACTTGCTGCAACAGATCGGCACTGGCACCGATCAAGCGCTTGGGGTTTTGCGGGTCCTGCCACAGGTACGGCGGCGCATCCGGGCTACCGGTGACGACCAGGCGCTCGCACTTGCCAGCGGCCGTGGCCAGACCTGGCAACAGCATCAATCCCAACAACCATCCGCAGCGCAGATCCATGGCAAACCGTTCCCCACTCAAATCCGAAACAAAAAAAAGCCCGACCAACAGGCCGGGCTCTTTATAAGTGAAGCCGCCGGATTAGACCAGCTTCTCCAGCTCAGGTACTGCTTCGAACAGATCAGCCACCAGACCGTAATCGGCCACCTGGAAGATCGGCGCTTCTTCGTCCTTGTTGATCGCAACGATCACTTTGGAGTCTTTCATACCGGCCAGATGCTGGATCGCGCCGGAGATACCGACGGCGATGTACAGCTGCGGCGCAACGATCTTGCCGGTCTGACCGACCTGCATGTCGTTCGGTACGAAACCTGCGTCGACCGCAGCGCGGGAAGCGCCAACAGCTGCGCCGAGCTTGTCGGCCAGAGCGTACAGGTGTTTGAAGTTGTCGCCATTCTGCATGCCACGACCGCCGGAAACGACGATCTTCGCAGCGGTCAGCTCAGGACGATCGGACTTGGCCAGCTCTTCGCTGACGAAGCTCGACGTACCGGCGTCGTGGGCAGCGCCAACCGCTTCAACGGCAGCCGAACCACCTTCAGCGGCAACCGGGTCGAAACCGGTGGCGCGCACGGTGATCACTTTGATCGCAGCAGTCGATTGCACGGTAGCGATGGCGTTACCGGCGTAGATCGGACGCTTGAAGGTGTCAGCGCTTTCCACCGAGATGATCTCGGAGATCTGGTCAACGTCCAGCGCAGCAGCAACGCGCGGCAGGATGTTTTTGCCGTTGGAGGTCGCGGCAGCCAGGATGTGGCTGTAGCCAGCGCCGAGTTCGGCTACCAGCGGCGCGATGTTTTCCGGCAACTGATGCGCGTAGGCGGCGTTGTCAGCGTTGAGGACCTTGCTCACGCCAGCGATTTTCGCCGCGGCTTCGGCCACCGGGCCAGCGCCCTGACCTGCCACCAGAACGTGGATGTCGCCGCCGATTTTGGCAGCGGCGGCCACGGTGTTCAGTGTGGCCGGGGCCAGCACTTTGTTGTCGTGTTCAGCGATTACCAAGATAGTCATTTTTAGATTACCTTCGCTTCGTTTTTCAGTTTCTCGACCAGTTCAGCCACCGACTTGACCTTGATGCCTGCGCTGCGTGCTGCCGGCGCTTCGACTTTCAGAGTCTTGTTGGTGGAGGCGGTGGAAACGCCCAAAGCGTCCGGAGTCAGCACTTCGAGAGGCTTCTTCTTGGCTTTCATGATGTTTGGCAGAGACGCATAGCGCGGCTCGTTCAAACGCAGATCGGTGGTGACGATGGCCGGCAGTTTCAGCGAAACGGTCTGCGCGCCGCCGTCGATCTCGCGGGTCACGGCAACGCTGTCGCCGGAGACTTCGACTTTCGAAGCGAACGTGCCCTGACCGTAGCCGCTCAGTGCAGCGAGCATCTGACCGGTCTGGTTGTTGTCGCTGTCGATCGCCTGTTTGCCAAGGATCACCAGCTGAGGCTGTTCCTTGTCGACGACGGCCTTGAGCAGCTTGGCCACGGCCAGCGAAGTCAGGTCTTCAGCGGATTCGACGAGGATGGCGCGGTCGGCACCCAGAGCCAGTGCGGTACGCAGCTGCTCCTGAGCGGTGGTCGGGCCGATCGAGACGACGACGATTTCAGTCGCAACGCCCTTCTCTTTCAGGCGAACGGCTTCTTCCACGGCGATTTCGCAGAATGGGTTCATCGACATCTTGACGTTGGCGAGGTCGACGCCGGAATTGTCCGCCTTGACGCGGACCTTGACGTTGTAATCCACAACGCGTTTGACAGCTACAAGAACCTTCATGGATTCCTCGTTACTCTCCGGTGAAAAGAAAGTCGCCTAGGCGAACCTGGCGGATGATGCTCATCGGGCGACAAGGGCACCTCTAAAAACGCCGGCTTGAATGTGAGGTGATTCACTTGGCGAAGGGTGATGACCGTTCGTCAGGGGTGACTGCCGGGTCATTCATTCCCACGCTGTGTAAACTGCGCGCCGGACTTGCGCTGCGCATCACCGTCTACTGCCTGTGCCCTGTCTTTAGAGGTGCTCTTGAAACCGCCAGTCTGCCTACGGCGAGCGCAAAACCGCCCGTATCTTGACCGGAACGCCCATTCTGGTCAATACGCCAAAATGCCCTGTCATAAGCCGCGCTTCTTTGATTTATCAGGGCTGGAGGCGATTCAAACAAACGTTTGTATTGGACGCTAGGAGTGGTGTAGATATAATGCGCCGCCTAGAGAGAAAGGTAGATTCGCCAATATTCCCTTTGACGTTAACGTAAAGGCAATACGGAAGCGACATCAAACCTCCAAATCAGAAAAAAAACTGTTGAGCCTTGAGTAGGAGATAGCCTGTGGAACGCGAATACATGGAATTCGACGTCGTCATCGTCGGTGCCGGCCCCGCTGGTCTGTCCGCCGCCTGCCGCTTGAAGCAGAAGGCCGCTGACGCCGGTAAGGAAATCAGCGTCTGCGTGGTCGAAAAAGGCTCCGAAGTCGGCGCGCACATCCTCTCCGGTGCGGTGTTCGAACCCCGCGCATTGAACGAACTGTTCCCGGACTGGAAAGCACTCGGCGCACCGCTGAACACGCCAGTCACGCGCGATGACATTTTCGTGCTGAAAAACGCCGACAGCGCGCAGAAGATCCCCGACTTCTTTGTGCCCAAGACCATGCACAACGAAGGCAACTACATTATCTCCCTCGGCAACCTGTGCCGCTGGCTGGCTCAACAGGCCGAAAACCTCGGTGTGGAAATCTACCCGGGCTTCGCCGCTCAGGAAGCGCTGATCGATGAAAACGGCGTGGTGCGCGGGATCATCACCGGTGATCTGGGCGTCGATCGCGAAGGCCATCCGAAAGAAGGCCTGTACACCCCGGGCATGGAATTGCGTGGCAAGTACACGCTGTTCGCCGAAGGCTGCCGTGGCCACATCGGCAAGCAACTGATCAAGCGCTACAACCTCGACAGCGATGCGGACGTTCAGCATTACGGCATCGGTCTGAAGGAAATCTGGGAAATCGACCCGGCCAAGCATCAGCCAGGCCTGGTGGTGCACACCGCAGGCTGGCCGCTGGACATCATGGGCACCGAGAACACCGGCGGCTCGTTCCTTTATCACCTGGAAAACAATCAGGTAGTGGTCGGTCTGATCGTCGACCTGTCCTACAGCAACACTTACCTGTCGCCATTCGACGAATTCCAGCGCCTCAAGCATCACCCGGTGCTCAAGCAATACCTGGAAGGCGGCAAGCGCGTCAGCTACGGCGCCCGCGCCATCGCCAAGGGCGGCCTGAACTCGCTGCCGAAAATGGTCTTCAAGGGCGGCGCGCTGATCGGTTGCGACCTCGGCACCCTGAACTTCGCCAAGATCAAAGGCAGCCACACTGCGATGAAGTCCGGCATGCTCGCGGCTGAATCGGTGGCAGATGCGCTGTTCGCCGAGCAGGATTGCACGGTCGAACTGACGACTTACGTCGACGCGTTCAAGAACAGCTGGCTGCACGAAGAACTGTTCGCCAGCCGCAACTTCGGCGCGGCGATTCACAAGTACGGCGCGATCATCGGCGGCGGCTTCAACTGGCTGGACCAGAACATCTTCGGCGGCAAACTGCCGTTCACCCTGCGCGACACCAAGCCGGATTACGCCTGCCTCAAGCTCGCGGCCGACTGCAAGAAGATCGACTATCCGAAACCCGACGGCAAACTGAGTTTCGACAAACTCAGCTCGGTGTTCATCTCCGGTACCAACCACGAAGAAGAACAGCCGTGCCACTTGAAGCTGACCGACCCGAGCATCCCGATCAGCAAGAACCTGCCGCTGTACGACGAGCCGGCGCAGCGCTACTGCCCGGCCGGCGTGTACGAAGTGATCACCAAGGAAGACGGCGAGAAGCGCTTCCAGATCAACGCCCAGAACTGCGTGCACTGCAAGACCTGTGACATCAAGGACCCTGCGCAGAACATCACCTGGGTGGCGCCGGAAGGTGCCGGCGGCCCGACTTATCCGAACATGTAAGTCGACGCGCTGAACAACAAGGCTCCCGAAATGGGGGCCTTTTTGTTGCCCAAAATTCCTGCAACACCGCCGAACCAATGTAGGAGTGAGCCTGCTCGCGATAGCGGTGCTTCAGTCAGCATCATCGTCAACTGATACACCGCTATCGCGAGCAGGCTCACTCCCACAGGGGATTATCGTCGGCTCAGGCAGCGCGCTCATCTCCCGGGCTACGTTCGAAGTAGCGCTTGTACTCGCGGCTGAACTGCGACGTGCTCTGATACCCCACCCGATGCGCCACCTGTGCCACCCCCAGCCCTTCCGCCACCAACAGCGTCTGCGCCTTCAACAAGCGCAAGCGCTTGAGATACTGCACCGGCGACAACAACGTGCTGCGTTTGAAATGCTCGTGGAAGGTCGACACGCTCATGTTCGCGCAACCGGCGAGTGTCTCGACATTCAGCGGCTCGGTGTAGTGCGCATGCAGATGGCTGATCGAAGCCGCCACCCGGGCGAATTGCCCTTGTTGCTCGACCAGCGCGCGCAACACATCCGCTTGCGGCCCGCGCAGCGCGACGAACAATAATTCGCGGACCCGCGCCGGGCCGAGAATCTGGCATTCCAGCGGATCGTGCAGACAGCTGAGCAGGCGTTCGACGCAACCGCGCATGCCGTCATCGAGCACCACCGAGGTCATCGACTCCGGTGTCTGCGCCGGAATATGCCGCCCCGGCGCCAGCCCCATGGCCAGCACCAGTTCGCCGAGCAGTACGCGATCGATCGCCACCGAGATCCCAAGCAACGGCGCATCGGGCAAGGCAAAGGTTTCGCATTCGAACGGCACCGGCAGCGCCTGGATCAGGTAATGCCCGGCGCCATATTCCATGGTGCGTGGGCCGAGAAACGCCAGCTTGCTGCCCTGGGCGATGATCATCAGGCTCGGCTCGTAAATATGCGGGCCACGGGCGACGTCGCAACTGGCGCGCAAAATCTGCACACCGGGCAGGCCGGTCTGGCTGTAGCCATCGCGCAGCGCCAGCGGTTCGATCAGCGAAACCAGCCGGGCATTGGCATCAAGATGACGGGTCAACTGCATCGAATAGGTCTTCGTAAAAAAATCAGGAAAAGGGGATGAAAACATGATCGCAGATCTGCTGGCCAATACGACTGCCGCAACCCGCATCCCGGAGGATTAGGCATGAGACCCGGAGAAATCGTCATGGCCGCACCCGCGCCCGGCGCCCAGAATTCACCGCCTCACTTGTCACTGTTTTTGCGAGGTCACTCATGTACACCGCCATCGGCTATGCCGCCCAGTCGGCCACCACTCCCCTCGCCCCGATGAAATTCGAACGCCGCAGCCCGCGCGCGGACGACGTGGCGATCGAAATTCTCTACTGCGGCGTCTGCCACTCCGACATCCATCAGGCACGCAACGAATGGGGCATCGCCGTTTATCCGCTGATGCCCGGCCACGAGATCGTCGGAAAAGTCACCGCTGTCGGTGCGAATGTCACCCGTCACAAGGTAGGCGATCTGGTTGGCGTCGGCTGCATGGTCGATTCCTGCCGCAGTTGCGAAGCGTGCCAGGCGAACCTCGAGCAATATTGCCTCGAAGGCCCGACCATGACTTACGCGACCCCGGACCGGGTCGATGGCAGCAACACCATGGGCGGTTATTCGGACAGCATCGTGGTCAGCGAACACTTTGTCGTGCGCATCCCGGAACGCCTGGCGCTGGCCAGCGCCGCACCGATTCTCTGCGCCGGCATCACCACCTACTCGCCGCTCAAGCACTACGGCGTGAAGGCCGGTGACAAGGTCGGGATTCTCGGCATGGGTGGCCTCGGTCACATGGGCATCAAGTTCGCCAAGGCCATGGGCGCGGAAGTCACGCTGTTTACCCGCTCGGCAAGCAAGGCTGAAGAAGGTCGCCGTCAGGGTGCCGATCACGTCATTGTCTCCACCGACGCCGAACAGATGAAGGCCGCGGCCGGTTATTTCGACTTTCTGCTCGACACCATTCCAGTCCAGCACGACCTCAACCCGTACCTCGACACCTTGCGCTTCGATGGCGTGCACATTCTGGTCGGTCTGATCGAGCCGGTGAACCCGCCGGTCCACGCCGGCAAACTGGTGATGAGCCGTCGCGTGCTGGCCGGCTCGCTGATCGGCGGTATCGCCGAAACCCAGGAGGTGCTGGATTTCTGCGCCGAGCACAACATCACCTGCGACATCGAAATGCTCGACATCCGCAATATCAACGAAGCCTACGCGCGGATGATTGCCGGTGACGTGAAGTACCGTTTCGTCATCGACATGGCGACGCTGAAGGCTTAAACCTTCACGGCTTACACCTTCAAGCCAAGCTCCGCCGACAGCCGGGTTGTGACCCCTTTGAGCAGGGGGATCAACTCGGCCATTTTTTCCAGCGGCATGTACGGCACGGTGCTGGCGATGCTGATCGCGGCAACAATGCCCTTGCTCGCATCGCGAATCGGCGCCGCCACGCAGCGGATCGACGGTTCGTTGTCTTCCAGATCGAAGGCGTAGCCACCAGTGACGTATTCGCCCATGCGCTGCTCCAGCTGTTCCCACGACTGCTGGGGATGCTGCGGCCAGAACTGACTTTTGCCACCCGCCGGCAGGCTGATGTCGTACAGCCGCCGCCAGTCCTGCGGCGAGTCATCGAGCATCAATGCCTTGCCGATCCCGGTGCGCACCAGCGGCATGCGATGGCCGACCCGCGAGCGCATTTCCGGGCCGTTGCGCCCAGGATTCTTCAGCAGATACAACACCTCGTCGCCTTCGCGAATGCCCAGATGCACGGTATCGCCGGTCAGCGCCGACAACTCGTCCAGATACGGCCCGGCCAGGGTCACCAGCGGCAACTCTTCGCGGGCCTGAAAGCCCAGTTCGATCAGCTTCGGCCCAAGCAGATAACCGATTTGCGGGACCACGCGCAGATAACGCTCGTCGACCAGGCAACTGGCCAGCCGATGGGTGGTGCTGCGCGTGGTGCCGATCAGCCGGGCGATCTCCTTGAGATCACGTGCGCCGCTGGCCACCGCTTGGACTACACCGAGGCCGCGCAGTAGCGTCTGGGTGCCGGTGGGCGCGGCGTCCTTGGTTTTTTCCGGGGCGTCTTCCTGCATATCCAGCCTTTTACCGTTGAGCGAAGGAACGGGCGGCATTATGGTCGCCCGACGCAGAGCACTACAACTCGATACGCTCGACCTTGCCCACCAGCAGCACGTAGGACAGGGCACCGACCAGTGCGAGCACGGCGATGTAGGTAATCGCCGGCGCGAACGAATCGCCGCTGGCGAGGAAGCCGATCACGATTGGCGTCGCGATCGCCGAGAGGTTGCCGATGAAGTTGAACACGCCGCCGGTCAAGCCGAGCAAACGCGCCGGCGCCAGCGTCGACACCAGCGACCAGGTGATCGACGCCAGACCGTTGCCGAAAAATGCCAGGGCGAGGAAGGCGATCACCAGCGGCGTCGACTCGACGAAGTTGGCGCCGATGATCGAGGTCGAAATCAGCAGCCCGCCAATGATCGGCAACTTGCGCGCGAAGCCCACGGTGTAGCCACGGCGAATGAGGAAGTCGGAAAAGAATCCCGAACACAACACTCCCACGAACGCGGCGAGAAACGGCAGCGACGCGAGCAGGCCGGACTTGATGAAGTCCATGCCGCGATATTTCACCAGGTAGGTCGGGAACCAGGTGAGGAAAAACCACAGGGTCGAGTTCAGGCAGAACTGGCCGAGGTAGATGCCCCACAACTTGCGTTTGCTGAGGACGATGCCCAGATCGGTCCAGCTGAATCTGGCTTTGACCTTGGCCGCGTCAGCCTGGATATCGACCAGCCCGCCACCCTCGCGGATCAGATCGATTTCCGCCTCATTGGCGCCTTTGAAATCGCGCGGCTCGCGATACACCGCGTACCAGATCAGCGCCCACAGAATACCCACGGCGCCGGTGGCGACGAACACCATGTGCCAGCCGAATTCATGTTGCAGCCACGCCAGCACTGGCGTCAGGAAGGCCAGGCCGACGAACTGCCCGGAGGTGTAGAAACCGATCGCCGTGGCGCGTTCGCGCTCGGGAAACCAGGTGGTGACCACGCGGCTGTTGATCGGATAGGCCGGCGCTTCCAGTGCACCGACGGCCATGCGCAGCACGAACAGTGCGATGAAGCTGCTGACGAAACCGAGCATCACCGTGGCCACCGACCACAGCAGCAGCGCGACGCTATAAAGGATCCGAGGCGGCACGCGATCGACCAGCCAGCCGCCGGGGATCTGCATCGCGGCATAAGTCCAGCCGAAAGCGGAGAAGATCAGCCCGACGTGTACCGGATCGATGCCCAGCTCACTGGTCAGCGCCGGTGCGGCAATCGACAGGTTGCTGCGGTCGAGGTAGTTGATGACCACGGTGATGAACAGCAGCACCATGATGAAAAACCGCTTGCGGCTGGGCGTGACTAAAGACGCCTGCCCGGAGAGGGTGTGCGTTTGCATGAGGAGAGCCTCTTTTTATGTTTATTGAGGTCGGCCTGAGGCCTTGCACAAATCCCTGTAGGAGTGAGCCTGCTCGCGATAGCGCTCTGTCAGTCACAAACATTCCGGATGTAAAACCGAATCGCGAGCAGGCTCACTCCTACATTGGGATTGTGGTGTTTCGCAGACGACTTACCACTCGGCAAAGCTGCCATCGGCATGGCGCCAGATCGGGTTGCGCCAGCGGTGGCCGACGGCGGCGCGTTCGATCACGTATTCCTCGTTGATCTCGATGCCCAGCCCCGGGCCGTTCGGAATTTTCACGAAGCCCTGATCGTAGTCGAACACCCGCGGGTCCTTCACATAGTCGAGCAAGTCATTGCTCTCGTTGTAATGGATGCCCAGGCTCTGCTCCTGGATAAACGCGTTGTAACAAGCCGCGTCGAGTTGCAAACACGCCGCCAGCGCAATCGGCCCCAGCGGGCAATGCAGCGCCAGCGCGACGTCGTAGGCTTCGGCCATGTTGGCGATCTTGCGGGTTTCGGTGATGCCGCCGGCGTGGGACGCGTCCGGCTGGATGATGTCGACGTAGCCTTCGCTCAACACCCGTTTAAAATCCCAGCGCGAGAACAGCCGCTCGCCGAGGGCAATCGGTGTGCTGGTCAGCGGCGCCAGTTCTTTCAGCGCTTCGTAGTTTTCGCTGAGTACCGGCTCTTCGATAAACATCAGTTTGTAAGGGTCGAGTTCCTTCATCAGCACCTTGGCCATCGGCTTGTGCACGCGGCCATGGAAGTCGACGCCGATGCCGACGTTCGGCCCGACCGCGTCACGCACGGCGGCAACGTTGGCCAAGGCGAGATCGACTTTTTCGAACGTGTCGAGGAACTGCAGCTCTTCGGTGCCGTTCATTTTCACCGCAGTGAAACCACGGCTCACCGCCTCTTTCGCCGCGCGCGCGGTGTCAGCCGGGCGGTCGCCGCCGATCCACGAGTAGACACGGATCTTGTCGCGCACCTGGCCACCGAGCAGGTCGCTGACCGAGACGCCGAGGGCCTTGCCCTTGATGTCCCACAGGGCCTGATCGATACCGGCCAGCGCACTCATGTGGATCGCGCCGCCGCGGTAGAAGCCGCCGCGATAGAGCACGGTCCAGATGTCTTCGATGTTGCGTGGGTCTTTACCGATCAGGTAGTCGGACAATTCTTCCACCGCAGCGGCGACCGTGTGCGCGCGCCCTTCGACCACAGGCTCGCCCCAACCGGTCACGCCCTCGTCGGTTTCGACCTTGAGGAAGCACCAGCGCGGCGGAACGATGAAGGTCGTGAGTTTGGTGATTTTCATCTCTGCTCTCTTTTGTAAATGCAGCTTTTATTAGATGCAGCGCACACAGCGCCAAAATTCTTAACGCAGGGCTTTCCAGGCAGCCACGTAGGCCTTGGCATTGACCGCCACCTGCTCGGGCGTCATGCCCGGTTTGAACAGGCCGGAACCGAGGCCGAAACCTTTCACGCCAGCGTCGATAAAGGCCTGCATGTTGTCCGGGGTAATGCCGCCGACCGGCGCCAGCACCGTGCCGGCCGGCAACATCGCAAGCCAGGCTTTGACGACTGCCGGCCCCATCTGCTCGGCCGGGAACAGCTTGAGAATGTCCGCACCCTCGGCCAGCGCGGCGAAGGCTTCGGTCGGCGTCGCCACGCCCGGCGACAGGTACAGCCCCGCCGCTTTCGCCGCGCGCAACACCTTGGCATCGCTGTGGGGCATAACGATCACTTGTCCGCCAGCAGCTTTGACCTGCTCGACCTGCTCGGGGGTGAGCACCGTGCCGGCACCGATCAGGCAATCGGCGGGCAGCGCATCACGCAGAATGCGGATACTGTCGTACGGCGATGGGGAATTGAGCGGTACTTCGATGACGCGAAATCCGGCGGAATAAAGGACTTCTCCGACAGCCGCCGCTTCCTGCGGTTGCAGGCCACGCAGAATCGCGATCAGACCGTTTTGTGCCAGTGCTTGCTTGAGCATGTCAGGCCTCCAGTCAGGGTTAACGGGATGAGGAATCGATCAGCCCGGCGGCACGCGCCAGTTGCCACAGGCCACGCTCGGTCGCCTGCTCGGCCAGCGTCACCCGAGCAAAGCCGCAGGCGTCGAGGGCACGGCGATAACGCGTGCACAGTTGCGCATTGCCGATGAGCACGATCGATGGAAGATTCGCTTGATTGCGCCGGCGCCGCTGCACATTGGCGAGCGCGGCCAACTCGTGGCCGATCATCAGACCGGACAGATAATCCGCTTGAGCGCTCGGGCTCAGTTCACCAGTGAGGCCGAGGGTACGGGCGCTGAACAGGGTCGAGAGCACACCGAGCTCGGCATCCGCCGACAGCGCGATTTGCACGCCACGGTCAAATGCCTGTGCGTCGAAAGTCAGGCTCGGCTGTTGGGTACGGCCAAGAATGCTGTGTTCGCTGAGTACGGCGAAGACTTCGCCAGTCATGAAGGTGTCGAAATGCGTGATGCGGCCATCGACCACTTCCACCCATTTCGAGTGGCTGCCGGGCAGGCCGATCAACAGATCGTTACCCGCCTCGGCCGGCAGACTTTGCAGCACGCCGAGGACTTGGGTTTCTTCGCCGCGCATCACATTCGGCAGCCGCGAACGCTGGATCACGCCCGGGACGATATGCACTGGCGTGCCGCGAAGACTGATAACGCTCTGTAGGGAATTTCCGAGATGGGCGACGTCGGCCGGCGTCTCGCAGTAAGCCGCTTCGCGCCAGCCCTGGGCACTGCCGACCATACCGCAAGCGATCACCGGCAGATCCGGCTGCGCGTCGAGCCAGTCACCGCAGGCTTCGTCGAAGGCCAGTTCAAAACCATCGGCGCATTCACGACCGTGGATGATTCGCGGAGTCTTGGGCAACTGCATGATCCCGGACGACAGCGCACGCTGCTCCAGCACCACACCGTCCGCCGCGAGTTTGTAAGCACGTAATGAGGTTGTCCCCCAATCGAGCGCGATCAATTGCGCCTGCATCGCTTCACCTGTTTTGTTTTTGGCAGTGAGTGCGACGGACTATAAACCTGGGCGGCTCAAAATCTCAATATATAAATATCAATCCCATATTTTGGGATGAGTAATCACCCTGCTTTGGACTTGATGGGGGGATGGCTTAGTTGCGTTAGCGCATCGGTCGATGACCTAGGGAACCGAAACTCTCAAGTAACTCATCGAGCGCCCCCGACTCAGTATTTATTGACTTCTTTCATGAGATCTTTGACTGGAATCTTCATGACCTCCGATAAATAGACCCTGTAGGAGTAAGAGTTGATTCTGACTTTACAAGCTATAGACTGTTGACGAGCCACCAAGGCTCTTAATTCATCGCTGCTCATTAGCGTATAACTTGTCGAATCCTTAACCTTGTAAAACATCAGATCCGCTCTGAAGACTAGTCCCTCCCCTGACTTCACCGGCTCAACCCAGCCCTCGCCATATTCCTTCAGATCTTGAGGCATTGCGAAATCTGTTTCTTCGTCGAAAGAACAGAGAAGAGATTGGCTTATTTTAGATTTGAACAATGGCTCCACGTCGACATCAGAAGAGAACGTGACTTGGTAAATATTTCGATTGAGATAACGCTCCGTATTCATGTATTCAATATGGGCAATCGGCCGCCCGTGACTGATAGCGCATGACGCACATACCAAAAACATTGAAATCAGTAAAGATTTACGCACATTTCCTCCCTTTGAAGTGCTGTATCACTGACTGCATAAGAATATCCCTCGCTGACACTCCGCTACCTAATACGGCAATGTAGATAGCCCAGGCATCGGCATGATTCACATCAACCCGGCCGTTCATGTTCGGGCCGCTTGTCATGTCCCACTGCTCTCCAAAATCCGCCACGAGATCAGAAAAATTCCAGTCTTTGGCATCCGCTCTTACATTCACCCAATATTCAGCCTTGGGAGTAGGCTCTGTTTGATAAATATTTGATATGCCCCATACGATCTGACCCTCTCCGACGGGGTCCAGCGTAACCAATACCGGGATCCGATAGCCTTTGTCTGCCAGCACTTTAGACAAGTGAGCTCCATTCCAGCCTCCCAGGCTATGCCCGATAATGTAGACCGGAGTGGTCAGGTCGGGAATTTTCGCCAACACATTTGCATTAAGTCCCTCATCACTGGTGAAGGCGTTATAACCGATGTGGTGTGCGTCGTAGGTATCAGGGCAAAGACCTTCAGCGTCCATATTCTTGATGAATATTTTCAGAGCCTCCGCCACGTTATTGTTCGGGCCCGTTCCGTAATAACTTTCTTTATCTCCCGCTCCTCCAACGAAAAACAAAACAATTTTTTTCGGGCTAACGGTAGCCTGTTTTACGGTCCCGTCGGTTTTACAGGTTAATTCGTGTGTCACGACCAGTCTTTGACAGCCTTTCAATTCTGAATTTTCAGCGGCCATAGCTTCTTACTCTACGAACAATTTGATGGATTCAGGCAGGTGCGAGCTCACCGTGTGCGTGAAACCTGCTTCATCGGTAACGCCGTGTTCGACGCGCCCGTCACCCCGTTGAATCGCGTAGGGATGATTCGGCATGGGCTCTCCTGTGATCTCGTTGATCACTTGCATCCGATCGTTGAAATGCACCGGCATCGGCAGCAACCCGCTAAACGCGGCCCCTCCCCCGCTCTGGCCGATAATCACCGTGCCTGAGCCACCGATCACGACATTGCCATGCCCACCAGTGCTGTCGAGCATCGCGGCATTCAGGCCGTTAATGAAAACGGTGCCGGAGACCGCTCCGGTGATAGGGCTGCCACACGCTGATTTATCGGTCATGCGGGCAGCCGCGAGGCAATCGAAAAACACGTCCGGCGAGCCGGAGACTATCGGGTTGGTGCCGTGACCCGGCAGTGGGCAGGCGGTTGGGTCGGTGACGCGAGCTGCGGGTTTACCACTCAATTCAAAGCTCCTTGCTTAAGGGGTGCCGGGGATGGCTGATAGATATCGATGTCGGTCGCGGCAAAGCGCCAGCGATTGTCGACCGGGTCGAACAGAGCATGACAATGCTCACGGCTTTCAGACGATGTGGCGGTTTGTATGGCACGCCAGGCTTCGTCGGCTTGCCACCTCAACTCGGCAGGCGTTACATCATCAAGTTCGTTGAGCCAGGCGTTGTAGTTGCGCAGGTGATTGCGCTCGAAAGTCGATTGCAGCAAGTCGCCCATTTGCACGCCAAGGTCAAGATGATGCCCGGAGGTCCAGCGCCCCACTTCGGACTAGACGTGCCAGCCCATCGGTATCAACGCACCGTTCTTCAATAGAGAATGGCCAGCGAGAGCGACGAAGCCGCAACAGATGTGCAGCATCAGCCAGCCTTGATGAGCGTCGATAATCGCAGTTGGATCAAAGGTTCTCAGCGCTACCACGCGGTATTCGCCGAGGCCGGCGCTGCGCGACATCAACTCGGCGTCGAGCCGCGACACGAAAGCCCGAATAGCCAGGCCACCGGTGCGCTGGGCCATGCAGAGAATTTCGACAGCCTGTCGTTTCGGGTCGTCGGAAGAGCCGGTGGTTTTCACCAGGCCATACAGACGCATGGAAGCCTGCAGTCCGCTCATTGCTGGTCACTCATTGACACAGCGGGAGCTCCGCAGGCGCGGAGAAATGTTGCCAGAAGCATTGCAGGTGTCGTCCGTGAGCGCGCAAAAATGGCGCACAGAATGCCGGACTAGAACAATGCCTACAACCGAATCAGCATGAGATTGCTTTTATTCTGTTCACCCCTCGGCAAACTCCCTCAACACCTTGCCATCCATGCGATACCGCACCCACTCCTCCTGCGGTTGCGCGCCGAGGGATTTGTAGAATTCGATGGCCGGGGTGTTCCACTCCAGCACACTCCATTCGAAGCGGCCGCAGTCGTTGGCGCAGGCGATTTTCGCCAGGTGGCGCAGCAGGGTTTTACCGGCGCCGCCGCCGCGTTGTTCCGGGGTGATGTAGAGGTCTTCGAGGTACAGGCAGTTGCTGCCCAGCCAGGTCGAGTAACTGAAGAAGAACACCGCGAAACCGATCGGCAAGCCGTCGCGCAGGCAGATCAGGCCGTGGGCGGTGGCGCCGTCGCCGAACAGGCTGCGTTCGATGTCGGCGACGCTGGCGATGACTTCGTGACGGGCCTTCTCGAAATCTGCCAGTTCAGTGATGAAGGCGAGGATTTGCGGCGCATCGCTGGGGGTCGCCGGGCGGATTTCGATCGTCATGGACGGGCCTTGTGTGCAAATTAAAGCGCCATACTAAGGCGCGCAGCGGCGCTCGTCACATGGCAAAACATCCTGACCTGCCCAATTTGATGAACACTGCTGCCCCTGTGGGAGCGAGCCTGCTCGCGAAAACGTCCTTCCAGTCAGCCTCGAGTCAACTGACATAATGTCTTCGCGAGCAGGCTCGCTCCCACAGTTGATACCGCACATTCTGAAAGGATGCTTATGACCGTTAACTGTTTTGCGCCGATGGAAACACTGGCATCAGCGCTGATTCGGCACGCACTGGAACCCTCGGACGACGGCGCCCACGACTTCGCCCACCTGCAACGGGTCTGGCACAACGCACGCACCTTGCATGAAACCGAAGGCGGCGATCTCGAGGTGCTGCTTGCGGCCGTGCTGCTGCACGATTGCGTCGCGGTCGAGAAAAACTCAGCTCTGCGCTCGCAGGCTTCACGTCTTGCCGCGGACAAGGCTTCATCGGTGCTGCAGGAAAAAAACTGGCCCCGCGAGAAAATCAGCAACGTCGCCCACGCCATCGAAGCCCACAGTTTTTCCGCCAACATCACCCCACTGACACTCGAAGCGAAAATCGTCCAGGACGCCGATCGCCTCGACTCGCTGGGCATGCTCGGCGTTGCTCGAACCTTCTACGTGGCCGGGCGCATGGGCTCGGCACTCTACGATCCGCAAGATCCCGAAGCGCATGAACGCGAGTACGACGACAGACGTTTTTGCCTCGATCATTTCCAGACCAAACTGCTGCATCTGGCCGACGGCTTTCAGACCGCGACCGGCCAGCGTCTGGCACAGATTCGTCATCACCGTCTGAAGGATTTCATGGAGCAGTTCAAGGAAGAGATCGGCATCGCCTGAACAGCAAAGACGTACCTCGGTGAAGACCGTTCGTCGATCATCAGGCACCAATCCGACACCAGGGCTGACCAACCAAGTGTATGGATTCCAATCACTGGAGAAGCCCTATGATCTCGTCAAGGTTGACCGCTCTTGTCTTCAGCGCCCTGCTCTGCCCTGCGGTGTTCGCCGCCTCGTCCACGGCAGCAGGCACTGGCCCTACCGATCCGACCCCGCCACGTGCGCCTGCCATCAACAGTGCCCCCGGTGTGAACACCGATGGCTCCGGTGTGCCGCTGATCAACCAGCCACCAGCCACCGGTACCGACCCGCGCACTCAGGGCAGCGATCCTGGACGTCAGGGCGGCATGAACACGCCAGACTCCCCGGCCGCCACGCCTGACAATGCCGGTCCGGGTGTCGGCTCGAAAACCACCACCGGTGGCTCCGGTTCCGAAGGTGCCGGTCAGTAGTTCGCCGACGCGAGCGCCCTATTCACTCCGATGAAGAGGTAACCATGAACGTCGACAAAGACCTGGAAAAAGAAGTCCTCACCCGTCTGCTCCACGCGCATCCCAATGGTCTGGGCAAGGAGGTGCTGGACAATTACCGGGGCGAGAAAGTCGTGGCCAGCGCCCTCGCCGCCCTGCAGGATCGCGGGCTGATTCACCACGGTCATGTGACATGCAGTGAAGCGGGCGAACACTCGCTGAACCTGCCGATCAAGCTCAGTTCAGCCGGGGTTGAAGCGGCGAAGAAACTCGATAGCTGACGCTGGATGGGGCTGCGGACTTTCGACTTCGGACGTTTGATTCGTCTCGAGAGATTCGCAGCCCTCGGCGCAACGCACCACATCCTGACGCAAGGAGAAATCCCATGCCTCGTGGAAGCAAAGACAAATACACCACAGAACAGAAGCGCAAAGCCGAGCACATCGAAGACAGCTACGAGAAAAAGGGCGTGTCGAAAGATGAAGCCGAGGCGCGCGCTTGGGCGACGGTGAATAAACAATCCGGCGGCGGTGAAAAGTCCGGCGGCTCAGGGCGCAAAAAGCCTGCGAGCGCCAAGTCGCAAGAGCGCAAAGAGTCATCGCGCCGCGCGGTGGCCAGTCGCAAGGGGCACTCGCGTAACAGCGAAACTTCGAAGGACACCCAGACTGTCGACAGCCTGATGAAGGAAGCCCGGGCGAAGAATATTCCGGGGCGCTCGTCGATGCGCAAGCAGGAGTTGATCGAGGCGTTGCGCAAAGCGGGCTAGAACGCCCCCACTGTAGGAGCGAGCCTGCTCGCGATGGCCGTGGATCAGTCGCCACAGGACTCGCGGATAAACTCATCCACCTCAGCCGCCCCCGGCGATGTCGCCGGCCCCCAGCGAGTTACCGCCAGCGCTGCCGCAGCATTGGCGCGCCTGGCCGATTCCCACGCATCCAATCCCTGCGCCAATCCGGCAACAAACACCCCGGCGTGGGCATCGCCGGCGCCATTACTGTCCAGCGCTTTCACAGCAAATCCCGGCACCTGACGACGCTCGCCACGCTGTTGAATCCAGCAACCCTGCGGCCCGTCGCGCACCACCATCAGCACATCTCCAGGCAAAAATTTCGCCAGACGATCCATTGCCACGCCAATCTCATCAGCGCCGGTAAAACGCAGCGCCTCGACACTGTTGCTGGTCCACACATCGATGCGCGGCAGCAACGCTTGCATCATCGGCGCGTCGGGCGATTCCACCAGCGGTCCCGGGTCGAACACCACATTGACCGATCCCGGCAGCGCCAGTGTCCAGTCGAGCAACGCCTGCGCCTTGCCCTCGTGCAGCAGGCTGTAACCACTCAGATAAACGTAATCGCCGGCCTCGGCCAGCACGCTGTTCAAATCCTCCTCGGTCACCTCGCCTTCGGCGCCGATGTAGGAAATGAAACTGCGTTCGGCCGAGGCATCGGTCAGCGCCACACACAACCCGGTGTCTCGCTCGGCCGGTTCGCGGATGCCAATGCAGATACCTTCCGCCTGCATCGCTTGGCGTGCCAGATCGCCGAAGCGCCCGCTACCATGGCGACCGAGATAGACCACCGGCAAGCCGTTACGCACCGCCGCCGCCATCACGTTGAAACCGCCACCGGCTTCGAATCCCGCCGACTGCGCCAGTACGTCGCCGCCAATCTGCGGCAATTTATCCACGGCCATGACCAGGTCGATGATGACCTGGCCGGTGTGCAACATCTTAGGCATGAGCATTCTCGGGTTGCGCGGCGCGGCGATCTTTCGCGCCGCCGAGTATCAGGTAAAGGCCACCGGCGACGACGAAGGTCACGATCCAGCCGAGGCCGTTGTGGCCCAGCCAGGAGTCGGACAGAAAGCCATTGAACCAGACGTTTTCCGCCGTGGTGCCGATGGTGGTGAAGCTGAAGCCGAGCACGATGGCGATCGCCCAGGCGCCGAACGCGCGCCACTCGATGCCGCCGCGATACCAGTAGGCGCTGCTCGGGCTGACGTCGAGCAGGTCTTTGGGGCTGTAGTAGTGACGGTGAATCAGGTCGACCACGAAGATCCCCACCCACGCAGTGATCGGCACCGCCAGCAGGGAAATGAAGGTGATGAACGGGCCGTAGAAACTGTCGGCGATCAGCATGAAGTAGATCGAGCCGGCGAAGATCGCGACGATGTCGACCACCACCGCGTAGACGCGTTTGACCTTGAGACCCAGGGTCAGCGTGGTCAGGCCGGCCGAGTACACCGACAGGTTGTTCGACAGCAGCAGGCCGCCGAACGCGGTGATCAGGTACGGCACGGCCATCCAGGTGGGCAGCATGTCGCGGATCGCCACGATCGGGTCAGTCGCCGAAGCCAGGTCATTGTTGCCCACCGAGAGCAAGCCGCCGAGGGTGATCAGCAGCACCAGCGGAATGCCCGCGCCGAATGCCGCCGACGCCACCAGACGCACAGCCTTGACGCTGCGGTGCTGATAGCGCGACATGTCGGCGCCGGCGTTGGCCCAGCCGATGCCGGTGCCGGCAGCCATGGTGCCGATACCGATGATCATCGCGCTCAGCGGCGCCGGCGTGGCGTTGAACACCGCACTCCAGTCGATGGTCGCGCAGAGGAAGCCGCCGACGAGAATGTTCAGCGCGCCGAACACGTAGGTCGCCCACTTCTGGATCACCAGCAGTGTCGCGTGGCCGAGCCCGGACACCGCCAACGTCAGCAGGACGAAGATGGCGATAAAGATCAGCGTCAGTACCGGCGCGCTTTTCGCCTCGACCGGCGAGCCGAACAGGATCGAACACAGCGACAGCAGTACGAACGCCGCGGTGGTGGTGTTGACGGTTTCCCAACCCAGACGCGACATCAGCGAAACCAGCGTCGGGCCGATGTTGCCGCGTACGCCGAAGATCGCCCGCGACAGCGTCAGGCTCGGCGCGCGGCCACGACGTCCGGCAATCGAAATGATGCCGACCACCGCAAACGAACCGGCGGCCCCGAGGATCGCGACGATGATCGCCTGCCAGATCGCCAGCCCGCGAAACGCCACCAGCGTGGCGCCCAGCGGCAGGCCGAGAATGGAAATATTGGCGGCAAACCAGACCCAGAACAGCTGCAGCGGATGACCGTTGCACTCGGCTTCCGGCACCGGCTCGATGCCGCGGGTTTCCAGTTGCCCGACGCTTTGCCCGGCGGTTGATGAACTCATGAAGATGCTCCTGTTTGCCTTTTTTATGGTTGTGGCAATGATGCAAAACGACAAGACAACCGGCCTTCCGAGGCCTGTCTGTGCGATCCATTGCTGTGTGAATTCTTTAGAAATGCGCCGCCCCTTTCGCGAGCAGGCTCGCTCCCACAAGGAAATGCATTCCAATTGTGGGAGCGAGCCTGCTCGCGAAGAGGCCAGCCAGTCAACGCAAGGCCAAAAGCCCCTGCACCAATGGCTCGAGCTCAAGTTGATTAACCGCTTTCACCGTCTCGATCATCTGTACCGGCCAGCACTCAAGCCCCAGGCAGGCCCCGAGCATGGCGCCGAGAATCGCCGCGATGGTATCGGTGTCGCCACCCAGGCTGGCGGCCATGCACACCGCGTCAAAAGCGCTCATCTCGCCAATGGCCACTTGTTGCGCCAGCGCGAATGAAACCACCACCGACTCCTGCGACGCCACCGATGTACCGATCACGTCATAGAGCAGATCGGCGAGCAGTGTTTTGTCACTGTCGACACTGATGCTGCGCGCCCAACTGATCCGTGAGGCGATGCGCCCACCGGCGACCCAGTGCCCGTGGACTTCGGCTTGCTGGGCAATCTGCTGGCCGAGGTTCAGCGCCTCGCCCAGATCGACGCCATTGATTCCGGCCGAGACCACCGCCGCCACCGCCGCCGCGCTGGAAATCCCCAACGTGGTGTTGTGAGTCACCTGACAGGCTTGCACCACTGCCGCAATGAAGCGCTGCGGATCGGCCACGTTCGCAGCTATTCCCACCGGGGTGATGCGCATCGCCGCGCCGTTGGTAGTGCCGTAGCGCCCGGCTTCTTCCGGGGAATGCCCGGCGAGGATCATCTCGATGGCGCGTTTGGTCGACGGGCCGAGCAAGTCCTGCGAGCCTTTGGCCTGCATCTGTGCTTCCCATTCGATCAAGCGTTGGGCAAGCACGGCGGGTTCGATGCGGCCCTGACCTTCGACCAGCAACTCGCCAACCAGAATCGCCTGTTCGGTGTCATCGGTGATTGAGCCCTTGGGCATGTTCGCAGCGATCGGTTGCAAGGGACCGGCATCCTGCAGATCAGTGATCTGTCCGAAGCGCGCTTTGATCGTTTCACGATCGAGCGACTGCGTCGGCATGCCCAGCGCATCACCCAGGGCCAGACCGTAGAAAGCGCCGAGCGCACGGTTGAGCGCGGTCATTTCGATTCTCCAAATTGCAGGTGCAGACGAAAGTGCACTGGATCGAGCAGACTTTCGACCTGCTCCATGAAACGATTCTGTCGGTCGTAGGTGGTGCGCAGCGCCTTGAGGAACACCGTGCCGGCCGGGCGACCGAGCAACTCGGCGTCTTCGGCACTCAGCGGCTCGGCGCCGATCCACTGATCGCCGCGTTCGCCGATGTAGCCGTAGGCGGCCAGGGTGATGGTCAGAGAATTGTCGATCAGACCGACACGCGGCAGGCTTTCCAGGCCGCCGTTGGCCGGCATCAATGCACGTTCCAGAGACACCAGCGTACCGTCGGTGGCGCGCCGGCGACGGTCGAGGGTGATGAATTGATCGGTGCCGAAACGCACCAGCAGATCAGGTCGGGTTACGGCTTCGAGGCGCAACACTTCGGTGTTGATCAGCGCCCCGCTGTCGGCCAGCGCCTGCGCCCAGCCGCTGCGCTGATCCAGCGCGACACCGTCGAAGGTCACGATGGAACCGACCCCACTTTGCGTGGCGATGTACTTGCGCCGCTTCAGCTCGGCCAGCGCCTCACGCAAGGTGCCACGGCTGACCTGGAATTCTTGAGCCAACTGATGTTCGCCGGGCAACAGAAAGCCGTCCTCCATGAGGCCGCTTTCGATGCGTCGGACGAGCTCGTCGACCACCCTTTGTTTCTTGTCGAATCGTACCTGTCTAATCATGTACAAATTGATAACCGAAACGGGTGCGGGCGAGCAAGGAAAATCTCGGGGAAGAGACAGAAGGTTGAAAGTCAAAAGCACCCTCACCCTAGCCCTCTCCCGGAGGGAGAGGGGACTGAATGGGGGATGCTCAAGAGGTATGCCGGCCTGATATTGCTTTAGCGAATCCACAATCGACCCAACCTTGCAGGTCGATGTAGACCGCAAGACACCTCGGTCGGCCCCCTCTCCCTCCGGGAGAGGGCTGGGGTGAGGGTAGTTCTTGACGTTAGCGTTGTTTCAGGCGGTCAATGACCACAGCCAACAACAGGATCGAACCCCGAATTACATACTGATAAAACGTATCGATGTTCTTCAGGTTCATCGCGTTCTCGATGATCGCCAGAATCAACACCCCGGCAATCACATGGCGGATCATGCCGATGCCGCCGCTCAGCGAAACCCCGCCCAGCACGCAAGCCGAGATCACCGTCAGTTCAAAACCCTGACCAATCATTGGCTGCCCGGAAGTCATCCGCGAGGCCAGGATCACCCCCGCCAGCGCGCCGATCACACCGTGCACGGCGAAGATGATGATCTTGGTGCGGTCGACGTTGACGCCCGCCAACAGCGCCGCTTCCTGGTTGCCACCGATGGCCATGGTGTTGCGTCCGTAGGTGGTGTAGTTCAGCAGCCAGCCGAAGAACAGGAAGCAGACAATGGTGATCAGGATCGGCACCGGCACGCCGAACAACTGGCCGTTACCGAAGACGAAGAAGGATTCCTGCGAGACGCCGACCGCTTTGCCGTTGGCAAAGATATAAGCCAGACCGCGAACGATCTGCATGGTCGCCAGCGTCGTGATCAACGCATTGACGCGCAACTTGGCAATCACGATGCCGTTGATCAACCCGACGATCAGGCCCATCACCAGCGCCGCACTGACCCCGAGAAACACGCTGTTGGTGTCACGCATCACCACCGCCGCGACCACGCCGGCACAGGCAATCACCGAACCGACCGAGAGGTCGAAGTGTCCCGACGCCAGGCAGTAAAGCATGGTGCACGCGGCGATGCCGGTGGTGGAAATCGCCAGGCCCAGACCGCGCATGTTCAGCGGCGAGAGGAAGTTGTCGATCAGCAGCGTGCAGGCGACAAAGATGCCGATCGCCGCCAGCAGCATGACCCAGTCATCAAGGAAGCGCCGCAGGTCCAGCGGTTTGCGCTCGGTCGGCAGGGTTTCGTTTTGGGTAGTCATCATAGTCACCTCTCAGTTCGCCACGCCGTCAGCGCGGTGGCGTGGCAAAGCCAGTTGCAGCAGGTTGGATTCATTGGCCTGGTCGCGGCTGACTTCGCCGCGCAGGGCGCCTTCGCACAGCACCAGGATGCGGTCGGAAATGCCCATCACTTCCATCAGATCGCTGGACACCACGATCACCGAAATGCCGTCGGCGGCGAGGTTGTGGATGATCTGGTAGATCTCGGCCTTGGCGCCGATGTCGATGCCACGGGTCGGTTCGTCGAGCAGCAAAACCTTCATCGGCATCGACAGCCAGCGGCCGAGAATGGCCTTCTGCTGGTTGCCGCCGGAAAGGAACTTGATCTGCTGGCCGGCGTGCGGGGTTTTCACTTTCAGGGCCTTGATCTGCTTGTCGGCGTTGCCCTTTTCCCACAGGCCACGGATCAGGCAGCCAAGCCCGGAATGCGCACCACGAGCACTGATGTTGATATTCTCGGCGACGCTGGCCAGCGGAATGATGCCTTCCTTCTTGCGGTCTTCCGGGCAGAGCAGAATGCCGGCGGCAATCGCGTCACGGGGCGAACGCAGTTTCAGCTCATGGCCGCGCAATTCAAGGCGTCCGGCGGTGTTGCGCTCCAGGCCACTGAGCAGACGAAACAGCTCGGTGCGCCCTGCCCCGACCAGCCCGAACAGGCCAAGGATCTCGCCCTTGTGCGCTTCGAAACTGATCGGCTCGCGCAGGCCCGGGCCAAGTAAACCGTCGACTTTCAACGCCACGGCGCCACGGGGGCGATGGCGGTAATCGTAGATATCCTGAATGTCGCGACCGACCATGCAGGTCACCAGTTGATCGTGGGTCAACTGGCTCATGTCTTCAAACGTGCGCACGTAGCGGCCGTCCTTGAACACCGTCACGGCGTCGCAGATGCGGAACACTTCTTCCATGCGATGGGACACGTAGAGCACCACTTTGCCCTCATCGCGCAGGCGCCCGATGATCGCCATCAAGCGATCGATCTCGCGCGCCGAGAGGCTGCTGGTCGGTTCGTCGAAAGCGATGACGTGGGCACCACGAGACAACGCTTTGGCGATTTCGACCAATTGGCGCTGGCCCAGCGACAAGCGCCCGACTTTGGTTTGCGGATCGATTTCGTCCGCCAGGCCTTTCAGGCAATTCAAGGCCTTCTGGCGCAGTTCGCTGCGATTGATCAAACCGAAACTGGCCGGCAGATGACCGAGAAACAGGTTCTCGGCCACGGTCATTTCCGGAACCAGATGCAGTTCCTGGTGAATCACCGCGACACCGCTGCCAATGCTGTCGGCAGTCGACTTGAACGCCATCGCCTGCTCGCCGATCTGCAGTTCGCCGCTGCTCGGAATATAGGCGCCACCGAGGATTTTCAGCAGCGTCGACTTGCCCGCACCGTTCTCGCCCATCAAGGCATGAACCTGGCCGGGGTGGGCGACGAAGCTGATGCCATCGAGCGCCTTTACCCCGGGAAAGGTCTTGCCGATCCCGTTGAAGCGCAGGCTGCCGCTGGCGCCATGTTGTTGTTCTTGTGTCTGTACTTGCGCGTGCATAAAGCCACCTCTTCACACCGAAAAACGGCCCGGCTGCCCGGGCCGTCGCTGCCTCAGTTCCACAAGCCGATTTTTTCCAGCTCTTGCTTGAAGTTTTCGCGGGTGATCAGGGTGACGTCATCCATGGCGGTGTACTTCGGCGGTTCTTTGCCGGCGGTGATCCACTCGTACATCATCTCGGCGGTTTTGTAGCCTTCGATGTGCGGACTAGGCAGCATCGAACCGAAGAAACCGCTGTTAGGTTTCTTCAACTCGCCAATGGCGTCGGTGCCGTTGATGCCGATGCCGATAACGTTGCTCGCGGCAAACCCGGCCGCTTCGGTAGCACGCACGCCGCCAAGCACAGTGTTGTCGTTCATGCCGCCGATGATCAGGTTTTTCGCCGCACCCGGCAGTTTCACCAGCGCCGAGTTGGTGGCGTCCATGCTGCCCGGTACGTCGAGGGTTTTCAGCGCGGCGAAGAGGATGTGATCCTCTGGCATACCGGCCTTCTTCAGCGCATCGACCGAACCATCGGTGCGTTTCTTGCCGGTGTCGAGTTCGTTGTAGGTATTGACCACCGCGTAGGTGTCTTTCCAGTCCCAGTTACGCTTTTTCGCTTCGGCAGCCATGGCGGCGCCCTGCTTCTGGCCGACTTCGAACGCGGCCATGCCCAGGTACGGCACGTCTTCCATGAATTTGCCGTTGGCGTCGACGAAACGGTCGTCGACGGCAATCACTTTCAGATCGTTGATCTTGGCCTTGGCCATGATGGCCGGGCCGAGGGACACGTCCGGCGGGCAAATCACGAAACCCTTGGCGCCGTTGGCAGCCAGGCTGTCGATGGCCGAAAGGGTTTTTTCGCCATCGGGCACAGCGATCTTGATCAGTTCGAAGCCCTTGTCCTTGGCGGCTTTTTCGGCAAAAGCCCATTCGGTCTGGAACCACGGTTCTTCGGCCTGCTTGACCAGAAAACCGATCTTCACCGCGTCGGCGGCGAGCAGCGCACTGCTCAGGCTGAACGCAGTGACCGCCAGGGCAGTGCTGCACAGGATACGAATCCCGAAACGACGTTTCATCAGATGACTCCTTGTTATTTTTTTGAGCAAATTAAACAGCTTGTGGCGAGGGAGCTTGCTCCCGCTGGGCTGCGAAGCGGCCCTAAAACCGGTTACCTCGGTCAATCAGACACACCGCATAGCCCGAATTTACGACTGCTGCGCAGCCGAGCGAGAGCGAGCTCCCGCGCCACAGGTGTGGTGGCGTGACACGTACTGCTGCGAAGCTATTTGAAAATAGTCATATCGTATGATGATTGGATTTCAAGCGTAGTTCAGCGCTGGAAATCCGTTCTATTCAGTCGTGGTACATCACCGAGCGACCACCATCGATGGTGATGCACGATGCGTTGATGAACGGTGCTTCATCGCTGGCCAGAAACACTGCCGTCATCGCCACTTCGAGCGGCTGGCCGATGCGCTTGGGCGGGTGCAGGTCGAAGGCGCGCTGCCGCTCGGCGTGCGGATCGGCAAAGCCGTTCCAGTAATCGACGTTCAGCTGGGTTTCGATGTAGCCCGGCGCGATCGCGTTGACGCGAATGCCTTTGGCCGCATATTCGATGCCGAGGGCGCGGGTCAGGCCGAGCAAGCCGTGCTTGGCCACCGGGTACGGAAAGCAGCCAGGAATGATGTGGCTGGAATGAGTCGAGGCGATGTTGATGATGCTGCCGACGCCCTGCTCGATCATTTGCGGCAGCACGGCTTTGCAGCCATACCAGGCGCCATCCAGATCAATGGCGAAGCAACGATGCCAGTCTTCCTCGGTCATCTGCAGCGGATCGCGGAACACATTGACCCCGGCGCAGTTGACCAGCACGTCGATGCGGCCATGCAATTCCACGGCGCGTCTGGCAAGGGCATGCAGGTCCTGCTGATTCGACACATCGACCTTCAGTGCCTGCACGTCATGGCCTTGTGCACGCCAATGGGCGGCGACCTGCTCGACCTTGTCGGCCTGGATATCGCTGATCAGCAGTCTGGCCTGCTGTGAGGCAAAGGCGGCAACGATCGCTTCGCCAATGCCCTGAGCGGCGCCAGTCAGCAGCACAACCTTGTTTTTCAGGCGTTCGCCTTTTGGCGTTGGCGGCACGGCAGGCAATGTGAGCGCTTCACCCATGGTTCAGGCCTCCCGCGCGCAGACGCAAAAAAACCGGGCATCGGTCGATGTCCGGTTTTCACGGCTTGGGAAAAGAAACAGGCAAGCGTCGCCAACGGCATTGAGCCGTGACGAAAGGCGGATCCCGCCTAAGCGGGCGACAAGAATTCGCTGCATCACTTCACCTGTTTTGTTCTTTTTAAGTGTGAGTGCGTGTTACTGCTGGAGCCGACTATAAACCCGACCCGCAAATAATCTCAATATATAATTTTGCATCCCATATCTTGGGATTTAACCGGCAAAACGCGTACAGAGTTTTCCTGCAACATCGACGCGCATGCTCAGCACCGCACCATCGAGTGGATGATTGAGCGGACTTTTTGCACTGGTGATGTACAAGGTTTTCAGGTCTTCACCACCGAATACGCAACTGGTCGGGCGACTGACCGGCAGATCGATTCTGCGATCCACTTGCCCGTCCGGCGTCAGGCGCAACAGGCAACTGCCGTCCCAGCGCGCATTCCACACATAGCCTTCGGCATCCATGGCCGAGCCGTCGGGGCCGCCGTGCTGATCGGATGAATAGAAAACCTGTGGCGCATCGAGACTGCCGTCGGTGCGGATGAAATATCGATTGAGCGTGCTGTCGAGACTTTCGCCGAACAGCAGCGTGGTGCCGTCGTCGCTCCACAGCAGGGTGTTGGGAATGCCCAGACCGAGCAGCAGTGGCGTGACGCGCTGATCGGGATCGACGCGGAACAGGCCACCGGAACGCCGCACGATCGGCAGATCCTCGCCGTGCTCGCCGATGTTGTTCTGCATGGTGCCGAGCCACAAGCGGCCCAGCGCATCACAGCGGGCTTCGTTGGGCCGATTGCCCGGTTGCGGGTCGGCAACGCAGAACAGGGTCAAGCGTGGCTCGAGCCCGGGAGATTCGAGATCCAGTCGATAGACACCGCTGCTCAACGTGACCAGCGCATCGCCGCTGGCGCAGGGAATGAAGGCAGAGATGTGCTCGGGCATTTGCCAGATCTGCACGTTCTGGCCAATCAGCCGCAATGCTTGTTTGCCAGCGATGTCGACCCAGTACAACGCCTGGGTCGGCGCATCCCAGAACGGGCCTTCGCCGAGTAGCGCGCGGTGTTGGGTCAGGGCGGTGCAGGTCATCTGGAATCCTTCATGTTCTTGTTGTTCGCATTGTAGGAGTGAGCCTGCTCGCGATAGCGGTGTATCAGTCGACATCATTGGTAGTGAACCACCGCTATCGCGAGCAGGCTCACTCCTACAGGGGATCTCGGTGTTCAGCTGGCTTTCCGGTCGGCCATGACTTTCGGGTAAAAGCGTTTTATCGCCAGATCGGCATTGTCGATCAAGGTCATGCACGCCCACACGCCACGGGTCGAATCCCGTGCGGCGATGGCGTCGGCCATGTCTTTATGGATCGGCAAGGTGCGACGCAGTTCATCGGGGTCGGCGGCGGAGACTTCGAACGACACCGCCAGCAACGCGCCGAGAGCCGGGACCATTTGTTCGATGAACTGATTATGGCTGGCGGCCAGGATGCATTCGTGGAAAGCCTGGTCGGCGCGGTTGTAATCGATGCCACTATCGACCGCACGCTCCAGCGCATTGAAGGCCAGTTGCACCGCTTCGATCTGCTCCGGGGTCGCCCGTTCACAGGCCCAGCGCACCGCCATCGGCTCAATGGTGCGACGCAAATCCAGCAAGTCATCGACGAAATTTTCCGGCAAGCCATTGCGCGACAGCCAACCTACGACTTGCGGATCGAACAGATTCCAGCGCCGCACCGGCAATACCCGCGTGCCGACTTTCGGCCCGACTTCGAGCATGCCTTTGGCGACGAGGGTTTTGATTGCTTCGCGAATCACCGTACGGCTGACACCGAGTTGCTCGCCCAGATCCGCTTCGACCTTGATGGTCTGCCCAGGTTTGACCTGGCCAGCGGCAATCCAGCTGCCCAGCCAGTCAACGGTCGACGCATGAAAGCTGCTGGACATGGACACCTCAAGGCGAATCGCGATGGGTGACTACGCTAATCATCATACGAATAACAGTCAACCGGGATTTTCCGCTGGAACACGAAACAGATGTAGGAGTGAGCCTGCTCGCGATAGCGGTGTACCAGTCAATGCAAATATCGACCGTCATACCGCCATCGCGAGCAGGCTCACTCCTACAGGGGATTTATTCAGGGTTCGAGACCGATGCGAAAGAACTCGCCGCCGCTCCACACGCCGAGCCAGCGCTGACCATCGATCTCGCGGCTCACCGCCAGTTCCACCAGCTGATAAAACACATTGCGGTGAATCAGCGCTTCCAGATTGCTGCGCACATGCACATAGGGCGCAGGCTCCTGGGTCTCAGGATCAATCTCGACGCGAATCGGATGCTCGGGTCCCGCTTCGGTGATTTCCTCGACATTGGTAGTGAAGCGCAAAAGCTGCGTCTCGCCCTCGCCTTCTACTTCCACGGCAACCGCTACGAACGGCGCATCATCAACCCTGATCCCGACCTTCTCGACCGGGGTGATCAGGAAATAATCATCGCCGTCGCGGCGGATGATGGTGGAGAACAGTTTGACCATCGGCTTGCGCCCGATCGGCGTGCCCAGGTAATACCAGGTGCCGTCGCGGGCGATGCGCATGTCGATGTCGCCGCAGAAATCCGGGTTCCACAAATGCACCGGTGGCAGGCCTTTGGTCTTGGGAATCTGTCCCAGCAGGTCATTGGCTGTTTGCGGGTCACTCATGGCGTACTCCTTGATTACTGGTCGCCGATCCCCAGCAGGCTGCGTGCGTACTGCGCCAGCGGCGGACCGATGAGGTCTTCGGGTTTGGAGTCATGGAACGTCAGTAAACCGCCACGACTCTTGATCCGTGCAGTATCAATCAAATACTGGGTGCTGGTCTCGATCAACATGATCTGAATCACGCCGCCGTCGATACCGAGGCGATCCACCGCTTCCTGATCCAGCCACTCGTCGGAGTTGCCGATGCGGTCGTCTGCCTTGGCGAAACGTGTGTAGAGCAGGTAATGCGCGCCGGCGTCGCGGGCTTCGCCCATTGCCTGGTCGAGGCCTTCCGGCGCACGGGCGCGGCGGACCATCGGGAAGTATTCGACGAAGCCCTTGAAGGCTTCTTCGGCGACCACGTTCGGCCGTGGATAGGAACCACCCGGCGGCGCGAATGCGCCCTGGGCGATGAAGATGAACGAGTCCGGCTGAATGCGGATATTGTTCACCCGGCGGCTGTCGCTATGGTCCAGAAGTCCCGCATCGCTCATGTGATAGCGAGTGCCTTCGGCCATGTCGCTGACATTCATGCAGCCGCCAAGCGCCAAAACGGCCAGCAGCAAAACCAGGCTACGCATCCTATTCCTCCAGAAGCCGGTGTCGGAAAACCGGCGAATGGCCGTTGGATGCAGCTTTTGCGCCAGCTCGGCTAATTCAGTCACAGAGGCATTCGCGAGCAGGCTCGCTCCCGCAGGGAAATGCATTTTCAAGGTGGGAGCGAGCTTGTTCGCGAAAGCGGTAGATCAGCCGCCAATAATCTTCATGACCGTAGCGCCGCCAGAGAACGCCACCTCCTGCTTGTCACCCAACGCCTTGACCAGCAAACGTTGCAGCGCCGGCAACGCCTGATGCCGCGGCTTGTCGAGCAAATCGCCGACGTAGTGACGGTTGCTCGACGACAGGCAGCCATGCAGCCAACCGGTCGACGACAGGCGCAAGCGCGAACAGGTGCGGCAGAACGGCACGCTTTCGTTGGCGATCACGCCGAAGGTGCCGCGACCGGGAATCGCGTAGCGTACGGCCGTGGCATCCACAGGCGCGTCGGTCTGAGCGTATTCATAACGTTCGCCGATCAGACCGAGCAACTGCTCAAGGCTGACGAACTGCTGCAGGAAGGCGTTCGAGTCTTTGGCCAGGTGGCCCATGCGCATCAATTCGATGAAACGCAGTTCAAAGCCGCGTTCCAGACAATAATCGAGCAGCGGCATGACCTGATCGAGGTTCTGCCCGCGCAACGGCACCATGTTGACCTTGATCTTCATCCCGGCGGCGGCAGCCTGATCCATGCCATCGAGTACGCTGGCCAGATCGCCGCCACGAGCGATGCTGCGAAAAGCAGCGGCATCAAGAGTATCGAGGGAAACGTTGATTCGACGCAGACCGGCATCCACCAGCAGCGGCAGTTTTTTCGCAAGAAGTTGACCGTTGGTGGTCAGGCTGATGTCGTCGAGGCCCATCTGGCCGACGGCAGTCATGAACGATTCGAGCTTGGGGCTGACCAGCGGCTCGCCGCCGGTGATGCGCAGGCGCTCGATGCCGGCCGCCTCGATCAGGTATTCGACGCCCCGCGCCATGGCTTCGGCCGACAGTTCATCCTGCGCAGCGACCAACCGCTTGCCGTTGGGCACGCAGTAGGTACAGGCATAGTTGCAGGCAGAGGTCAGGCTGATGCGCAGATTGCGAAAACGCCTGCCTTGACGGTCAACGATCATGAAACACTCCGGCGAAAGAAAGTCGAGCGCGCAAAACTTGACTGAGAAATCAGGTTTTAGCAAGCCCTATGCCTGAGTATATTCCTGCGCTACTGCGCCATGTAGCGAAAACATGGCGCAATCAGATCGCTGAATGGCTCAAGTGCTCGGCGTTTCCGGGTCGCGCTTGCGCTTGTTGCCCATGCGCACGCCGATGTCCATCAGGAACTGGAAGAAGCCTTCCTGATCTTCCAGCACGTTGCTCCAGAACGGCGAGTGATACAGCGCCACCGCGCCGTGTACCAACGCCCAGGATGCGCAGTAGTGGAAGTACGGCGGCACGTCTTCGAGCTTGCCTTCGCTGATGCGACCCTTGATCAGCAGGGTCAGGCGTTCGAAGTTCGAGGCACGGATCTTGTGCAGTTCCTCGACCATCTCCGGCACCTGATTGCCCTTGACCACTTTCTCTTCGAGGCGGTCGAACAGGCGATAGCGCTGCGGGTCGCGCATGCGGAATTCGAAGTAGGCGCGGGACAGCGCTTCCTTGTCCTTGTCGACATCGGCCGAATGCAGCAGCTCGTTCAGATCGCGCTCGTAATCGAGCATCAGGCGCAAGTAGATCTCGGCCTTGGATTTGAAGTGCTTGTAGATCGTGCCTTTGCCGATACCCACGGCATCAGCAATCATCTCGACGGTGACACTGTCTTCACCCTGGTCGAGGAACAGCTTGAGCGCGGTATCGAGAATTTCCTGCTCGCGGCGACGAAATTCACGGACCTTACGAGGTTCTTTATGCATAAGAAAAAGGTCTGAAGGGTCAAAATTCGAAGCCGCGTATTATGCCTAACTTGCACAAAAAAGCACGGTTCATCGACCAAATCTGTGTTTCTTGTTCATTTCGAGAACGATTTGAGCGCAATGAGAACTCAACTGAAGCAAACGTATTCCAAATTTGTTTAAAAACCCCGACCGGCTCACTGGACTGAACGCCAGACTGATCAATACTTGAACTGTCGGCCGACATCTCCCCCAAGTGTCGCGCCGGTAAAGGCACCAACGGACCGCGTGCCTTTGTTTTACTCCTAATGGTCTTAACCCGGATTCACCCCCCAGAACCCGGGTTTTTTTTGCCTGCGATTTGGTCAGCCGTCACAGGGCAGATTTAACACTCGCCAGCGGGAACAGACGCCTGAAGTTTTCCGTGGTCTGCTCGGCAAAGCGCTCGTAGTTCTCACCACGCAGCATCGCCAGAAACTCCGCGACTTCGCGCACGTACTGCGGCAGGTTCGGCTTGCCGCGATAAGGAATCGGCGCCAGATACGGCGAATCGGTTTCCACCAGCAGGCGATCGGCCGGCACTTTGCTCGCCACATCGCGCAGCGCGTCGGCGTTGCGGAACGTAACGATGCCTGACAGGGAAATGTAATAGCCCATGTCCAGCGCCGCTTTGGCCATGTCCCAGTCTTCGGTGAAGCAATGCAACACGCCGGCCTGGGGCAACGCCGCTTCGCGCAGCAGTTGGAGGGTGTCGGCACGCGCGCCGCGAGTGTGGATGATCACCGGCTTACCGGTCTGCTGCGCCGCCTGCAGATGCAGGCGAAACGACTCCTGCTGCAATTCGGCGGCTTCCGGCTCGTAGTGATAGTCGAGGCCGGTCTCGCCGATTGCCACCACTTTCGGGTGGTTGAGTTCGTGCAACAACCAGTCAAGCGCCGGTGCCGCGCCTGGCTGCACATCCAGCGGATGCACGCCCACCGAGCAGTCGACGTCGGCATAACGCTCGGCGAGGGCTTTGACGTCGGCGGCGTTGTCGGCACTGACGCCGATGCACAGAAAATGTCCGACCCCGCGCTCACGGGCCGCAGCAAGTGCGGCATCCAGCGAGCCGTCATGGGCGGCGAGGTCGAGGCGATCAAGGTGACAATGGGAATCTACGAGCATAAAAAAGACTGCAACTTACATCGTATGAGTGGGACGGTCGGATTTAAGCGCTCCGGCCAGGTGAGTTTCGATGCGACTGCGCGCGGTGTCGTCACCGTCGTTGAATTGCACGCCGACGCCGGCGGCGCGATTGCCTTGTGCGCCTTTGGGAGTGATCCAGGCGACTTTGCCGGCGACCGGAATCTTTTCCGCTTCGTCCATCAGGTGCAAAAGCATGAACACCTCGTCGCCCAACCTGTAGCTTTTGTTGGTCGGGATGAACAGACCACCGTTCTTGATGAACGGCATATACGCGGCGTAAAGCACCGACTTGTCCTTGATGGTCAGGGACAGGATGCCGTTACGAGGCCCCGGGCTGACAGGTTCAATCATGTTCACCTCCACTGCTGATCTTCAGAGTCTAGGTACACATTCTTATCTTTGACCAGGCAATCCCACCCATTGCACCAACAACGCTTCCAGCAACAGCGCCGGATTGAGGTTGGCCTTGCTCAGGACTTTCTGCCGTTGGGCGAGAATCCAGTCCTGAATCTCCAGCACTTTGCCCTGCGCGCTTTTCTGCGCCAGATATTGCACAACCTTGCGCATATCGGCCAGGCCAAGGCCGGCTTCGTCCTGGGTCAACTGATAGCGCAGGATCAGGCTCGACCAGTCGCAGAACCAGTCGAACAGACGCAGCATCGGAATGCTTTTCCACTCTTCCGCCAGCTGCGTCGGCGATTGCTGCCCTTTGAGCAACTTCTTCACGCCTTCGACCACTAGCGCGCGCTGTTCACGCACGCCCTGGGCTTGCAGGCTGACCGCCATCAGCGGCGAGCCGGCGGCGAGGGTCAGCAGTTCGACGCGTTCTTCTTCGGCGCAATCCGGCAGCGCCTGAGCCAGCCACTCCAGGCTCATCGCCTCGCCCGGCAGCGGGCAGGCCTGCTGCACGCAACGGCTCTTGATGGTCGGCAACAAACGGCTCGGCTGATGGCTGACCAACAGCAGCACGGTATCCCCTGAGGGCTCTTCGAGGCTTTTCAGCAAGGCGTTGGCAGCGTTGATGTTCATCGACTCGACCGGCTCGATCAGCACCACTTTGCGCCCGCCGAGCTGCGCGGTCTGCACGACGAAACTGACCAGATCACGAACCTGATCGACCTTGATCGCCTTGTCCGCTTCTTCCGGCTCCAGAATGTAATTGTCCGGGTGACTGCCGGCCTTGAGCAGCAGGCAGGATTTGCACTCGCCACAGGCCTCGGGGGTTGGCCGCTGGCACAGCAGGCTGGCCATCAAACGTTCGGCAAGCGCACGTTTGCCGATCCCGGCAGGGCCGTGCAGCAGATACGCGTGGGCGTGCTGACTTCGTCCGGCCAATTGCTGCCAGAGGTTGTCCTGCCATGGATAGGCCTCAGCCACGGGCCAGCTCCAGCAGATTCGGCAGCAAGGTGTCCAGCGATTGCTGGACCTTGGCCAATGGCTGACCGGCATCGATGCGCACATAGCGCGAAGGGTCGGCTTCGGCGCGTTTCAGGAACGCATTGCGCACGCTTTCGAAAAACGCCCGCCCTTCCAGTTCGAAACGGTCCAGTCGACCACGGGCACTGGCACGGGCCAGACCGATTTCCACGGGCAGATCGAAAATCAGCGTCAGATCGGGACGCAAGTCGCCCTGCACGAAAGTCTCCAGAGTGGCGATGCGCTCCAGCGACAAACCCCGACCGCCGCCCTGATAGGCGTACGTCGAATCGGTGAAGCGATCACACAGCACCACGGCGCCACGGGCCAGCGCCGGGCGAATCACCTCTGCCAGATGCTGCGCGCGAGCGGCGAATACCAGCAACAACTCGGCGTCCGGGTGCATCACTTCGTCGGCCGGTGTCAGCAACACCTCGCGAATCCGCTCGGCCAGTGGCGTGCCACCCGGCTCACGGGTGAGCACCACTTCGATACCGGCGGCGCGCAGGCGCTCGGCGAGGTATTCGCGATTGGTGCTCTTGCCCGCGCCTTCCGGGCCTTCCAGGGTAATAAACAAGCCAGTCACAGGCAGTCCTTCATCAAAGTCATTGCGCGTTCTGCGATGCAGCGGCGTCCGGTTCTTGGGCTGGCGCCGGATCTTGCGGCGGCGCTTTCGATGGCACTTCGGGCAGTGCCTCGGGCGCGGTGTTCGGCGAAGCGGCCGGAATCGCCTCATCGGTGGTCGGCGCCGTTTCCGGCGCGTTCACTGGCGCCGGGCTGGAACGGTAATCGGCACGGCGTTTGAGCTGGTACTCGCGCACTGCGTTGTTGTGCGCATCCAGATCATCGGAAAACACATGGCTGCCATCGCCACGGGCGACGAAATACAGGCTGCTGCCCTCCACCGGGTTGAGCGCAGCATGAATCGCCTCGCGTCCGACCATCGCAATCGGCGTCGGCGGCAAGCCGGGAATCACGTACGTGTTGTAAGGCGTCGGCTCTTTCAAATGCGCGCGGGTCAGTTTGCCGGTGTAGCGATCACCGAGGCCATAAATCACCGTCGGGTCGGTCTGCAACTGCATGCCCAGCGCCATCCGCCGCACAAAGACGCCGGCAATCTGGCCGCGTTCCTGCGGTACGCCGGTTTCCTTCTCGACCAGTGAAGCCATGATCAGCGCTTGATAGGGTTCGGAGTAAGGCACATCGGCGGAACGCTGCGACCACTCTTTGGCAAGCACTTCGTCGAGGCGGTCAAAGGCCTTCTTCAGCAGCTCGGCATCGGACATGCCGCGCACGAAACGATAGGTGTCCGGGAAGAACCGGCCTTCAGGGAACAAGCCCTTGTGGCCAATCTTGGCCATGACGTCGCCGTCGCTCAGACCGTTGAGGGTCTGCTCGAGCTTGTCGTCCTTGGCCAGGGCGGCGCGCATTTGATGGAAAGTCCAGCCTTCGACCAGAGTCAGGCTGTACTGAACCACGTCGCCGCGCTTCCACGAATCGATCAGACCGTTGACGGTCATGCCCGGCTGCATGCGGTACTCGCCGCTGTGAATCGGCGTGCCGGCGAGGTTGAAGCGCCAGTAGACGCGCAGCCAAAACGCGTCCTTGATGACGCCATCGGTCTCGAGTTCAAGGAAGGTACGGGTCGGAGTGGAGCCTTTCGGCACATCCAGCAGTTGCTCCTGCGGGATGTTCAGGGGCTGTTCCAGTGCCGAGTGAATTTTCCAGGCGCTGGCGCCCAACAGCAGCCCTGCCAGAACCAGTCCGGTTTCCAGCAGCAGCAAAAGTTTACGTCTCACGAATCAAGCATCCAGTAGCGCACGGGCAATGGTTTGCAGTTTACGGGTGAGCGGGCCAACCGGCCAGCTCAGTGCGGCACAGGCGCGTACCGGCCAGACGCCATAAACGCTGTTGCAGACAAACACTTCATCAGCCCATTGCAGGTGATCGAGGCTGATATCGGCGATTTGCGCAGGGATGGCCAGTGACTCGGCCTGAAACAATATTTCCGCGCGCATCACACCAGCGACGCCGCAGCGCTTCAAGTCGGGCGTGATCAGACCACCGTCGCGCACCAGGAAAATATTGCTGAACACGCCTTCGACGACGCGCCCGGCCTGATCGAGCATCAGGCCCTCGGCGTGATCGCTGTCCTGCCATTCGGCTCGGGCGAGAACCTGTTCCAGTCGGTTCAGATGTTTTAGCCCCGCCAGCAGAGGCTGCGTGGACAAGCGGGTGTTGCAGGGAAAGAGGCGGATGCCGTGTTCGGCGTGGGCAGCGGGATAAGCCGCCGGCGGATTGCCTTGCAGAATGCGTCGGCCCTGTGCCGCAGGGTCGGGTGCATAACCGCGCAGACCGTCACCGCGAGTGAGGATGAGCTTGAGCACGCCCTCGCCCATCGCTGTCGCATAGCTCAGCAGCTCGTGGCGAATCAGCTCGATATCGGTAGAGATGGCCAGACGCATACAGCCCTCGGCCAGACGCGTCAGGTGCCGATCCAGCAGGATCGGCCGACCACTGCGCACAGCAATGGTCTCGAACAGACCATCGCCGTAGGCCAGGCCGCGATCTTTCAGCGACAGCGCGTCAGCCGGTTGACCGTCGACCCAGCTCTCCATCAGCCCGCGAACCGGCGGAACGCCAGAGTGCCGTTGGTGCCGCCAAAACCGAAGGAGTTGGACAGCACGACATCGATATCCATATTGCGCGCAGTGTGCGCGACGAAATCGAGATCGCAGCCTTCGTCCGGCTCATCGAGGTTGATGGTCGGCGGTGCTACCTGGCTGTTGATCGCCAGCACGCTGAAGATCGCCTCGACGGCGCCCGCTGCACCCAGCAGGTGACCGGTCATCGACTTGGTCGAGCTGACCGCCAGCTTGTAGGCGTGATCGCCGAACACCGACTTGATCGCGTTGGCTTCGGCAAGGTCGCCGGCCGGGGTCGAAGTGCCGTGAGCGTTGATGTACTGCACTTGATCGACATTGATCTTCGCATCGCGCAGGGCATTGGTGATGCAGCGTGCGGCACCGGCGCCGTCGGCGGGTGGCGAGGTCATGTGGAACGCATCGCCACTGGTGCCGAAACCGATCAGCTCCGCGTAGATCGTCGCGCCGCGCGCCTTGGCGTGTTCGAGTTCTTCAAGAACCAGCGCACCGGCGCCGTCGGACAGGACGAAGCCATCACGGCCCTTGTCCCATGGACGACTGGCGCGGGTCGGCTCGTCGTTGCGGGTCGACAGCGCACGGGACGCGCCGAAGCCGCCCATGCCCAGGCCGCAAGCGGCCATTTCCGCACCGCCGGCAATCATCACGTCGGCTTCGTCATACATGATGTTGCGCGCGGCCATGCCGATACAGTGCGTACCGGTGGTGCACGCGGTGGCGATAGCGTAGTTGGGTCCCTGTGCGCCCAGATGGATCGACAGGAAGCCGGAAATCATATTGATGATCGAGCCAGGCACAAAGAATGGCGAGATTCGCCGAGGACCGGTCTCGTGCAGGGTGCGACTGGTTTCTTCGATGTTGGTCAGACCGCCGATACCCGAACCCATGGCCACGCCAATGCGCTCACGGTTGGCGTCGGTGACTTCCAGACCGGCGTTGCGCACGGCTTGAAAACCTGCGGCGAGGCCGTACTGAATGAACAGGTCGAGCTTGCGCGCTTCCTTGACCGACAGGTACTCCTCGACATTGAAGCCTTTGACCGAACCGCCAAAGCGGGTCGAATAGGCAGAAAGGTCGGTGTGTTCGATCAGACCAATGCCACTGCGGCCAGCCAGAATGCCCTGCCAACTGCTCGGCACATCCGTGCCCAGTGGCGACAACATACCCATACCGGTGACTACGACGCGTCTACGCGACACAGCACTCTCCTTTTTCAAATGACGACTTTGCATCAGGCCTAAAGAAAAAACCGCACGCCATGATGGCAGTGCGGTTTTTCCATGACAGCAAGCAACGATTACAAACTATTACGCCTGGTGGCTGGTAACGTAGTCGATTGCAGCTTGTACAGTAGTGATCTTTTCAGCTTCTTCGTCAGGGATTTCGGTCTCGAATTCCTCTTCCAGAGCCATCACCAGCTCAACGGTGTCAAGGGAGTCGGCACCCAGGTCTTCTACGAAGGAAGCGGTGTTGACCACTTCTTCTTCTTTAACACCCAGTTGCTCGGCAACGATTTTCTTGACGCGCTCTTCGATGGTGCTCATACCTTGTTTTCACTCCTAATGGACAAATTCAGGCAGCTGGCCAGTGGGTAAGTGTATAGAAAGACTTTTCAGCTTTTCAACTGAAAGCTTCACTCCTCAAACCCTGCGGCCCTCTGCCTATAAATAGATTGCAGCTTTATAACGGATTTTAGACAGCTCGTATGACATTTTTTTGAAGCAATCCGTCACATTTTACTTACATGTACATCCCACCGTTCACCGGGATTGTAGCCCCGGTAACGTATGCCGCACCGTCGGATGCAAGAAAAGCGACCACGGACGCGATCTCTTGAGCTTGCCCCAGACGACCCAGCGGAATCTGCGTCTGCAAGGCTTCACGCTGTGCTTCAGGCAGCTCGCGGGTCATATCGGTGTCGATGAACCCTGGGGTTACCGAGTTGACCGTAATCGAACGCGAACCGACTTCACGCGCCATCGCCCGGCTGAAACCTTCCAGACCGGCCTTGGCGGCTGCATAGTTTACTTGGCCGGCGTTGCCCATGGCACCCACCACCGAGCCAATACTGATAATTCGACCCCAACGTGCCTTGGTCATGCCGCGCAGAACGCCCTTGGACAGGCGATACAGACTGTTCAGGTTGGTATCGATCACGTCGTACCATTCGTCGTCTTTCATGCGCATCATCAGGTTATCGCGGGTGATACCGGCATTATTGACCAGAATCGCCACCGGCGCACCGAACTGCTCCTGAATGCCCGCCAGCACGGCGCTGACCGACTCGTCGCTGGTGACGTTGAGTTCGAAACCGGCACCCTGGATGCCGTTTTCCTTCAGGGTCGCAGCAATGCGCTCGGCGCCCGACGCGGAGGTCGCGGTGCCAACAACGATGGCGCCCTGACGACCCAGTTCCAGTGCGATGGCCTGGCCGATACCGCGGCTTGCACCGGTGACCAGTGCAACTTTACCTTGCAGACTCATGCAAGTTTCTCCTGATTCAGGCCTGCGCTGCACGAGCGGCAGCGAAGGCGTCTGGGGTATTGAGATTGGAAGTCGAAACGCCTTCGGCGCAACGTTTGTTCAGGCCGGCCAGAACTTTGCCCGGGCCGCATTCGACCAGATTCGTGGCGCCCTTGCCCGCCAGGGTCTGCACCGATTCAACCCAGCGCACTGGCTTGTAGAGTTGTTCCAACAGATCACGCTTGAGGGTTTCCAGATCGGCCGGCACTTGTGCGCTGACGTTCTGGACGACCGGGATCTGCGGCGCCTGCCAGTCGATGGCAGCGATCGACTCAGCGAAGCGCTCGGCAGCCGGACGCATCAGTTCACAGTGCGATGGCACGCTCACCGGCAACGGCATGGCGCGTTTGGCACCACGGGCCTTGCAGCCTTCGATGGCGCGCTCGACGGCTGCCTTGGCGCCGGCGATCACCACTTGGCCTGGCGAGTTGAAGTTCACCGCGCTGACGACTTCGCCTTGCGCCGCTTCGGCGCAGGCTGCCAGCACATCGGCATCTTCCAGACCGAGAATCGCGGCCATGCCGCCCTGCCCGGCCGGCACCGCTTCCTGCATCAACTGGCCACGGCGCTCGACAAGCTTGACCGCGTCAGCCAGGGTCAGGCTGCCGGCGGCGACCAAGGCACTGTATTCACCCAGGCTATGACCGGCGACGAATGCCGGACGCGCGCCACCTTCAGCCAGCCACAGACGCCACAGGGCGATCGATGCGGTCAGAATGGCCGGCTGGGTTTTATCAGTTTGATTGAGCAGCTCTTCCGGGCCCTGCTGGGTCAATGCCCACAGGTCATAGCCCAGCGCAGCAGAGGCTTCTTGAAATGTTTCGAGGATCAGCGGATGTTGCGCGTCCAGCTCGGCCAGCATGCCGAGGGACTGCGAACCCTGTCCTGGAAAGACGAATGCGAGGGAAGCAGACATGTAACAAGCCCCTAATGATCTTGTCGTCGGAAAATAACGTCCCGCTCGGGACGGGAGAAACTGACAGTTTGGATGGCCCTTTGAACCGGGCGGTCACATTTAAGCATTGTCCGACGAAAACGCCTAAGACAACAGATCCTCCAGACGACCGTGGAGGCGCTCGGGCAGGTTCTCCTGAATCTCGATCAGCGCCCGCTGAATCGCACTCTGAAAGCCCTGCACCCCGGCCGATCCGTGACTTTTCACGACGATGCCCTGCAAGCCGAGAAAGCTTGCGCCATTATGTCGCGCCGGGGCCAGATCGGCCTGCAGACGCTTCATCAACGGCATCGCGAGCGCACCTACAGCGCGAGAAGCCAGGTTTTTCTTGAACAGAGCCTCGATGCGCGCCGCAATCATCGTCGCCAGCCCCTCGCTGGATTTGAGCAGAATATTGCCGACGAAACCGTCACAGACCACCACATCGGCCTCGCCGCGATACAAGCCGTCGCCTTCGATGAAGCCGATGTAGTTGATCCCGCGCGCAGCCTGCAACAGCGTCGCCGCCAGTTTGACCTGCTGATTGCCCTTGATGTCTTCGGTGCCGATGTTCAGCAATGCCACACGCGGACGGGCAATCCCCAAGGTCTGCGCAGCCACCGAACCCATCACAGCGAACTGCAACAGGTGCTCGGCACTGCAATCGACGTTGGCGCCAAGATCGAGCAACTGGCAATAACCGGTCTGCGTCGGAATCGCCGCCACCATGGCCGGACGATCAATGCCGGGCAGCGTCTTCAGGACAAAACGCGACAACGCCATCAACGCCCCGGTATTGCCGGCACTGACACAGGCCTGCACCTGGCCATCGCGGAGCAATTCGAGGGCGACACGCATCGACGAATCCGGCTTGCCACGCAGGGCCTGGGCAGGTTTTTCGTCCATGGTGATGACTTCGCTGGCCGGAACAATCGTCAGGCGCGCGCGATCGGCAGCCGATTGGCCGTGGATCAGTTCTTCAAGAAGGGAGGGTTGACCGACGAGGGTCAGGTGCAACGAGGGCGTAGCAGACAGGCAAGCGAGACTGGCCTGAACAATGCTGCGGGGACCGAAGTCCCCGCCCATTGCGTCAATCGCGATGACTTGAGCGGACAAGTGATTACTCGTCAGCGCCCTTGTCGATCACTTTACGGCCACGGTATACGCCTTCTGGCGATACGTGGTGACGCAGGTGAACTTCACCGGTGGTTTTTTCTACAGACAGGGTGCTAGCCTCGAGAGCGTCGTGCGAACGGCGCATGTCACGGGCAGAGCGGGATTTTTTGTTCTGCTGAACAGCCATAATTGATTAACTCCTAAACGTTTGGGTCACGCTTTAACTGCGCCAATACACTGAACGGGTTGGACCGCGTTACCTCGTCCTCGCTCGGTTCGGGCTCATCTGCTCCCGCCGGCTGCTGGCATTCTTCCGGATGATGAGCAGGCACAATGGGCAAGGCGAGCAGAAGCTCCTCCTCGATCAGTGACTGCAGATCCAATGGATCTTCGCCCAGTTCCAGCACGTCATAACCTTTCGGCAACGACTGGGTATTCGCACCCTCCTTCACCACCGCGTAACTGCATTCGCTGTGGATCGGCAGGGTGACCAGCTCAAGACAACGCTGGCAAACCATTTTGACTTCGGTGTCGATAAAGCTGTGGATGACCACAGACTTACGTTCATCTCGTTCAAAAACGAATTTGGCCTGCACCGTACCGACATCGTCGGAAAGCGGGTCGCAGAGTCTCTTCAAATCGGCCAGCAGCAGTTCACCTTGAAGGGTGGTGCCACGGTCAGCCAATTTGCGCGGGTCAACGTGAGGTGGAATCGGGTCATTCAACATAGGCGCAGCATTATAGGGATGCACCCACCCATGTCAAAGGAAATTGTGCCCTGTCCGTCACTTGCGCGCCTCCGCTAGAATCCGCACCTGCCTCAGGAGACGTCCATGCTGCCTTTATTACTCGCTTCAAGCTCGACTTATCGCCGCCAATTGCTCGCCCGCCTGCACCTGCCGTTCGTCTGCAGCTCACCGGACATCGATGAAAGTCATCGCCCGGGCGAGTCCGCGCTCGGCCTGGTCAAACGTCTTGCCGAGGAAAAAGCCCGGGCCTTGGCGGACAGCCACCCTGCTCATCTGATCATTGGCTCGGATCAGGTCGCCGTCCTCGGCGAACAGATCATCGGCAAGCCGCACACCTTCGAAAAGGCCCGCGATCAGCTGATGGCCGCCAGCGGCGCGAGCGTGACCTTCCTCACCGGCCTGGCGCTGTTCAACAGCCAGACCGGGCAATGCCAGGTCGACTGCGTGCCGTTCACCGTGCACATGCGCCGGCTGGACCAGGCGCGCATCGAACGCTATCTGCACATCGAGCAGCCGTACGACTGCGCCGGCAGCTTCAAGGCCGAAGGCTTGGGTGTAAGCCTGTTTCAATCGACCGAAGGTCCGGACGCCACCAGCCTGATCGGCCTGCCGCTGATTCGCCTGATCGATATGTTGCTGGCCGAAGGTGTGCAAATCCCTTAAAAGCAAAAGATCGCAGCCTGCGGCAGTCCTACAGAATCGGCGTCACCGCAAAAAAAAGCGAGTGAACATTAATCCTGTAAGAACTGCCGCAGGCTGCGATCTTTTGATCTACCGGCAATTTACCGCAACGAAGGCCCGTGGAAACCCATCCACATCGCCAATTGCTCCGCCACGCTGGCACCAAGCTTCTTCGAGAAACGATCGAACGGCGATTCCTGCACAGTGAAGTCCACCAGTTCCTTCTCGCCAATCACATCACGCGCCACCGAACTGGCACTGCCCAGGCCGTCGATAAGGCCCAGCGGCAGCGCCTGCTCACCCGACCAGACCAGCCCGGAAAACAGCTCCGGATGCTCTTTGTCTTTCAGGCGCTCGCCACGACCCTGCTTGACGCTGTTGATGAACTGCTTGTGCGTAGTGTCGAGCACGCCTTGCCAGAACGCTGTTTCTTCAGGCTTTTGCGGCTGGAACGGATCGAGAAACGCCTTGTGCTCGCCGGAGGTGTAGGTACGACGCTCAACACCCAGCTTTTCCATGGTGCCGACGAAACCGTAACCCGCCGCTGTCACGCCGATCGAACCCACCAGACTGGCCTTGTCGGCGTAAATCTGGTCCGCCGCGCTGGCGATGTAGTAAGCACCGGAGGCACCTAGATCGGAAATCACTGCGTAAAGCTTGATCTCCGGGTGCAGAGCACGCAGACGCTTGATCTCGTCATAGACATAACCCGACTGCACCGGACTGCCGCCCGGGCTGTTGATGCGCAGGATCACGCCCTTGACCTTTTTGTCTTCGAAGGCCGCGCGCAGGCTGCCCACGATATTGTCGGCGCTGGCTGGCTCCTTGTCGGCGATTACGCCGTCGATCTCGATCAACGCCGTGTAGTTCGGGCCGCGGGTGGCGCTTTTTTCCATGTCCATCAGCGGCGTGAACAGCAGCAGCGCAACAAACAGATAAACAAACGTCAGCAGCTTGAAGAAAATCCCCCAGCGCCGCGAACGGCGTTGTTCCTGCACACCAGCCAGCAGAGTTTTTTCCAACAGCTTCCAGCTTTTCGCGTCACCGTCGTCGGCACTTGCCTTGGCCGGTGCTTTCCATTCGTCGGTCATGCCATCTACCCCAGCAAAAACGTATTAAGCCCGCTGACCCAGCCAGGCATGCAATTCAGAAAAACGGTCGATCGACAGCCGCGGCTCAAACTGCTGCAGGGACTCGATCGATTGCGCGCCATAACTGACCGCCACCGAATCCATTCCCGCATTGCGCGCCATCAGCAGATCGAACGACGAATCACCGACCATCAACGCCTGCTCCGGGCGCACGCCGCAGTGGCTGACGATCTGCTCAAGCATCAGAGGGTGCGGCTTGCTGGCAGTTTCATCGGCGGCACGGGTGATATCGAAATAATCTTCCCAGCCATTGGCCTTGAGCACACGATCCAGTCCGCGCCGGTTTTTGCCGGTCGCCACCGCCAGGTGATAGCCCTGTTCGCGAAACGACGCCATCGACTCGACCACGCCTTCGAACAGCGGCGAAGGCACGGCCTCGGCAGCGATGTAGTGATCGGCGTAGTACTCGCGAAAAGCGAGCAGTTCTGCGTCGCTGATTTCGGGGTACAGGGTGCGAATCGCTTCCGGCAATCCGAGGCCGATGATGCCTTTTACGGCGAAGTCATCGCGCAGCTCGAAACCGGAACGGCCGGACGCCGAATGCATGGCCTCGACGATCCGGTGAATGGAATCGGCGAGGGTGCCGTCCCAATCGAAAATCAGCAGTTTGTAATCAGATGGGCGCACTCAATCGCTCCACGGTCTTGGCCCACATTTCGTCAACCGGTGCTTGCAGGGTCAGCTTGCCGCCATCGGGCAGCGGCACAGTCAGCATGTAGGCGTGCAGGAACAAGCGCTTGCCACCCAGATCGCGGATTTCCCTGGTGAAATCGTCGTCGCCGTACTTGCTGTCGCCGGCAATGCAATGCCCGGCGTGCAGGGTGTGCACACGAATCTGGTGGGTACGCCCGGTAACCGGTTTGGCCTCGACCATGGTGGCAAAGTCGCCGAAGCGGCGCAGCACCTTGAACACGGTCAGAGCCTCCTTGCCTTCATCGTTGACCTCGACCATGCGCTCGCCGGAACGCAGATTGCTCTTGAGCAATGGCGCACGGACTTGCTTGATCGATGTTGCCCAGTTGCCGCGAACCAGTGCCATGTAGCGCTTGTCGACGCCATCGCCGCGCAGTTGCTCGTGCAAGTGGCGCAACATGCTGCGCTTCTTGGCGATCATCAGCAGGCCGGAGGTGTCACGGTCGAGACGGTGAACCAGTTCCAGCTCCTTGGCATCGGGACGCAACTGACGAAAGGCTTCGATCACCCCGAAATTCAGCCCGCTGCCGCCGTGAACCGCAATGCCGGCGGGCTTGTTGATCACGATCAGGGCTTTGTCTTCGTAGACAATCGACGCTTCCAGCCGCTGCAGCAGCCCCTGGGCCAGGGGCACCGGCTCGTCGCGCTCAGGAACGCGAACCGGCGGCACGCGCACGATATCGCCGGCCTGGAGCTTGTATTCGGGCTTGATCCGACCTTTGTTCACGCGCACTTCGCCTTTGCGCAAAATGCGGTAAATCAAGGTCTTGGGCACGCCTTTGAGCCGGGCGAGGAGAAAGTTGTCGATTCGTTGGCCGGCATACTCCGGCGAGACTTCAAGCAGTTGAACGCCTGGAGTCGAAGGGGCAGTAGTTGTCATGCTGCGGATGATAACAATTTTTATGGAATTGAAGCACTTAATCATTGCTGCTATAGTCGCGAACGCCGCCAAAAGCGGCCTGGACAGCGGAACCACGGTCAAAGACCGGCCCTGACCAACGCAATTCACCAGGGCGCGAGGCCGTCCTACGGGGCTTTCGCTACGTAACGGTGGAGTTTGCGGTTGTAACGAGCGCAGGTGACATGAGGCCTGAATTACACCGCCGAGCAGAGTTCTCACTCGCCCGGCAGGCAACATTCGAGGCCAGTTCACAAAGTGCAGTCGACTGCGAATGACCCCGAGCGAATGTTTCGGAAACATCGCCTGAATTAGCCATGATGCGTGACCTCCCCTTTCGGAGCTCACGGTAAATGCCAACCCGCTGCGGATTCTGCGCGCGGCAGCACCCGAATTATCAGGGATACGTGTAGGGTGGAGATGCACAACCGCCGGACTGTGTAGCAACAAGCTTTGATCAAGACGCTTCATCTCGTCCACAGCCGCTGGTTGATTCCTCCTCCTGACTGAGTGCTTAAGTAGCCACAGCAAGCAGGACGCGTACGTCGCGGTATCGGCCCAATTGGCCGGACATCGCTGGACACGGGAATGGCCAACCACTCCCGACGCACCTGACACCGACCGTGAGAAGTCGTGTGTGCCGAACGCCGTTTCCGGCAGCCCGGAAACCGACGGTACTACATGAAAAGAATGCTGATTAACGCAACTCAACCCGAAGAGTTGCGTGTTGCACTGGTAGATGGCCAGCGCCTCTACGACCTGGACATCGAATCCGGTGCACGCGAGCAGAAGAAGGCCAACATCTATAAAGGCCGCATCACTCGCATCGAACCAAGCCTTGAGGCTGCCTTTGTCGATTTCGGCTCCGAGCGCCACGGCTTCCTGCCCCTCAAAGAAATCTCCCGCGAATACTTCAAGAAAGCCCCCGAAGGCCGCGTCAACATCAAGGACGTCCTGAGCGAAGGCCAGGAAGTCATCGTTCAGGTCGAGAAAGAAGAACGTGGCAACAAGGGCGCCGCCCTGACCACCTTCATCAGCCTGGCCGGTCGTTACCTCGTGCTGATGCCGAACAACCCGCGTGCCGGCGGCATCTCCCGTCGCATCGAAGGCGAAGAGCGCAACGAACTGCGTGAAGCGCTGAACGGCCTGGTCGCTCCGGCCGACATGGGTCTGATCGTGCGCACTGCCGGCCTGGGCCGCAGCAGCGAAGAAATGCAGTGGGACCTCGACTACCTGCTGCAACTGTGGACCGCCATCAAAGAAGCTTCGCTGGATCGCTCCGCGCCATTCCTGATCTACCAGGAAAGCAACGTGATCATCCGCGCCATCCGCGATTACCTGCGCCAGGACATCGGCGAAGTGCTGATCGACAGCGTTGAAGCCCAGGACGAAGCCCTGACCTTCATCCGCCAGGTGATGCCGCAGTACGCCAGCAAGATCAAGCTGTACGAAGACAGCGTGCCGCTGTTCAACCGTTTCCAGATCGAAAGCCAGATTGAGACCGCGTTCCAGCGCGTCGTCGAACTGCCTTCCGGCGGCTCCATCGTCATCGATCCGACCGAAGCCCTGGTGTCCATCGACATCAACTCGGCGCGCGCCACCAAAGGCAGCGACATCGAAGAAACCGCCCTGCAGACCAACCTTGAAGCCGCCGAAGAAATCGCCCGTCAGTTGCGCCTGCGCGACATCGGCGGCCTGATCGTCATCGACTTCATCGACATGACCCCGGCCAAGAACCAGCGCGCCGTGGAAGAAAAAGTCCGTGAATGCCTGGAAGCCGACCGCGCCCGTGTGCAGATCGGTCGCATCTCGCGCTTCGGCCTGCTGGAAATGTCCCGTCAGCGCCTGCGTCCATCGCTTGGCGAAAGCAGCGGCATCGTCTGCCCGCGTTGCAACGGCACCGGCATCATCCGTGACGTTGAATCGCTGTCGCTGGCCATCCTGCGCCTGATCGAAGAAGAAGCCCTGAAGGACCGCACCGCCGAAGTTCGCGCGCAAGTGCCGATCCCGGTCGCCGCGTTCCTGCTCAACGAAAAACGCAACTCGATCACCAAGATCGAACTGCGCACCCGTGCCCGCATCGTCATTCTGCCGAACGATCACCTCGAAACGCCGCACTTCGAAGTTCAGCGTCTGCGTGATGACAGCCCGGAAGCCGCGACCAACCAGTCCAGCTACGAAATCGCTGCGGCAGCTGCCGAAGTCGAAGAAGTCCAGCCAGCCGCCGCCACCCGTACCCTGGTTCGCCAGGAAGCTGCGGTGAAGACTGCGCCGGCCCGCGCCAACGCGCCGGTGCCGACTGAAGTTGCCCCTGCCGCCCCTGCTCCGGCACCGGTTGCCGCGCCTGAGCCAAGCCTGTTCAAAGGTCTGGTAAAGTCGCTGGTCAGCCTGTTCGCCACCAAGGAAGAGCCAGCCGCACCGGTTGCCGTTGCAAAACCGGCTGCCACCGAGCGTCCAGCGCGTAACGAAGAGCGTCGCAACGGTCGTCAGCAGAGCCGCAACCGTAACGGTCGCCGCGATGAAGAACGCAAGCCGCGCGAAGAACGTGCCCCACGTGAAGAGCGTGCGCCGCGCGAACCGCGTGAAGAGCGTCAGCCACGTGAAGTCCGTGAGCCCCGTGAAGCTCGCAGCGAAGCACCGGTTGCTCGCGAAGAGCGCGCACCACGTGCCCCGCGTGAAGAACGTGCACCGCGCGCACCGCGTGAAGATCGCAAGCCGCGTGGCGAGCGTGAAGAACGCGTACGTGAACTGCGCGAGCCACTGGACGCCGCGCCAGCCGCAGCCGCAGCCACCGCTGCCGTGTCGGCTGAAGAGCGTCCGGCCCGTCAGCCACGCGAAGAACGCGCTCCGCGTCCGCCGCGTGAAGAACGTCAACCGCGCGCCGAACAAGCCGCTGCTGCCGTCGCTGAAGAAGAAGTGAACACCAATAACGAAGAGCAACTGCCGGAAGACGGTCAGGACAGCGCCGAAGGCGATCGTCCACGTCGTCGCTCCCGTGGTCAGCGTCGTCGCAGCAACCGTCGCGAGCGTCAGCGTGATGCCAACGGCAACGTGATCGAAGGTTCGGAAGAATCCGAGTCCGCTGAAAACGCTGGTGAGCCAAGCACTGCCGATCTGGCCGCTGGCCTGGCGGTCACCGCCGCCGTTGCCAGCAGCACCATCAGCGCGCCGGCTGAAGCCCAGGCCCACGAGCAGGCTGAACGCGCCACCGCCGCCACACTGGAAACTGCTCCAGTCGAAGCGCCGGTTGTCGAAGCCACCACTCCTGTGGAAGTGACCGCTGCACCGGAAATCGAAGTGGCCCCGGTTCGCGAAGCCCAACCTCAGGCTGAAGCGGCGGCTGAACCAGAAGCTACCGTTGAAGCGCCAGCTGCCGTCACTGAGCCAGCGGTTGAAACCGTCACTGAAGACGTGACCAAAACCGTGCGTGAAGTTCGCGAAGAGCAGACTGCGTTCAACTGGGTTGCCGAGCCAGCCGTCACCGAAGCGCCAGCGCCAGTCGCTGAAGTCGAAGTGCCGCAGGCCATAGTTTCCGAGCCAGTAGTTGCAGCGGCCGAACCGGCTCCAGAGCCAGTGGTTGAAGCACCAGCTGTCGAAGCACCGGTTGCGAAAGCTCAGGTTGAAGAAGCACCAGCCGTAGTCGAAGCGCCTGCCCCAGTGGTTGAAGCACCGGCTCCGGTCAGCGCCCTGACGCCAAACGGCCGCGCGCCAAACGACCCGCGTGAAGTGCGTCGTCGCAAGCGTGAAGCCGAGCGTCTGCAGAAGGAAGCCGAACTGGCTGCCGCTGCGGCGCCAGTGGCTGCAGAACCGGCCGCTGCGGTTGAAGTGGTCGAGGCAGCCCCTGCCCCGGTCGCTGAAGAAGCTTCGGTTGAAGCGGTGATCGCTGAAGCACCACGCTCCGTTCAGGACGCGGTCGAGCAGCGCGAAGAAGCCCAGGAAAAACAGCACGAGCCTAAACCACTCGTGTAATTCCTGAAGCCATTAAATAGCCCCGCCTGGTGAAAGCCTGGCGGGGCTTTTTATTGACTGCGATTCAGGCCGCACCGATGTTCATTGTAGGAGTGAGCCTGCTCGCGATAGCGGTGTGTCAGTCAGCACACATGTAGCTGAACGACCGCTATCGCGAGCAGGCTCACTCCTACAGGGGATTTGTGCATGGCTCAGGAATGAGGAAATACCAGAGATTCAGGCACATCGATATCCCACAACACCCCGGGATCATCCACCGCCACTTCCACCACCCGCCCCTGCGCAAACAACGGCCGGGCCCCACGATCACCGGTCAGCGTCTGCAATTGCGTGCCAAACGAACGACCAAACCCCACCGGATGGCCAAACTCGCCGTTCAGCACCGGCACACTCACCGCATCGTCAGCCATCGCCGCGAACACTCGCTCAATACTCGACGGCAAGATAAACGGCATATCACCCAGCACAATCAACCAGCCATCGGCGTCAGGGCAAGCGGCAACACCTGCGGCGATACTGTCACCCATGCCTGTCGATTCGATCGACACCACATCGCAGCCGTAAGCCTGGGCCATGCGCATCGCCTGCGGGCGCGCTTCGGTCGTGACCAGTACGCGCTTGTCGAGACTGGCCGGCAGGTTCACGAGTACTTGCTCGATCACCGAGCGCACGGCGTCGTCGCGCCCCGTGCAGTCAGCGAGCAACTTGTCTTTGTCAGGGCCGGCGATCTGGCGAAAGCGCTTGCCCTCGCCCGCTGCCAGCACGATCACTGCGATGGATTGGCTCATACACCCTCCAGCGGTTTTTTCTGCTTCAACTCCACACCGTTCTTGATCGCGACAATTTCCGCCAGCAACGACAAAGCGATCTCCGCTGGCGAATGACTGCCGATGTGCAGGCCGATCGGCCCGTGCAGGCGATCAATCGATGTTTGCGACAAGCCTAGCTGAGCGAGGTTTTCCCGGCGCTTCTGGCTGTTGACCCGCGAGCCCAGCGCGCCGACGTAGAACGCCGGCGAGTCGAGCGCGGTGAGCAACGCCATGTCGTCCAGCCGAGGATCGTGGGTCAAGGCAACAATCGCCGTGCGCTCGTCGGTCTGGATGTTCAGCACCGCTTCGTCCGGCATGCCGGGAACAAAACGGCCATGTTGCTCTTCCCAGCCGTAAACGAACTCGGTGCGCGGATCGCAGATCAGCACTTCGAAATCCAGCAGCCGCGCCATGTCGGCGACGTAGCGCGACAACTGCCCGGCGCCGATCAGCAACAGGCGCCAGCGCGGGCCATAAATCGCTCGCAGGATTTTGCCGTCGAACACCAGTGAGTCGGATTTAGTCGCCGGAGTTAACAGCACCTCGCCGGTTTCGATGTTCAGTTCCCGGGCAACGATTTCATGGTTTTCGCAACGCTGCAGCAGCTCGGCCACCCACGCCGGGTCGCCGACGCGCTCCTCGGTCAGGCGCAGGGTGCCGCCGCATGGCAGGCCGAAACGCGCGGCCTCCTCGCGGGTCACGCCGTAGGTAATCATCTGCACTGGCGGGCCCTCGGTGGCGATGCGACCGTCGTGCAGGCGCGCGATCAGGTCATCCTCGACACAGCCGCCCGACACCGAGCCGATCACCACGCCATCTTCACGCAAGGCGAGCATGGCGCCGGGCGAGCGCGGTGCGGTGCCCCAGGTCTGCACCACACTGAACAGCACCACCCGCTGCCCGGCGCGGCGCCATTCGAGGACGCTGCGCAGGACGTTGAGATCGACGCTGTCCATTACGCCTCCGCCTTCTGCCAGCCTTGCAACTGATAACGCACCGGCAGATTGCGGATGCGCTTGCCGGTCGCGGCGAAGATCGCATTGCACAGCGCCGGAGCAATTGGCGGTACGCCCGGCTCACCAACGCCACCCAACGGCACGTCCCCCGGCGGCGTGACCAGATGCACCGCAACTTCCTTCGGTGCCAGCGACATGCGCGCGACCTCGTACATATGGAAGTTGTCCTGCTGCACCTTGCCGTCCTTGAAGCTGATTTCACCGAGTACGGCATTGCCCAGGCCCATGACGCACGCGCCTTCGAACTGCGAACGGATACGCTCAGGGTTGATTTGCGGCCCGCAGTCGACGGCGATGTCGGCCTTGTGCACGATCAGCGAACCGTCGTCCTTGACCTCGACCTCAATCACCGCCGCCACATAGGTGACGAAGCTGTAATGAACGGCCAGACCGAGCCCCCGGCCCTTGGGCAGCTTGCGCCCCCAACCGGCAGCCTTGGCGGCCGTTTCCAGCACCGTGCGCATGCGACCGGTGTCGATCGGATAACGCTCGGGCGATTCGCCGTAGTTCCACTCTTCGCTCAAGGTGCGAGGATCGATCTGCCGGTCCGGCCCGAGCAGTTTGATCTGGTACTTGAGCGGATCTTCACCGGCCTTGTGCGCCAATTCATCAACGAAACTCTGAATCGCAAAGCCATGGGGAATGTTCGATACCGAGCGGTACCAGCCGACCCGCGTGTGCACTTTGGCTTCGGGGTTTTCCAGGCGTACGTTGGGAATCGCGTAGGCCATGTTGGTAAAGCCCATGCCCAGCTCGAACGCGGCTTCATGGTTCATGTCCGGGGCAAACAGTGCAGTGATGCTTGGCGCCACGGTGCGATGCAGCCAACCGGAGGGCATGCCGTTCTTGTCGATGCCGGCCTTCAGGTACTCCGCCGACACGGTGTGGAAATACGAGTTGTGGATGTCGTCTTCGCGCGTCCACTGCACCCGTACAGCCTTGCCCGGAAATTCCTTGGCGAGAATCGCCGCTTCGACGACGAAGTCCGGTTTCGACTTGCGCCCGAACCCACCGCCCAGCAGCGTAACGTTGAAAGTGACCTTTTCGAACGGTACGCCCAGGCGCTCGGCGATGCGCTCACGGGTGACCTGCGGTGCCTGGCTCGGCGCCCAGGCCTCGCACACGCCGTCCTTGAACCGCGCAATCGCAACCATCGGTTCCATCGGTGCCTGCGCCAGATGCGGCAGGTAGTACGAGGCTTCGAGGGTGCTGGCAGCGCCGCTCAGGGCCTTGTCGATGTCACCGGTATTGCGCACCACTTTGCCGGCTGTCAGCGACGCGGCTTCAAGCTCTTTGCGATAGGCAATCGAGTCATAACTGGCATTCGGGCCGTCGTCCCACTCGATCTTCAGCGCCTCGCGGCCCTTGATCGCCGCCCAGGTGTTGCTCGCGACGACTGCGACGCCGCCCAGCGGCTGAAACTCCGACGGCAACGGCCGGCCTTCGATCTGAATGACTTTTAGCACGCCCGGGACTTTCAGCGCGGCGCTGTCATCGAGGCTTTTGACCTTGCCGCCATACACTGCCGGGCGAGCGATGGTGGCGTAGAGCATGCCGTCGAAATGCACGTCGGCGCCGTACACTGCGCGGCCATTGACGATGTCGGCACCATCAATGGCCTTGGTGCCTTCTTTGCCGATGTAGCGAAACTCCGACGGCTGCTTGAGGCGCAGGCTGTCACGCGCCGGTACTGCCAGCGCACTGGCCGCAGCGGCGAGCTCGCCATACCCCAGCTCACGGCCGGAGGGTTTATGAATAACTTTGTGCAGTTGCGCATGGCATTCGCCGACCGGCACTTTCCATTGCGCAGCGGCCGCCTGTTCGAGCATGGTCCGCGCGGCCGCGCCGCAACGACGCATCGGCTCATACCAGTGACGCATGCTGCGCGAACCGTCGGTGTCCTGGTTGCCGAAGCGCACTTCGTCACCGGGCGCCTGCTGCACTTTGACCTGCGCCCAATCGGCCTCCAGTTCATCGGCAACCACCATGCTCAGGCTGGTGCGCACGCCCTGGCCCATTTCCGAACGGTTGCAAACCACGGTGACGCTGCCATCGGCGGCAATGCTTACATAGACCTTGGGATCGTCGATCCAGCCATTGGGCATGCCGTCGGCGCCGAACTTCTTCGCCGCGTCATCGGCCAGCGCATCCTGCCAGCCCCAACTCGCCGCAAGGACCAGCGCGCTGGTGGCGCCGACGCCTTTGAGAAAGCCACGGCGGCTGAGGTTGCTCAGGGCGAAATCATTCGGGACGCGGCTCATGCCTTCACCTCCTTCAGTTGCGTGGAGGCCTGGCGGATCGCGGTTTTGATCCGGTTGTAGGTGCCGCAGCGGCAGATGTTGCCGACCATGGCTTCTTCGATCTGCTCGTCGCTCGGGTTGGGATTGGTTTTCAGCAGAGCGGTGGCCGACATGATCTGCCCGCCCTGGCAATAACCGCATTGCGCGACCGCGCTGTCGAGCCAGGCTTGCTGAACGACCTTGCCCACCGGATCGGCGTGGAGGTTATCGATGGTGGTGACATTCTGGCCGATCACCGAGCCGATCGGCGTGATGCAACTGCGCGCCGGCAAGCCGTCGATGTGGATGGTGCAGGCGCCGCACAGGCCCATGCCGCAACCGAACTTGGTGCCGTTGTAACCGGCTACGTCACGAATCGCCCACAGCAGCGGCATGTCTTCGGTGACATCGAGGGAGTGGTCTTGACCGTTGAGTTTCAGGGTAATCATGGGCACGCCCGCATATTTTTTAGTGGTTATGGGGTCGAGCAATCTGCCGCCGGAAAATCAGCGGTGGGTTCGCGCAGATCGACTCAGGCTAATCAGGCTCTCTTGCGCCGACGGGAACGTCTGCACCGGGCCTTTGGGTGGAGCAAATGGTAGGTATCGTTAGGTCGCTAAGTTAACCCAGCATTAACAAAAAAGCCCTGCACTTTTTTCATCAGTGCAGGGCTTTGGATGGCATCAGGCAAGCGTAGCCTCAATACCGATTGGGCTCCATTTCCAGTTCGACATGGAAGCGCTCGGCGATGTCTTTCTGGATACGTTGCGCCAGGTCGAGCAGTTGCAGACCGGTGGCCGTGCCGTAGTTGACCAGCACCAGTGCCTGCAACTTGTGCACGCCGGCATCGCCGTCGCGAAAACCCTTCCAGCCGGCGCGTTCGATCAGCCAGCCGGCGGCCAGTTTCATCTGTCCATCGGCTTGCGGATAAGCCACCAGATCCGGGTGCTGCGCTTTGATCTGCGTGACTACAGCGGCGGGCACCAGCGGGTTCTTGAAGAAGCTGCCGGCGTTGCCGAGCACCGCCGGGTCCGGCAGTTTTTCGCTGCGGATGCTGCAGATGGCGCGGCTGACGTCGGTGGGCGTCGGCTGCTCGATGCCCTGCTCGCTCAAGCGCTGACGCACTGGGCCGTATTCCAGATGCAGGTGCGCTGCGCGATCGAGCCTGAAGCGCACCCGCAGGATCAGCCAACGTCCCGGCTGCTGCTTGAACAGACTGTCGCGGTAGCCGAAGTTGCAGTCTTCCAGACTGAAATCACGCAGCTCGCCGCTCTCGCGGTCGAGCGCGGTCAGCCCGGCAAACACATCTTTGATCTCGACGCCATAGGCACCGATATTCTGCATCGGCGCGGCGCCGACGGTGCCAGGAATCAGGCTGAGGTTTTCCAGCCCGGCCAGCCCCTGGGCCAGCGTGTGCTGCACGAACGGATGCCACGGTTCGCCCGCTTCCGCCTCGACCACCACGCGACTGCCATCATCGCTGAGCAGCCGAATGCCACGAGTGGCCATGCGCAACACCAACGCCTGAACATCCGCCGTCAGCAGCAAATTGCTGCCGCCGCCGATCACCAGCAACGGCACGTCATGGGACGCGGCATAGGCCAGCGCTTCGCGGACGTCGGCGTCGCTGTGGGCTTCGGCAAACAGTTGCGCACGCACATCGACGCCAAAGGTGTTGAACGCTTTCAGCGACACTTGTGCTTGGATCTGCAAACTCATAAGCGGCCCTTCACTTCGATCAGCAGTTGATCGCAGGCCGCTTCGATCAGATCGAGCACCTGCTCGAAACCCTGATCACCGTCGTAATACGGATCTGGCACTTCATCGACCAATCCAGCATAGCGACGCAGGAACAGGTCAAGCTCGGCCTTGCCGGCGGACGGCTGCAAGGCTTTGAGGTTGCGCAGGTTGCTGTTATCCATGGCGAGAATCAGGTCGTAGCTGGCGAAATCGGCCCGGCTGACCTGCTGCGCGCGTTGCGTCGACAGGTCATAACCGCGCAGTTTCGCCGCGGCCTGGCTGCGCTTGTCCGGCGGGTTGCCGACGTGCCAGTCACCGGTGCCGGCGGAGGCCACTTCGACCACGTCCGCCAATCCGGCTTCGCGCAACTTGTGGCGCAACACGCCTTCGGCGGTGGGCGAACGGCAGATGTTGCCCAGGCACACAAACAGAACGCGCATCAGGCCCCCAGCAGGCGACGAACCCGCTCAAGGTCTTCGACGGTGTCGACGCCGGTCGGCGGCGCGATCAGCGCGTCGGCGACATGAATGCGCACGCCGTGCCACAAGGCACGCAGTTGCTCGAGGGATTCGGTGTTTTCCAGCCAGCAGGGCCCCCAGCTCACGAAGTCGTGGAGGAACCCGGCGCGATAGGCATAAATACCGATGTGGCGGCGATAGGGCACGCCTTCCGGCAGTTGCTCGCGGTTTCTGGCGAATGCATCGCGAGCCCATGGCAAGGTTGCACGACTGAATGTCAGGGCCAGACCGTTGATGTCGCTGGAAACCTTCACAACGTTGGGGTTGAACAGGGTTTCGACGTCTTCGATCGGCTCGGCCAAGGTGGCCATGCGCGCTTCGGTGTGAGCGGCCAGGTTAGCGGCGACCTGATCGATCACGCTCGGCGGAATCAACGGCTCATCGCCTTGCACGTTGACCACGATCGCATCCGGCGCAAGACCCAGTTTCGCCGCGACTTCGGCCAGACGATCAGTGCCGGAATTGTGATCTTCACGGGTGAGCACCACTTCGGCGCCAAAGCTTTTGCACGCTTGGACAATGCGCGCGTCATCGGTGGCAACCACGACGCGGGTGGCGCTGCTTTTGCTGGCCTGTTCCCAGACATGCTGGATCATCGGCTTGCCGGCGATATCGAGCAACGGCTTGCCCGGCAGACGGGTCGAGGCGAAACGCGACGGGATGACAACGGTGAAGGCTGTGGTCATTTATCCAGGCGCTCGTCGGTGGTCAGGGTGCGCGCTTCGCTTTCCAGCATTACCGGGATGCCGTCGCGGATCGGGTACGCCAGGCCGGCGCCCTTGCTGATCAGTTCGGTCTTGTCGGCGCTGAGCTTGAGCGGGCCTTTGCACACGGGGCAAGCAAGGATGTCGAGCAGTTTGGTGTCCATGAACATTCCCAGAAATAAAAACAGTTAAGGCAACAGACGATCCGGCAACAGCCGCATCAGCTGCGTGTCGAACCAGGCCACGAAGGCCGGCGACGGCACGGCATCGACCGCCAGATACCACCAGTCGGCAGCAGCAAAGGCACGGCACTTCACCGCGTCCTTTTCGGTCATTACCAAGGGTAATGACGGGGTGAAATTCAGGGCCTGCACGCTGTACTCGGCGTGGTCGGCAAACGCATGCGGAACTGGCCGCCAGTCTAGCGCTTCGAGGGTATTGAAGAAACGTTGCGGATTGCCGATCCCGGCTACCGCGTGCAGCGCCTGGCCGGGCGGAAAATGTTCGAGCGACTGACGTTCGCCGCTGTGCAGATTGACCAGCGCCGTGGGTTGCAGGCGGAAGGCGAAACCGTCGTCGCGATCAGCCAAGGCACCGTTGAACAGCACGCCGTCGACACTTTGCAGGCGCTCGACCGGCTCACGCAATGGTCCGGCCGGCAGACAGCGCTGGTTGCCCAAGCCACGAGCCGCATCGATCAGTACCAGTTCCAGATCCCGTGCGAGGCGGTAATGCTGCATGCCATCGTCGGACAGGATCAGGTCCAAGGGCTCACTGGCGATCAAGGCTTTGACGGCGGCGCCGCGATCAAGGTCGATCATCAGTGGCACGCCGGTGCGCTGGACAATCAGCAGCGGCTCGTCACCGGCTACCTCGGCGCTGTGCGCAGCCTCGACGCGCCACGGCAGGTGCGGCGGCCTGGCGCCATAACCACGACTGACCACGCCAACCCGCAGTCCACGGCGCCGGCAATGCTCGATCAGCCAGAGAATCATCGGTGTCTTGCCGGTGCCGCCGACGGTGATATTGCCGACCACAATCAGCGGCACGGGCGATTGGTAGATTTCACCTTCGCCGTCGAGAAAGCGCTGACGTTTGTTGATCACCACACGGCGATACAACATTTCCAGCGGCCGCAGCAGCGTCAGGGCCGGGTGCCCCTGATACCACGCGGTGAGCAGGCGATCGGAGAGGCTCATCAGGATTTCGGCGCCGCCTCGACCGTGGTCATGCGCAGGTGGCTGAAACCGAGCTTGCCGGCCGCGTCCATGGCGGTGATCACCGATTGGTGCTGGGCCTTGCCATCGGCACTGATCGACAGCGGCATGCTGGTATCGCCGTTGGACTCTTTCTGCATGGCTTCCATCAGCGTCGGCAGGTCATTCTTCGGCAGAATCCTGTTATTCACCGAGAACACGCCTTCGGCGCTGATCGCGACGTCCAGTTGTTTGACTTGCTGATCTTCGGCGGGCGAACCGCTGACTGCTTCCGGCAAATCCACGCGCAGCTGGGTTTCACGGGTGAAGGTGGTAGTGACCACGAAAAACAGCAGCAGAATGAACACCACGTCGATCAGCGACGCGAGGTTGATATCGATGGTTTCCCGAGGCTTGCGACGGAATTTCACGCGCGGCCCTCGGCCAGATCGACATCACGGTCGCCCTGCACCACTTCCACCAGTTTGATCGCTTCCTGCTCCATGCCGACCACCAGCTCGTCGATACGGCGTTGCAGGAAACGGTGGAAGAACACCGCCGGAATACCGACCATCAGGCCCGCCGCCGTGGTGATCAGCGCCTTGGAAATACCGCCGGCCAGCACCGATGCATTGGTGGTCATGCCGGAACCGGTGAAGGCACTGAAAATGTCGATCATGCCGAGCACAGTGCCGAGCAGACCGAGCAACGGCGACATCGCGGCGATGGTGCCCAACGCGTTGACATAGCGTTCGAGCTCATGAATGACCCGCGCGGCGGCCTCTTCGATGCACTCCTTCATGATCTCGCGACCATGCTTGGAGTTGGCCAGGCCCGCGGCGAGGATTTCCCCCAGCGGCGAGTTGGCGCGCAATTCCTTGAGTTTTTCCTTATTGAGCTGCTTGTCCTTGATCCAGACCCAGACCTGACCCAGCAGATGCTCGGGGGTGACGCGACTGGCGCGCAGTGTCCACAGGCGTTCGGCAACGATCGCCATGGCCGCAATGGAACTCAGAATGATCGGCAACATCATCCAGCCGCCGGATTTGACCAATTCCCACACAGTGACAGTCCCCTCGAAAAAGTGCGCCACTTTACCATACCGATCCGCGATTAAGACCCGCCGCCCCGACGACCGTAAGGTGGCAACCATGCTGGCACCGATCAACGGCCAGGCGCCGGCGGCTCGCGCCAGAAACGCCGCTGGTGACGCATCGTCCACGGCGGTTTGAAGCTGCCCAGTTGCAGATGGATGGCGCCCTGCTCGGCGCTGTCATAGATGCGCAGGCCTTGCTTGCGGTAGCGCGCAAGCACGGTCGGATGCGGGTGACCGAAGGAGTTGCCGTGGCCACGGGAGATCAGCACCGCTTCTGGCTGCAAGGCTTTGAGCAGGGCCATCGACGATGAGCTGCGACTGCCGTGATGCGGCGATTGCAGCCATTGCGTCGGCACCGCCAGTGGACTGTCGAGCAGAACGCGCTCGGCGTGAATGTCGATGTCGCCGGTGAGCAGCAGGCGCTCGCCGTTGGCTTCGATCTGCAAGACACAGGAGCGCTGGTTGCTGTCATCGGCCGCAGACCATTGCCAGAGCTGGAACTGCACGCCATCCCACTGCCACTGTTCGCCACTTGCGCAGGCTTCGGCGCTCAACTCCGGCGGCAGGTTTGGCGGGTCGCCACTGACGATGCGGTGCACGTCCAATCCACGCATCACCGCCCCGGCGCCGCCAGCGTGATCGGCGTCGGCATGGCTGAGCAGCATCAGGTCGAGCGTTTGCAGATTGAGTTTGCGCAGCGCTGGCAGCACCACCCGCTCGCCGAGATCGAACTCGCCGAAACGCGGCCCGGCGTCATAAAGCAACGCGTGATGGCGGGTGCGCACGAGGATGGCCAGGCCTTGGCCGACGTCGAGTTGCCAAACATCGGCCCGCCCCTCTTCTATTCGCTCTCGCGGCGGCAATATCAGCAGCAACATCAACGGCCAGCCCAATGGACGCAGCGGCACACCACGGGGCAACAGCAATAACAAGGCGCCGAGGCTGCCCAAGACCAGCGCCCACGAGGGGATGGCGGCAGGTATCCACGCCGGCCATTGCCCGGCAATCAGCGCCAGTCCGATAAACAGCCAGTCGATCAAACCACCGGCCAGCCACAACAACCCTTCGCCAACATAAGGCACGGGCAGCAATAGCGTGCCGAGCAACGCCGGCGGCAATACCACAAGACTGACCCACGGCACCGCCAACAGATTCGCCACAGGGCCACTGACGCTGATCGGCAAGCTGAGCGCCAGCAACACCGGACACAAGCCAATCGCGATCAGCCACTGCGCGCGGGTCCAGGTCTGCCACCAGCGCCAAGCGCCCAGCCGCCCGCCGAAGGTGAAAATCAGTACGGCCACCGCCGCGAAAGACAGCCAGAAACCGGGACGCAAACTGGCCAGCGGATCAAACAGCAGCACGCCGTTGAACGCCAGCAACAACGGCCTCCACGCACCGAGATGGCGAAAACGCAGGCGCCACAACAGCACCAGCGCCACCATCACGCAGGCGCGCTGCACCGGCACATCGAAACCGGCGAGCAAGCCATAACCCAGCGCCGCCGCGAAGGCCAGGCCGCATGCCCAGGGCAGCCATGGCCAGCGCAACGGCCATAAACCGTATCGCGCAAGCCCGGCGACCAGCAGATACATCACCGCGGCGAGCAAACCGATGTGCTGGCCGGAAATCACCAGCAAATGCACGGTGCCGGTGTCTTGCAGTACCTGCCAGTCCTCGCGACTCAGACCCGAACCGTCGCCGAGCACCAGCGCCGCCAACGCGCCCTCTCGCCCCTGCGCATCGACCGCCAGCAGGCGCTGACGAACGCTATCGCGCCAGGCGTACCGGGCCTCAGCCAGACGCTGGCCATCCTTGATCGTACCGGTCGCACCGATGCGCTGGGCGAGCAGCCAGGCCTCGTAATCGAAGGCGTCGGGATTGAGCAAGCCACCCGGGCGCTTCAACTTCACCGCCAGACGCCAGCGTTCGCCGCTGTTGACCGGCGGCCCGGCGTACCAGGCCAGGCGCATCAGCGATGGCAGCTTTTCGTGGCGCGAGCGGGCGTCAGCCAGTTCGAAACGCACCACACCGTCGCCGTGCTGCGGCAAGCCGACCACGCGCCCTTCGAGCCAACGGGTTTCGCCGTCCAGTCGCGGCGGCAAGCGGTCATTCAGAGCCATCTGCGCGCCGACGCAGGCCCATGTGAAGCCAAACAACAAAAATGCCAGTGGATAGCTGCGAAACGGTAGGAGCATCAGCGCCACCACCGGCAGTACCACCCACCAACCGACCGGCGGCAAGGCCGGCAAAAAAACCGGGGCCAGCAGACCGACTGCCAGCGCCATCATCCCTGTGCGCATATGCCCGTCCTTGAGAGTCCCCTCCTTAGGCATAGCGGGTCTGCGGCACCACTGTGGTCAACAATTGTCACAAAGTCTGAATGGGCGGTTCGTAGAATCCAGACATACTTGCCGCCTTAACCGACCGAGAAGCCTTATGCCCCGGCGCTTATTCAAACGTTACATGCCAGACCCGACGAGCATCAGGGAACACAAATCCTTACGCTTTCTCGGCAAGTTGCTGCATGACCCGAACCTCTGGCACCTCAACCGCCACTCGGTGGCCCGGGCGATGGCGGTCGGCCTGTTTGCCGCGTTCCTGCCGATACCAGCACAGATGCTGGTCGCGGCGGCGCTGGCGGTGATGGTGCGCGGCAACATGCCGATCGCGGTGAGTCTGGTCTGGCTGACCAACCCGATCACCATGCCGGCGGTGTTTTTCTGTACCTATCAGGCCGGGGCGTTCCTGATGGATGTGCCGGCGCGACATCTGCCGGACGAGTTGACCTGGGAATGGATCAGCGGCGAATTGTCGACGCTTTGGCAACCGTTTCTGTTGGGCTCGGTGGTCGTCGGCCTGGTGCTGGGCATCCTCGCCTACTTTCTGGTGATGCTGTACTGGCGCTGGTGGGTGGCGCGGCAATGGCGGCGGCGCAAGAAAAGGCGGCAGAAATGAATGCAAAACGGCCTCCGCGATGGGAGGCCGTTTTTTCGTTGTGTCTGGGCTGGCCCCTTCGCGAGTGGGCTCGCTCCCACGGACATCATTCCAGTGTGGGAGCGAGCCTGCTCGCGAAGAAGGCGACGCGGTCCTGGATCAGGTACGCATGCCGCGCCCGCTCACCAGCAACCGCGCACAGCCGAGATACAGCACCACGGTCGCTACCAGCATGAACGTAATGGCGATGCCGATGCGAATATCCGAGACACCAAGGATGCCGTAGCGGAAGGCGTTGACCATGTGCAGCACCGGGTTGGCCAGCGACACGGTCTGCCAGAACGGCGGCAGCAAGGTGATCGAGTAGAACACCCCGCCCAGGTAAGTCAGCGGAGTCAGCACAAAAGTGGGGATGATCGAAATATCATCGAAGTTGCGCGCAAACACCGCGTTGATGAAGCCCAGCAACGAGAAGATCGTCGCGGTCAGCACCACCACCAGAATGGTCACGCCGAGGTGATGGACCTGCAAATCGGTGAAGAACAGCGACAGAATCGTCACGATCAGACCCACCGCCAGACCGCGCAATACACCACCAATGGTGAAGCCGATGAGGATCGTGTGCGGGGACACCGGTGAGACCATCAGCTCTTCGATCGAACGCTGGAACTTGCTGCCGAAGAAGCTCGATACCACGTTGCCGTAAGAGTTGGTGATCACCGACATCATGATCAGGCCCGGCACGATGTACTCCATGTAGGTGAAGCCACCCATGTCGCCGATCTGCCGGCCGATCAGGTTGCCGAAGATCACGAAGTACAGAACCATGGTGATCGCCGGCGGCAGCAGCGTCTGCGGCCAGATCCGCATGAAGCGTTTGACCTCGCGGTAGACGATGGTTTGCAGGGCGACCAGGTTGGGACCGAACTCGGAACTCATACCGCCACCTTCGACAGATTTTTCTCCACCAGGGACACGAACAACTCCTCGAGGCGATTGGTTTTGTTGCGCAGGCTCAGCACTTCGATGTTCTGCTGCGCCAACTGGGTGAACAGCGCCGTAATGCCCATGGATTTGTCGACCTGGACTTCCAGGGTATGACTGTCAAGCAACCGGGCGGGGTAGCCGAGCAATTGCGGCGCCGCATGCAGGTCGTTTTTCAGATCCAGCAAAAAGGTTTCCACGTGCAACTGGCCCAGCAATTGTTTCATGCTGGTGTTTTCGACGATGGTGCCGTGGTCGATGATGCCGATGTTGCGGCACAACTGCTCGGCCTCTTCCAGATAATGCGTGGTCAGGATGATGGTGATGCCTTTCTGGTTCAGCTCGGTGAGGAAGGTCCACATCGAACGGCGCAGCTCGATATCAACGCCAGCAGTCGGCTCATCGAGGATCAGCAGACGCGGTTCGTGCACCAGTGCACGGGCGATCATCAGACGACGTTTCATGCCGCCGGACAGCGAACGCGACGGCACATCGCGCTTGTCCCACAGGCCGAGCTGGGTCAGGTACTGCTCGGCGCGTTCCTTGGCGACTTTCGCCGGAATGCCGTAGTAACCGGCTTGGGTCACGACGATGTCGAAGGTCTTCTCGAACTGGTTGAAATTGAATTCCTGCGGCACCACACCGATCGAGCGCTTGAGCGCCGCCGGGTTCTTGTCCAGATCGTGGCCGAAGATATTCACCGTACCGCTGGTCTTGTTGACCAGGGTCGAGAGGATGCCAATGGTGGTGGATTTGCCGGCGCCGTTGGGGCCGAGCAAGGCGAAAAAGTCACCTTCGGCGACGTCCAGATCGATACCACTCAAGGCCTGGAACCCGTTGCCGTAGGTTTTGGTTAGCTGCCGGATGGACAGAGCGGAACTCATATCGGATTTACGCACCAAGAAGGAAGGAAAGGAATAAATAAGGGCGGGCGGCGAGGGAAACAACCGCGGCGCAAGTTCGCAATGGTGCTTGCCGCCGCCGCACAAGTACAGTCAAGTGTGTCGATAGTAATTATCAAGTCAACGCGGTCATGACCGCTTTCTGATAGGCCGCACGCTGCTTCAAACGTTCATACCAGGCTTGCAGGTGGGGCTGCGGAGCGCGCTCGATGGGCATTTCGAACCAGGCATAAATGAAGCTGCCCAGCGGGATGTCACCCATGCCAATGTCATTGCCGGAGAGATAAGGCTGGCTGATCAGGGCATGGTCGGCCATGTTCAGCAATTCATCGCATTCCTTGATCGCGGCGTTGATCGCCTTCCAGTCCTGCTTCTCGGAGGGCGTGCGCAGCACACCCCAGAACACCGTGCGAAACGGCCCGGCGAAGCTCGAAGTGGCCCAGTCCATCCACTTGTCCGCCGTGGCGCGGGCTTGCGCATCGGCCGGATACCAGGCGCTGCCCGGTGCATGTTTGGCCAGCAGATAGCGAACGATGGCGTTGGATTCCCACAGCACGAAACCATCATCTTCGATCACCGGCACCCGGCCATTGGGGTTCATCGCGCGGTACTCGGGCGTGTCGACCACACCGAACGCGCCACCGGCATCGATGGCCTCGTAAGCCAGGCCCAGCTCCTCGGCAGCCCACAAGGGCTTCCTGACGTTCGATGAATTTTTCCGTCCCCAGATCTTCAGCATGACCGCCTCTTTGCACATGAGTGGACGGCCAGCATACGCCGGATCAGGTGCGGCTCAAATCAGTCTGCATATCACCCAGCAGCACGGGCAGTTGCTCGCTGAACAGATGCGGATAGCACTTTTGCAGGTGCTCGAAGAAGAAGGTTTCCGGCACGTCGGTGAACTGACCGTGATCGAGCAGATACTCCATCAACTGCGCGCCGTCCCGGTTGAACGGGTGGAAAACGCTGTCGTTGATCCCGTCGAACTCCAGCGCTGCGACGTTGAACAGCTCGCACAGTTGCTGGTTGAACGCCGGCGTCGCCTTGACCCAGCGGCCGGCGAGAAACAGCTCGGTGTAGCCATGCATGGCAAACACATCGCTTTTGAGCAACTCAAGCAGCCGCGGCGTCGACAGGTGATTGCGTACATCGGCCAGACCGATGCGCGCCGGGATCCCGCAATGCCGCGCGCAACCGGCGAGCAGCGTGGCTTTCGGCACGCAGTAACTCTGCCCCGCTGCCAGTGCGTAACTGCCGCGCAAGGTTTGCGGATCACGGCTGAAGGTGTAAGGGTTGTAGCGCACCGCCTCGCGCACGGCGTAATAAAGACTGATCGCCTGCTCACGCGGATCATTGCTGGCACCGCGATGCTGCTCGGCGAACTCCACCACTGCCGGGTGGTCACTATCGATGAAGCGGCCGGGGCTCAGATACTCGTGCATGGCGGCAATCTCCTGGGTAAGCCACGAGTCTAGCGACAGCCTGAGCACAGAGATAACGACGTTTCGGCCAAACCTGAAAGCAAAGCTGCGCAGCAACGAACGATTTCCCACACGTGTTGCCCACCGAACCTACGAAAACCATCCGGGGTTTCCCACGATTTCAATCACCATGCTCTGACCACCCGGATTTACAGATGCCGTCTAAGCTCTGGAGGGTCGATTTGCCTTGGTTCACGGAGGACTGAATATGCTGTTGTTGTGGATACTGGTTTTGATCGTCGGCGTGGCGTATCTCGCCCATCGACGCATCGCCCCGCTGCCCGCGTTGGGCATCGTCGCCGTCTATTTGCTGGCGATGGGGATTTTCAGTCACGCGCCGGGCTGGCTGCTGTTCATCTTCTGGGTCTTGCTGGCAGTGGTCGCCGCGCCATTGCTGTTGCCTGACCTGCGCCGCAAGCACTTCACCGCGCCACTGTTCAACTGGTTCCAGAAAACCCTGCCGCCGATGTCGCAGACCGAACGCGACGCAATCGACGCCGGCACCGTATGGTGGGACGGCGAGCTGTTCAGCGGCCGTCCGGACTGGGACAAACTGCTGGCCTATCCCAAAGTGCAACTGAGCGAAGAAGAACAGGCCTTCATCGATGGCCCGACCGAGGAACTCTGCGCGATGGTCAGCGACTGGCAGATCGGCCAGTCGATGGATCTGCCGCCCGAGGCCTGGACGCACATCAAGGAACACGGCTTTTTCGCCCTGATCATTCCCAAGGAATACGGCGGCAAAGGCTTCTCCGCCTACGCGCACTCACAAGTGGCGATGAAACTGGCCACCCGCAGCGGCGACCTCGCCTCTACCGTGATGGTCCCGAACTCCCTCGGCCCGGCCGAACTGCTGCTGCATTACGGCACCGATGAACAACGTAATCACTACCTGCCGAGCCTAGCCCGTGGCGACGATATTCCGTGCTTCGCATTGACCGGTCCGCTGGCCGGTTCCGATGCCGGCGCGATGCCCGACACCGGGATCATCTGCAAAGGCCAGTGGGAAGGACAGGAAGTCATCGGCCTGCGCCTGAACTGGGAAAAGCGCTACATCACCCTCGGCCCGGTAGCAACCCTGCTTGGCCTGGCATTCAAGGCTTATGACCCGGATCACCTGCTCGGTGAAGAAGAAGACCTCGGCATCAGCCTGGCGCTGATCCCGACCGATACCGCAGGTGTGGAAATCGGTCGTCGTCACCTGCCGCTGGGCGCCGCGTTCATGAACGGCCCGAACTCCGGCAAGGACGTGTTCATTCCGCTGGACTACCTCATCGGTGGTCAGGAAATGCTCGGCAAAGGCTGGATGATGCTGATGAACTGCCTGTCAGTCGGGCGTTCGATCTCGCTGCCAGCCGTCGGTACCGGTGCGGCCAAGTTCACCAGTCTGGTCACCGGCCAGTACGCGCAGATTCGCGAGCAATTCAATGTACCGCTGTCCGCTTTCGAAGGCATCCAGGAAGCCATGGCGCGCATCGGCGGTAACGCCTGGATGATGGACGCCGCCCGCATGCTCACCGCCAACGCGGTGGACCTGGGTGAAAAACCATCGGTGCTGTCGGCGATCCTCAAATATCACCTCACCGAACGCGGCCGCGAATGCATCAGCCACGCCATGGATGTGCACGGCGGCAAAGCAATCATCATGGGGCCGAACAACTACCTCGGCCGCAGCTGGAACGGCGCGCCGATCTTCATCACCGTCGAAGGCGCAAACATCCTGTCACGCAACCTGATGATCTTCGGTCAGGGCGCAATCCGCTGCCATCCGTTCGTACTCAAGGAAATGGCCCTGGCTGGTCGTGCGGACAAGGAACAGGCACTCAAGGAGTTCGATGGCCTGCTGCTCAAGCACATCGGCTTCGCCGTCAGTAATGCCGCCAGTACATTGGTGCTGAACCTCGGGCTCGGTCACTTCGAACATGCACCGGGCGACAGGATCAGCCAAGGCTACTTCCGCGCGCTCAACCGTCAGGCTGCCGCATTCGCCATGCTTGCCGACTTCAGCATGATGCTTCTGGGTGGCGAACTGAAACGTCGCGAACGCCTGTCGGCGCGGCTCGGTGATGTGTTGAGCAACCTGTATCTGGCCTCCGCCTCGCTCAAGCGTTATCACGACCTGGATTCGCCGGCCTACATGGAGCCGCTGTTCCGCTGGGCCATGGAAGAAAGCCTCGGCCAGTCGGAGCGCGCGCTGGATGAACTGTTGAGCAACTTCCCGAACAAGGTCTTCGGCTGCCTGCTGCGGGTTATCGTGTTCCCGTTCGGCCGCCGACACAAAGGCCCGTCGGACAAACTCGGCGCCGAAGTCGCTGCGGTCATCGGTCGCGCCAAAGGCGATCCGGCCCTGGAAGAACTGCTCGCCGGCTGCTACCGCCCGCAATCGGCGGACGATGCCGTGGGCGCACTGCAACACGCGAGCGACCTGCTCAACGCTGCGCAACCTCTGCACAAAAAGCTGCACATCGCGCTGAAAAGCGGCCAGGTCAAACCGGCAGCAGGCGAACATGCCATTGATGCCGCCCTGGAGGCCGGCGTGCTGCAAGCTGTCGAAGCGCAAAGCCTGCGCGACGCCGAAGCGGCCCGCCGCAAGGTGATCGACGTCGATGATTTCGACAAAGACGAACTGACCCAGGCAGAGGGCAAAGTTCGCTGATCCCGGTTTTTGTGAAAAAACGGCGCGAGGGCTTTATACTCCCGCGCCCTTTTTGCTCTTGAGGACTTATCTCGTGTCCAACGTCGTTGCCGATCATCTCGTGTTGCTCGACCACCTGCGCAGTATCCTGGTCGCCGTAGGTGAGGCCGAACAAGTGCCCGAAGAAAGCCATGCCCTGTTCCTCGAGCGCTTCGACGAACTGCTGGCCTCCCTGCCGATCGATCCTATCGAAAGCCAGTACCTGGGTCAGGACATCCTCACCCAAGTCATCACCCGCTACCCGCAAATCGCCCACCTGATCCCGCGCGACCTGCTGTGGTTCTTCGCCGGCGACTGCCTGCATTACCTCTCCGACGAAGAAATCGACCTGTACCAGGCCCTCGAAGAACGCCGCTACGAAGCCGAACAGAACGACGAACCGTTCGACTGGAACCAGGAAAAACAACTGCTGGCCATGTCCGCACAGGACAGCAAGCACTGATTCTCGACAGGTAATCAAAGGCCCGCATTGGAGATTCCATGCGGGCCTTTTTTTAAGATCAAAAACACCCTCACCCTAGCCCCCTCCCGGAGGGAGAGGGGACTGACCGAGGTGTCTAGGCGAAATACGCTGACGTGAGATACCGAGTTGAATGCAAATACGCACAAGATCAAAAGCCCCTCACCCTAGCCCTCTCCCGGAGGGAGAGGGGACTGACCGAGGTGTTTAGGCGAAATACGCTGACGTGAGATACCGAGTCGAATGCAGATTCTGAAAAACCCGCAAATCGGCTCCCTCTCCCTCGGGAGAGGGCTGGGGTGAGGGGCGAATCCAACACAGATCCAAAGCAGACCACACGCTTTTCACCACTCAACAATGAGCGTTAGCGCGAGTGCTTTTGATCTTGATCCACGGGCGACGTCGGAAGGCTGAGTGGAGGGATCGATCCCGCAACGAAGGAACCCGAGCCTGCGAGGGCCGAACGCAGGAGCTAGCGTTTTGGTTACTTTTTGGCGTCTGAAAAAGTGACTCGCCGTAAGGGCGAAACCGCCATCAGCAACACCCGAAGCAACGGATATACACCCAAAACTTCAAAGCAACCCCTCACTCTCCGGCAACTCATACGCCACAGCCGCATTGCTCCCGCCCGCCGACTTCCCGGGCCTGCCCAACGTCGGCTCCTTCTGCAGACACTCCACCAGATAATCAATAAACACCCGCAACTTCGGCGGCAAATAACGCGTCGGCGAATGCAGCAACCACAACCCGCCATGGTAAGAGGCCAGAAACGTCCAGTCCGGCAACACCTGCACAATCAACTTCTGCTCCAACGCATAACGCGCGGTGAAATACGGCAGACTGCCAATCCCGATGTGCTGCAATACCGCCCCCAACCGCACGCCAGTGTGATTGGCGGCATAGCGCCCCCGCACACCGACCGTGACAGCCTTGCTGCCCTTCTTGAATTTCCAGCGCGCATCGCTCGGGGTTTCACCCAGATAAATACAACTGTGATTGAGCAAGTCGTGAGGATGCGTCGGCGTGCCGTGTTCGGCCAGGTATTGCGGCGTGGCGCAGAGCAAATGATCGATAGTCAGCAACTGCCGACCGACCAGCCCGGCCGGCGGACGATCAGTGATACGAATCGCCAGATCGACATGATCATCGATCAGATCCACCTGACGATCCTCCAACAGCAACTCCACATCGACCTTGGGATAGCGGCGCAGAAAATCCGGCATGTGTGGATGAATCACAAAGCGCCCTACCGCCTTCGGCACGCTGACCCGGACCAGACCTTCCGCTTCGTGGGTGAACTGGCCGCTGATCTCCATCACCGATCTGGCCGCACTGACCATTTCCTGGCAACGCTTGAACACCTCTTCCCCGCCATCGCTCAAACGCAGTTTGCGGGTGGTGCGTTGCAGCAAGCGCGTGGCTAACGCCTTCTCCAGTCGGGAAATACTGCGACTGACCGCCGAGGGTGAGGAACCCATCTGCCGGGCCGCTTCAGAGAAGCTGCCGGTCTCGACAACCTTGACGAAAATCGCCATTTCACCCAGCAGCGGCAGCGGAAGATTGATGCTCACAACGCACAAGTCCTTTGATGTTCGAATGGATTATCACGTTATTGCACGATTCATATAATAAAAACAGAACTTCGATCAGGGCATGGAATATGACGCTTCGCCTGTTTTTTCACAGTGATGACCTCAAGGCGAATGTCGAAGTCCTCGACTGCACACCCCACGAGCACGAATTCGCCGTAGTGCTGCGCGCTACTCTGTTCCACCCGCAGGGCGGCGGGCAGCCTTGCGATACCGGCTGGATCGGTGAAAGCCAGGTCTCGCGGGTGGTGCAAGAGCCGGAGCGCATTGTGCATTTCGTCGACCGACCGGTGCCGCTGGGCATGACTGTTATCCGGGTCGATGAACAGCGCCGCCGCTTCAATACGCGCATGCACTCGGCCGGGCACTTGATCGGACATTTCATTCAGGCCATGGGCTGGATACCGATCAAGGCGCATCACTGGCCGGACGAAGGTCGGGTGCAATTCAAGCCGGGTGATGGCGCTGAAGAGGTCGACGCGCCAACGCTGCAAACCGGCATCGAGCAGTGGATCGAACACGATCTGCCGCGCCTGACCTCACTGCGCGAAGGCGCGCGGGAAATCAGTTTTGGTGAACTGCCAGCCTATGGCTGCGGTGGCACCCACGTACGCAGCCTGAAGGATCTGGGCACAGTCACGATCGCGTCGCTTTCGCAGAAGAAAGGCACGCTGTCCGTCCACTACAGCGTGGATTGAGCATTTCGGACGTTGCCGTCGCGCAGCGTCCGCCGCCGGGGAACCGCAATCGCCGGTTCCGTTGACTATCGATAGATGGACCTAAAACAAATGATGCTAGACGTCGAGCGTCTCGATGAGACGTGCATAAAAAAACTGGCCAACGAAGAAGTCCTCGCCATCCGCGTCAAACGCTTTCTGCCCGAGCCGCTGGCAGTCGAGATTGGCGACAAGATCCTCGCCCCGGGCTTTGAGGGCTACATCAACGCACCGAGCATCGGCCGCATTGGCATGGCCTTTTATGAGGCGGAAAACCAGCCGCTGCTGATCGAGGACTACTTCGAACGCGCCACCCGCAACATCGACGAACTGCGCCAGCGCTGTGCGCCCTACTCTTCGCCGATCGACACCCTGCGCTGCATGCTCGACGAATCCTGGCCCGCCGGCGCGCATCTGGAAAACCTCTACGGGCGCAAGATGTATGTCGGCTTGTCGCGGGTGGTCAAACCCGGCGTGTGCTTTCTCGCCCACCACGACATCTTCGCCAAGGACGCCCCGGACAGTTTTCAGGCACGCAGCCTGGAAGCGCAATTCGCCTGCAACGTCTACCTGAACATGCCCACCGAGGGTGGCGCTTTGCAGATGTGGGACGACGACATCACCCCGGACCAATTCGATGAAATGCGTGGCGACAGTTATGGCATCGAGCCGTCGCTGCTGGGGCCTCCAGCGCTCGAAGTGCGCCCGCAGCCCGGCGATTTCATCATGTTCAACTCGCGCCGCATGCACTCGGTGACCCCGGGCGTAGCGGATCCGCGTTTGAGCCTGTCGTTCTTTGTCGGCTATCGCGGCAATGCTTCCCCTCTGACTTTCTGGAGCTGACATGCTTTCCAATTACCTGGGCGAATTTCTCGCATTGGCGACTATCCACTTCCTCGCCGTCGTTGCACCCGGCCCGGACTTCGCCGTGACCATCCGCCAGAGCGTGCGCTTCGGACGCCTCGTCGGCATCTGCACCGCGCTGGGCATCGGCGCGGGGATTTCCGTGCATGTGCTGTATACCTTGCTCGGCGTCGGCGCCTTGATGCACACCACGCCTTGGCTGCTCACCGTCGCCAAGGTTGTCGGCGGTGCCTACATCCTTTATCTGGGCGTCAGCCTGATCCGCAGCAAACCGAAAAGCAGCGTCGAAGGCGAAAAAAACGCTGACGAGCCGCTGGTCGAACAGTCGCTGTTCAAAGCCTTCAGCACCGGTTTTCTGACCAATGCGACCAACCCCAAGGCCACGCTGTTCTTCCTGGCGATCTTCACCACGATCATCAGCGCCAGCACACCGCTGCAGATCCAGGCGTTCTATGGATTGTGGATGTGCTTCGTCAACGCGCTGTGGTTCGTCATCGTCGCGCTGTTTTTCTCCAGCAACAAAGTGCGCCTGCTGTTCATGCGCCTCGGCCACTGGTTCGAGCGCAGCATGGGCGTCATTCTGATTCTGTTCGCCGGACGCCTGATGCTGTCGATGTAATCCACCCCAAAAAGTCCCGGCCATCACTCGCCGGGACTTTTTCATTTGTGCGTCTCTTTTGCATTTCTGTGCGACAGATCAAGTTTGCGACTCCCTTTCCCAGCGCTCGCAGTGTTAGGTTTACAAAATGTTTCTGTCACAAGCGTCAGAAATACTTTCCCAATCCTTTGCAAAGGAATGCCTGTTCCATGGTCTTTTCCCTGAAAAAACTGGCCGCCGCCACTCTGGTCATGGCCAGCCTCGCCACGTTTACCAGCGCCGCACAAGCCAACATCACTGCCGAGCAAAGCGCAGCGATCCTGAAATCCTTCGACGGCAAGAGCTTGACGGATTTCCGCAGCTTCCTTGGCAGCCTGGCGAAAAGCGACCTGGCCAAGACGGATAACCTCAACCCGTCCATCAGCGCCTTCCTCGACAACAAGACCCTGAACGCCGAACAGCAGAATGAAATCCACCGTCTGCTGGGTATCTACACTCGAGTGAAATACGGCAAGGCGGCGCTGGAAACCCTGCGTCAACTCGTCGAGATTCCAACCTTCCGCAAGGACGGCGTGGCGCAGCACGACAACCCGGAATTCATCAAAATTGCCGGCGAGATTCAAAAGCTCTCCGAATCCTTTGGTTTGAAATTCCGCAACATCGATAACCGTGTCTACGAAATATCTCTGGACGGCAAAGGCGACGAAGTCGTCGGTATTCACGCGCACGCTGATGTGGTGCCAGTGACCCCGGAAAACTGGGTGCTGAAAGACGGCACCAAGCTCGACCCGTTCAAAGTCACGCTGATTGGTGATCGCATGTACGGTCGCGGTACCGAGGATGACAAAAACGCCATTGTCGTCGCGCTGTACGCCATGAAAGTGATCAAGGACGAGAAGCTGCCGCTGGCACGCAATTTCAAATTGCTGGTCGACACCACCGAGGAAACCAGCGGCGACGCCATCCCGTACTACTTCGAGCGCAACCCGACGCCGAACTACAACATGGCGCTGGACGGCGGCTATCCGGTGGTGATTGCCGAGAAAGGCTACGGCACGGTGATGGCCAACTTCGCCAAGCGCAAAGGCGAAGGCAACGGCGCGGAAATCGTTTCGATGACCGGCGGCAAGGCGACCAACCAGATTCCATCGGCTTCGGTGGTCACCCTGGTAACCGACAAGCCTGCCGAGCTCGCCGCCAGTCTGCAAAAATCCGGCGACGCCTATGCCAAAGCCAACGGTGGCGACTTCCAGGTCGCTGCGAAGGTTGATGGTAAAGACGTGAAACTGACCGTCACCGGGGTTTCTGCGCACTCCTCGGAACCAGAGTCCGGCGTCAACCCGGTCGCGCGGATGTTGAGCTTCATCAACAGCCTGGACGGCAAAGTCGCGCTCAAGCACAACCAGTTCACCGACGCGGCGCGTTATGCCGACGACAACTGGGGCCTGGATTACTTGGGTAAAAAACTTGGCGTGGGCTTCTCCGATTCGTTCATGGGACCACTGACCACCTCGCTGACCTATGTCGGCGAGGACGACAAAGCCTTCAAACTGGCGGTGAACCTGCGGGTGCCGAAGGGTAAATCCCCGGAAAAGCTCAAGGCCGAGATCGCCGAGAAACTGGACGCCTGGAGCAAGAAGACTCACGTTGCCGTGGCGTTCGACTACTCAGTGGCAGAACCGATGTACCGCAATCCCGAAGGTGAGTGGGTCAAGGCGCTGCTCGCGGTGGCCAGCGAAAACCTCGGCATGAAGTCGGAATTCGGTACTTCCGCTGGCGCGACTTCGGTTCACGAATTGCCGAACGGCGTGCAATTCGGCCTGGCGCGACCGGAAGCCAAATACACCGGCCACACCGATGGCGAATTCAAGACCGTCGACCAGTTCCTGCTGGATCTGCAGATCGTCACGGAAATGATGGGGCGTGTCGGGCAGTTGCCGAAGCTCTGATGCGCTGTTTTAACCCGGTCGCTTGTGACCGGGTTAAACATAAGGAAGGACCCGCATCGGGTCCTTTTTTTTGCCCCCAAAAAACGCGCGCGTCGAGACTGTCAGCCCCCTGAGCAGGTCGCACTTCGATCGCCTGCAACCGTCACCCAACTTCGTTGCACTTGCAATCACATGCAAGCCTTGAGTAAGGTGCAGGCACGACGGAACGTACGGAGATCGTGGAATGATGGGCTTTTCCAGCTTCACTAAGACGCCAGAAACCAGCCTGGCCGCTCAGGCCTGCATCGATAAGATCCGCACAGTTCCACCGCAGCAGACTGCGGACTCTTCCTCGCCGCTGCTCACCATGGTCGATATCGCCAATCGCCTCGAGAGGGATCCGGGAACAGCCAGGCATATCTGGGTCATCCGCTCCAGCAAACAGAGCCAAACCGCAAATGCCCACACCCGGATCAGCGCCTGGCCCCTGCGTTTGAACGCCACAGCCCGCTCCAGTGAGAGACCGCTGCTGTACCTGACCACTTCGGCAACATCGGCCGAGTTGTGTGCACTTTCCAATGAATCGGCCCATCGCGGCATTCTGTGCAATGACATCGAAACCTTGCCTTCACGCTGGCCCAAGGGGGCTCATCCCTGGGTGCCACTCTGGCTGGTCGCCAACACGCACTGCCTGCCCTTTGACCCCGCCAGCGGCGCCGAAGCGCAGGCCATTACCCTGGCGGCTTTGCAAAGTCTGTATGTGGAAGGCAACGACGGTTTTTATTACATGGCACTTCACGATGAGCCCAGTGACTTCATCGCTCCAACCAACCGACTCAGCGCCAGCGAGGCTTTCAAGGGCATGTACCGGCTCAGCAGCATCGATATCGATTCAGCGCGCCCTAAAGTGCGCTTGCTCGGGGCGGGGCTGGCGTTGCAGTCGGTGACGACGGCGGCGCAGCTGCTACGCGAGGACTGGGGCGTGGCCAGCGAACTGTGGAGCTGCCCCAGCTATACCCGCCTTGCCCGCGATGCGGACAATGCGCACCGCTGGAATCGCCTGCATCCAGAGATGCCGCGCAGGTCAGCGCATTTGTTCGATTGCCTGGACAACGAGGATTGGCCGGTGGTGGCCGTGACCGGGTATGGCCGGCATGTCGCCGAGCAGATCGGTGCACATGTGAAGTCACGGTTCGTGGCCCTCGGTGCCGACTCGATCGGGTCCGCCATGGGCCGGGTGGATGAGCGCTGGATCGTGGTGCTGGCCCTGCAGGTTCTGGCTGAGGAAGGCGTCATCAGCCGAGCGTTCATCCAGCAGGCCATGGATCGGTACCTGCTCCAATGAAAAGCTCCCTCACTTCCCCCGCCCACTGCTGCGCGCCGCGCTGGCCGCGCGCTCGAGGGCATCGCTGAAAAGCCGTTGCTCGGCGTCGTCAAATTGCGACAAGAACAGTTCGTCCACTGCGCCTTCGTAGATGGCCCACATTTTCTTGCGTAATGCCTTGCCCTGCTCGGTGATGCTGGCATACGCGCCGCGACCGTCATCGCTGGCGCGGCTGCGGATGACCAGACCTTCGGCTTCCAGGCGGTCCACCAGACGCGTCAGGTTGTAGCGCTCGATGGCCATCACATCTGCCAGTTCGTTCATTCGCCGGCTGCCATCGGGGCCGCTTTCCAGCCCCCATAACGCGTCGTACCAGGCATAGGCCGGAAGCCCGGCGGCCGCCAGCCGACGCTCGATCTCGCGGATGAGGCAGCGGTGTGCCCTGACGAATCTGAACCAGGTATCCGGCTCGTTGGAAGACATGCATCACCTTTTTCATGAAATCGATTTAGTTGCAATTGTAGCGCACGGCAGGCTAAGTTCTTTCACGTAGTTGCAACTGCAACTACATACTCGAAGGCTGGCGCTGACCCACGCCCCTTGGTCAGGCACCAAACGACTCGGTGCTGCTGCAATGTTCAGGAGACGACAACGATGGCACAACAACCCGCTTTTCTCGACGAGGATCCACAAGAGACTCGCGAATGGCTCGAATCGATTGAGTCGGTGGCGAGTGTCGAAGGACGCCCTCGCGCCCACTATCTGATCGATCAGATGCTGGATTTCGACGCCAACCGTCACGGTGACTTCTACGGGCGCGTGACGACGCCCTACGTCAATACGATCCCGGTCGAACGCCAGCAACCCTACCCCGGCGACCTGGCCGTGGAGCGCCGGATCAATGCCTATATCCGCTGGAACGCGCTGGCCATGGTGCTGCGCGCTGGCAAACATTCGAACGTGGGCGGACACATTGCGTCCTACGCATCGGCGGCGGTTTTGTACGACGTCGGCTTCGAGCATTTTTTCCGTGGCCGCACCGAGCAGTTCGCCGGCGACATGGTGTACATCCAGGGCCACTCCTCACCTGGCATCTATGCACGGGCGTATCTGGAAGGACGCCTGAGTGAAGAGCAACTGGACAACTTCCGCCGCGAAACCGATCGTGACGGTATCTCATCCTATCCGCATCCGCGGCTGATGCCGGAGTTCTGGCAATTCCCGACGGTGTCCATGGGGCTCGGGCCAATTACCGCCGCGTATCAGGCCCGGTTCATGCGTTACCTGGAGGACCGCGGGCTGAAAGAACATCAGGGGCGAAAAGTCTGGGCATTTCTCGGCGACGGTGAAATGGACCAGCCGGAATCCCTGGCGGCGATTTCTCTCGCGGGCCGGGAAAAGCTCGACAACCTCATCTTTGTCGTCAACTGCAATCTGCAGCGCCTGGACGGACCGGTTCGCGGCAACAGCAAGGTGATTCAGGAGTTTGAAAGCCTCTACCGGGCGGCTGGCTGGAATGTACTCAAGGTAATCTGGGGCAGCGGCTGGGATGCCCTGTTGGAGAAGGACAGGACCGGCCTGCTGCGCCAGCGGATGATGGAGTGCGTCGACGGCGACTATCAGAACTACAAGTCGCAGAACGGCGCCTATGTGCGGGAGCATTTCTTCGGCAAATACCCTGAGCTGCTGGAGCTGGTCAGTGACCTGAGCGACGACGACATCTGGAAACTGTCCCGTGGTGGCCACGATCCGGAGAAAGTCCACAACGCCTACGCCGCCGCCATGCGCCACATCGGCGGACCGACCGTGATCCTCGCCAAGACGGTGAAGGGTTTCGGCATGGGCGAAGCCGGTGAAGGCCAGAATATCAACCACCAGCTCAAGAAGATGGGCGACGACGCGGTCAAGGCGTTCCGTGATCGGTTCGGACTGGAACTCAGTGATGATCAGCTCGGCGACATGCCTTACCTCAAACCGGCTGCGGACAGCGTCGAAAGCCTGTACCTGCAAGCCAGGCGCAGCCAGTTGGGCGGTTACATCCCGGCCCGTTTCAGTGCCGTGGCACCATTGCAGGTCCCGCCTTTGTCGGCGCTGGATACACAGCTCAAAGGGACTGGCGAGCGGGCGATCTCCACGACCATGGCGTTCGTGCGCATCCTCGGCACGCTGCTCAAGGACCCGAATATTGGCAAACTGATCGTGCCGATCGTGCCCGATGAATCACGCACCTTCGGTATGGAAAGCCTGTTCCGCCAGATTGGCATCCACTCCCACGTCGGCCAGCTCTATACGCCTCAGGACGCCGGCCAACTGAGTTATTACAAGGAGGCCAGAGATGGCCAGATCATGCAGGAAGGCCTGAACGAATCCGGCGGAATTTCTTCCTGGATCGCCGCGAGCACTTCCTACAGCACCCACGCCGTAATGACGGTGCCCTTCTATATTTTCTACTCGATGTTCGGCTTCCAGCGCGTGGGTGACCTCGCTTGGGCGGCAGGTGACGCCCGTGCCCGGGGCTTCCTGCTCGGCGCCACGTCCGGCCGGACCACGCTGATGGGCGAAGGCCTGCAGCACGACGACGGCCATAGCCATGTCCTGTCTTCCACCATCCCCTGCTGCGTGTCCTACGACCCCACTTACGCCTATGAATTGGCGGTGATCATCCAGGACGGGATGCGGCGGATGTACGTCGAAAACGAGGATATCTTTTACTACATCACGCTGCTCAACGAGAACTACGCCCATCCGCCGATGCCCGAGGGTGTCGAGCAAGACATCCTCAGAGGCATGTACCGGCTCAGCGCCAGTGCGCACCCCGCCGAAGGCAAGCATGTGCAACTGATGGGTTGCGGTTCGATCCTGCAGGAAGTCGTCGCCGCTGCCCAATTGTTGGAGCGGGATTTCGCCGTCAGCAGTGACGTATGGAGCGTCACCAGCCTGACCGAACTGCGTCGGGAGGGCCAGGATGCCGAACGCTGGAACCTGCTTCATCCACAACAGACGCCTCGCATCAGCCATGTTGAAAGCTGCCTGCAGGATGCACAGGGTCCGGTGGTGATCGCGACCGACTATATGAAAATATTCGCCGATCAGATCCGCCCGTTCGTGCCCAATCGCCGCTTCGTCGCCCTGGGCACTGACGGTTTCGGCCAATCGGACACCCGCGAATCGTTGCGTCGGTTTTTCGAAGTGGATCGCCATTTCATTGCCTTGGCGGCCCTGAAAGCGCTGGCTGACGACGGCGCGATCACACGAGAAAAAGTCGCCGAGGCGATTGTTCTTTATGGGATTGACCCCGAGAAGCAGAATCCTGCAGCTGTATGATTGGGTGATTCCATTGAAACTGGAAAGGCATCCTGCACTGGTTCCAGGGCAGGGTCCTTTTTTTTTGCCGCTACAAAACGCGCACAAACAAAAACGCCGATCATCACTGATCGGCGTTTTTGTGAAATTGGAGCGGGAAACGAGACTCGAACTCGCGACCCCGACCTTGGCAAGGTCGTGCTCTACCAACTGAGCTATTCCCGCAAATGGCGTCCCCTAGGGGACTCGAACCCCTGTTACCGCCGTGAAAGGGCGGTGTCCTAGGCCACTAGACGAAGGGGACACGCTACCCGGAACACATGGTGTGTGTTTCGGTGTCCAGATCCGCGTCCGAAGACTTGGTTCTGCTTTCACTCAGCACCGCCCGAAAGCACTGCTGTTTAAAATTGGAGCGGGAAACGAGACTCGAACTCGCGACCCCGACCTTGGCAAGGTCGTGCTCTACCAACTGAGCTATTCCCGCATTGGCGTCCCCTAGGGGACTCGAACCCCTGTTACCGCCGTGAAAGGGCGGTGTCCTAGGCCACTAGACGAAGGGGACACACTACAACATTCACTCCCTGCCGCGTTTCGCTGTGTGCTTTACGCTGCAAGTGGCGCGCATTCTATGGATGGATTGAGAGGTCGTCAACCCCCTGATATAAATTTATTTAAATCAATGACTTCGACCTGGATTAAGGGCTGCGCAGGGCTTTTCCGTCATCCGAAACCTGACGCCTATATTCCGCCACTCGCCAAGACGTTATAGTCCACCGCACAGTGATGGCAATCTGCACATCAAGCGCCAGCATTCATCTATACAGCCGGCGGCCGACACAGATTGCAGCAGCCGATCAAACCCGTCGAGCGGCGCTAGGCGCCTAAATGCCCAGCCACTACACTCGCATGCGAACCCTATAAAGAGGTCTTACCGGTGACACCACTCATGATCACCCTGCTAGTCGTAGCCGGGATCGCAATTCTGATCGCCATTGGCTACATGAACCATGTGGTGGAAAACAATAAACTGGAGAAGGCCCGCACCAAAGTCGAACTCAACGACCGCCTGCGCCGCTGCGGTGAACTGACCGAAACCTTCCCCGGCCAATTCATGACCCCGGCGCTCAAGCTGCTGCTGACCCGCCTGGAACTCAACGTCTGCCAGCGCCTGCTCAATCTGGAAAAAACCAGCGCGACCACCAAGGCCCGGATCACCGAACTCAGTGCCCTGGTGGCCCAGGGCGAATCGATCCCGGTCAACAACCCGCCGGCGCCGATCCTGACCGAAGCCAAGGCCAAAGACGTACGCTTCCTCCTCGAAGCCCTGCACGGCCAGATCACCCGCGCCGCCCACGACGGCTTCCTGCCACCGAACGAAGCCAAACAATGGATTCGCGAAGTGCGCCACATCCTTGTTCTGCTGCACATCGAATTCTTCAACAACCTCGGCCAACAGTCCCTGCAACAAAACCAACCCGGCCAGGCCCGCCTCGCCTTCGAACGTGGCGTGCAATATCTGCGCAAACAACAGGATCCGCAGATGTACGCCGAGCAACTGCAATACCTGGAAAAACTCCTCGCGCGCGCCAATGCCCAGGTCATGGACAAGATTGCCCCGGTTGAAGGTGAAGAAAACCAATTGACCGCTGGTTTGAAGGATGTCGAAGCGGATGCGGACTGGAAGAAGAAAGTGATTTACGACTGAGGCGGGAATGCCGGGAAAGAAGCCACCGTAATCGGTGGCTTTTTTGTGGGGGGGTTAAAGAGGGTGTGATTTGAAGATCGCCATCGCGAGCAGGCCCGCTCCCACAGAAAAGCAAAGTCAAAAGCAAAAGATCGCAGCCTTCGGCAGCTCCTACAGGCGGATCGCGTAACACTCAAGAACAGGTTGGCTGTCAGGCCGCCTTCGCGAGCAGGCTCGCTCCCACAACAGCAACAGCAACAGCAACAGCAACAGCAACAGCAACAGCAACAGCAACAGCAAAAGATCGCAGCCTTCGGCAACCCCTACACACGATGAGCGCAAGCTCGAGTAGCTTTTGATCTTGATCTGGGAGCCCGTCGGCAGGCTGAGTGGAGGGATTGATCCGGGCGTGGGAGCGCAGCGACCGTACGACGCAGTCGTACACAGCGGGAGGAGGTGCAGCGAAGCAAACCGGAGACGCTGCGCCCGGATCGATCCCGTAGCGAAGGAACCCCGAGCCCAAGCGAGCGGGCCGAACGTCAGGGCACAGCCTTTTGGTTCCTTTTTGGCGTTTGAAAAAGGGACTCGCCGTAAGGGCGAAACCGTAATCAGCAACCCCCGAAGCAACGGATATTCACCCAAAACCCCAAGAGCCTGGTCGGCCCAGAGGCCGCCAAGGCTCAAAGCCGAAAATGCCCAACCATCGAGCGCAACTCCCCCCCCAACTGCGCCAGCTCAACACTCGAAGCCGCATTCCCGCGCATCGCCAGCGAAGAGTGATCCGCGCTCGCGCGAATCTGCGTGACACTGCGATTGATTTCCTCCGCCACCGAACTCTGCTCCTCCGCCGCCGCCGCAATCTGCTGATTCATCTGCTGAATCAACGACACCGCCGCCGCAATACTCCCCAGCGCACTCTCGGTCTGCAACGCATCACTGACCGCCAGCTTCACCAGCTCGCCACTGCTGCGAATCTGCTGCACCGACGACTGCGCCGCCGCACGCAAGGCACTGACCAGACGCTCGATCTCCTCGGTCGATTGCTGCGTGCGCCGTGCCAGTGCGCGCACCTCATCGGCCACCACCGCAAACCCCCTGCCCTGCTCACCGGCCCGCGCCGCTTCGATGGCCGCGTTCAGCGCCAACAGATTGGTCTGCTCGGCCACGCTCTTGATCACCTCCAGCACCGTGCCGATATTCTGAATCTCGGCGCTGAGGCTCTCGATACTCGAACTGGCGGAAGTCGCCGAATCGGCCAACTGCTCGATCCGCGCCATGCTCTGGCGCACAACCTGCTGGCCGCTCTCGACCTTGTCATCCGCTGTCTGCGCTGCCAGCGCCGCTTCTTCGGCATTGCGCGCGACGTCATGCACAGTGGCGGTCATCTGATTCATGGCCGTGGCCACCTGCTCGGTTTCTTCTTTCTGGCTGTTGACCTCCAGGTTGGTTTGCTCCGTCACCGCTGACAGCGATTGCGCGGAACCGGCCAGGCGTTCGATCCCGGCCTGCAAGCCACTGACAATCGTGCCAAGGCCTGCAGCCATCTGCTGCATCGCCAGCATCAGCTGACCCATTTCATCGCGGCGCGTCACCTCGACCTTCGCCGTCAGATCACCCGCAGCAATCTGCTGAGCCACGCGAATCACACTGCGCAGCGGCGCCACGATCAGCCGCGTGATCACCCAAGCGGCGAGCAATCCGACCAACAAGGCCAGCGCCGAGGAGCCGATGATCAGCATCGAGTTCTTCTTCAGCTCGGCCTGCATCGAAGCGTCTTCGGCGACATAGGCCTGATTCACTCGATCCATCACCTGCGCGGCACGCTGATGCAGTTGGTCGTAGACAGTTTTTTCCTGCGCCAGCAGGCCAGTGTATTCAGCGAGTTTTTCGTTGAACCCGGCGATGTGCCCCGACACCTCATTGAGCACGGTCAGATAGCCCTCGTCCTTGACCGTGGTTTTCAGCGCCTCGGCCTGCTTTTGTGCTTGCGCCGCCTGTTCAATATTGGCTTGACCCGTATTGTCGGGATCGCCCTTGCGACTCTGATCCAGGCGCACGCGCGCTTCGTTCATTGCCTGCAACATCAGCCGCGAGACCTGACTGACCTGGCTGGCCTGTTCGATGAACTGGGCGCCGTCCTTGCCCTCGGTGTCTTTCAGCGTGTAGGCGGCATCATCGGCGAGCCCGGCCTGCAACACGTCGAGATTATTGGCCACGCTGGACACCGACCAACTGGCCATTTCCAGCGCGAGGTCCTTGGCCTGGCTCAGCGAAACGAATTCATCGAACGCCTTGCGATACGCGCCCAGCGCTTGCTCGACATCGCTCATCACCGGCACATTGGCCGGCGTATGCGCCTTGAGCTCACCGGCAAGGACGATCAGCCCATCGACACCTTCGCGCAGGGCATCGGCGGTTTTCGGATTGCCACGCAGGGCGTACTCCTGCTCGAGCAGACGCACCTTGAGCAGGCCGCTGTTGAGCGCAGACATCTGCTTCAAGCCGTCGAAACGCAGACTGATGGCTTGCAGGGACCAGACCCCGATCGCCGCGACCAATGCAGTCAGCAGCAAGACCAGCACAAATCCGATACCCAGTTTTTTCGCCATACCGAGGTTGGCAAAACGTCCTTGCACGGCCGAAATCATTGCGCGTAGTCCCCTGCCAAAGTCTGTTGCCGAAGATTCGCAACGGGCTCGAACCAGCACAAGTCTCGGGCGTCGGAATAATGGCAAAAAGCTACGCCCGCGTCGTTTTCAGAATGCTGGAGGTCGATCCGCGCAGGTATTGCGGAAAAACTGCCGGGCACGCGGGTCGCAGGCACAGGCGACATTGATGCGCTGCCAGTCTCCGGCCTCGCCGCTGGGACTGAAGGCGTCCGCTGCCGATAACTCCAGCCCGCAACGCTGCGCCTGCCTGCGCACCAACGCCTGATCCTTCAACCGCGCCCGCGCCCAGATGAACAGCCCGCCAACCGGCTTGCCGAACACTTCCCAGTCGGCATCTTCCAGGGCCTGCAGGGCCGCCGCGCGATCAGCATTCAAGCGCTGGCGCTGACGCTGCACCAGTTTGCGATACGCGCCCGTCGCCATCAGGCGGGCCAGCACTGCCTCGGCCAGCCTTGAACAACCCAGGCCGCTGATCATCTTGACCTCGGCCAGGCGCATGACAAGTTCGCGCTCAGCCAGCACAAAACCCACCCGCAACGAACTGCTCAGGGTCTTGGAGAAACTGCCCACATAGATGACCCGCCCCTCATGGTCCAGCGCCGCGAGGCGGGTGCCGTTGCCCGTGTGCAGATCGGCATAGACATCGTCCTCGATCACGCGCAGATCGTAGGTCTTGCTCAGTTGCACGATGCGCTGGGCGACAGCGGGCGTCAGGCAACTGCCGGTGGGATTGTGGTGGTGACTGCCGATGAACAAAGCGACGGGACGAAACTGACGCAGCACCGATTCAAGCATTTCGATGTCCGGCCCGTTCGGCGTACGTCGGACTTCGAGCATGCGTACGCCGTGCATGCGCAACAGGTCAAACAACGGTGCATGACCAGGCGTTTCCACCACCACACAGTCGCCGGCCTTGAACAAGGTGCGCACGATCAGATCCAGCGCATGACTGGCGCCGCTGGTGCTCATCAACCGGCTGCCACAGGCTTCGATATTCATTGCTTTGAGACGCTTGACGATCTGCTCGCGCAACGCTGGCAGGCCCAGCGGCGAGCTGTAATTGAACAGACTGGCCATGTCGGTCCGCGCTACCTCGCGTAACGCGTAGCTGAGGTCGTCGGGCTCACGCCAGCTCGGCGGCAGGCTGCCCTGCCCCAGCTTAAGGCGACTGGTCGTGGCGCTCATCTCATCACACCAGGCATGGCGCCCCTCGAACACGCCCAGTTCCGGCTCTGCACCGCTCACGGTCGCCGACGCCGCGACGATAAATCCGGCCCCCTGACGCGTGGTCAGGATACCCTGCGAAACCAGGCGCTCGCAGGCTTCGACGACGCACGACTGGCTGAGCAGATTGCCCCGGGCGATTTGCCGCACGGAGGGCAACCGGGTGGCCGGCGGGATGCCGCTTTGCACGATCCAGTCCGTCAGTCCGTCCACAATCTGCTGCACGACCGGCACCATTGCCTGTCGGTCAATTCTCAGTTCCATGAGCTCGCAAACTCCTGTCAGTTTTGCTGGCAGCAGTAAATCACAGCCGCGCCGCCGAGGCTGTGCGACAACGCCGCCAAATGCAGCAGTTCTAACTATTTGATACACATTGTTTAACGGATTCACGCCCACAGAACGCGGGACAAAAAAACCCGCACGAAGGCGGGCTCTTTAGAAGCGGACACATTCAGAACGCCGTCACGCCACCGTCCACCGCCAGTGAGTGCCCGGTAGTGAACGCCGCGCCATCGCTGCACAGGTACAGCACCGCACTGGCGATTTCCTCGACCTTGCCGATGCGCCCGACCGGGTGCATGGCGTTGGCGAATTCGCCCTTCTTCGGATCGGCTTCGTAAGCACGCCGGAACATGTCCGTATCGATCACCGCCGGGCACACCGCGTTGACGCGGATTTTCTTCTTCGCATATTCGATTGCCGCCGATTTGGTCAGGCCGATCACTGCATGTTTCGACGCCGCGTAGATACTCATTTTCGGTGCCGCGCCCAGCCCGGCCACCGATGCCGTGTTGACGATCGCCCCACCGCCCTGAGCCAGCAGCAACGGCAACTGATACTTCATGCACAGCCAGACGCCTTTGACGTTGACGCCCATGATCGCGTCGAATTCGTCGAGCGAACCGTCGGCAAGTTTGCCTTTCTCGATTTCGATCCCGGCGTTGTTGAAGGCGTAGTCGAGCCGACCGTAGGTATTGATCACCTCGTCCATCAGATTTTTTACATCACTTTCCAGCGTTACGTCGCAGCGCACGAAGGCCGCTTCGCCACCGGCTGTACGAATCAGCGCCACCGTGCCTTCACCACCGGCCGCATCCAGGTCAGCCACCACGACTTTCAGGCCCTGCGCGGCAAACGCCAGAGCGGTCGCCCGGCCGATGCCGTGGGCCGCACCCGTGATTACAACCACCTGACCGGAAAACGTCATGCTCATGGATATGTCCTCGAAGGCAAAGAAGCCGGGATGTTGGCGTTGCAGCATAGCCAGCTGCGGTGGCGGTGCGTCAGCACTATCCAGAAGCCGTTTATGGGTCCATGCGTTGCAGTGATAAAACCCCACCTGCAACCATCACTGCACTGGATCGACCTGCATTCGCCGTATCAGCCAACCTTGCGACATCGGCGCTGAAGGTCTATCAACAAAGCTTCATTCCGTTCGAGTGCCTGTCATGACCAACCAGACCAATCGCCAGTTCCTGCTCGCCAAACGCCCAGTGGGCGCCGCGACCCGCGAGACTTTCACTTATCAGGAAGTACCGGTCGGCGAACCACAGGCCGGACAGATTCTGGTCAAGAACGAATATTTGTCTCTGGATCCGGCCATGCGCGGCTGGATGAACGAAGGCAAGTCCTACATCCCGCCGGTCGGCCTCGGAGAAGTCATGCGCGCACTGGGCGTGGGAAAAGTCATCGCCTCGAACAATCCCGGTTTTGCCGTGGGCGATTACGTCAACGGTGCCCTCGGCGTGCAGGATTATTTCCTCGGCGAGCCGCGCGGCTTCTACAAGGTCGATCCGAAACTCGCACCATTGCCGCGTTACCTGTCTGCGCTGGGCATGACCGGCATGACCGCCTACTTCGCCCTGTTAGATGTGGGCGCCCCAAAAGCCGGTGACACCGTGGTGCTGTCCGGCGCGGCAGGTGCGGTGGGCAGCGTCGCCGGGCAGATCGCCAAAATCAAAGGCTGCCGCGTCGTCGGCATTGCCGGCGGTGCCGACAAGTGCAAATTCCTCATCGACGAATTGGGCTTCGACGGCGCCATCGATTACAAGGCTGAAGACGTGGTGGCGGGACTGAAGCGCGAATGTCCGAAAGGCGTCGACGTGTACTTCGATAACGTCGGCGGCGACATTCTCGATGCGGTGCTGAGCCGCTTGAACATGAAGGCGCGGGTGGTGATCTGCGGCGCGATCAGCCAGTACAACAATAAAGAGGCGGTCAAGGGGCCGGCCAATTACCTGTCACTGCTGGTCAATCGCGCGCGTATGGAAGGTTTTGTGGTGATGGACTACGCCGCGCAGTTTGCCAGTGCCGCGCAGGAGATGGCCGGCTGGATGGCCAACGGGCAGCTCAAGAGCAAGGAAGATGTGGTTGAAGGGCTGGAGACGTTCCCGGAGACGCTGATGAAACTGTTCAACGGTGAGAACTTTGGCAAATTGGTGTTGAAGGTTTAAGACAGAAGATCAAAAGATCGCAGCGTTCCGCAGCTCCTACAGGTGTTCACATGGCTCTGTAGGAGCTGCCGAAGGCTGCGATCTTTTAGGCGATTTCGGCTACGACCGCGGCCAAGGCTTGGACCGGGTTCGCCGCCTGGCTGATCGGGCGACCGATCACCAGGTAGTCGGAACCGGCATCCAGCGCCTGACGCGGGGTCAGAATGCGGCGCTGATCGTCCTGCGCGCTGCCCGCCGGGCGAATCCCCGGGGTGACCAGTTGCAGCGACGGGTGCGCGGTTTTCAGCGCCGACGCCTCCAGCGCTGAACACACCAGACCGTCCATCCCGGCCTTCTCGGCCAGGGCCGCCAGCCGCAGCACTTGCTCCTGCGGTTCGATGTCCAGACCGATACCCGCCAGATCCTCGCGCTCCATGCTGGTCAGCACGGTCACACCGATCAACAGCGGTTGCGGGCCGCTGCGCTTGTCCAGCTCTTCACGGCAGGCGGCCATCATGCGCAGGCCACCGGAGCAGTGCACGTTGACCATCCACACGCCCATCTCCGCAGCGGCTTTCACGGCCATCGCCGTGGTGTTGGGGATGTCGTGGAATTTCAGGTCCAGGAACACTTCGAAGCCCTTGTCACGCAGGGTGCCGACGATTTCCGCCGCGCAACTGGTGAACAGTTCCTTGCCCACTTTGACCCGGCACAGTTTCGGGTCCAACTGATCGGCCAGCTTCAGTGCGGCGTCACGGGTGGGAAAATCCAGGGCGACGATGATAGGAGTCTGGCAGGCGGACATGGATGGGCTCTCAGGCTGGTCGAAAACGGCGCGCATTGTAGCGGAACCGGCGGCGGCGCGGCACCCGATGATCGGTAAATCGTCGCGCCGGCGGTGTTCAGCGTAGCCGCCACGGTCATTGTGTCGACTCCGATACACAACCGACACGCCGGCAACACGCACCCGGGTTAGCCTCGCCCGGCGCAACACGCCCTTACAACAGCACTTCCCGCCTCCCGGCTGGACGCCTATGCTGAAACCACCCCTGGTAGTGAACAGCCCCATGCCCAACGCCCCGACAACCGTGACGGATGAAAGCAAAGACGACAAGCGCTGGAGCATCCGCGCGCTGATCGTCGACGATGACGTGCCGATCCGTGAGCTGATGATCGATTACCTCGCCCGCTTCAACATCCACGCCAGCGGCGTCACCGACGGAGCGGCAATGCGCCAGGCGCTGCAGGCCGAACACTTCGATGTCATCGTCCTCGACCTGATGCTCCCCGGCGAGGACGGTCTGTCGCTGTGCCGCTGGCTGCGTGCCGAATCGGACATCCCGATCCTGATGCTCACCGCTCGCTGCGAACCCACCGATCGCATCATCGGCCTGGAACTGGGCGCCGACGACTACATGGCCAAGCCTTTCGAACCGCGCGAACTGGTGGCCCGCATCCAGACCATCCTGCGCCGCGTGCGCGACGACCGCACCGAGCAGCGGGCGAACATTCGCTTCGACCACTGGCGCCTGAACAGCGTCCTGCGCCAAGTGATCGCCGACGACGGCCTGGTAGTGCCGCTGTCCAACGCTGAGTTCCGCCTGCTCTGGGTCTTCCTCGAACGCCCGCGCCGCGTGCTCAGCCGCGAACAACTGCTCGACGCCGCCCGCGGTCGCTCGATCGAAGCATTCGACCGCAGTATCGATCTGCTGGTCTCGCGCCTGCGGCAAAAACTCGGCGACGACCCGAAAGCCCCGCAGCTGATCAAGACCGTGCGCGGTGAAGGCTACCTGTTCGACGCGCGGGACATTGGCTGATGAGGGTGCGCTTCGACACATTGTTCGGCAGGCTATTCGGTGTGCTGTTCGTGGCAATTGTCCTGGCCCACCTGCTGGCCTTCGCCTGGTTCAAGCTCTACGGCCCTCCGCCGCCCCCACCGCCGCCCGCGTTCACAGCCAACATCGACGGCCAACCGCCGGTGCACGATTCCGCTTACCCACCGAGGCAAGCGCGTCCCTGGTTCGGTGGCCCGGTGGTGCCACTGACCTTTCAGTTCATCACGCTGATGATCGCTGCGTGGTACGGCGCCAAACTGCTCAGCCGGCCGATCCAGCGCCTGAGCGACGCCGCCGAGCGCCTGAGCGAAGACCTCGACAGCGACCCCCTCGACGAGTCCGGCCCGCGCGAAGCCCGGCAAGCCGCGCACACTTTCAACCTCATGCAGCGGCGTATCCGCGAACAGGTCCAGCAACGCGCCCGCATGCTCGGCGCCGTCTCCCACGACCTGCGCACGCCACTGTCACGGCTGAAACTGCGCCTGGAAAACATCAGCGACGACAAACTGCAAAACCAGATGCGCCAGGACCTGGACGACATGATCGGCATGCTCGACGCCACCCTCACCTATCTGCACGAACAACGCACCAGCGAAGCCTTGCAACTGCTGGACGTGCAGGCGCTAGTCGAATCGCTGTGCGAGAACGCCCAGGACCAGGGCGCCGATGTTCAGGTCAGCGGCCACTGCGCGCCCCTGCCGGTGCAACCGATGGCGCTGCGCTCATGCATCAACAACCTGCTGGATAACGCCCTGCGTTACGCCGGACAGGCACGGATTGAACTGCTGGAACAGCGTGAAGCATTGCTGATTCGGGTAATCGATCACGGACCGGGCATCGCCGAAGACCAACGCGAAGCCGTGTTCGAGCCGTTCTATCGACTGGAGGGATCGCGTAATCGCAACTCCGGGGGCGTCGGACTGGGCATGACCATCGCCCGCGAAGCCGCGCGGCGGTTGGGCGGGCAATTGACGCTGGAAGACACACCGGGCGGCGGGTTGACCGCAATTGTTCGGTTGCCGCGGTGCTGACTCCCTGTAGGAGCGAGCCTGCTCGCGAAGGCGTCTGTTCATTCAATGTCTGTGTTGAATGTACGCCCCCTTCGCGAGCAGGCTCGCTCCCACATTGGAGTGGTGTTCATCCGGGATAATGGGTTGGCTGTGAGCGCGCTATCGCTGGCAAGCCAGCTTCCACAGGGGATCGAGTGATCTCAGAGGACGATGGGTTGGCAGTGAGGACGTCATCGCGAGCAGGCTCACTCCTACAATTGGATCGAGTACAACCTCAAGAAACAGGTCGGCTGTCAGGCCGCCTTCGCGAGCAGGCTCGCTCCCACAGAAAAGCAAAGCAGCGCAGCTGCCCGCGGCGAAGCCGCCCCACTCAACAATGAGCGTTAGCTCGAGTGCTTTTGATCTTGCTTTTGATCCACTGGCGACGTCGGAAGGCTGAGCGGAGGGATTGATCCGGGCGTGGGAGCGCAGCGACCGTACGACGCAGTCGTACACAGCGAGTGTAGGTGCAGCGAAGCAAACCGGAGCCGCTGCGCCAGGATCGATCCCGCAGCGAAGGAACCCGAGCCTGCGAGGGCCGAACGCAGGAGCAAGCCTTTTGGGTTACCTTTTTGGCGTTTGAAAAAGGTGACCCGCCGTAAGGGCGGAACCCTAAGTCGCCGTTACCGCAGAAATGGATATTCACCCAAAACCCCAAGCAGCATGGTCGGCCCAAAGGCCGCCAAGCCCCCCTAGACCCGAGCCTGACTCTTACTCCAATCCGTCAACAGACTATAAGCCACCGCCAACAACGTAGGCCCAATAAACAACCCGATAAACCCAAACGCAATCAACCCGCCAAACACCCCGAGCAACACAATCACCAACGGCAGATTGCCGCCACGGCTGATCAGATACGGCTTGAGCACATTGTCCACGCCACTGATGATGAACGTCCCCCAGATACCGAGAAACACCGCCATCCCGTAATCGCCCTTCCACGCCAGCCACGCCGTGGCCGGCACCCACACCAGCGGCGGCCCCATCGGAATCAGGCTGAGCAGGAACGTGACGATCCCCAGCACCAGCGCCCCCGGAACGCCAGCAATCAAAAAGCCGATCAACGCCAGCACCGCCTGCGCAGCCGCCGTACCGATCACGCCGTTGACCACCCGCTGAACAGTTCCGGCCACGAGCTCGATGTAATACCCGGCACGATCGCCGATCAAGCGCTGCAGCAGACTGTGCACGAACGCCGCCAGTCGCGGCCCGTCACGGTAGAAAAAGAATACGAACACCAGACTCAGCGTCAGCTCGAGAATACCCCCGCCGATCTGCGCACTGCGTGCCAGCAGCCAGTTGCCGACCTGGCCCAGATACGGTTTGATCGAGACCATCAACGCCGCGCCCTGCTGGTCGATGCTGTCCCACATCGCCACCAGCCGCTCACCGACCAGAGGCACGCTGCCCAGCCAGGTCGGTGCTTCGGGCAGACCGTCGACCTGCACATCCTTGATGAATGCTGTGGCATCGCGCACATGATCGGCGAGATTGAACCCCAGCCAAACCAACGGTGCGGCCACCAGTAACATCCAGCCCAGTGTCAGGATCAACGCGGCCAGCGATTCGCGGCCATTGAGCGCCCGGGTCAGCAAACGCATCAGCGGCCAACTGGCGAATGCCAGCACCGCGCCCCAGAACAGCGCCGACCAGAACGGCGCCATCACCCACAGGCTGGCGCCAAACAACACCAGCAGCAGAATCTGCACCAGCAGGCGATCGTTATTGAGCATGGAAAGTCCCGGCAAAGTCAGTCAGCGAAAGAGTAGGCGAACATGCATCGCATGCTCGCCGGGCACAGCTTATCGCAACAGGTCGATGCGCAGGCCAGAGCCTTCGAGATTGCCGGTTTCCAACCGCGCCGCCCGCACGCCCTGAGTGATCAATGCCTGGCGCCAGGCTTCGGCCTTGGGCCCGGAAATCGTGACCCGCAAGGTCGTATCGAGATTCAGCCCCCGGGAAATCAGGCGCAGCCAGGTGGCATCCGGGTCATCGGCGAGTTTCGGGAAATCCAGTTCGCCAGTGCTTTTCAACTGCCGCAACAGGGTCGCTGAGGTTGGCAGCAACTCGCCCAACGGCGCAGTCGCCTCGAACTGCTCGACATGCAGATAGGCTTTGCGATTGCCCCGCGTGATGCTGTAGAGCGCCACCAACGTGTTGTCCTTTGGCGCCGCCAGCCTGAGCAACAGATAGGCCTGCTGCTCATCGGAACCGTACAACTTGGCGTTGCCGAACACCTCGTTGGCCCACAGGCTGCTTTCGCCGCAATCACGGGCCTGACACCAGAACAGCAGCTCGGCGTCCTGCTTTTGCAGGGCTTCGCGGGCGGCGGTGAAGGCTTCGGTAGCGGAATGTTCCGGCGGCAATTCGTAGGTCACCGAGGTGGTCTGGCCGCGGGCGGTGATCTGCCCGTCGAAACGCAACTGGCCGCTGATCTTGCGGATCGAGCCCAGCGGATAGATGCGCTCCAGCTCGGCGGCCGGGCGATAGTCGACGATCTGCGCGTCGGCCAGACGCGGCACGATTTGCAGATCATGGCTGCCCGGCACATCGGCGGCGAACGATAAGGAGCTGAAGCAGCCCAGCGCGAAAAGACTGAGTGACCGCATAGTCAGGCTCACCGGACGGTCAAGGCTGGGCGGGTCGGGGTCGCAGCGGTATAGAAATCCATCGAGTTTGTCTCCCATTTCAACCCGCCCAGCCTCGGCAGTTGCCCGCAGCAAGTCAAGGCATGGCGAAGAAGCGATTGAAACAGTCTGCTACAAGACCTGCGCCAGCCTGATCATTCAGGTGCAGATGATGCCCGCCCGGCAACTGTTCGTGACTGAACGGTAGACGCTGCAGCAGCTCGGGATGCCTGGCCAGCATGCCATCCGCCGCGACCACCAGATGGGCCGGACAGCGGACGCGCAGAGCGAACGCCATCGCCTGTTCCTCGGTCAGGCGCAGCGGCGATGGCAGCGTCAGGCGATTGTCGGTGCGCCAGGTGTAACCGCCGGGCACCGGCATCAAGCCGCGTTGGGCCAACAGTTCAGCGGCTTCGCGACTGACCGCCACCAGGCCTTTCATCCGCGCCTCGATGGCACGCTCGAGGGTGGTGTAGACCGGTTTGCGCTTTTCCCGCAGATCGAGTTGCGCCTGCAGTGCCATGCCCATGCGCTCGGCGGCGTTTTCTCCGTTGTCTGTAGGAGGAATCACCCCATCGATGAGCGCCAGGTGACTGATGCGCTCCGGCAGCGAACCGGCGAGGACCATCGAGACGATCGCGCCCATCGAATGCCCAAGCAGGCCGAAACGCTTCCAGCCCAGTTGTTCGGCGACTTGCAGCACATCGTGGGCGTAGTCCCACAGGGCATAACCGGCGCCGTTCGGCCGATGTCCGGAATGGCCATGCCCAGCCATGTCCAGCGCGACGATGCGCAGGCCTTTGAGCATCGGCGCCAGCCGGGCAAAGCTGTTGGCGTTGTCGAGCCAGCCGTGCAGCGCGATCACCGGCAAGCCGTCGTCAGGGCCGAACAGGTGCGCGGCCAGCTCGATGTGCGGCAGATTCAGGCGTACTTCTTCGCAGGTCGGGCTCATGCGCAATCCTTGTTCTGTCGGTGTTCCCAGCGCATGAACAGGCTCTTGAGCAACCGTGCCGTGTCCTGCGGGCGCTCCAGCGGAAACATGTGCCCGCCGGGCATGCTCAGCGCCTCGCCTTGCGGCAGACGCGAAACGAAGCGTGTGTGATGACGCATGACCACGCGGCTCTTGTGCCCGCGCACCATGGCCAGTGGCACCTGCAATTGCCGGGTACGCCCGGGGCTGGTGTGCGGCACGCCGCGATAAATGCTGATCTCCGTGGCGGGATCAAAACGCAGGCGCAGTTTATCGTCGACCTGATGCAAACCGTGTTGCAGGTAGGCGTCGAAGCATTCCGGGTCGAAGCCACGAAACAGGGTTTTGCCGGCAAAGTAACTGCGCGCGCTGTCCAGATCGGCGAATTCTTCACGGCGCCCGAGCGTGCGCCCGGCCGGGGTCAGCTTATCGATGAAACCAAAACGCTTGGCCGCGCGAATCACCCACTGATCGGTGCGCGTCAGCACCGGCGAATCGAGCATCACCACGCCCCGGTACAGCTCGGGACAGCGCAACGCTGCGTGCAGGTGCAGCAGACCGCCAAAGGAATGCCCGACGCCCCACACCGGCTGCTCCTGCTGTTCCAGGTGATGGATCAGCTCATCGACGAGGTTGTACCAATTGTCGTCCGCCGGAAAACGCGGGTCATGGGCATGCTGCTCCAGATGCGCGACCCGGTACTCCGGCGCCAGCGCCGCGAACAACTTGCCATAGGTCCCCGAAGGGAAACCGTTGGCGTGGGCGAAAAAGATCGGTTGCGACATGCGGGCAAATCCACTGGGCGAGAAACGTGGCGTTGATTGTCCGCAAGACCCGGCGCCGCAGCAATGACTGTAAGTGCCAGGAATGATGACAGTCTGGTCAGGGTGATGGGTGTCAGCGAGACTGCTTCCCCCTCACCCCAGCCCTCACCCCCAAGGGGGCGAGGGGCAAAGGGAGTGATCGGGGATAATTCAATTCTGAAGGTCGGCGCGAAACCGCCGATCAGAACTCACTCTGGAACACGCAGATCTCTAAGGTCTACGACGATCGCCGAAACCACACGGTCGGCCCCCTCTCCCTCTGGAAGAGGGCTGGCCCTGACGGAACTCGATAATTGTCAGCGCAATGGTGGCTGTTCCCCCAGCGGCACCACCGCCATGGTCAGGCGCGAAACGCAACTGGCCTTGCCTTCATCGCTGGTCAGGCGGATGTCCCAGACGTGTGTGGTGCGGCCAATGTGGATCGGCGTGGCCACCGCGGTCACTCGCCCGCTCCGCAAGCCACGCAAGTGGTTGGCGTTGATCTCCAGGCCGACGCAATAGAACTTGCTGGCATCGATGCACAGATAACTGGCCATCGAGCCGACGGTTTCCGCCAGCACCACCGATGCGCCGCCATGCAGCAGACCGTAGGGCTGATGGGTGCGATGGTCGATAACCATGCTCGCGGTCAGCGATTGTTCGTCGAAGGTTTCGAAGCGAATGTCCAGCACTTCGCCAATGGTGTTCTTCTGGATTGCGTTCAACTGTTCGATGTCGGGTGCAGTACGCCACAAGCTCATCGCAGACTTCCTTTGTTGTTGTAGTCGACGCTCAATCCTGCCACAGCACCGCCTCACTGCGCGCGCTCCATTCTTCGAAGCGCGCGCCGTAGCGGTCTTCAATGACATTGCGTTTGATTTTCAGGGTCGGCGTGAGGAAGCCGTTGTCCACCGCCCAGTTGTCCTTGACCACCACCAGCCGGCGCAGGCGTTCGTGTTTGTCGAGGGCGGCGTTGACCTCTTCCAGGAGCTTTTCCAGGCTCGCGTGCAGGTTCGCTCGGGGCTCTTGCTGATTGACCGTCGACAGCACGCACAACCCCAGGGGCGCACTCAGGCCATCGCCGACCACGCACACTTGCTCAATGCGCGAATGCACGGCCAGACGGTTTTCGATCGGCGCCGGCGCGACGTATTTGCCTTTGCTGGTCTTGAAGATTTCCTTGAGACGCCCGGTCAGGCGCAGGCGCCCTTCACTATCCTGCTCGCCCTTGTCGCCGGTACGCAAAAAGCCGTCGGCGGTCAGCGTCTCGGCGGTCTTCTGCGGCTCCTTGAAATAGCCGAGCATGTTGGCCTGGCTGCGCACCTGCACTTCGCCCGATTCATCGATGCGCACTTCCACTTCCGGGCACGGCTGACCAATCCAGCCCTGCTTGTATTGCCCGGGGAGGCAGATATGCGAATAACCGCAGCCCTCGGTCATGCCGTAGACCTCCAGCACATCGAGGCCGAGTTTCTGATACCAGGCAAGCAAGGTCTGCGGCACTGGCGCGGCACCGGACAACGCCACGCGCAAGGCATCCAGGCCAAGCCCGGCCAGCACTTTATGCCCGACCCGCTTGCCGATAAAGGGCAGCCCGAGGAGAAAGTCCAGACGCTGCGCCGGGATCTTGCTGTACACCCCCATCTGGAATTTGGTCCAGATACGCGGCACGCCAAACATGGCCGTCGGCCGCGCGCGCTGCAGATCGGTAATGAAGGTGTCGAGGCTTTCGGCGAAAAAAACCGTCTGCCCGGTGTAGATCGACGCCAGTTCGACAAACATGCGCTCGGCGACGTGACACAGCGGCAAGTACGACAGCAGCCGATCGTTCTCGTTGAGCCCGAACAGCTGCGTGCCCCGACTGGTGGCGAAACCGAGATTGGCGAAACTGTGCATCACGCCTTTGGGCAGGCCGGTGGTGCCGGAGGTGTAGATGATCGTCGCCAGTTGCTCGGCGGCCGGACGCGGATCGTCCTGGATCGGCGAACAGCTTTGCAGGTCCGCCCAACTGAAATCGAATTCGCCGGGCGGATGCAGCGGCAGGCAGATGGTCGGCAAACCCGCCGGCACACCTTGGGACATGCCTGCCCAGTCATCGAGCTTGCCGATGAACGCCAGCGCACTTTCCGAGTGGGTCAGCACCTGCGTCACGGATTCCGCGGTGAGGTTGGGATACAGCGGCACCGAGACATGCCCGGCCATCCAGATCGCCAGGTCGGCGATGATCCAGTGCGCGCAGTTTTTCGAGATCAGGGCGATGTGGCTGCCGGGCGGCAGTTCCCGCGCCCGCAGCCAGTGGGCCGCGCAGCGTGCCTGATGGCCGACGTCCGCCCAGCTCAGCGTCTCGACCTGGCCGCCACCGATAGGCTGCACCAGAAAGCGTTGGCGCGGGTGCCGGGCTTCCCGTTCGTAGAACACGTCCAGCGGCAAACGGAAGGCGGCAGACATGCGACTCGCTCCTCTTTTTTGGGTCTGGAGCAAGCGTAGTCAACCAAGCAAGTGCTTGGTTGAATTTTTTACCAAAAGAGACAAGATCAAGAGATCGCAGCCTTCGGCAGCTCCTACAGGGGTATGCATTCCTATGTAGGAGCTGCCGAAGGCTGCGATCTTTGCTTTTAAGGGTGCTTGAGGCTATTGAGCTTCATTGAGCCAATCAGCAGTTCACTGTGTTCAAGCTCCGCCAGTCCCGCTGTACTAACCCGCTCCGGTGGGTGCCCGGCGCCATGTTGCAGATAGCTGAGCAGATTGCCCACCAACGGGTTGTGGCTGACCAGCAGTACATTGCTCACCGCAACCAATTGCTCGGCCACCTTGTCGGGATCAGTATCCGGCGTCAGCCAGTCGACCGTGCGGATCTCCGGCTCGAAGCCGAGTACCTCACGAACGATCTGCGCAGTCTGCTGCGCGCGCAGATAAGGGCTGGCGTAAATCGCGGTCAGCGGCTGGCCGATCAGATGCGCCGCGCTCGTCAGGGCTTCGTTGCGGCCGTGCTCGGTCAGCTCACGTTCGGAATCGATTTTCGAGCCGTGAGGCACCGCCTCACCGTGACGCAATACCCAGAGTTTCATAGTTTGGGCTCCTCATCGCGCACCGGATGCGCGGCCGGGGCGACGGTGTGCGGCGTTTCCCCTTCCGGGGTGCGCGGCGCGGGCCAGTCGGCGAACGGCCAGGGCTTCTGGTCACTGTGGAACGTGCCGAAGCGGCCGATCTGCGCGAGGAACTGGCTGAGGCTGTCGCCAAAATTCATCAGGCTGGCGCTCGGTGCGCCGTAGATCAAACGGTAGATCAGTTGCACCAGCACCACCGCGCCGAGGATGAATTGCGCGACTTGCCAGACCAGCAGATAAACGATCATCCACAACACCCGCAGGAGAATGGATTCGTACTGGGTTTCGGTTTTCGGATCGTTCATGGCTTGCTTCCTGTCCGTGTAACAGCTGAATCAGTTGAAACCGCTGGTGGAAATAAAGTCGACGTCGGTTTTCGGCTCGGCACGCATCAGTAGACCGATCACCTGCTCCAGCGTGCGTCCTTCGAACAGGATTGCGTGCAGCCCGGCGACCAGCGGCATGTACACACCGACTTCCTGGGACTTGGCCTTGAGCACTTTGAGGGTATTGACCCCTTCGGCGACTTCGCCGAGACGCGACACCGCTTCGTCGAGGCTCAAGCCCTGACCAAGGGCGAAACCGACCTGATAGTTGCGGCTCTTGGGCGACGAACACGTCACGATCAGATCGCCGACCCCGGCCAGGCCGAGAAAGGTCATCGGGTTGGCGCCTTGATTCACAGCGAAGCGGGTCATCTCGGCCAAGGCGCGAGTGATCAGCATGCTCTTGGTGTTCTCGCCCATCTCCAGCGCCACCGCCATGCCGGCGATGATCGCGTAAACGTTTTTCAACGCCCCGCCCAGCTCGACACCGAACCGGTCGGCGCTGGCGTAAACGCGGAAGGTGCGCCCGTGCAGCGCGGCTTGCACCTGTTTGCACAGCTCTTCGTCTTCGCTGGCGACCACTGTGGCGGTCAATGCATGTTCGGCGATTTCCCGCGCCAGGTTCGGCCCCGACAACACGCCGATCCGCGCCTGCGGGGCGATCTCTTCGAGGATCTGGCTCATCAGTTTGAAGGTCTGCGCTTCGATGCCTTTGGTCAGGCTGACCAGCATCTTGCCGCTCAAGCGCTGGGCGTGGGCCGCAAGCACCGTGCGCAAGGCGCTGGAGGGCAGCGCGACAAAGCACTGATCGCAGGCGTCGAGGGTGGCCTGCAGGTCGGTGACGGCGCTCACCCCCGGCAGAATCTTGATGCCTTTGAGGTAGCGGGGGTTTTCGCGATTGACCCGGATGGCCTCGGCCTGCCCGGGGTCACGCATCCACTGAAGGACTTGATGGCCGTTCTCGGCCAGCAGATTGGCCACGGCGGTACCAAAACTTCCGCCTCCCAGGACCGCAATCGGGCGCTGTTCAGTCATATGCAATCCGTTAATCCATACCAGTGGCGATGCCGGGCATTATACGGGGCGCCCCGGTGGCGGCCAGCCCCAGCAACAATTACCGACATTTGTAGGAAGAAGACCAATAAAGCCTAGGAAAATGCCTGTAACGTCACTGGAAAAGTCGCCGCCCTCGGTTAACATGCGCGCCAATTCTTCTCTCTACAGGCTGTGTCGTGTTTTCTGGCCCTCCTCCCCCGCGCTCGCCCCTGCTACTGGCACTGCTGTTCAGCCCGCTGGTGCTGGCGGACGACCTGTTCGTCGACAGCCAGACGCTGCCGCCGGTGCTCACGGCCACGCGGCTGAAGCAGACGCCGGCAGAAGTGCCCGGGAGCATGACCGTCCTCGACAACGAATTGATCACTGCCAGCGGTGCCCGCGATATCAGCGAACTGCTGCGGCTGGTGCCGGGAATGATGGTCGGCAACATCAACGGCAATCAGCCGGCGGTGAATTACCACGGCACCAACGCCAGCGAAGCACGACGCATGCAGGTGCTGATCGATGGCCGTTCGGTGTATCGCGCCGGTCTGGCGACGGTGGACTGGAGCGATATTCCAGTGGCCATGGAAGACATCGAGCGGATCGAGGTGTTTCGCGGCCCGAACACCGTCAGCTACGGCGCCAACGCATTGATGGCGGTGATCAACATCATCACTAGCCACCCGGCGGACAGTCACGGCACGCGCCTGAAAATCACTCGCGGCCAGCGCGGCATCAACGACTTTTATGCCAGCCAGGGCACCGGTTGGGATGGCGGCGATTTGCGCCTGTCGCTGTCCGGCCAGGAAGATGACGGTTTCGACAGCGACCGCAACGGCGCCGATTACCGTGACAGTCGGCGCTTGAATCGTCTGAGTCTGGCGGTCAGTCACGACCTCAATGAAGGACAAAGCCTCGACTGGCAGCTCAACGCCAAGGACGGCAGCAATCAACGGCCCTATACCTACCGCCCGGTGTTCTCCGGGATTACCGACGCCGGGAACAATTCCGACGTGGTCGCTAAGGATTACGCCGGCTCGGTGCGCTGGAACCTCGATATCAACCCCGAACACAGCCTGTACGTGCAAGGCTCGGCGCAGCATTGGGACCGCCAGCAAGTCTGGCGCGCCTGCGATGCCGAGGTGTCGTTCAGTCCTGAACTGACGCAATTGTGGCAGCTCAACCCGAATTACACCGAACGCCTGGCGCGGAATATCAGCCAGTTCACCGGCCCCGGCGCGGCACCCGGCACGCCAGAGGAAATGGCCCTGGCCAATCAGGTGCTCGAACAATGGCGTAACGGCGCGAGCAGAACCCTGTGCGGCGACATCGATCAGAGCGCCCGCGAGTCGCGTTACGACCTCGAACTGCAAGACACCCTCAGCCTGTCCGACAGCCTGCGTCTGGTCAGCGGCCTCAACTACCGCTACGACCGCGCCGACTCCGAGACGTACTTCAACGGTACCCTCGACGACACCACCTGGCGCGCCTTCGGCCAACTGGAATGGCGCGCTACCGAGCACTGGCTGGTGCAGGGAGGTGTGATGTTCGAAGACACGCAACTGATCGGCAGTTCGCTGACCCCGCGCTTCGCGGTCAACTACCTGATCAACCCGCGTCACGGCCTGCGCGCGGTGTACTCGGAGGCGATCCGTTCGCCGGACATGTTCGAGAACAACGTCAACTGGAGCTATCAGGTCAGCAACCTGCGACCTTCGGCGTATGGCCAGTCGTCGGCGCGCTATTTCGTCAAGACCCGCGGCCCCGGCGATCTCGATCAGGAGCACATGCGCTCGCGGGAATTGGGCTACAACGGCTATTTCGCCGAACTCGGACTGGCCGTAGACGTGAAGCTGTTCTACGACGAAATCACCGGGATGATCAGCGAGCCGCTGCGCAACAATCAGTACATCGCCAGCAACGCCAACAGTTCGCGCTTTCGCGGCACGGAAACGCAACTCGACTGGCGCCTCAGCAGCGCCGACCGCTTGCGCTTCACTTATGCCTTCGTCGATGCCGAGGCGAGCAATCCGCTGGATCAGCAGTTCACCTCGCGCAACAGCGGTTCCGCCGGTTGGCTGCGTAACTGGGGGCATGGCTGGAACAGCGCCCTCTTCTATTACGGAGACAACGCGCTCAACGGCTATCGGTTCGAACGCGTCGACACGCGCATCGCCAAACGCATCGCCATTGGCAAAGCGCAGCTGCAACTGGCGGGCGTGCTGCAACAGCGTCTCGACCATCAGCCGAACACCTTCGTCGATAACCATTATGACGAACGCCGGGTGATGTATTTCAGCGCCGAGCTGGAGTTCTAGGATGCGCAACGGCTCGTCACGGAAGACGCCAACCCTTGGCCACTGGCTGGCGGGGCTCTGCCTGTTCTTGACCGCGTGGCTGCACGGGGTCGCGGTGCAAGCCGCCGACATTCTCCTGACCGGCGCCGAGGAAAGCCCCGGCGTGCAGGCGTTCGTCCAAGCATTGAGTGAACTGCGCCCGACCGACAACGTGCGGTTTCAGCCGCTGGCGAGCCTGCCGGCGCCGGGCAAACTGCCGGCCAGCCTGCGCCTGATCCTGCTCGATCTGCCGAGCCTCGACTGGCGCCTGCAGGACGCGCAAGGCCCGTCGACCCTGGTGTTGCGCATCAGCCGCTTGCAGGCGCGCCAGCGTTTCGCCGATGCCCACCCGGCGCGCCTGAGTCTGCTGTGGAGCGACCCGCCGCTGAGCCGACAACTGCAACTGATCCGGCGGATTCTGCCTCAAGCCCGGCGCGTCGGCGTGCTGTTCGATGAGCACGGCGAATTCCTTCTCGACGAACTGCGCGTGGCTGCCCGGTCCTTGAATCTGGACATCGTCAGCCAGCGCTGGGACAACACCCACGACAGCCGTCCGTTGCAAGCCGTGCTGAAAAACAGCGACGTATTGCTCGGTCTCGACGACCCCGATCTGTACAACTCGCAAACTGCAAAGAATCTGTTGCTCAGCAGCTACTCGCGGCAGGTTGCGCTGATCGGCCCCAACATTGCATTCGTTCGCGCTGGCAGTCTCGCCAGTACCTACAGCGATCAAAGCGACTGGCTGGCGATCCTCGACCATTTGCTCGATCAGCCGACCAGCGCATGGCCGCGGGCGCTCTATCCCGATCGTTTCAAAGTCTCAAGTAATGCGCAGGTGGCTCGTTCCCTAGGCATCGAACCGTTGAATGAAGCATCTGTCGCCAGTGCCTTGGCCGAAGGAGAGCGCCGCCCATGAATTTCCGTCGCCGTTGGGACATCAACACCCGCACCCAGCTGATCAGCCTCGGCCCGGCGCTGTTGCTGACGTTGCTGCTGATCAGCTTCTTTACCTTCGTACGCATCCAGGATTTGCGTCAGGAGCTGAACCACACCGGCCAGTTGATCGCCAACCAACTGGCCCCGGCCACGGAATACGGGGTGATTTCGGGCAACAACGAAGTGCTGGAAAGCCTGCTCAAAGCGACACTGGCCACGCCCAATGTGCGTTTTCTCGAAGTGCAGGACAGCGCCAACCGGATTCTGGTGTATGTCGAACAACCGGCCGACAGCCACAGCCGCCCCCATCAGGTCGAAGTGTTCCAGGCCCCGGTGCGCCTGCAGCGGATCGCTTTGCACAATGATTTTTTCCAGGACGGCAAAGTCAGCAACAGCGCCGCGGGCGAGGATTATCTGGGGCGGGTGATCGTCGGCCTGTCCAACGACGCTTTCAGTCAGCGCCAGCAGGAGATCCTGTTCAAGGCCGGGATTCTCGCGCTGTTTGCCCTGCTCTTCACCTTCGTCGTCGCCCGGCGTCTGGCCGGCAGTCTGTCGCAACCGATCCGCGACATCGGCGACGCAGTCAAGGCGATTCAGGAAGGCGACTACAAAACCCCGCTGCCGATCGTCGACGACACCGAACTGGGCGCGCTGTCGCAGCACATCAACAACCTCGCCCAGGCGCTGGAACAGGCCAGCCGCGAACAGCAACAGGCGATGGCGCAACTGATCCAGACCCGCGAAGAAGCGGAAAAGGCCAACAACGCCAAATCGGATTTCCTGGCGATGATGAGCCACGAACTGCGCACCCCCATGAACGGCGTGCTGGGCATGCTGCAGTTGCTCGAAACCACCGAGATGACCGACGAGCAGGTGGAGTACGCCGCTCTCGCTTCGGAGTCGACCGAGCATTTGCTCAAGGTCATCAACGACATTCTCGACTTCTCGCGAATCGAACGTTCGGAGCTGGAGCTTGAGCACATTCCGTTCAACCTCGCCGAGCTGATCGGCGCCTGCGCGCAATCGTTCCAGCACAGTGCGGTGCAGCGAGGCCTGGCGCTGAATCTGCGCATTCCCGACGACATGCGCGGTTTGCAGGTGCAGGGCGATCCGACGCGGATCCGGCAGATTCTGGTCAATCTGGTCGGCAATGCCTTGAAGTTCACCGAGCAGGGCCGGGTCAGCATCGAGGCGCAATGGCAATCGCTGGATCATGAACTGCTGTGGTTCACCTGCTCGGTGCGCGACAGCGGCATCGGCATTTCATCGCAGAGTCTGGAGCTGATGTTCAATGCCTTCCAGCAGGCCGACAGCTCGATCTCCCGCCGTTACGGCGGCACCGGCCTGGGTCTGCCGATCGCGCGCACGCTCGCCGAACGCATGGGCGGCACCTTGCGCGCGCAGAGTGAGGAAGGACGCGGTTCGGTGTTCACGCTGGAAATTCCATTGGCGCTCTATAAGCAGGCAATGCCGGCGCTGGCCGCGCCGCGTGCGCTGAACGGCAGCGGTCAGGGCGACGGGCGTCATGTGTTGCTGGTCGAAGACAATCCGGTCAACCAGACCGTGATCGAAGCGATGCTGCGCAGTCTGGGTTTTGCCGTCAGCGTGGCGACCGATGGCGCGCAAGCGGTGCGCAGCGCCGGGGACGGCGAATTCGAAGTGATTCTGATGGACTGCCGCCTGCCGGTCATCGACGGCTACGAGGCCACGCGGCAGATTCGCGACCTGCCCGGACGCCGCGATGTGCCGATCATCGCGCTGACTGCCAATGCCTTGCAGGGCGACCGCGAAACCTGTCTGGCGGCGGGTATGAACGATTACCTGGCCAAGCCGTTCAAACGCAATGACCTGCAGCAGATTTTGCAGCGCTGGGTGTCGTAGTGTGGGCCTTTCGACCATCTGCGACTGGCGTGAAAAGCGAAAGTGCGGCAGTCTTAGGCACCCGAACGAGCCCCAAAAGGGGCTTGATTAAAAATTTCAGTGCACAAGTGTACATTCATGTCCTTGGTGCTGTGACTTTCACCACAACGCAATAGTCTATGAGTAGGCTGCCGGTTCGAGGCATGAACGCTTCGAACGGTCGGGAAGATCTGCCCCACCTGCCGCATGGGATTATTGAGGAGCTCGCATGACCAAACAAAACGCCTTTACTCGGGAAGACCTGCTGCGCTGCAGTCGCGGTGAGCTGTTCGGCCCAGGTAACGCGCAACTGCCCGCCCCGAACATGCTGATGGTGGATCGCATCACCCATATCAGCGAAGAAGGCGGCAAGTACGGCAAAGGTGAATTGGTCGCCGAACTGGATATCAACCCTGACCTGTGGTTCTTCGCCTGCCATTTCGAAGGCGATCCGGTGATGCCGGGCTGCCTGGGTCTGGATGCCATGTGGCAACTGGTCGGCTTCTTCCTGGGCTGGCAAGGCCTGCCGGGCCGCGGCCGTGCGCTGGGTTCGGGCGAGGTGAAATTCTTCGGTCAGGTGCTGCCGACCGCCAAGAAAGTCACTTACAACATTCATATCAAACGCGTCCTCAAGGGCAAGCTGAACATGGCCATCGCCGATGGTTCGGTGAGTGTCGACGGACGCGAAATCTACACCGCCGAAGGCCTGCGCGTCGGCGTGTTCACCTCCACTGACAACTTCTAAGGGTTATTCGCATGCGCCGCGTCGTTATCACTGGTCTGGGCATCGTTTCGTGCCTGGGCAATGACAAAGAGACCGTCTCCGCTAACCTGCGTGCAAGCCGCCCTGGCATCCGGTTCAACCCGGAATATGCTGAAATGGGTCTGCGTAGCCAGGTTTCCGGCTCCATCGACCTCAACCTTGAAGAGCTGATCGATCGCAAGATCTATCGCTTCGTCGGCCATGCAGCGGCTTATGCCTACCTGGCCATGAAAGACGCCATCACTGACTCCGGCCTGACCGAAGAGCAGGTGTCCAACCCGCGCACCGGCCTGATCGCCGGCTCCGGCGGTGCCTCCACGCTGAACCAGATGGAAGCGCTGGACATCCTCCGTGAGAAAGGCGTGAAACGCGTCGGCCCGTACCGCGTCACGCGGACCATGAGCAGCACCGTTTCCGCTTGCCTGGCCACGCCATTCAAGATCAAGGGCCTGAACTACTCCATCGCCTCTGCCTGCGCCACCAGTGCTCACTGCATCGGTACCGCCATGGAACAGATCCAGATGGGCAAGCAGGACATCGTCTTCGCCGGTGGCGGTGAAGAAGAGCACTGGAGCCAGTCTTTCCTGTTCGACGCCATGGGCGCCCTGTCCAGCAAGCGCAATGACACCCCGGAACAAGCTTCCCGCGCCTACGACAAGGACCGTGACGGTTTCGTCATCGCTGGCGGCGGCGGCATGGTTGTCGTCGAAGAGCTGGAACACGCTCTGGCCCGCGGCGCGAAAATCTACGCCGAGATCGTTGGCTACGGCGCAACGTCCGACGGCTACGACATGGTTGCCCCGAGCGGTGAAGGCGCAATCCGCTGCATGCAGCAGGCGCTGTCCACCGTCGACACCCCGATCGACTACCTGAACACCCACGGCACTTCGACTCCGGTCGGCGACGTCGCGGAAATGAAAGGTGTGCGTGAAGTGTTCGGCGACAAGGCTCCAGCGATCAGCTCGACCAAGAGCCTGTCCGGTCACTCCTTGGGCGCCGCCGGCGTGCACGAAGCGATCTACTGCATGCTGATGATGGAAGGCAACTTCATTGCCGGCTCCGCCAACATCGACGAGCTGGACCCGGAAGTGGCCGATCTGCCGGTGCTGACCAAGACCCGCGAGAACGCCACCATCAACACTGTGATGAGCAACAGCTTCGGCTTCGGCGGCACCAACGCCACGCTGGTGCTGAAGCGCTGGGAAGGCAAGTAAGTCCCCGCTGCCGAGCCACACATGAAAACGCCCCGACTGGTTCGGGGCGTTTTTTTTGGTCTATGGAATCTCCGAGCCGACAAAAATCCTTTGTAGGAGTGAGCCTGCTCGCGATAGCGCTGGATCAGCCAACATCTTCTGTGACTGACACTCCGCTATCGCGAGCAGGCTCACTCCTACAGGGTTTCGCGGTGCGCCGGAGATGAAAGATTCGTCATGAAACCAATCACCCTGCGACCGAATGTCGCGGTTTACGCGGGCTGCAGCACTGTTGCGAAATCCGCAACAACACCTTGCGCCAATCGGCGGTTTACTTAGCTGGCTAACAAATCCTATAACAGAGTCCTGCACACGCCTTGGTGCAGCAACTTGAGATCTGGAGCTAGCAGATGACTGTAAAAGTAACTGAACGCGACGATTCACACATGTCCCACGAAGGCCTGGCCGCCGGTATCCGTATCTGGGACGTGCATCAACAAGACTTGCTGGTCGGCATGTTCCACAACGAGATCGATGCCCACAACTACAAGGCCGAACTGGAAATGCAGGAACAGCAAAGAGAACTGAAGTCCGCCTGATCAGGCAAACATTGCACATTGTGGCGAGGGAGCTTGCTCCCGCTGGACTGCGCAGCAGGCCCTGCTCTCAGGATAAAGAGCGGGGCCGCTTCGCGCCCCAGCGGGAGCACGCTCCCTCGCCACAATCGCTTACCACATCAGATCGTCAGGGATCTGATAAGCCGCGTACGGATCGTCCTCGGCGTTGACCTCTTCGGTCTGCACGTTGAGCTGGACGATGCGCTGCGGGTCGCGCTCCTGGATCTTGAGTGCCGCTTCACGGGGAATCACTTCATAGCCGCCGTTGTGGTGCACGATCGCCAGCGAGCCGCTGCTGAGCTTGTTGCGCATCAGCGTGTTGACCGAGATGCGCTTGACCTTCTTGTCGTCGACGAAGTTGTAGTAGTCCTCGGTGGTCAGCTTGGGCAGACGCGAGACCTCGATCAACTGCTTGACCTGTGCGGCGCGGGCCTTGGCCTCGGCCTTCTCCTGCTGCTGACGGTTCAGCTCCTGGTCGCGCTTGACCTTCTCGGCCATGGCTTCCTGGGCGGCGCGCTGCTGCGAATCATCCAGCTCGGCCTGGCCTTTGTGGGCCAGACGCTGTTGCTTCTGCTTGTCTTTGCTGACCTGCTTGGCCTGCTTTTGATTGACCAGGCCTGCTTTGAGCAACTGGTCGCGAAGGGAAAGGCTCATCAATGCTTACTCACTTGGGCAACGGCTCAGCCGCAGCTGGGCTCATTCTTTTCCTGGCGTTTGGCTTCGCCCCAGAGGGCGTCCAACTCTTCGAGGGTGCAATCTTCCATGGGACGGTGGGTGTCGCGCAATGCCTGTTCGATAAAACGGAAACGTCTTTCAAACTTGCCGTTGGCGCCGCGCAAGGCGGTTTCCGGATCGACCTTCAGATGCCGGGCCAGATTGACCACGGAAAACAGCAGGTCGCCGATCTCGTCGGCCACCGCCACCGGATCGTTTTCGGACATGGCTTCGAGCACTTCATCGAGCTCTTCGCGGACCTTGTCGAGCACCGGCAAGGCGTCCGGCCAGTCGAAACCGACCTGCCCGGCGCGCTTCTGCAACTTGGCTGAGCGCGACAGTGCCGGCAACGTGGCCGGCACATCGTCGAGCAGCGACAACTGCTCGGGCGCCGCGGATTTTTCCGCGCGCTCTTCGGCCTTGATCTCCTCCCAGCGCTGCTTGACCTGCGCTTCGCTCAAGCGCGGCACGTCAAGCGGCGCGTACAGATCGCCGGTGGGGAATACGTGGGGATGACGACGAATCAGTTTGCGCGTGATGCTGTCGATCACTCCGGCGAATTCGAACCGCCCTTCTTCCTTGGCCAACTGGCTGTAATACACCACCTGAAACAACAGATCACCCAACTCGCCCTGCAAATGATCGAGATCGCCGCGTTCGATGGCATCGGCCACTTCATAGGCTTCTTCGAGGGTGTGCGGGACGATGGTCGCGTAGGTTTGCTTGATGTCCCACGGACAACCGAACTGCGGATCGCGCAGACGGGACATCAGATGGAGCAGGTCTTCGAGGGTGTACTTCATTTATCTGGCTCACCACAAATCCCATGTGGGAGCGAGCCTGCTCGCGAAAGCGGCGTGTCTGCAACAAAGATGTCGACTGACACACCCTCTTCGCGAGCAGGCTCGCTCCCACAGGGAACAATCAATTGCATCACGGGGTGCGGTTACGTCGCGTCTCGATGATGTTCGGCAATTGCGAAATCCGCCCCAGCAACCGCCCGAGCGCATCCAGACCGGGGATCTCGATGGTCAGCGACATCAGCGCGGTGTTGTCTTCCTTGTTCGAGCGGGTGTTGACCGCCAGCACGTTGATGCGCTCGTTGAGCAGCACCTGCGAGACGTCACGCAGCAGCCCGGAACGGTCGTAGGCGCGGATGATGATGTCCACCGGATAGGTGAGCACCGGCACCGGGCCCCAGCTGACCTGAATGATCCGCTCCGGCTCGCGCCCGCCCAGTTGCAGCACCGAGGCGCAGTCCTGACGGTGAATGCTCACGCCACGGCCCTGGGTGATGTAACCGACGATCGCGTCGCCCGGCAGCGGCTGGCAGCAGCCGGCCATCTGCGTCATCAGGTTGCCGACGCCCTGAATCTGGATATCGCCGCGCTTGCCCGGCTTGTAACCAGTAGCCTTGCGCGGGATCAGCTCCAACTGTTCGTTGCCGCGCTCCGGCTCGACCAGTTGCTGCGCGAGGTTGACCAGATGCGCCTGACGCAGGTCGCCGGCCCCAAGGGCGGCGAACATGTCTTCGGCGGTTTTCATGTTGGCCTTTTCGGCCAGCTTGTCGAAATCCACCGCCGGCAGGCCGAGGCGATTGAGTTCGCGCTCGATCAGGGTTTTACCAGCGGCAACGTTCTGATCGCGAGCCTGCAACTTGAACCAGTGAACGATCTTCGCCCGCGCACGCGAGGTGGTCACGTAACCGAGGTTCGGGTTCAGCCAGTCGCGGCTCGGCGTGCCGTGCTTGCTGGTGATGATCTCGACCTGCTCGCCGGTCTGCAGGCTGTAGTTCAGCGGCACGATACGGCCGTTGATCTTCGCACCGCGACAGTTGTGGCCGATTTCGGTGTGCACCCGGTAGGCGAAATCCAGCGGCGTCGCGCCTTTCGGCAAGTCGATGGCGTGACCGTCGGGCGTGAAGATGTAGACCCGATCAGGCTCGATGTCGACGCGCAGCTGTTCAGCCAGACCGCCGATGTCACCGAGTTCTTCGTGCCATTCAAGGACCTGGCGCAGCCAGGAGATTTTCTCTTCGTAATGGTTCGAGCCGGATTTGACGTCGGTGCCCTTGTAGCGCCAGTGCGCGCAGACGCCAAGTTCGGCTTCTTCGTGCATCGAATGAGTGCGGATCTGCACCTCGAGGACCTTGCCCTCCGGGCCGATCACCGCCGTGTGCAGCGAGCGGTAGCCATTCTCTTTCGGGTTGGCGATGTAGTCGTCGAATTCTTTCGGGATATGCCGCCACAGAGTGTGGACGATGCCGAGCGCGGTGTAGCAGTCGCGCATTTCCGGCACCAGCACGCGCACGGCGCGAACGTCGTAGATCTGGCTGAATTCCAGGCCCTTGCGCTGCATTTTGCGCCAGATCGAGTAGATGTGTTTCGCCCGGCCGCTGATGTCGGCGTCGACGCCGGTGGCCTGCAGTTCGTCCTTGAGCTGGGTCATCACGTCGCTGATGAAGCGCTCGCGATCCAGCCGCCGCTCGTGGAGCAACTTGGCGATCTGCTTGTATTGATCAGGTTCGAGATAGCGGAAGGACAAGTCCTCCAGCTCCCATTTGATGTGACCGATGCCAAGACGATGCGCGAGCGGCGCATAGATGTCGAAGACTTCCCGGGCGACGCGGTTGCGCTTTTCATCGTCGGCGGTTTTCACCGCACGAATGGCGCAGGTGCGTTCGGCCAGTTTGATCAGCGCAACGCGCACGTCATCGACCATCGCCACGAGCATCTTGCGCAGGTTTTCGACCTGCCCCTGGGTGCCCATGACCATCGACTGCCGTGGGCTGAGACTGGCGCTGATGGCCGCCATGCGCTGCACGCCGTCGATCAGTTTGGCCACCACCGGGCCGAAGCGCTGGCCGACTGCCGCCAGTTCGATCTGCCCTTCGCGCACGCCGCGATACAACACGGCGGCGACCAGTGAATCCTGATCGAGCTTGAGGTCGGCAAGGATTTCGGCGATCTCAAGGCCAGTGCTGAAACTGCCGGAGCCTTCGGCCCACAGGTTCTTCCTGGCGTTGGACTGTTGTTCGGCCTCGCGAGCGAACTCGCAGGCTTCTTTCAAGGCCTCGCGATCCAGTGCCAGATCGACACTGACCGCGTGATCGAGCCAAGCCTCGAGATTGATACTGCCGTCGGTGTTGATCGGCTGGTGTGCTCTCACCTGTACCATGCTGCTTTACCTTCCCTACGACGCAGATTCAATGCGTCAAATCGCTGATCCTCAGTGTCCGTTCGCGCTCGCGGGGCTCAGGCGAGCGCTGCGCGGACAGATCAGACGGATTCAGACGAGCCATCCTGGCTCGCTTCAAATAACGCCATGGCCTCGACATGTGCCGTCTGAGGAAACATATCGAGAATCCCGGCACGTTTTAACCGGTAGCCCTGCTTGATCAATTCCTGCGTATCGCGCGCCAGCGTGGCCGGGTTGCACGACACGTATACCAACCGTCTGGCGCCCAGGGTCGCGAGCTTGCGCACCACCTCGAAAGCACCGTCACGCGGTGGGTCCAAGAGTACCGCAGAAAAGCCGTTTCCGATCCACTGAGCATCGGTCAAAGGCTGGGATAAATCGGCTTGAAAAAACTTTGTGTTATGCAAATTGTTACTGACGGCATTGGCAGCGGCACGCTCGACCATGGTCTGCACGCCCTCTACCGCTACCACTTCACGTACGCTTTTGGCCAGCGGCAGGGCAAAATTGCCCAGCCCGCAGAACAGATCGAGCACGCGCTCGTCAGCCGTCGGCTGCAGCCACTCCAGCGCCTGAGCGATCATCGCTTCGTTGACCCCGGCGTTGACCTGAACAAAATCTCCCGGCCGGTACGCCAGTTCGAGATCCCACTGCTCCAGGCGATAACCGAGGCTCTGACCGGCCTCGACCGGTTGCGGTTCACCTTCGCCATGCAACCACAACTGCGCCTGATGGAATTGGCAGAAATCCTTGAGAATCGTCAGATCCGCTTCGGACAAAGGCGCCATGTGCCGCAGCAACACCGCCAGAGATGAGCCGCTGAACAACTCGACATGGCCCAGCGCCTGGGGCTTGCTCAGGCGCCGCAGCATCTCCGGCAAACGGGTCATGATCGGTTGCAAGGGCTGTACCAGCACCGGGCATTCGCTGATCGCAACGATGTCCTGACTGCCGGCGGCGCGGAAACCCACTTCGAGGTTCTTCGCTTTCATGTCCCAGCGCACGGCGATGCGTGCGCGCCGACGGTAGCCGAATTCCGGGCCGGTCAGCGGCGCTGCCCATTCTTCGGGTTCGACTCCGGCAACTCGCGACAATTGCTCGGCGAGCATGCGCTGTTTCAGGGCGAGCTGTTCGGCGTGGGGCAAGTGCTGGACGCTGCAACCGCCACAGCGGCCGAAGTGCGCGCACGCTGCCGGACGACGCAAGTCGCTTGCGGTAAACACACGCTCGGTGCGTGCTTCGACCACTTTGCCGTGGGCGCCAAGCACCCGCGCTTCGACCTCCTCACCGGCAAGGGCGCCGAGGACGAACCAGGTTTTACCTTCGAAAAACGCGATACCGCGACCGTCATTGGCCAGGCGCTCGATGCTCAAGCGCTGCTTTTTACCGGTCGGGATCTGCGGCGCCTTGCTGCCGCCGGTGGGCTGGAAGCGCAGGCCTCTTTCGTGTTTGGCCATCAGTTGGGCGCGTCGAAAATGCCGGTCGACAGGTAACGGTCGCCACGGTCGCAGATGATCGCAACGATCACCGCGTTTTCAACTTCTTTGGACAGGCGCAGCATCGCTGCCACCGCACCGCCCGAGGACACGCCGCAGAAGATGCCTTCTTCGCGGGCCAGACGACGAGTGACGTCTTCGGCTTCGCTTTGCGCCATGTCGACGATGCGATCGACGCGGTCAGCCTGATAGATCTTCGGCAGGTATTCCTGCGGCCAGCGGCGGATGCCGGGAATGGCCGAGCCTTCCATCGGTTGCAGGCCGACGATCTGCACGCTGTCGCTCTGCTCTTTGAGGTAGCGCGACACGCCCATGATGGTCCCGGTGGTGCCCATCGAACTGACGAAATGGGTGATGCTACCCTGGGTCTGACGCCAGATTTCCGGACCGGTGGTGGTGTAGTGCGCTTCGGGGTTGTCGCCGTTGGCGAACTGGTCGAGCACCTTGCCACGGCCTTCGGCTTCCATACGCTGGGCCAGATCGCGGGCGCCTTCCATGCCCTCTTCCTGAGTGACCAGAATCAGCTCGGCGCCGTAAGCGGTCATCGCCGCTTTGCGCTCGGCGCTGGAGTTGTCCGGCATGATCAGGATCATCTTGTAACCCTTGATCGCAGCGGCCATCGCCAGAGCGATACCGGTGTTGCCGGAGGTCGCCTCGATCAGCGTATCGCCGGGATTGATCTGCCCGCGCAGCTCGGCACGGGTGATCATCGACAGCGCCGGCCGGTCCTTGACCGAACCCGCCGGGTTGTTCCCTTCGAGCTTGAGCAAAAGGGTGTTGCTGGTGGCGCCGGGCAGGCGCTGCAAACGCACCAGCGGCGTGTTGCCGACGCAATCGGCGATGGTTGGGTACTGCAGGGTCATGGCGTATTCGCAATCCAGACGTGCGGGGGCGCCTATCATACCGGCAAACCCGCGCAGGCCATATCACGCAAAGTGCGGTGCTTATGGTTTATGGGAATAAGGGATCACTGGTCGGGTTTTCCATATGGGCTGTATCCAAGGCGTAAAACTCATGGAGCTTGGCTTGCAGCAACTGTTTATCCGGCAAGCATGTTTGATATTGCGCAATCAATGCGGGCGAAAGACTGCGGTTGAGGGCGTACTCGACAACCTCGTCCTCTTTGCTGGCACAGAGCAACACACCGATCGCCGGATTTTCGTGGGGCTTGCGGACATTGCGATCCAGCGCCTCCAGATAGAAATCCAGCTTGCCCAGATACTCTGGCTCGAAACGCCCGACCTTGAGTTCAATCGCGACCAGGCAATTAAGCCCCCGGTGGAAGAACAGAAGATCCAGAGCGAAATCCCGACCGCCGACTTGCAGCGGATATTCGGAACCGACAAAGCAGAAGTCCCGACCCAGCTCAATGAGGAAGTCCTTTAGCCTTTTCAGGAGCCCTTGGTGCAGATCGGTTTCAGAATGAGCAGAAGGCAGGTCGAGAAATTCGACCATGTAGGAATCGCGGAATATCTCAAGCGCTGCCGGGTGCGTTTGTTTGAGCGCGGCGGAGGCTTTCGCTGGATCGGCGATGGCTCGCTCGAACAGAGCGGCTTTAAGTTGCCGCTCCAGTTCGCGCTTTGACCATTTTTCCTGAACGGCCATTCGCAGGTAGAAAGCCCGCTCCTCAGGGCATTTGCTCTGACTCAAAATGATCATGTTATGAGTCCACGGCAATTGTCTCACCAGTGGTGAGACAATTGCTTCGTTTCGATAAGTCTCATAAAACTGGCGCATGCGGAACAGATTGGGTCGAGTGAATCCACGCAGGCCTGGCTGGGTCTGAGCGAGATGCGCAGCCAGTTGAGCGATGACCGAATCCCCCCACTCCGCCCGCTCAATCTTGCGACTGATATGCGCGCCCACCTGCCAGTAAAGCTCGATCAGGTGAGTATTGACCGCTTGCATGGCCTTGTGTCTGGAACTGTGAATCAGCGCGAGCACTTCATTGAAACGATCGCCATCTGAGCTGCCGGTAAGGCTGGATGCATTCATGCGCAATTCCTTGAAGGTTTGGTGAAGCACGAGCCTAAACCGTTCAGGAAGCTTGAAATGACCGCTGGTGCAGCTTGGGAAATGTCATACAGAAAAAGACGAGCGCTCCGGCAAGTCAGTGGGATTGGGAGCGCGAATGGACTACATCGCGAGCAGGCTCACTCCTACAAGGGTATTTATGTTGTTCAAATAATCTGCGGCGTACGCAATTCCACTGTAGGAGTGAGCCTGCTCGCGATAGCGTCATTCGGCGCAACACCATCATCCGCCAACAAGCGCAAATTCAACCGCAACCCAGCCCCTGCATTTTCCGCCCAGAGCAACCCGCCCTGGCGCTGCACCGCGTTACGCGCAATGCTCAACCCCAGCCCAAACCCGCCATCCCCGGGCCGCGATCCGTCCAGGCGAATGAACGGCGAAAAGATCCGCTGCAGATCCTCTTCAGCCACGCCGCCGCCCTGATCCTCCAGCCACAAGTGCCAATACTCACCATCACGCCGGCCATCCAGCCGCACAATCCCGCCCTCAGGCGAGTGACGAATCGCGTTGCGCAAAATGTTTTCCAGCGCTTGCGCGAGGGTATTGAGGTTGCCGCGCACCCAGCACGATGCTTCGACCGAGCATTGCAGTTGCAGACTCGGCCAGCCGCTTTCATAACAGGCGTTGTCGGTGAGCATTTCCCACAGTGCCTGAATCTGGATCGCTTCATCCGGCAATGGCGAGCGGTCGGTGTCGAGCCAGGCCAGTTGCAGGGTGTCTTCGACCAGGCGTTGCATGCCGTCCACCTCGCGGCCGATGCGTTCGCGCAGTTGCGGCAGGCCCTGTTCGCTTTCGCTGGCCACGCGCAAGCGGCTCAGCGGCGTGCGCAACTCATGCGACAGGTCGCGCAACAATTGCTGTTGCAGGGCGACGGTGGTTTGCAGGCGTTCGGACATGGAATCGAAGGCCCGCGCCAGCTCACCGAGTTCATCCGGGCGCTGGGTGATGCCGCTCGACAGGCGCACATTCAGTTGGTCGGCGCGCCAGGCGTTGGCCTGTTCGCGCAGGTTGTTCAGCGGCACCACCAGCAGGCGATACAGGCCGACACAGAGCAACAGGGTGAACAGTCCGGGAATCACGCCGTTGGTGATCACGCGCCAGAACACCCGGTACTTGCCCGGGACAAAGCGCTCGGGCAATTCGATGACCAGAATGCCGGCCGCCGGATCCTGGGGAAACGGTACCCGCAGCCACGGCCGGCCCTTCTTGTGGATCGGCCAGTCGAGGCCACGCAGAAAGGTCAGGTGCTGCACTTCTGCCGCGTTCAGCGGGCGGCTGCTCAGCGATTGCAGGTCCGCGCCAATCACCCCGACCCAACTGGCCTCGCGCAACTCCATGCTTCGCAACCAGTCATCGACACCATCGCGCCCGCCGCGCTGCCACGCCTGTTCGGCTTGTGCGGCATACCGGCTGAGAGTGTTGCGCGCTTCACTGGAAAGGAACTGATTGCGTTCCTCCATGTAGCGCCCCCACGACCAGCTCAGCCAGATCATCAACAGACAGAACGCTACCAACAGGCACGCCAGTTTCCAGAACAGCGAATGCCGCCCTGGCAGCTCAGACAGTTTCATCGGCACCGCTCAAGACATAGCCTTTGCCCCACACCGTGCGCACTTCGCGTTCGGTGTAACCGATGGCTTTGAGTTTGCGGCGGATCTGGCTGATGTGCATATCGAGGCTGCGGTCGTGGGCAGCAAAACCGCGTTGCAGGACGTGCTGATAAAGGAAGGCTTTGCTCAGCACTTCTTCGTGGTTGCGGTGCAGGGTTTCCAGCAAACGGAATTCGCTGCGGGTCAGCCCGGCCGCTTGCTCGCGGAAGAACACGTCGCACTGTTGGTCATCGAAACGCAGGGTGCCTCCGACCTGAGCAGCGGCCACCGCAGGTGGGCGCCGATCCAGTGCGACTCGCCGCAGGATCGCTTCGATGCGCACATGCAACTCGGCCATGCTGAACGGCTTGGGCAGGTAATCATCGGCACCGAGACGGAAGCCGCTGATGCGATCGGCCTCGGCGCCCAGCGCCGACATCAGCAACACCGGCGTCGAGTGGCTCTGGCGCAGTTGCGTCAACAGTTTCAGGCCATCGAGCCCGGGCAGCAGAATGTCCATCAGCACCACGTCGAAAGGCTGGCGCTGCGCAATATTGAGACCTTCCTGGCCGTTCTGGCACCAGGTCACCTGAAAACCGCTGCGGCCCAGATGCTCGTGCACATAGGCGCCGAGAACCGGATCGTCTTCAATGGAAAGGATGCGTGGCTGGCCAGCGGAAACAGGAGTCATGAGTATCTGCAAGTAATTCTCAGTTGGCGGATTATTCAAGATTGTCCGACTGCGGGCAACACAAGCTTGGCCTGTCGGACGAACGCGTGCTTGAGCGCGCTGCATTTTCCGCAAGATTGCCCGCCAGCAAATCGCTACACTGCGCCCATGTCGCGTGCTGGATGCACGCATGTGTCAACAGATCAGCGGGATGCGGGAGATAGGCGTGCTCAAGAAACTGGGAATCAAAGGTCGCGTGCTGTTGCTGACCTTGTTGCCGACCAGCCTGATGGCGCTGGTGCTGGGTGGCTATTTCACCTGGACGCAGCAGACCGACCTGCAGAGCCAATTGATGCAGCGCGGCGAAATGATCGCCGAGCAACTGGCGCCGCTGGTCGCGCCGGCGATGGGCCACGGCGATGCCGATCTGCTCGAGCGCATCGCCACCCAGTCCCTTGAACAACCCGACGTGCGCGCGGTGACCTTCCTCGCGGCGGACCGCTCGCCACTGGCCCACGCCGGCCCGACCATGCTCAATCAGGCGCCCAGCGGCGACAGCGCATTGTTGCAACGGCGCAGCGGCAATGACGCGACGCGCTACCTGATGCCGGTGTTCGGCAAGCACCGCAACCTCGCCGGTGAAATCATTCCCGAGGAGTCCGAGCGGTTGCTCGGTTGGGTCGAACTTGAGCTGTCGCACAACGGCATGCTGTTGCGCGGTTATCGCAGCCTGTTCGCCAGCCTGCTATTGATCGCCGCCGGACTCGCCGGCGCCGCCCTCCTCGCGCTGCGCATGGGCCGCACCATCAACCGCCCGCTGAGCCAGATCAAACAGGCCGTCGCGCAACTCAAGGACGGTCACCTGGAAACCCGGTTGCCGCCTCTCGGCAGTCAGGAACTGGACGAACTGGCCTCCGGCATCAACCGCATGGCCGGCACCCTGCAGAACGCTCGTGAAGAGTTGCAGCACAGCGTCGATCAGGCCACCGAAGACGTCCGGCAGAACCTGGAAACCATCGAAATCCAGAACATCGAACTGGACCTGGCGCGCAAAGAGGCGCTGGAGGCCAGCCGGATCAAATCCGAATTCCTTGCCAACATGAGCCACGAAATCCGCACCCCGCTCAACGGCATTCTCGGCTTCACTCACCTGTTGCAGAAAAGCGAACTGACCCCGCGCCAGCTCGACTATCTCGGCACCATCGAAAAGTCTGCCGACAGTCTGCTGGGGATCATCAACGAGATTCTCGATTTCTCGAAGATCGAGGCCGGCAAACTGGTGCTCGATCACATTCCGTTCAATCTGCGTGATCTGTTGCAGGACACCCTGACCATTCTCGCCCCGGCGGCGCATGCCAAACAGCTCGAGCTGGTGAGTCTGGTCTATCGCGACACGCCGCTGTCGCTGGTCGGCGATCCGCTGCGCCTCAAGCAGATCCTCACCAACCTGGTGAGCAATGCGATCAAGTTCACCCGCGAAGGCACCATCGTCGCCCGGGCGATGCTCGAAGACGAGCACGAAGACAGCGTGCAATTGCGCGTCAGCATTCAGGACACCGGCATCGGTTTGTCGAGCCAGGATGTGCGCGCGCTGTTCCAGGCCTTCAGCCAGGCCGACAACTCGCTGTCCCGCCAGCCCGGCGGCACCGGTCTGGGGCTGGTGATTTCCAAGCGCCTGATCGAGCAGATGGGCGGCGAGATCGGCGTCGACAGCACCCCGGGCGAAGGCTCGGAATTCTGGATCAGCCTGAGCCTGCCGAAGACTCGCGACGACGCCGAAGACCTGCCCGCCGCGCCATTGCTCGGGCGCCGCGTGGCGGTACTGGAAAATCACGAACTGGCGCGTCAGGCCTTGCAGCATCAACTGGAAGACTGCGGCCTCGACGTCACGCCGTTCAATACTCTGGAAAGCCTGAGCAATGGCGTCACCGGCGCACATCAGACCGATCAGGCGATCGATCTGGCGGTCATCGGCATCACCAGCAACGACATGCTCCCGGAGCGTTTGAACCAGCACATCTGGGACCTCGAACACTTGGGCTGCAAAGTGCTGGTGCTGTGCCCGACCACCGAGCAGACGCTGTTCCATCTGTCGGTGCCCAACCCGCACAGCCAGCTTCAAGCCAAACCGGCGTGCACGCGCAAGTTGCGCCGGGCGCTGGCCGATCTGGTCAATCCGCGCCAGATCCGCAGCGAACCGGGCGAGCCGCTGTCGAGTCGTGCGCCGCGCGTGCTGTGCGTAGACGACAATCCGGCCAATCTGTTGCTGGTGCAAACCCTGCTCGAAGACATGGGCGCCCGCGTGCTCGCCGTGGAAAGCGGCTACGCGGCTGTCAAAGCCGTACAGAGCGAATCCTTCGATCTGGTGCTGATGGACGTGCAGATGCCGGGCATGGACGGTCGCCAGACCACCGAAACCATTCGCCAGTGGGAAAGCGAACGGCATTGCACACCGCTGCCGATCGTCGCCCTCACCGCCCACGCCATGGCCAACGAAAAACGCGCGCTGCTGCAAAGCGGCATGGACGACTACCTGACCAAACCGATCAGCGAGCGGCAACTGGCGCAGGTGGTGTTGAAGTGGACCGGACTGGCCCTGCGCAATCAGGCGCCGGATCGTAGCGGCGACAGCGCGGCGAGTCAGCAGGAACTGCCGGTACTCGATCACGAAGAAGGCTTGCGTCTGGCGGCCGGCAAGGCGGATCTGGCGGCGGACATGCTCGCCATGCTGCTGGCCTCGCTGGAAGCCGACCGCGAAGCGATTCGCGCGGCGCGGGACAGCCACGACCAGAATGCCTTGCTCGAACGCGTGCACCGCCTGCACGGCGCCACCCGTTATTGCGGGGTGCCGCAACTGCGCGCCGCCTGCCAGCGCAGCGAAACCCTGCTCAAGCAGGACGATCCGAAAGCCGCTGCCGCGCTGGACGAACTGGAACGCTCGATCAACCGACTCGCGGCGCAGGCGCGCATCAGCGCCTGATCCACGGCAAGGCACGGTGCGCGCAAAGCGCTACAGTTGTCGCGGGCGATTGCCGCCCGCGTCGATGTTCCAGGAGGATTCATGCGCACGATCTTTTTCAGCAGCCAGACCTACGACCGCGACAGCTTCCTCGGCGCCGACTGCCCGGCCGGGCTCGAACTGCACTTTCAAGCGGCGCGACTGAGCGTAGATACGGCGGCGCTGGCCGAGCAGCACGAAGTGGTCTGCGCGTTCATCAATGACGACCTCAGCGCCCCGGTGCTGGAACGCCTTGCGGCTGGCGGCACGCGGCTGATTGCCCTGCGTTCCGCCGGTTACAACCATGTCGACCTGCCCGCAGCGAAGCGCCTCGGCCTGGCCGTCGTGCGTGTGCCGGCCTACTCGCCGCACGCCGTGGCCGAACATGCCGTCGCGCTGATCCTCGCCCTCAATCGTCGCCTGCACCGCGCCTACAACCGCACCCGCGAAGGTGATTTCAGCCTGCATGGCCTGAGCGGTTTCGATCTGGTCGGCAAAACTGTCGGCATCGTCGGCACCGGGCAGATTGGCGCAACCTTCGCGAAAATCATGCACGGCTTCGGCTGTGAACTGCTGGCCTGCGACCCGTATCCCAATCCCGAGGTACTGGCCTTGGGCGCGCGTTATCTGAGCCTGCCGGAGTTGCTCGCGCAGTCGCGGATCATCAGCCTGCATTGCCCGCTCAACGAGCAGAGCAAACACCTGATCAATCGCCAGTCACTGGCACACATGCAGGCGGGGGCGATGTTGATCAACACCGGGCGCGGTGGTCTGGTGGACACCCCGGCGCTGATCGACGCCCTGAAGGACGGTCAACTCGGGTATCTGGGGCTGGATGTTTACGAGGAAGAGGCGCAGCTGTTTTTCGAGGATCGCTCCGACCTGCCGTTGCAGGACGATGTGCTGGCACGCCTGCTGACGTTTCCCAACGTGATCATCACGGCGCATCAGGCATTTCTGACCCGCGAGGCGCTGGGCGCGATTGCCGCCACCACCCTGGATAACATCGCGACCTGGGCGGCAGGTGCGCCGCAGAACCAGGTCGAGGGTTGAACCGTTTTACTTGGGCAGCGAAGACGCCAGGATCAGCAAGCCCAGCCAACCGAAACCGAGCAGGCGCTGCTTGCTCGAATGGCCGCTGCGCAGCAGGAACCAGACGAAAAACGCCGGCAACAGAAACACCATGATTTTCAGCCAGCCTTCCACCGGGCGGCTGCCATCGGCGTTGAGCGGTTGTTGTGCCTGGCGAGCCTGTTCTGCCGCCTGCTGACGACGACGGCGCCCTGCTGCTGCGGGCATCACTTTCGGTAACGGCTCGGCCACTGGCAGTACAACCGCTTCGGGCACAGCCTTGTTGCGTGGCAGGCTGCCGAAGGAAATCGTCGAGGTCTGCGCCGATGCCGCAATCGACTGCGCCTGCATGGCGGCGTGCTCGGCCATCGGGGCGCCGCAGTGAATGCACACCAGCGCTTCGGAACTGATGCTCCGCTTGCATTCATAACATTCGATCAGCGCCATGTTCCGTTCCTTCAGATTCGGGGGCCGGCAGTTTGCCATGACTGTCGGCCTATTTGAACCGGATCGAAGGTCGCACGCGTGCATCATTCTGCAATCGAGCCCGTGCTAGCATGTCGCGCATATTTGGAGGACCCATGGTCGAACACGATTTCCGCTACACCCTGATGAACCCGCAACACACCCTCACCGAATGCCGTGCCCTCGTTCCGGGCCGCTATCAAGTGACTGGCAACGGTGGCTCGATCCGCATCGGCGATGCCCTGTTGGTCACCCTCAAAGGCAGCAAGGACTTGTCCATGCGCCTGACCGTCGACACGGTCCGCCACCTGATCAACCCGCCGGGCCAGTGGACCGCAATGACCACAGGCCCGGTGTTCGGCGAACTGGCCATTCACACCTGGCAGGTCAATTGCGACAGCTGCGCGAAAGAGCTGAGCTTTGAATTCGCCGTGGACGCCAAACTCGGCAAAACCGCAGAAAAACCGGCTGCCACCGCACGCATCGCCGAACTGGGCTGGAAAGCCGTTGGCGACAAGCACCTGTGCCCGAAATGCCAGGAGCCTGCGTGATGAAACGGCTCGTCCTGACCGCGCTGATCGGTGTCGGCCTGGCCGGTTGCGCCGCAGAGCCGGTGCAACTGCAGCACAACCGCAGCTACATTCTGGAATGGATCGGCGAGCGGCCACTGATGGATTACAGCCATCTGACCGTAACCCTCGGCGATGACGGCCGCGCCTATGGCAACGGCGGCTGCAACCATTGGTTCGCGCCCTATACGCAGGACGGCGACAAGCTGACCTTCGGCAAGATCGGCAAGACCCGCAAGCTCTGCGCCCCGGCGCTGATGGAGCAGGAACAGCGATTCCTGCAGGCGCTGGAAAAGGTCGAGCGCTGGGACATTTCGCCGATCGAGCAGATACGCTTCTGGCCGGCTGAAGGCAAACCGTTGCGCTGGTGGCTGGAAGAGGGCTGATCGCTTGGACCGCCAAGCCCCTCACCCTAGCCTCTCCCAGAGGTAGAGGGGACTGATTGGGGGATATTCGAGAGATACGCCGACTTGAAAGCTCTTCGCTGAATCCCTGATGTACTGGCCCCTCTCTAGCGGATGCATAATCGACTCGGTGTCTCAGACACCTCGGTCGGCCCCCTTTCCCTCGGGGAGGGGCTGGGGGGAGGGGCTTCTGGCGGTTTACTTCGTAGCCTGCAACGCTTCCAGCTTCGCCATCACCCCCGCCGCTGTCTGCTCACCGAGCAACTGTTCACGCACCTTGCCCTTGTCATCGATGATGAAGGTCACCGGCAGCGCCTCACTGCGCGGCAGGTCGAACAGCTCTGCCGGATCCTGCGCCAGCACGGTGAACTTGATGCCCAGTTTCTCGCTGGCTTCTTTCAGCTCCGCGCCCTGCACATTGTCGAAATTGACCCCGAACACACCGACGTTCCTGCCTTTGAGTTCGTCAGCCAAATGATTCAGTTCAGGAATCTCCGTACGGCACGGGCCACACCATTCGGCCCAGTAGTTAAGCACCACCCATTGTTTGTCCAGACGTTCGGACGCAACCTTCTGGCCGTTCTGGTCGATCCCGTAATCATTGCCGCAGCCCCCCAGCATCAACGCCCCGATAATGGTCAATGCCGCTGCCAATCGCCGTGTCATGTCGTGTTCCTTGTGAAAATTCGAAAGCGCCTGCGACCCATCGCCTCTGACGGTTCTGGATTGCGCGCCGCACAGTTAGAATAGCCGCCACTTTACGCCAGAAGCGACCCGCCATGACCGATCTGACGCTTTATCACAATCCGCGCTGCTCGAAATCCCGCGCCGCGCTGGAACTGCTCGAAGCCCGCGGCTTGCAGCCGACTATCGTGCGCTACCTGGAAACGCCGCTGAACGCCGCGCAAGTCAAGGCCCTGCTCGGCAAGCTCGGGATCAGCGCGCGGCAACTGCTGCGCAGCGGCGAAGAGGAATACAAAACCCTGAACCTGGCGGACGCCAGTCTCAGCGAGCAGCATTTGATCGACGCCATCGCTGCGCACCCGAAACTGATGGAGCGGCCGATTCTCGAAGCCGGCAACAAAGCCGTCATCGGTCGCCCACCGGAGAACGTGTTGGAGTTGTTGCCATGAGCGCGCCGTACATTCTGGTGCTTTATTACAGCCGCAGCGGTTCGACCAACGAGATGGCCCGGCAGATCGCCCGGGGTGTCGAGCAGGCCGGAATGGAAGCGCGTCTGCGCACGGTCCCGGCGATCTCCACCGAATGCGAAGCGGTGGCCGCGGACATTCCCGATGAAGGCGCGCTCTACGCCAGCCTCGACGATCTGAAGAACTGCGCCGGTCTCGCACTGGGCAGTCCGACGCGTTTCGGCAATATGGCCGCGCCGCTCAAATATTTTCTGGACGGCACCAGCAACCTCTGGCTGACCGGCGCGCTGGTCGGCAAACCGGCCGGCGTGTTCACCTCCACCGCCAGCCTGCACGGCGGGCAGGAAACCACGCTGCTGTCGATGATGCTGCCGCTGTTGCACCACGGCATGTTGATCACCGGCCTGCCCTACAGCGAATCGGCCCTGCTCGAAACCGAAGGTGGCGGCACGCCCTACGGGGCCAGCCATCACGCCGGTGCCGACGGCAAGAACGGTCTCGATCAGCACGAAGTGGCGCTGTGCCGCGCACTCGGTCTGCGTCTGGCGAAAACCGCGCAGAAACTGGTGGGCTGATGGCGAAGAAGCCGAAAGTCCTGCCCTCGGTGGCGTGGCTTGAGCCACGGGTCAAGGCAATGCGCGTGCTCAGCCTGCTGAGCTTTTTCGCCCTCGCCGGATTGCTCGCCGCTTATTACCTGCTGTTCGCCGACCTGCACGGCGCACGGCCGTGGGTGATTCTGCTGGTCGAGCTGATCCCGTGGCTGGTGCTCGCCCCGGCGATGATCATGGGCAGCGGCCGTGGACATTCGTGGATGTGTTTTGTAGTGAACCTGTATTTCATCAAAGGCGCACTGGCCGCATACGATCCCAACCGGCACGTGTTCGGTCTGCTGGAAATGGCCGCGAGCCTGGCAGTGTTCTGTTCGGCGCTGCTGTATGTGCGCTGGCGCTATCAGTTGAATCGCAAATTGGCTGGCGAAGGCGAAGTCTCCGTCGCCTGACAAATAGCTATCGCGAGCAGGCTCACTCCTACAGGGGATTTGTGTACGCCACAGATCCCCTGTAGGAGTGAGCCTGCTCGCGATAGGAACGACCCCGTCTTAATGGTTCACGGTGTAGGCGAGCATCATCGAGATCTGGCTCATCGGCCGTCCGCCACTCTGTTCGTGCCACTGGTTGAACGCGTTCTGCACCGTTGCCAGATCACGCTGGCTGGTCGGCACTTTGTCGACGATCTTCTGCGCGTTCAACGCTGCGACCACGTCGTAGCTCGGCACGAATGTGTCCTTGCCGACCATGCGCAAAAACCGCGGCGCCGACAGCCCGCCGAGTTGGTGGCCGTGCTTTTTCAGGTACGTCCACAGACCAACGATGTCGGTCACCGGCCAGTCGGCGATCAGCGCGCCGAAGCTGCCCTTGTCCTTTTCCACATCGAGGATGAACTGCGCATTGCGCGGCACGCTTTTCAGCTTGCCCAGATGGCGGATGATCCGCGCGTCCTGCATCAGGCGCTCGAGGTGTTCGGCGCTCATCAGCACGACTTTTTCCGGATCGAACTTGAAGAACACTTCTTCGAAGGCCGGCCACTTGGCGTCGACCAGGCTGTGCTTGAGCCCGGCGCGAAACACCCGCAGGGCCATGGTCGAGAGGTAGCGGTCGTCGCGGATCTTGCGCAATTGTGCGGGGGTCTTGGGAACGGGCAGATGGGCTTCCAGTTCAGCCGCCGAACCAAAACGGTTCAGACAGTATTCGTGCAGCCACTTGTAATCGCGCATGCCCTCTCCTATTGAATGAAACGAACAGATCCCTGTGGGAGCGAGCCTGCTCGCGAAGGGGTTGGATCAGTCAACACTTGGGCTGAATGACACACCGCTTTCGCGAGCAGGCTCGCTCCCACATCTGGATCGGGTTTACAGATTGACGACATTGACGAAACGCGAAGCCGCGGTCTCGTCGATCTTCAGGCTGGTGAAGTCGAACAGGTTACGGTCGGCCAGTTGCGACGGCACCACGTTCTGCAGGCTGCGGAAAATCGATTCGGTGCGGCCCGGGGTCTTGCGGTCCCAGTCCTGAAGCATTTCCTTGACCACCTGGCGCTGCAGGTTCTCCTGCGAGCCGCAAAGGTTGCACGGAATGATCGGGAATTGCTTGAAGTCCGAGTAGGCCTGGATGTCTTTCTCGTTGCAGTACGCCAGCGGCCGAATCACCACGTTGCGGCCATCGTCAGCGCGCAGTTTCGGCGGCATCGCTTTCAGGGTGCCGTTGAAGAACATGTTGAGGAAAAACGTCTCGACGATGTCGTCGCGGTGATGACCGAGGGCCATCTTCGTCGCGCCGATTTCGTCAGCAAAGGTGTACAGCGTGCCGCGACGCAGGCGCGAGCACAGCGAGCAGGTGGTCTTGCCTTCCGGCACCAGTTCCTTGACCACCGAGTAGGTGTCCTTCTCGACGATGTGGTACTCGATGCCCAGCTCTTTCAGGTAGGCCGGCAGCACGTGCTCGGGAAAGCCCGGCTGTTTCTGGTCCATGTTCACCGCGACGATGTCGAATTTGATCGGTGCAACCTTCTGCAGGTGCATCAGCACGTCGAGCATGGTGTAGCTGTCCTTGCCCCCGGACAGGCAGACCATGACCTTGTCGCCGTCTTCGATCATGTTGAAATCGGCGACCGCCTCGCCGGCCAGGCGGCGCAGGCGCTTTTGCAGTTTGTTCTGGTTGACCGTAAGAGTGCCCATGACGCGAAATCCGTGAGGTGTGACGAAAGGCCGGCATTTTACGCAAAAAACCCGGCGCGGGCGAAGGGCCGCAGTCGAATTGACTCACCTCTACGGTGGCGAGGGAGCTTGCTCCCGCTGGGGTGCGAAGCGCCCCCAAACCTGCAACGGAATTTTTCCTGACACGGCGAGCCGGGAGGGTTTGCGACTGCTGCGCAGCCGGGCGGGAGCAAGCTCCCTCACCACCGAACCATTCGGTTCCTTCAAGATTCTGGCGCGATTAAGCCCTTTGTTTACAGCGCGATTTGCTCTAAGCCCGGCATACCGGTGCGCTGGAGTCCTTTCTATACTGCGACATAAGGTCGCACACGTCTTTAGACCTGTATTTGCTCGGCCACCTTGGCCCGTAGGCGCTCCGTTGGGGGGCGATGGCAATGACAAGAGGAGTGAATGGCATGATCCATCACGTAGTGGGACTGTTTACCCACCCCGATCAGGAATGGAAGGAGATCCGTGGCGACCAAGAGGAAAGCATCAGCCACATGTACTTGACCCACACGCTGATTCTGGCGGCGATCCCCGCTGTCTCGGCGTTCATCGGCACGACCCAGGTCGGCTGGGTGATCGGCAACCGCGCGCCGGTGATGCTGACGTTCGAAAGTGCCTTGTGGATGACCATCATGTCGTACCTGGCGATGCTCGGCGGGGTCGCGGTGATGGGCGCCTTCGTGCACTGGATGGCGCGTACCTATGACGCCAATCCAAGCCTGGCCCGTTGCGTGGCGTTTGCCACTTACACGGCGACACCGTTGTTCGTCGGCGGCCTGGCGGCGCTGTACCCGCACATGTGGCTGGGGATGATCGTCGGCACGGCGGCCATCTGCTACACGGTATACCTGCTGTACGTCGGCCTGCCGACCTTCATGAACATTCCTTCGGATGAAGGTTTTCTGTTTTCCAGTTCGGTGCTCGCGGTCGGGCTGGTGGTGCTGGTCGCGATCATGGCGTTTACCGTGATCATCTGGGGGCTGGGTGTCGGGCCCGTCTATACCAACTGACTCGTTTCCTCCCTGAGAAAAACAACCTCTGCCAATACAGGCCGCCGCAAGGCGGCCTTCTCGTTGGGCGACGACCATTCGGCAGGTCGGCGATTCGCAAGTCGCCGGGGTTGCGGCATACTCGGCTTCTCTGGAGATCCATCAAGCATGCCCGAGCAACTCAATACCCGCGTCGAAGATTGTTACCAACTCGCTGAATCCTTTTTCAAACGTTCCTTCAAACGCCCCGTCGTCAGTCTCAAGCTGCGCGGGCAGAAAGCCGGTGTCGCGCATCTGCACGAGAACCTGCTGCGCTTCAACCCGCAGTTGTACCGGGAAAACACCGAACACTTCCTCAAGCAGACCGTGGCCCACGAAGTCGCGCACCTGATCGCTCATCAACTGTTCGGCGACCGCATCCAGCCCCATGGCGAGGAGTGGCAATTGATCATGCGCGGCGTATACGAACTGCCGCCCGACCGCTGCCACACCTACGAGATCAAGCGGCGCAGCGTGACCCGCTATATCTACAAATGTCCGTGCCCCGAGAGTGACTTCCCGTTTACCGCCCAGCGCCATGGCCTGGTACGGCAAGGGCGGCGGTACTTGTGCCGGCGCTGCCGCAGTACCCTGGTATTCAGTGGTGAGATGCGGGTGGAATAGTTGGTTTCTGTGTTGCTTTGACTGGCCCCATCGCGAGCAGGCTCACTCCTACATTTGGAACGCGTTTCACCTGTAGGAGTGAGCCTGCTCGCGATAGGGCCATCACAGGCACTAAAGGATTACTTTGGCGGAACGCAGCTCAGCGATCTTCGAAGCACTCAACCCCAACTCCTCCAACACCTGATCCGTATGCTGCCCCAATCCCGCGCCGACATGCCTTGGCGCCGGTAACGCTTCAGAGAATTTCAACGGACAGGCGATCTGCGCCTGCGTCGTGCCATCGCCGCGCGGCACCTGGGTCACCAGCTCCCGCGCCTGCAATTGCGGATGGCGCAGCGCCTCGCCCAGATTCAACACCGGCTCGACACAGGCATCGACTCCGGCGAACAGCTCACACAGTTCAGCAAAATCATGTCGCTCGAATTCGATCCGCAATGCCTCTTTCAGCTCCTGTTGCTGCTCTGCCCTGGGGGACAATCCCTGCGCCGCCAGTTCCGGTCGGCCCAGCGCCGTGCACAGTTGCTGCATGAACGCCGGCTCGAGACTGCCCACTGACATCCAGCGCCCATCCCGCGTGCGGTAATAATCGTAGAAACTGCCGCCGTTGAGCATCTGATCTTCCCAGCCCGGCTCCGCGCCACAGGCCAGATATCCCGCACCTGCCATGGCATTCAGGCTGAACGCGCAATCGGTCATGCTCACATCCAGATGCGTGCCTTGCCCGCTCTGCTGGCGAGCGATCACCGCCGCCAGCAAGCCGATCACCCCGTGCAACGAGCCGCCGGCCACGTCCGCCACCTGCATGCCCAGCGGCAAGGGCCCGCTGTCGGCGCGGCCGGAGTAACTGGCCAGCCCGGCCAGCGCCAGATAGTTGATGTCATGCCCCGCACGCTCTTTGTACGGCCCGGTCTGGCCGTAACCGCTGATCGACACGAAAATCAGCCGCGGGTTGATCGCCTTCAACGCCTCATAGCCCAGGCCCAGGCGCTCCATCACCCCGGGGCGGAATTGCTCGAGAACGATGTCGTACTCACCCAGCAGTTGCTTGATGATCTCCAGCGCCGCGGGCTGTTTCAGATCCAGCGCCAGACTGCGCTTGTTGCGGTTCAGGTAGGCGTGGCTGGCCGATACCCCGCCATCATGCGGCGGCAGCACCCGCAGCAGATCCATACGGGTCGGCGATTCGATGCGCAGCACCTCGGCGCCCATGTCCGCCAGCAGCAGCGAGGCGAACGGCCCCGGCAGCAAGGTCGAGAAATCGAGAATCTTCAGTGAGGCCAGCGGTGCGGACATGGGCGAACTCCTTGGGCGATGCACTCAGCCTAGGCAGCCATCGTCGATGCGGCAATCACCGCAAATGTCAGCAGGTGTGACCGTTGTGCTCAAATCCCGGGCAAGAAAAAACCCGCCGAAGCGGGTTTTTCCGTGCAAGCGATGCTTACTTCACATTGCTCGGGGTTGGGCCTTCAGCCACACCCAGGTCGTCTTCTTCACGCTCGTCGGAGATACCGCGACCGCCGGAAGCCAGCTCGGCCTGCAGTTGATCGGTATCCAGCTCCTTGACCCACTTGGCCACGACGATGGTCGCTACCGCGTTACCGACCAGGTTGGTCAGCGCGCGGGCTTCGGACATGAAGCGGTCGATGCCGAGGATCAGCGCCAGACCGGCCACCGGCAGGTGACCTACCGCCGACAGGGTTGCGGCCAGCACGATGAAGCCCGAACCGGTTACACCCGCCGCACCTTTGGAGGACAGCAGCAGTACCAGCAGCAGGGTGATCTGGTGGGTGATGTCCATGTGCGTGTCGGTCGCCTGGGCGATGAACACGGCGGCCATGGTCAGGTAGATCGAAGTACCGTCGAGGTTGAACGAATAACCGGTCGGGATCACCAGACCCACCACCGATTTCTTCGCGCCCAGACGCTCCATCTTGATCAGCATGCGTGGCAGTGCCGATTCCGACGAGGACGTACCCAGTACGATCAGCAGCTCTTCACGGATGTAGCGCACCAGTTTGAACACGCTGAAACCGTGAGCCCGGCAGATCGCACCCAGAACCAGCACGACGAACAGCACGCAGGTGATGTAGAAGCAGATCATCAGCTGACCCAGCTGCACCAGCGAGCCGACCCCGTAGGCACCGATGGTGAACGCCATGGCGCCCAGCGCACCGAGTGGCGCCAGTTTCATGATCATGTTGATGATGTTGAACATCACGTGGGCGAAGCGATCGATCATGTCCAGCAGCGGACGACCGTACGAACCCAGGCGATGCAGGGCGTAACCGAAGATCACCGAGAACATCAGCACTTGCAGGATGTCACCGGTGGCAAACGCGCCGACGATGGTGTTCGGGATCACATTGAGGAGGAAGCCGACAATGCTCTGGTCTTTACTGGCCGTCACGTAGGTGGCGATTTTCGAGGCGTCGAGGGTGGTGACGTCGATGTGCATGCCGGCGCCCGGTTGCACAACGTTGACCACGACCAGACCGATCAGCAGGGCAATGGTGGAAACGATTTCGAAGTACAGCAGCGCGTAGCCGCCGGTCTTGCCTACCGACTTCATGTTCTGCATGCCGGCGATGCCGCTGACGACAGTACAGAAGATGATCGGGGCGATGACCATTTTGATCAGCTTGATGAAGCCGTCACCCAGTGGCTTGAGGGCCACGCCGGTCTGCGGGTAGAAGTGACCGAGCAGGATGCCGATGGCGATGGCAACGATCACCTGGAAATACAGGGATTTGTACAGTGGCTGACGAGTCGTCATTGCAGGTTTCCTCAAGCGTCCAGCGGCAACATCCATCTGTCGAGCGCCGAACCTTAATTGCGAACCCTCCTGCACTGGAGGGATTTGTTGTTGGAACGGCATCCTCCCGAGCGGGAGAAATGCACGCTTCTGTCGCTTGTATCGCAAACGTCGTGCCAGATTGGTGCGATTGGCAGCAAGCCTTTTGATATCAGGCATTGCAGGATCTGTCCGGACCGCGTTGACTACTTCAGCGTGGCGGATTTCCGCCAACTCACCGCCCCTCGTCCTACAATTTGGCGGAAATCCGCCTTGTTGCGTTGCAGGCCCGCCGTTACGATCGGTGCCAGAACAAGGATTGCCGCTTATGCGCGAACGCACCATCGCCAGCCATTTCGCCCGCGCCGCCCTTGGCGGCGCACGCCGTCGCGGTTTCGATTACTCAAACCTGTTGCAGCAACTGGGAATCAGCCCGGAGTTGCTCGACGAGCCCCGCGCACGCATCGCGCCGGAGCAGTTCACCCGCCTGATTCAGGGGTTGTGGCTGGCGCTGGACGATGAATACCTGGGTTTCGGCAACGCACCGAGCAAGCCCGGCAGCTTTGCCATGATGTGCCACGCCTCGATTCACTGCCGCAATCTGGAGAAGGCCCTGCAACGCGGTTTATTGTTTTATAGCCTATTCCCTGATGCCCCGCGCCTGAGCTTGAGCCGCGAAGACGAATGGGTGCGGTTGAGCCTGGATGACGCGCAGTTGTGGGACCCGGACCACTTTCTCAGCGAAAGCCTGCTGGTGATCTGGCACCGCTTCGGCAGTTGGCTGATCGGCCAGCGGATTCGCCTTGAGCAGGCCACCTTCAGTTATCCGCGCCCCGCTCACGGCAGCGAATACGACCTGCTGTTCCCCTGCCCCCTGACCTTCGACGGCGCCCGGAGCAGCCTGCTGTTTCACAGTCGCTACCTGGCCATGCCGCTGTTGCAGGACGAACGCACCCTCAAACATTTTCTCGAACGCTCCCCTGCCGACCTGCTCTCACGCCCGGACGACGGCGACAGCCTGAGCAGCCGCCTGCGCCGCTTGCTCAGCCGTGACGCTGCGCGCTGGCCGGACCTGGAAGCCGTCGCCGCGCATCTGCACATCAGCCCGCAAACCTTGCGCCGGCACTTGCGCGAGGAAGGCACGAGTTTTCAGGAGCTGAAGGATCAACTGCGGCGGGATATCGCCATCTATCATCTGGGCCGGGCGGATTTGTCGTTGCAGCAGATTGCCGAGCAGCTCGGATTTTCCGAACCGTCGGCGTTTCATCGGGCGTTCAAGAAATGGACGGGGCTGACACCGGGGGCTTATCGGGCGCAGGAGTTGTGAAAGATCAAAAGCCCCTCACCCTAACCCTCTCCCAGAGGGAGAGGGGATTGATTGGGGGATGCTGAAGATCTGGACCGGCCTGACAGTTATTCAGTGAATCCATATCCACTGCAAGTTGCTCAGGTCGATAAACTTCTCAAGACACTTAGGTCAGTTCCCTCTCCCACTGGGAGAGGGTTAGGGTGAGGGCCGCTTCATTCACACCGCAGGAAAATGAATCCTGAACGCCGCCCCACCCATCGGCGAATCGCCCAGGGCCAAACGGGCGTTGTAACTCTCGATGATGTCCTTGACCACCGCCAGGCCGATCCCCTGCCCCGGATGCTGGGCGTCCAGGCGTTCGCCGCGCTCGAGAATCCGCGCCCGCTGATCGAGCGGCACGCCTGGCCCATCGTCCTCGACACACAATTCGATCCCGGCCAGTGACTCGCGTACGCTGACACGCACTTCGCCCAGGCACAGGCGATAGGCGTTTTCCAGCAGATTGCCGAGCATTTCCAGCAAGGCGCCCTGTTCGATCGGCACGTAGCAATGTTGAGGCAGATCAAAAGTCACGCGCACATGTTTGTCGCGGTAGACCTTGTCCAGCGTATCGCACAGGCTTTTGAGCACAGGTTGCAGGCGCACCTGATGGCGAACCAGGCCGCTTTTGCGCAGGCTGGCCCGTTGCAGCTGGTAGCTGATCTGCTGGCTCATGCGCTCGATCTGGCTTTGCAGGACCCAGGCCTGATCGCGGTCTTCGGGACGCTGGGCCATGTCTTCGCTGACGCCTTGCAGCACCGCCAACGGGGTTTTCAGGCTGTGGGCGAGGTCGTCGAGGGAGTCGCGGTAGCGGCTGCGCTGCTGGCGTTCGCTGAGCAGCAGGCGGTTGAGCGAGCCGGTCAGGCGCAGCAGTTCGCGCGGGTGTTTTTCCGTCAGGCTTTCGCGGGTGCCGCCTTCGATTTCATCAAGTTCCTGGCTCAATCGCCGCAGAGCCTTGAGGCCCCAGGTCAGGCCGATCCACAGCAATGCCAGCAGTACCAGCAATGCCGCGCCGAAGCCCAGATAGAGATTTTCGCGCAGGCCTTCCAGGGTGGTTTCGTACTCACGGACCGGTTGCAGAGCAACGATGCTGAATGCCGCGCTCTTGCCGCCGAGCAGTTTGACTTCGACGTCGTAGACGAAGAACTCCTGACCGCTGGCTTCACGGATCCGCGCGAACTCGTTGCCGAGGCCGTCGTAACGCGGCTTGTAGTTGATCTGCTCTTCCTGGGTGGCTTTCGAACGCCACACCAACTTGCCGTCGCGGTCGTAGATATAGCCGAGCAAGCGGAAATCGGTGAGGTTGAAGCGCTCGTCCGGCAATTGCGAGGGCATCACCAAATGACCGTTTTCCACCCGCGCCGCGGAGATCAGTGTGGTGACGTCGGAGGCCAGGCGTTGCTCGATCGAATCCTGCAACGCGAGGCTGAACGCGCCCTGCATCGCCGGCAGCAAGGCGAGCATGAACAACACCGCCAACGTGGTGGCGGCAAGCATCAAACGAACGCGGAGGGAACGGATCAAGTGCAGCGCTCATTGAACAGGTAGCCGAGGCCGCGCACGGTGTCGATCGGCTTGAACCCGGCCGGGCCTTCGAGCTTGCGCCGCAGACGGCCGACCAGCACTTCGATGACATTCGGGTCGCGCTCGTCGTCATCCGGGTAGAGCTGCTCCATCAAGCGGTCCTTGGGCACCACTTGCTGATGGTGGCGCATGAGGTATTCGAGGATGCGGTATTCGTAGGCGGTCAGCGCCAGCGGTTGTTCATCGAGGCTGGCCTGTTTGCGATTGAGGTCGAGCAGCAACGGCCCGGCAACGATGGTCGACTGGGTGAAACCGCTGGAGCGGCGCAACAGTGCGTTGAGGCGTGCGTCGAGTTCTTCGAACTGGAAGGGCTTGACCACGTAATCGTCGGCACCGGCGGCAAGGCCCTCGACTTTGTCCTGCCAGTTGCCGCGCGCGGTGAGGATCAGGATCGGGAAGGTCTTGCCGCCCGAGCGCAACTGGCGGATCAGGTCGAGGCCGCCCATGCCCGGCAGGCCGAGATCGATCACCGCCAGATCGAAGTTGTACTGGCCGGTCTGGTACAGCGCCTCCTCGGCATTGGCCACGGACTCGACCACGTGGCCGCTCTCCGTCAGGCGGGTTTGCAGGTGATGACGCAACAGCGCCTCATCTTCGACGACCAACAGTTTCATGCCCTTCTCCCCATCACTTGAACACTCCGACACAACCTGTGGGAGCGAGCCTGCTCGCGAATGCGGTTATTCAGTCAACGATGATGTTGAATGAAACATCGCTTTCGCGAGCAGGCTCGCTCCCACTATTCAATCGGCGACAACTGCTTAGAAATAGTAGTTGGCCGACAGGTAGGTCTGCGCGCTGCTGGTCAAGTCCAGCGAGCCCTGTTTGCTGCCGCCGCTCTCTTTCATTTCGGTGCTGGCGTTGCTGCGCAGGTAACGGTAACCGAGTTCCACCGAGGTGTTCTGTGAAACTTGCTGCAAGACACCGACCTGGCCACCGATGGCGTAACCGATGTCGCTGTCACGGCTGAAGCCTGGCGAATCCTGAGTCAGTTTGGTCAGACCGGCCGTGGCGCCGCCGAACAACTTGGTGCTGCCGCCCACCGGGTAGAACAGGTCATAGCTGCCGAGCAGGTTTTCCTGGCGCAGTTTAACGCCATTGTGCGAGCCGGAAACGTTGTCGTAGGTGGCGTAGTAGCGACCCTGGCTGTTTTGCTGACCGAGGCGCATGCCATAGGTGTTGTTGCCGTCGATGGCTCCGGTGGCGTTGGGGTGGCCGAGGTTATTGTTCAGTGCGTGGGACTTGTCGATCTTGTCGCTGGTCTGGCCGAACGTCAGGCCGGCGAAGTTGCTGGTGTCGTCGGCGTTGGCCGCGATGCTGGAGCCTAACAGGGTAAAAGCCAGCAGCAGTTTGTTGATACGAGTCATGGGTATTTCCTCTTTCACAGTGCTGTTTGGGTATGGCGCAAGGTTACTGAGCCGCCCCTGTACGGCCCCTGAACCGTCTCTGAACCTGACCTGAACCAGATCGACTAGGCTGTTCTGACCACTTTCCATAAGGAGACCCGACCATGCGCCTGTTCCTCGCCCTTGCTTTGCTGGCGGTCAGCAGCTTCACCCAGGCTGCGATCAAGACTGAAGAAATCCCTTATCAAAGCGCCGACGGCAGCAAACTGATCGGTTACTACGCCTATGACGACGCGATCAAAGGCCCACGCCCCGGCGTTGTCGTGGTCCACGAATGGTGGGGGCTGAACGATTACGCCAAACGCCGCGCACGGGATCTCGCCGAACTCGGCTACAGCGCACTGGCCATCGACATGTACGGCGATGGCAAAAACACCGAGCACCCGAAAGATGCCATGGCCTTCATGCAGGCAGCGACCAAGGATGCCGATGCCGCCAGTAAACGCTTCGCCGCCGGGCTGGAGCTGCTGAAGCAGCAAACGCAGACCGACCCGAACAGGATTGCCGCCATCGGCTACTGCTTCGGCGGCGGCGTGGTGCTGAATGCAGCGCGTCAGGGTGTGCCGCTGGCCGGTGTGGTGAGTTTCCATGGCGCGCTGGCGACCAAGACCCCGGCGACCCCGGGCAGCGTGAAGGCGAAAATCCTGGTCGAGCATGGTGCGCTGGACAGCATGGTCACGCAGGACAACGTCACTGCGTTCAAGGCGGAGATGGACAAGGCCGGGGCGGACTACCAGTTCGTCAGCCTGGATGGCGCCAAGCACGGCTTCAGCAATCCGGATGCGGACCGCTTGAGTCATGGCGAGCATGGTGGGCCGGACATCGGGTACAACAAGGCGGCGGATGAAAAATCCTGGGCGGACATGCAGGCGTTCTTCAAGAAGATTTTCGGCTAACGCGCCTGTGTGGCGAGGGAGCTTGCTCCCGCTCGGCGACGCAGTCGTCGCCAAACCTGCTGGCGACCTTCTCGCTGACAGATATCAGCAGGTTTTTGGGGGGGCGCTTCGCGCCCCAGCGGAAGCAAGCTCCCTCGTCACAAAAACAGGGCCTACTGTTCAGCCTCGAAGCTAACCGGCAAAATGCCCGCCATGCATACCATCCCCGCCCTGCCCGCCTGCTGCACCGCGCTCGACAGCCACTGGCCGTTGCCGACGGTGTTGGCCGACACCGTGCTGCTCAGTACCCACTTCAACCCGGCGCAGTTGCTTGGCGATGACTTTCAGCGCAGCGCTGTCATCGCGCCGCCGAGCATTCAGCGTTCAGTGGCCAAGCGTCAGGCCGAGTTTCTCGCCGGGCGAATCTGCGCCCGTGCCGCGCTGCAACAACTCGAAGGTTTGAACGTCATCCCGCCGATCGGCGAGGACCGCGCGCCGGTGTGGCCAGCGCATATCTGCGGCTCGATCACCCACAGCACCGGCCGCGCCGCAGCGATTGTCGCCAACAAGCGGCACTGGCGCGGCTTGGGCATGGATCTGGAAAACCTGCTGAGCCATGAGCGCGCCGAACGTCTGGCCGGGGAAATCCTCACCCCGGCGGAAATGCAGCGCATGGCGGCTGGGCCGCAGGATCAACTGGCGCTGCTGGTGACCTTGACGTTTTCGGTCAAGGAGAGTCTGTTCAAGGCGCTGTACCCGATCGTCCAGCAGCGCTTCTATTTCGAGCACGCCGAAGTGCTGGAATGGACTGAGGCGGGTCAGGTCAGGCTGCGGTTATTGACGGATCTGTCGAGCGAATGGCGCAACGGTTCGGAGCTGGAGGCGCAGTTCGGGGTGCAGGATGGGCAATTGTTGAGTCTGGTCAGCATTCAGGCCTGAAGATTTGCATTGTCGGCACTGGCGCTATCGCGAGCAGGCTCACTCCTACAGGGTGAACGCATCCCAAATGTAGGAGTGAGCCTGCTCGCGATGAGGCCAGCCCTGCCACCACACAACCTACCGGCGCTCCTGATTCCTCGGCCAACTCAGACTGAAACACGCCCCGCCCAGACTCTTGCTCTTGCCAATGATCGCCCGGCCGTCGTGCCAGTGAATGATCCGCCGCACGATCGACAACCCTAGGCCATGCCCGCCCGACGCCCGCGTGCGGCTGTCGTCCAGGCGCAGGAACGGCGTGAAGATCCGCTCCCACGCCACTTCCGGCACGCCCGGTCCGTCGTCCTCGACGTCGATGCGACAGCGCAACTGGCCGACCTGATAACTCACCGTCACCTGTGAATGGGCATGGCGCATCGCGTTGCCCACCAGGTTCTGCAGCGCCCGATGCAGATAACGCGGCTCGGCCTCGACCCACGCGCCGTCGTTGTCGGCGGATGACAGGCACAAACCGCGCTGCACCGTGACCTCGGCGCGTAGCGGCGCCAGCTCCTCGATCACCTGATTGACCAGCGCATCCAGATCGATGCGCTGGAAAGTCAGCGCTGGCGAGCCCTGTTCCAGTCGCGCGTAGGTGAGCATTTCGTCGACCAGCTTATCGAGGTCCTCGATGTCGTGATCCATGCCTTCGCGGTATTTCTCCAGCGCTTGCGGGGTGGTCGCCGTGCCGATCATTTCCAGACCGAAACGCAGGCGCGCCACTGGCGTGCGCAGTTCATGGGACACCGCGCGCACCAGTTCACGCTGGATCGCCAGCAGTTGTTGCAGGTGCTCAGCCATGCCATTGAACGCCGATGCCAGACGCCCGACCGAGTCGGCGCCACGCGCCGGCACGCGGGTTTCCAGACTGCCCTTGGCAATGCGCGTGGCCGCCGCTTCGAGACCACGCAAACGCCGCTCAAGCTGACGCACCAATAAATAGACGATGAGACCGATCAGCGTCAGCCCCAGCGCGGCGATCAGCACCAGCCATTCCGGCGGGTACGGATTCATTTGATACAGCGGGCCGATTTCCAGCACCCACGGCGTACCGACCATGCCGGCAAACACGCGGATCGAATCACCGCCCTTGCCCAGCGCCATCACCGTGTCGCCCTCGGCCACGCGGCGACTCTGGTCTTCGTCCATGTCGGCATCATTCACCGTGACCAGCCGCAGATCGAAGCCGAAACCCTTTTCCTGCTTTATCTGCGCCAGACGTCTGGGCTGTTCGCCGACCGGCACCCGCACCAGTTCATCGGCGAGCAGGTAAATAGTCGCCCGAGCCAGTTGCTCGCTGATCTGCTGCACCTCTCCTACCAGTACAAGCTGCTCTTTTTCACTGATCAGCCGATAGACCTTGGCCGCGTGCGGCCCGGTCTGCTCGACCAGCGCCTGACCGCGCAGCACGCGGGTGCGCTGGGCCAGATCGAGGTCGGTTTCGGCGAATTTCTTCAGCGTCAGCGGAATACCGAGCAGCCGCTCCCACACCAGCAGCGCGCGATGGCGCTCGGTCTGGTTCATCGGTTGCAGGTTATCGGCCATCAGCGAGAACGTGCCGTGGGCCAGGCGCTCGCGGTATTGCTCGCTGCGCACCTGATTGAGCAGGTTCAGCGCCAGCACGCCAAGCACCGCCACCAGAATCAGCGCGGCGCACATGCCGCCATAGATGCGCAGGAAAATCGAATTCACAGGGCCAGGTCTGCGCAGGCTTCAGGGACGAACAGGTAGCCTTTGCTGCGGATGGTCTTGATCAGGCGCGGATGGTCGGGGTCGTCGCCGATTTTCGGGCGGATGCGCGAGATGCGCACGTCGATCGAGCGATCCTGGCCGTCGTAGCCGATGCCGCGCAGGGCAGTGAAGATTTCTTCGCGCGAAAGAATCCGCCCGGCGTTGGAGACCAGCAGCCAGAGCAGGTCGAACTCGGCGCTGGTCAACTCGATGCCGTTGTCGCTCAACCAGGCTTCGCGCAACGCGTTGTCGACCACCAGCGGACCGAATTGCAGGCGACGGGATTTTTCCGCGACCGGCTCGGGTGTGTCACTGCGTCGCAGCAACGCCTGGATGCGCGCCAGCAACAAGCGCGGGCGCACCGGTTTGCACACGTAATCGTCGGCACCGAGGTCGAGGCCGTGGATCTGATCGGCGTCGTCGGTGCGCGCGGTGAGCATCAGGATCGGCCCGTCGTACCGGTCGCGCACCTTTCGGCAAATGCTCAGGCCATCCTCGCCGGGCAGCATCAGGTCGAGGATCACCAGATCCGGTTGCTCCTTGATGATCCGCGCCGCCGCCAGCGCACCGTTGCCTTCGATCTCCACGCGCAGGCCATTGGCTTGCAGGTAATCGCGGGTCAGCTCGGCCAGTCGCTGGTCATCCTCGACGATCAATACCTGCCAGGTTTGTTGCTCCACCGGTGACCTCTGCTTGCTGTTTTTATTGATATGAGAAGGCTGTGCTGAATGAACGCGGTCCCTCCTCCCGTTCATTTGTCATGTTTCGGGAGGATAAAAATGCCCGTGCACCCAGCGATTGTATAAACGCCGGTCACCCGGAAAACAAGTCGGTAAATGCGTTCGGACAAGGCGGAATTCTGTGGTAGGGTTCGCGCCCTTAAAAAACCGCTGAAGCGTTTTTCCAGGCAAAAAAACAGTGACAAACGGTCTGGCTCAGCAGGTTCGCGGCCTACACGCGTTTTCCCTGTTTCTTACACAAATTACGCACAGGCTTATCCACAGGTAGTACGTTGCAATCCTCCCCTGAAACGCATTATCTTGTAGCACCGCGAAAACGCAGACCCTACATATGGGGTTTTCGTCAAAATCGCCCAACCACATTTCAGACCTGAAACTCAAGTGCTTTATGGCCAGTTTCCGGTAGAACGAACGAGTTTTTTCAAGTCCGAACCGCACTGGCGGATGGCACCGTTTTATTTGGTCCGAAACGGACAAAACGGTATGGGTGTTGCAGTCATGACTGTCACCCGCGAAGGAATCCGGTAGCGAGCTTCGGCTCACGACCAAAACTTCGGCAAGGATGCGGCGTTGCAGCCTTTTTCCTACTGTTCCGAAGTTTGTAATGCCGACGCCCGTCGGTTGCAGTGCTTCGGTACAGAACGGTGAGCACCATGACGGTGCCAAACAAACATAGAGAATGTGGAGACCACCCCCCATGCAAACCGACACAACTCGCGAGAACCCGCAGGGCACCTTGCCGCAGGCCGCCGATTCGACTTCGGATCTGGCAGCCACCGCGCCTGGCCAGCTGCGCGTGATCAAGCGTAATGGCACTGTCGTTCCTTACACCGATGACAAGATCACCGTCGCTATCACCAAAGCGTTTCTCGCAGTTGAGGGCGGCACCGCTGCCGCTTCGTCGCGAATCCACGATACCGTTGCACGCCTGACCGAGCAGGTCACCGCGACTTTCAAGCGTCGCATGCCATCGGGTGGCACCATCCACATCGAAGAAATCCAGGACCAGGTCGAACTGGCCCTGATGCGCGCCGGCGAGCAGAAAGTCGCGCGTGACTACGTGATCTACCGTGACGGCCGTTCGAAAGAGCGCGCTGCCCACGCCCCGGCCGAAGCAGCCGTCAATGCACACCCGTCGATCCGCATCACCCGCGCCGACGGCAGCCTCGCGCCGCTGGACATGGGCCGCCTGAACACCATCGTCACCGAGGCCTGCGAAGGTCTGGAAGAAGTCGACGGCGACCTGATCCAGCGCGAAACCCTGAAGAACCTGTACGACGGCGTGGCCCTGACCGACGTCAACACCGCCCTGGTAATGACCGCCCGTACCCTGGTCGAGCGCGAGCCGAACTACTCGTTCGTCACCGCCCGCCTGCTGATGGACACCCTGCGTGCCGAAGGCCTGAACTTCCTCGAAGTCGCCGAAAGCGCCACCCATCACGAAATGGCCGACCTGTACGCCAAGGCACTGCCGGCCTACATCGCCAAAGGTATCGAATTCGAACTGCTGAACCCTGTGCTGGCCACCTTCGACCTGGAAAAACTGGGCAAGGCGATCAACCACGAACGCGATCAGCAATTCACTTACCTCGGCCTGCAGACCCTGTACGACCGTTACTTCATCCACAAGGATGGCGTGCGTTTCGAACTGCCGCAGATCTTCTTCATGCGCGTGGCCATGGGTCTTGCGATCGAAGAGAAGCAGAAAGAAGACCGTGCGATCGAGTTCTACAACCTGCTGTCCTCGTTCGACTACATGGCTTCGACCCCGACCCTGTTCAACGCCGGTACCCTGCGTCCACAGCTGTCGAGCTGCTACCTGACCACCGTGCCGGATGACCTGTCGGGCATCTATCACGCGATCCACGACAATGCCATGCTGTCGAAGTTTGCCGGCGGCCTGGGCAACGACTGGACGCCAGTGCGTGCACTGGGTTCGTACATCAAGGGCACCAACGGCAAGTCGCAAGGCGTGGTGCCGTTCCTCAAAGTGGTGAACGACACCGCTGTGGCCGTGAACCAGGGTGGCAAGCGCAAAGGCGCTGTGTGTGCCTACCTGGAAACCTGGCACATGGACATCGAAGAGTTCATCGAGCTGCGCAAGAACACCGGTGATGATCGTCGTCGTACCCACGACATGAACACCGCCAACTGGATCCCTGACCTGTTCATGAAGCGTGTCTTCGATGACGGCAAGTGGACCCTGTTCTCGCCATCCGAAGTACCGGACCTGCACGACCTGACCGGTAAAGCCTTCGAAGAGCGCTACGAGTACTACGAAGCGCTGACCGAGTACCCGGGCAAGGTCAAGCTGTTCAAGACCATCCAGGCCAAAGACCTGTGGCGCAAGATGCTGTCCATGCTGTTCGAAACCGGCCACCCATGGCTGACGTTCAAGGACCCGTGCAACCTGCGCAGCCCGCAGCAGCACGTCGGCGTGGTCCACAGTTCGAACCTGTGCACCGAGATCACCTTGAACACCAACAAGGACGAGATCGCCGTTTGCAACCTGGGCTCGATCAACCTGCCGAACCACATCGTCGACGGCAAGCTCGATACCGCCAAGCTGCAACGCACCGTGAACACCGCCGTGCGCATGCTCGATAACGTGATCGACATCAACTACTACTCGGTGCCGCAAGCGAAGAACTCCAACTTCCGCCACCGTCCGGTCGGTCTGGGCATCATGGGCTTCCAGGACGCTCTGTACCTGCAGCACATCGCCTACGGCTCCGACGCTGCCGTCGAGTTCGCCGACAAGTCGATGGAAGCGGTCAGCTACTATGCGATCCAGGCCTCCTGCGACCTGGCCGACGAGCGCGGCGCCTACGAGACGTTCAACGGTTCGCTGTGGTCCAAGGGCATCCTGCCGCTGGATTCGCAACAGATCCTGATCGAGCAGCGCGGCGAGAAGTACATCGACGTCGACCTGAAGGAAACCCTGGACTGGGCACCGGTTCGCGCCCGTGTACAGAAAGGTATCCGTAACTCGAACATCATGGCCATCGCCCCGACCGCGACCATCGCCAACATCACTGGCGTCTCGCAGTCGATCGAGCCGACCTACCAGAACCTCTACGTGAAATCGAACCTGTCGGGCGAATTCACCGTGATCAACCCGTACCTGGTTCGCGACCTGAAAGCTCGCGGTCTATGGGACTCGGTGATGATCAACGACCTGAAGTACTACGACGGTTCGGTGCAGCAGATCGAGCGCATCCCGCAAGAACTCAAAGAGCTCTACGCGACCGCGTTCGAAGTGGACACCAAGTGGATCGTTGACGCCGCCAGCCGTCGTCAGAAGTGGATCGACCAGGCCCAGTCGCTGAACCTGTATATCGCCGGCGCATCGGGCAAAAAGCTCGACGTGACCTACCGCATGGCCTGGTACCGTGGTCTGAAAACCACTTACTACCTCCGTGCCCTGGCCGCGACCAGCACCGAGAAGTCGACCATCAACACCGGCAAGCTGAACGCTGTTTCCAGCGGCGGCAACCATGGCGACGATTCGGTCCTGGCCGCTCCGGCAGGTCCGGCGCCAGTGCCAAAGGCTTGCGCGATTGACGAGCCGGATTGCGAAGCTTGCCAATAAGCTGAGCTGATCCCAGGCGTTGCGAGACGCCTGGGATCTTCAGGCAAAAGAAACCCCCGACAGACTTCTTGTTTGTCGGGGGTTTCTTTTGCATGGAAAAAACCACAGGCATAAAAAACGGCGAGGCCCTATTACGGGACTCGCCGTTTCAACATTGCAACCTTCGTCAGCCCATCACGGACTCGGTCATTGCCTGCCCCACTACCGGAATAGTGAAGGAATCGCCGTTGTTGGTGTAGAAGGTTTCAATGGTGTTGGCTCCCTTGTACCAGTCTTTCAGGAACACGCCAGAGTCCAGATTGCCGCTTTGCAGGTCGGCGGCGTTGAAGATGTAGGCGCCCTGATCGTTTTGCATGATCCGGACATCGCTGACACTCTGGATGTTTCTGAGAGTGACCAGATCGATCCCTGTGGTGCCGTCATCGAAAATCGCGACCATGGTTTTGGAAGATACAAAATACGCATCGCTGCCCTCTCCACCATAACCGTCACCGGAAGCGCTCAGATACAGCTTGTCGGCACCGGCACCACCGCGCAGCTCATAGCCATGACCCAAGCCCATTAACGTGTCATTGCCATCGCCCCCGTCGGCGATACCCGAAATGACCGTAATGTTGTCATTGCCGGCTTCGCCATAGAAAACTGAACCGACATCACGCACATACCCAATGATGTAATCATCGCCGTTACCACCATAGATGGTATCAGCCTGATTATCCGTCGAGAAAGGTACAGTCAGGGCGCCAATATCCGTGAAGCTATGACCATAGAGAGTGTCATTGCCATCACCGCCATACAGGACGTCGTTACCGTCACCGCCCTCTAACATGTTGGCGTAGGCATTACCGGTCAAGGTGTCACTGAAGGCTGAGCCCACAAGGTTATCGATATTTATGAGTGCGTCCCCTTGGGCATCACCGCCAGTGCCGAAACCTGTCAGCAGATTGACCTGTACCGCATCGGAGCTATTGACGTACCAGGCAGAGTCTCCACGCCCAACACCAATCAAACTATCCGCACCAGCGCCGCCAATAAAGGTCTCTCTCACGGCGGCGGAGCCAGTGAAGGTATCGGCATAGGCGGAACCTTGGAATGCCTCGATCGACGCATAGATATCCCCCGCCGCAATACCGGTAAGCACCGCAGCACTCAGATCCAGCGTAACGCCCGAATCCTCACCAGCAAAGCTGAGAATGTCGTTGCCATTGCCACCATCAAAACGATCCACGCCGGCACTACCGACAAAGATATCGCCGTAATTGGAGCCCCGGATCTGTTCAATACTGTTGTAGGAATCGGCGGCAGCGATACCCGTGCTGACTCCGGTTTTGGAGTTGATTGTCACGCCCGTGAGGCTGTCAACGTAGCTGACCGTGTCAAAACCATCGCCACCGAAGAATTGGTCAGCACCTGCTCCGCCCGACAGCGTATCGGCACCGGCCCCGCCCGTGATGATGTTGTCTGAGGCATTGCCGTAACCGGTAAAATTACCGGTGCCGACGTAAGTAAGACGTTCAACGTTGGCTGCCAGGGTGTGATTGAGCAAAACAGTGCGTACTTCATCATCACCGCCGCTAACTGCTTCAACCACGTTCACCGAAGTGCCGTTGACGTAGTAGATGTCATCGCCGGCGCCGCCGTTCAGGACATTGCCCGTGGTTTGCCCGGTCAGGACGTCATTGAAAGACGAGCCGATGACCGTTTCAAATTCCCACAGCTTGTCGCCCTGGGCATCGCCACCCACGCCTGCAACACCGCCGACCAGACTCACCGTCACACCGCTGGACGAACCGGAGTAGTCAATGGTGTCCGTGCCGCCCGAACCGAAAAACTGATCCGCAGCTTCGCCGCTGATAAAGGTGTCATTGCTGCCAGAACCTTGCAGGAACTCGATACCGACGTATGTATCACCGAAAGCGATCCCGGAGTTCACCCCGGTTTTGGTGTTGATCGTCACACCCGAAGGGCTGTCGCCATAACTCACGATATCGTTACCGGCGCCACCGATGAACTGGTCAGCACCTGCTCCGCCCGACAGCGTATCGGCACCGGCCCCGCCCGTGATGATGTTGTCTGAGGCATTGCCGTAACCGACGAAGTTACCGGTGCCGACGTAAGTAAGACGTTCAACGTTGGCTGCCAAGGTGTGATTCAGCAAAACAGTACGCACTTCATCATCACCGCCGCCGACCGCTTCAACCACGTTCACCGAAGTGCCGTTGACGTAGTAGATGTCATCGCCGGCGCCGCCGTTCAGGACATTGCCCGTGGTTTGCCCGGTCAGGACGTCATTGAAAGACGAGCCGATGACCGTTTCAAATTCCCACAGCTTGTCGCCCTGGGCATCGCCACCCACGCCTGCAACACCGCCGACCAGACTCACCGTCACACCGCTGGACGAACCGGAGTAGTCAATGGTGTCCGTGCCGCCCGAACCGAAAAACTGATCCGCAGCTTCGCCGCTGATAAAGGTGTCATTGCTGCCAGAACCTTGCAGGAACTCGATACCGACGTATGTATCACCGAAAGCGATCCCGGAGTTCACCCCGGTTTTGGTGTTGATCGTCACACCCGAAGGGCTGTCGCCATAACTCACGATATCGTTACCGGCGCCACCGATGAACTGGTCAGCACCTGCTCCGCCCGACAGCGTATCGGCACCGGCCCCGCCCGTGATGATGTTGTCTGAGGCATTGCCGTAACCGGTAAAATTACCGGTGCCGACGTAAGTAAGACGTTCAACGTTGGCTGCCAGGGTGTGATTGAGCAAAACAGTGCGTACTTCATCATCACCGCCGCTAACTGCTTCAACCACGTTCACCGAAGTGCCGTTGACGTAGTAGATGTCATCGCCGGCGCCGCCGTTCAGGACATTGCCCGTGGTTTGCCCGGTCAGGACGTCATTGAAAGACGAGCCGATGACCGTTTCAAATTCCCACAGCTTGTCGCCCTGGGCATCGCCACCCACGCCTGCAACACCGCCGACCAGACTCACCGTCACACCGCTGGACGAACCGGAGTAGTCAATGGTGTCCGTGCCGCCCGAACCGAAAAACTGATCCGCAGCTTCGCCGCTGATAAAGGTGTCATTGCTGCCAGAACCTTGCAGGAACTCGATACCGACGTATGTATCACCGAAAGCGATCCCGGAGTTCACCCCGGTTTTGGTGTTGATCGTCACACCCGAAGGGCTGTCGCCATAACTCACGATATCGTTACCGGCGCCACCGATGAACTGGTCAGCACCTGCTCCGCCCGACAGCGTATCGGCACCGGCCCCGCCCGTGATGATGTTGTCTGAGGCATTGCCGTAACCGGTAAAATTACCGGTGCCGACGTAAGTAAGACGTTCAACGTTGGCTGCCAAGGTGTGATTGAGCAAAACAGTGCGTACTTCATCATCACCGCCGCTAACTGCTTCAACCACGTTCACCGAAGTGCCGTTGACGTAGTAGATGTCATCGCCGGCGCCGCCGTTCAGGACGTTGCCCGTGGTTTGCCCGGTCAACACGTCACTGAAAGACGAGCCGATGACGGTTTCGAAGTTCCACAGCTTGTCACCCTGGGCATCACCACCGACACCCAGAACACCTCCGACCAGACTTACTGTCACACCGCTGGAAGACCCAGAATAGTCAATGGTGTCAGTACCGCCCGAACCATCAAACTGATCGGCAGTTGCGCCACTGATAAAGGTGTCGTTGCTGCCGGAGCCCGCCAGCATCTCGATGCCGACGTAGGTATCACCGGCAGCAATCCCGGAGTTCACTCCGGTTTTGGTGTTGATCGTTACACCCGCAGGGCTGTCGGTATAACTCACGGTATCAGTGCCTGCACCGCCGATGAACTGGTCAGCACCTGCGCCGCCCATCAGAATGTCGTTACCGATCCCGCCGGTAATGACGTTGTCCGACGCGTTGCCGTAACCGACAAAGTTGCCGGTACCGACGTAGGTCAGGCGTTCGACGTTGGTTGCCAGGGTGTGATTGAGCAGGATGGTCCGTACTTCGTCATCACCGCCGCCCACCGCTTCAACGACGTTTACCGAAGTGCCGTTGACGTAGTAGATGTCATCGCCGGCGCCGCCGTTCAGGACGTTGCCCGTGGTTTGCCCGGTCAACACGTCATTGAAAGACGAGCCGATGACGGTTTCGAAGTTCCACAGCTTGTCACCCTGGGCATCACCACCGACACCCAGAACACCTCCGACCAGACTTACTGTCACACCGCTGGAAGACCCAGAATAGTCAATGGTGTCAGTACCGCCCGAACCATCAAACTGATCGGCAGTTGCACCACTGATAAAGGTGTCGTTGCTGCCGGAGCCCGCCAGCATCTCGATGCCGACGTAGGTATCACCGGCAGCAATCCCGGAGTTCACCCCGGTTTTGGTGTTGATCGTCACACCCGAAGGGCTGTCGCCATAACTCACGATATCGTTACCGGCGCCACCGATGAACTGGTCAGCACCTGCTCCGCCCGACAGCGTATCGGCACCGGCCCCGCCCGTGATGATGTTGTCTGAGGCATTGCCGTAACCGGTAAAATTACCGGTGCCGACGTAAGTAAGACGTTCAACGTTGGCTGCCAAGGTGTGATTCAGCAAAACAGTACGCACTTCATCATCACCGCCGCCGACCGCTTCAACCACGTTCACCGAAGTGCCGTTGACGTAGTAGATGTCATCGCCGGCGCCGCCGTTCAGGACGTTGCCCGTGGTTTGCCCGGTCAACACGTCACTGAAAGACGAGCCGATGACGGTTTCGAAGTTCCACAGCTTGTCACCCTGGGCATCACCACCGACACCCAGAACACCTCCGACCAGACTTACTGTCACACCGCTGGAAGACCCAGAATAGTCAATGGTGTCAGTACCGCCCGAACCATCAAACTGATCGGCAGTTGCGCCACTGATAAAGGTGTCGTTGCTGCCGGAGCCCGCCAGCATCTCGATGCCGACGTAGGTATCACCGGCAGCAATCCCGGAGTTCACTCCGGTTTTGGTGTTGATCGTTACACCCGCAGGGCTGTCGGTATAACTCACGGTATCAGTGCCTGCACCGCCGATGAACTGGTCAGCACCTGCGCCGCCCATCAGAATGTCGTTACCGATCCCGCCGGTAATGACGTTGTCCGACGCGTTGCCGTAACCGACAAAGTTGCCGGTACCGACGTAGGTCAGGCGTTCGACGTTGGTTGCCAGGGTGTGATTGAGCAGGATGGTCCGTACTTCGTCATCACCGCCGCCCACCGCTTCAACGACGTTTACCGAAGTGCCGTTGACGTAGTAGATGTCGTTACCAGCGCCACCGCTTAAAGTGTTGCCGGATGCTTGGGCGGTGAGAATGTCATTAAATGCAGAACCAATCACGGCCTCAATAGACGTCAAGGTATCGCCCTGAGCATCTCCGCCAACACCTGTTCCAGCGGTCAGATTGACGGTTACTCCTGCCGTCGAGCTGGCATAAGACGCGGTATCGATACCGTTCCCGCCATTCAAGACATCAGCACCTGCTCCGCCATCCAGCAAGTCATTGCCATCGCCGCCACTCAGCGAGTCATTTCCTGCAACCCCATACAACTCATCCGCACTTGACGTGCCTACCAGTGTGTCCGTACCCGACGTTCCGTTTATAACTGCCATTGTCTCTTCCTTGCCTTTTTGATGAATCGATAGTCAGCGCAATACTTCAGAATCGCCTCGATAAGGCCGAGTACTTTTGAGCGTGGTCATTGATGAGACGCTTAACCGCCTTGCAACCAGAGGTCTCCATGACCTGCGAAAGTTTGACGCGCCCCTTCTTCTGCTGGGGGCAACTGCAATTACTGCACCACAGCTGCCGACGAACGGTAGGTATTTGAGAAAAGCCTGACAGCGCGCAAAAAAAACCGACGCCCTAGGACGTCGGTTTTCAGTGCAGCAATCAGATCACATCAAGTCATCTGAATGATGGTCTGCATGATGGTGCTCTGAGTGGAGATGGTCTTGGCGTTCGCCTGATAGTTGCTCTGGCCCTTGATCAGATCAACCAGCTCGTTTGTTAGGTTAACGTTCGACTCTTCCAGCGAGTTGGACACCACCTCACCCAAAGTACCGGTCTTCGGCGCGTCGTACCCCGGGATACCCGAAGCGAACGTCTCTTTCCAGCTAGTGCCACCCACAGCCTGCAGGCCCTGTTCGTTGGTGAAGCTGGCCAGCGCAACCTGACCGATCGCCTTGCTCTGGTTGTTGCTGAAGTTGGCGAACAGCGTACCTGTACCGTCGATGGTCAGGTTGGTGATCTGTCCAGTGGCGTAGCCATCCTGAGTCGGGATCGTGCGCGAAGTATCAGCGTTGTACTGGGTGGTCTTGGCCATCGAAATGGTCACGCCAGCCGGATTTGCTGCCGCGCCGTTAGGCGTAAAAACACCGTTGGTCACGGTGCCTGGTTTCCAGTTACTCAACGTCAAGTCGCTGCTGATGAGCGGATTTGGCGCCGGCGGCGGCAAAGTACTCGGTGTACTCACCTGAAGCAATTTGCCGGAACTGTCGAACGTCAATGTCGAAGCAACCGGAGGCGTGGCGGCGTTGGTTGGATCGCTACCGGTGGCATCCGGGTTGCGTCCATCAACCAGGGTGTAAACCTTCCAGGTATTCTCGCCAGTCTTGACCATGTACTGATCCATGACGTGGGAGTTACCCTGAGTGTCATAGATCGGCGTGCTGAAGGACTTGGTGTAAGTCTCAGGCTTCGACGGGTCGAATTTGACGGCGCTGGCGCCGGTATCAACGATCACTGGCGAAGACGAATTGAGGTTGATGCTTGAGGTCACCGAAGAAGACGACTTCGGCGCCAGGTTCGAGGTGTCGATCTTCAGATCGGTCAACACGCCGTTGATGATCTTGCCGTTGGCATCCACACCGTAACCCTGCAGACGCGAGGTGTAGTCGGTGTTGGTGATGTAACCGGCGTTGTCGACCTTGAACGTACCGGCACGGGTGTACGAGATCGAGCCGTTGTTGCTCATGGTGAAGAAGCCGGAACCGTTGATGCCCATGTCCAGCACGTTGCCAGTGTTGTTGATGTCACCCTGGGTGAACTGCTGGGACACGTTGGCCAGGCGCACGCCGTTACCGATGACTTTGCTGCCGCTGCCCAGACGAGTCGACGAATAGACGTCTTCGAATTCCGCGCGGGAGGATTTGAAACCGGCGGTGGCGACGTTGGCGATGTTGTTGCCGGTCACGTCGAGTTGTTTGTTGGCGGCATAGAGACCGCTAAGGCCGATGTTAAAAGACATGTTCCACTCCTTCGTGCCGGGTTAGTCGGCTCTATATACCAATGGTTTGTACTTTGGACAGGGCAACGGTGCCCTTGCCGGCCAGGTTGAGCATCAGCTCGCCACCGGTCTGGCTGATCGTCACGCTGTTGACCGTCGCTGGCAGGTAGGTCGCCAGGTCGGTCGCGGTGCCGTTGATCGGTGCGTTGGCCTTGAACGTGTAAGTGCCGACCGGAACCACGGTGCCGGCAGTGTCCTTGCCGTCCCAGGTGAAGCTGGCATCGCCGGCGGCGCGGCTGCCGAGGTCGATGGTGCGTACGGCTTTGCCGTCCTTGTCGGTGATGGTCACGGTGCCGCCGGCAATCGACGAAGGCACGGTGACCGAGCCGGTCAGGCCTTTGCTCGGGTCATCGAGCTGGGCGGTGTTGGTCTGCACGATCACGTTGCGACCGACCAGCGACGACGCCTGCAGCGCCTGCGACGAGTTGTAGTTGCCGGCAAGGCCACTGACGGTGGAGTTCAGCGTGGTGATGCCTTCAAGGCTGCTGAACTGCGCCAGTTGCGCCACGAAAGCGCTGTTGTCCTGCGGGTCGAGCGGGTTCTGGTTTTTCAGCTGGGTGACCAGCAATTGCAGGAACGCATCCTTGCCCAGCGCCTGGCCGCCGGTGGCACTGTTGGTCGCCGAGGCGATGCCGCCCGGCGTCGTGCTGCTGGCCGTCTTCGACGAGTTGGCCAGGATGTCCTTCATGCTCAGGGTGCTGGTGGTGTCCGTAACGCTCATGGCATTCGTCCCTTATTACTGACCGAGGGTCAGTACCTTCTGCATCATGGTTTTGGCGGTGTTCATCATTTCGGCGTTGGTCTGGAACGAACGACTCGCGGAAATCATGTCAGCCATTTCTTCCACCACGTTGACGTTCGGGTAATAGACATAGCCCTTGGCGTCAGCGGCCGGATGGTTCGGCTCGTAGCGCGCTTCGAGGTTGCTCTGGTCTTCGACCACGCCAAGCACCTGCACGCCCTGCCCGGCTGCGTCCTGGTTCTGGAACAGCGAATCGCTGCCGCCGGCCTGGCCGCCTTGGAACATGGTGGCGAACACCGGGTGACGGGCGCGGTAGGTCTGGTCGATGCTCGACGAAACGGTTTCGGCGTTGGCGATGTTCGACGCCACGGTGTTCAGACGCGTGGTCTGCGCGCTCATGCCGCTGCCGGCAATGTTGAAAACGCTGGACAGGGACATGGATTATTCTCCGCGCAGGGCTGACACCAGCCCTTTGAATTTGCTGTTGAGCAAGGTGAAGCTGGCCTGGAAGCCGACCGCGTTTTCCGCGTAGTTCGACTGTTCCAGTTGAGCGTCGACGGTGTTCTGGTCGATGGAAGGCTGCATCGGCGTGCGATACATCAGCGACTCGTCGCCGTTGCCCAACCCTTCAGCCTCGATGTGGCGGCTGTTGGTCATGTTCAGGGCAAAGTGGCCGCCGGTCTTGGTCTTCTCGGTCTGTGCTTCGAGCACTTTGGAGAAATCCAGATCCCGCGCCTTGTAGTTCGGGGTGTCGGCGTTGGCGATGTTGTTGGCCAGCACTTCAGCACGCTGGGCGCGGAAGCCCAATGCCTTTTCGTGAATGCCCAGCGCTTTGTCGAAGCTGATGCTCATGTCGGGAACCTTCAGGTGACCGGTTTTTCGTAACTGAGCTTTAGCAAGCGCCGTGCCAAATGGAAGAACCCCCGTATTCCGGGGCTTTGCGCCAGACAGGCAAAGCGGCAATGCCAGAAAAGCGGCAACCGGTTTCCGCTGGATGCCGCTTTTCTGCCGCTTGCCGTCCCTCTCCCTGACGCCGCAGATCCATTGTAGGAGTGAGCCTGCTCGCGATTGCGGTGTATCAGTCACTTATGTGGCATCTGGTAGACCGCTATCGCGAGCAGGCTCACTCCTACAGAGGAGCCATGGAGTTTCGCAGAGAACATTCAGGCATAAAAAACGGGAGACCTTGAGGGCCTCCCGTTTTTGTATTGCCGCCAACCGGTTATTTCGCCTTGTAGATAATCCCCGGGCTGCACTGAACCATCTGGTAATGATCCGGCAAACCGTTCAGCGCCTCAGACGCGCCAAGGAACAGATACCCGCCCGGCTTCAACGTGCTGTGAATGCGCAACAGGATGTCTTTCTTCACTTCGGCAGAAAAGTAGATCAACACATTGCGGCAGAACACGATGTCGAACTTGCCCAGCGCTGCGTAGCTGTCGAGCAGGTTGAACGAGCGGAATTCCACCCGGCTCTTGATCGGCGCCTTGACCACCCAGCGCCCCGGCCCTTTCGGGTCGAAATAGCGTTGCAGGCGTTCCGGCGACAGTCCGCGACCGATCGCCAGGCTGTCGTACTCGCCGGTCTTGCAATTGTTGAGCATCAGTCCCGACAGGTCAGTGGCAACGATCTGCACGCCCATCTTCAACTGGCCCAGGTTGCTGCGCTCGAACTCGTCGATCGACATCGACAGCGAGTACGGTTCCTGACCCGACGAGCAGGCCGCCGACCAGATCCGCAGACGCTGGTTGGGGCTGGCCTTGATCGCTTCCGGCAGTACCTTGTTCTTCAAGACTTCAAACGGATAGGTGTCACGAAACCACAGGGTTTCGTTGGTCGTCATGGCATCGACCACCTGCTCGCGCAAACCGCTGCGCGGCTGGGTCTGGATGCGCTGAACCAGCTCACCCAAAGACTTGATGCCTTGCTGCTCCATCAGTTTGTTGAGACGGCTCGAGACCAGATACTGCTTGTTTTCACCGAGCAGAATGCCACAGGCTTTTTCCAGGAAGACCCGGAACTGTTCGAAATCCAAATTACCCGTAGACAATGATGCCGCCTCTTAAATCGTGTTGAACGCCAGGGGCAGAAGGCCCTTAGCTGATATCTGCTGCTTTGATCCGGTCGACTACCCGGGACGCGAGGTCATCAGGACGGAATTTGGCCAGAAAGTCATCAGCACCGACTTTCTTGACCATCGCCTGGTTGAATACCCCCGACAACGAAGTATGCAGGATGATATGGAGCTTTTGCATGCGCGCGTCGCCGCGGATTTCCGCCGTCAGGGTGTACCCGTCCATCTCCGGCATCTCGATGTCGGAAATCATCATCAGGAACTCTTCTTCCGGCTTCTTGCCCTCGTCGACCAGCTTGCGCAGGTAATCCAGCGCCTGCTTGCCGTCGTTCAGCGCCACCACTTCGACACCGATGGTCTGCAGACAACGCGTGACCTGCTTGCGCGCCACCGACGAGTCATCGACTGTCAGCACCCGCAGCGACAGCGCTTTGGTCTGCGTCTCGACATCGACCACGCCCACCGAAATCGCTTCCGGCGTCGGCGCTACTTCGGCCAGCACCTTCTCGACGTCGATGATTTCGACTAACTGGTTGTCGACCCGAGTCACAGCGGTCAGGTAGTGATCGCGACCGGTGCCCTTGGGCGGCGGATGGATCTCTTCCCAGTTCATGTTGACGATGCGCTCCACCGAGCGGACCAGGAAACCCTGGGTCTTGGTGTTGTACTCCGTGATGATCACGAACGGACTGTTCTTGTCTTTCAACGCACCGGAGCCCGTTGCCATTGCCAGATCCAGGATCGGAATGGTCGCTCCCCGTATATTCGCTACCCCGCACACGACAGGACTGGATTTGGGCATCAAGGTCAGTGACGGGCATTGCAACACTTCCCGTACCTTGAACACGTTGATCCCGTAGAGCTGCGGCCCGTCAAGACGGAACAACAGCAGCTCGAGGCGATTCTGCCCTACCAGTTGCGTGCGCTGGTTCACCGAATCCATTACACCAGCCATGCCCAGACTCCTACATCAACGCCAAGTGTTGTTGCGACGCACATTCATTGCTAAACGGCACGGCGCTTGCTTTTTAACTCGTATGAACGCTCAAACGACATTTTCCCGACGCCTGACATCTTCCCTTCGCAAAGGGCTTTGCGCGGTGTCCGCCGTTTGCTGCTTGCTTGCCGGCAGTCCTGCCAATGCTGATGCGGTTACCTTGCCTGATATGCTTATCGGCGTGACTCAGGGCTTTCTTGAATTCACCGTAGAAGACTATTTGGCTTCCAGTCAAACCGAAGGCCGCTACGAAATCGAAGTCAACCAGCTCGACCCGCGTATGCGCATGCCCATGTGCGACAAGGAATTGACAGCCACTCTGGAGAGCCCGGCCCGCCCGCTGGGCCGCGTTACGGTGAAGGTCCGATGCGAAGGCAGCTCGCCCTGGACGGTGTTCGTACCCGCTCAAGTCCGCCTGTTTCGCGAGATCGTCACGACCACTCGTCCGCTGAAACGCGCCGGCATCATCGAGCCGCAGGACGTGACGTTGCGCGAGCGCGATGTCAGCACGATCAACCAGGGTTTCCTGACCTCGGTCGATGAAGCGATCGGGCAGAAACTGACCCGACCAACGGTCGCCGATCAGGTCATCACACTGGTGCATCTGGAACAGGCCGAAGTGGTGCGCAAGGGCGATCAGGTGGTGATCACTGCGCGTAGCGGCACCCTTGCCGTACGCATGCCGGGGGAAGCCCTCTCCAATGGCGGCATGAAAGAACAGATTCGAGTAAAAAACCTTAATTCTCAAAGAGTTATCAAGGCGCAGGTGATTGCGCCGGGACAGGTCGAAGTGGCCATGTAAAAGCCCTGTGGAGAAAACTGGCGCCGATCCCGTCGCTTCCCTAAACTGTGCCGCAGCAGGTCTCGCAACGGCGCATGCAAGCTTATGGTTGATTGGGCCTAAAGTTTTTCAGGGGATAGCCGAAAACATGGCAAGCGTCCAAATTCCCAGAGGTTTTTTATCATGGTTATCGATTTCAACCGATTGAACAGTTCCTCGTCACTTACCGGCAGTACACGTACCAGCAACGCCAAGGAAAGCGCTGAAAACAGCCCTTCCGCGCCGCTGAATACCCAGGCCGAACCGGCCAGTGCCGCCAAAAGCGGGGAATCGGTACACCTCAGCAATGAGGCTCAACAGTTGCAGAAGGTCACTGACAAGCTGCGCGATCAACCTGCTGTCGACAAAGCCCGCGTGGCCGAGTTGAAAGCCGCGATTGCCGATGGCAGCTATAAAGTCGACAGCAACCGTGTAGCCAGCAAACTGCTCAACTTCGAAGCCCAGCGCTAGGCTTTTGCCGGCGCCAGGCTTTTGGACGCTTAAACCCCAAGGCCAGCCATGCACGACACTAACTTATTGCAACTGATCAACGACGACTTTGCTCCAGCGCAACAATTGCTGGAGTTATTGCAAACCGAATCCCTCGCTTTGCACGGTCGTGACATGCCGCTGCTGGAAGAAATTCTGGCAACCAAGCAGGCGTTGATCATTTTGCTTGAACAGCATGGCCGCAAGCGCAGCGAAATCCTCGCCAGCCTCAACCTGCCGACCGACCGCAGCGGCCTTGAGCAACTGGCCAGCCAGTCGAGCATTGGCGACCAGTTGCTGGCCCAGGGCGATGCCCTGACCGCGCTGATCGCACAATGTCAGGACGCCAACACCAAGAACGGCCGGTCAATCCAGATCCAGCAGGCGACCACGGCCAATCAGCTGAAGATCCTCACCGGCGGTGAGCCGCCAGCGCTTTACGACGCCAGCGGGACCTTTGCCAAACCGGTCAAGCCGCGAACGCTCAGCCAGGCATGAGCCATTCGGTGGCCCTGCACTATCCACTCGTGCAACATGCTGGCAAAATACTGGCCAGTCGTAGTCTTATTTTGTCTGGAGATTGAAGAACCGTGTCCAACACCCTAAGCGCGGATGATGCTCCGCAGCCTCCGAAGGTGCTCACCACGCCACTGGAAATCTCCAGCAACCTGCGCCAGCTGCAAGACAGCCATGACCCGCTGATCATCACCTTCCATGAACGCAGCCAGCGCTTCCAGAGTTACCTGATCAAGGTCGACCGTGAAACCGCGACGATTGCGCTGGACGAAATGATCCCCCGCGATGGCGAGCGTTTCCTGCAAGCGGGCGAGCCGTTCAAGGTCGAAGGCTTTCATGACGGCGTACGCATCGCCTGGGAATGCAACGGCACGCTGAATATAGAAGAATCCGACGGCGACCGTTTCTACACCGGCGACCTGCCGAGCGAAGTGGTCTATCACCAGCGCCGCAACGCCTTCCGCGCTGCGTTGAAACTCACTGACCTGGTCAGCGTTGAACTGGGTGGCGAAAAGCTGAAGTCGCCTCTGCACGGCAAGCTGCTGGATATCTCCGCCACCGGTTGCAAGTTCCGCTTCGAGGGCGACATCACTGACCGTCTGCAACTGGGCCAGGTCTACGATCGCCTGATCGCCCCGCCGCTGTTCGGCAACCAGCCAACGTCGGTCGAGCTGCGCTATCTGCACTTCGAAGAAAAACTCAACATCACCTTCGCCGGTCTGCGCTTCCACAACATCAGTGGTCAGGCTGCACGTAACGTTGAACGTTTTGTCTACCAGTTGCAGCGTGAAGCAAGACGTTTCGACAAAGACGACCTCTGAGTCGCAGCGACAAATAAAAAGGGCAGTCCCGCACAGGACTGCCCTTTTTTTATGCCTTCAAAGCTTCTGTGACGAGGGAGCTTGCTCCCGCTGGACCGCGCAGCAGGCCCTGCCTTCAAACAAAGAAAGGAGCGCTTTGCGCCCCTGCGGGAGCAAGCTCCCTCGCCACAGTTAGCGCGTGATATCTCAGGGTCTGCCGCCGCTGATATCCGTCGCAGGTGTGTCATGTTCATCGGCGGAATCGGTTTCGACGCCTGCCTCCGGCTGGGCGACCGGTTCCGGCTCAGAAGAGGCCGGCGCCGGATCCTGGACCATCTGCTCCTGCACCACCTGCTCATCGACACGCGGGTCAAGTGCCGCCACCAGTGGCGAGCTCGACATGCTGTCCGGCATTGCCACGTGATGCAGCGGCGCGTCGTCGACCTGATGCAGATTGGTGACCGCTTTCGGGCGAATCCGCCAGACCAGCACCAGCGCAAAGAAGCTGAAAAAGGCATACAGGCTCTGGCTGCCGAGAAACTTCATCAGCACACCGGCAAGCAGCGGCCCGATGCTCGCGCCGACGCCGTAGGTCACCAGCAGCATGGCGGTCAGTGACACGCGGCGATCGCCTTCGACGTGGTCGTTGGAGAACGCCACCGCCAGCGGATACAGGCAGAACTGCACCAGCGAACAGAAGAAGCCGACCACGAACAGCACCTCCAGCGGCACCTGCGGCAAGATCGCCAATGGCAATGCCGCCACCGCGAGAAACCCGGCAAAGCAGCGAATCAGCAGCGCGCGGTCGTAGCGGTCGGACAACCAGCCCAACGGCCACTGCACCAGCAAACCGGCAAAGATGCAGCTACCCATGAACAGACCGACCTGCTCGGTCGTCAGCCCCTGTTGCGAGGCGTACAGCGGCGCAAGACCATAAAACGAACCGATGATCAGACCCGCACCGAGCACTGTACTCAGCGATTGCGGCACGCGTTTGATAAAGAAGCGCGGCTCCATCGGCGCCGGATGCAGCGGCGCCGGATGGATCCGCTGGGTCAGGGTCACCGGTACCAGACACAGGGCAAAGCACAGCGCCACCAGCATCAGCAGTTCCAGCCCCAGGCCGGGGTGCATGACCAGAATCAGTTGGCCGAGCACCAGGCCCAGATACGACGCGATCATGTAACCGCTGAACACCAGCCCGCGCTGATTGGCGTCGGCCTGTTCGTTGAGCCAGCTCTCGATGACCATGTACTGACACATCATGCCCAGACCGACGATCGTCCGCAGCACTATCCACGCCGGCAGCCAATCTACCAGGCCATGGCCGAGCACCGCCGCGCCGACGATCCCGGCACACGCCGAGTACGCACGGATATGCCCGACCCGGGCGATCAGGCGATGGCCGATCTTGCCGCCCAGCACCAGACCGAAATAGTTGGCCGCCATCAGCGCACCGACCCACAGACCGTCGACATTGTCGGCGGCCAGACGCAAAGCCAGATAAGTAGAGAGAAGGCCTGAGCCGATCAACATCATCAGCGAGGCGAGATACAGCGCTCGAAAGGATTTCCAGATTTGGCGCATCGGCGTTCCGAGCGGCTCCTTGCAGTAAGTACCGGGCTATCGCAACGATAGCCCGGTGGCGGCGAAACGTCAGGCCTGGGCGGCCAGCACACGGCGCTCCCAGGGAGTGATTTCATCAAAGAAGCTGGTCAACTCCATGGTCTTCGAAGCGATGTAGCCTTCGATGAACTCCGCTCCGAACAGTTCCCTGGCCAACTGGCTACGTTTCAGACGTTCAAGCGCGGCGTGCAAGGTACATGGCAAGGCGAGGTTATCCGGCACGGCGAATTCGCCCTGAATCGCCGCGCTCGGCTCCAGCTCCTGTTCGATGCCGTGCAAACCCGCGGCCAGACTAGCGGCGATGGCCAGATACGGATTCGCGTCGGCGCCCGGCAGACGATTTTCGACCCGACGTGCGGCCGGCGAGCTGGCGGGAATACGCAAGCCGGCGGCGCGATTGTCATGGGACCAACAGGCATTGTTCGGCGACGCGTACGGATGACACAGGCGCTGATAGGAATTCACGTTGGGCGCGAACAGTGCGGTGAAATCGGCAAGGCCGGCCTGCTGCCCACCAATGAAGTGGCGGAACATCGCCGTCGGCTCGCCGTTCGAGTCGGTGAAGACATTCTTGCCGCTTTCGATGCCGACGATGCTCTGGTGAATGTGCATCGAACTGCCCGGCGTGTGCGCCAGCGGCTTGGCCATGCACACCACGCTCAGGCCATGCTTGAGCGCGACTTCCTTGAGCAGGTGCTTGAACAGGAACGTCTGATCGGCCAGCAGCAGCGGATCGCCGTGCAGGAGGTTGATTTCGAACTGGCTGACGCCCATCTCATGCATGAAGGTGTCGCGTGGCAGGCCGAGGGCCGCCATGCATTTATACACTTCGCTGAAGAATGGCCGCAGACCATTATTGGAGCTGACGCTGAAGGCCGACTGGCCATCTTCGCGACGGCCATCGAGGCCTACCGGCGGACGGAACGGCTGGGTCGGATCGGTATTCGGTGCGAAGACAAAGAATTCCAGCTCGGTCGCCACCACCGGCGCCAGACCGTGCGCGGCATAACGGGCAATGACCACTTTCAACTGGCCACGGGTCGAGAGGCTGGAGCTCTCCCCGCTCAGTTCGTCGGCGTCGCAAATCGCCATGGCGCGGGGCTCGTCGCTCCAGGGCAAACGATGGATCTGCGCCGGATCGGCGACCAGCGCCAGATCGCCGTCATCGCTGCCGTAAAACCGCGCCGGCGGATAACCGCCCATGATGCATTGCAGCAGCACACCCCGCGCCAGCTGCAAACGCCGCCCTTCGAGGAAACCCTCGGCGGTCATCACCTTGCCCCGTGGCACACCGTTCAGATCCGGGGTGACACATTCAATCTCATCAATGCCGGTCAATCGCTGCGCGAGTGAACCCTGGCCATCGGTTGTCATGACGCAATCCTTGTTATTGTGCGAGCCGCGAACGGCGACCCGGACAAAATAGGCTGCGCCTGTTCGGAATATCAAGCAGCGTCCACAAAAATCCCGGATCTTGCGTAGGAGCTGACGAGTGCAACGAGGCTGCGATCTTTTGACTTTGATTTTTCAAGATCAAAAGATCGCAGCCTCGTTGCACTCGTCAGCTCCTACACGTCATGTCAGGGCAAGTAGAGGCTGAACACCCCGCCACCCAACGGCCCGCCATTGCTGATTTCGGTGCGCCCTTCGACACCATTGCGCTGATGCAGCGCCGCGATGCGATTGGCGAAATACAAACCCAGGCCGGTACTGCCGCTGCTGTGATTGATGCCCTGCACATAATCGGCCTGACGGTCGAGCATCTGCGCCGGGTAGCCGTCGCCATCGTCGTTGATACTCAGCACCAATTGCCCGGCTTCGTCGCTGACGGTAATCAGCAGCGACTCGCGGGCGTAACGGATCGCATTGTTGATGCAGTTGCCGAGCACCGAGGCGATCAGTTCGCGATCGAAGAAACCCAGCGGGCTCAGCGGATCGACTTCGTAGGTGGCGATGATGCCGCGACTGGCGAACACCTCTTGGTGCGCGGCCAGTTGCGCTTCGATGAAGTCGTCGAGTTCGTGATAGGCCGGCTGCAATGGCAACTGGTTGACGCCGAGTTTGTACAGCCCGAGCAACTGCACGAGCATGCCGTTGAGGTGGGCGAACTCGAAATCGATCACGCCCTGCTCCGAGCCGTCGCGCAGCTCTTTCGGCAAACGTGCGAGCCACTGGCTGTGCGCCTGCATCAACATCGCCAGGGAGTTCTTCATGTCGTGAACGGTGGAGGCAATCACCGTGGAAAAATCCAGCGCCGGATCAATTGGGTTCATTCGCCAAACGCCTTGCTTTTCAGCTTCTGATAACGCGCAAACCGCGCGTCGGTGTCGGGCATCAGGCCAACCAGTTTCAGGCAGGCCCGACATTCTTCCAGCTCCGCCGACGGCACACTGGTGTCGGTGCCGTGCAGCAGCGACTGGGCCAGGTTCAGCGCAATACTGATGTTTTTCGGTTGCAACTTGAGCGCCTTGCGGAACACCTCGCGGGCCTCGACCAGATTGCCGGTCTTGTACACGCGCACGCCCTGACGGTTGAGATCGGCCGCAGCGTTACTCGAGCTGAGGATGGTCGGATCGTCGGTGAGCTTGGCAATGTCTTTCATCACCGCCGGGTCATCGCCGTAGATCTCCGCGCAGCTCTTGAGCATCGAAGTGCCCGCCTCGGCCTGACCGAGCATCTGCAACTGCTTGGCCACCAGCAACGCCGCCTCGGGACTCATGAATTGCTCCATGCCATCGAGGCGCATCAACGCTTGTTCGGTAAGTTTGTCTGCGGTTTCGGCGTCGTTGAGCAACAGGCTGGTGGCCTTCATCAGCCGCGCACGAATTTGCAGGCCGGGATCGCTCGGGTTCTCTTTAGCCACAGCGCTGAGCGTCGTGTTGATTTCCAGCCGCGTGCGCGTGTCGAGGCCGCGATCACTGCCCTTGCTGATCAGGGCGTGCGCCAGACCGAGGTTGCTTTCCGGGTCCTTGAAACGCGACTGCGCGCCCTGCGCCACAGCCTGACGATAAGCGCGCGAGGCGGTTTCAAAATCCTCGTTGGCCATCGCCAGTTTGCCCAGCAGAGCCTGACGACGCACCGCCAGCGGCGACAAACGAATCGCCTCTTCCAGCACCCGCTGCGCGCCTTTGCTGTCGCCTTCGGCCACCAGCACATCGGCCATGCCGTCATACAGCGCTGGCATCATCGGGAAGACTTTCAGGGCTTTTTCATAAACTTCTTTGGCCTGCGTTACCTGCCCGCGCTTGAACAGCAACTTGCCCAATCCGGCGAAGGCCCAAGGCAACGGGCGGTCGGCGATGATGCCGTCGTAGAGTCGCTCCAGCGCTTCGTTCTGATTCATGTCGCGCAGCGCATCGGCACGGTAGCGCAGGCACAGCGGCGAATAGCGGATGTCCTGTTTGCACAGGGCAATACAGGCATTGAGCACCTCGACCGGCTTACCGCGATCGAGGGCCTGCAGAATCGGTTTGAGCAACGTTTTGCGTTGCTCCAGACGTTCAAGGCGCTGGGCCAGTCCGGAACGGTTGAACGGCTTGGTCAGGTAGGCATCCGGCTCGTGCTCCAGGGCACTGAGCACCATCGCCTGACTGGTCTCGGCAGTGACCATGACGAACACCGCTTCGTGGCTGATGAGCTTTTCCGACATCAGGTCTTCGAGCACCTGCTGGCCGTTCTTCTTGCCGTCGCCGAGGTGGAAGTCCTGAAGAATGAAATCGTAGGACTTCTGCGAACACATCTTCAGCGCCTGCTCGCCGGTGTCGGCAGTATCGACATCCTTGACACCGAGCTCACGCAACATCGAACGCACGGAACTGCGGAAATCGGAAAAATCATCGACGATCAGAAAGCTTTTTTGGTGATACGACGACATCGAGGATTTCCAGGCAATTGAAGAAAACGAACCGAGGCGATTTCAGGCGCGCAGATGATAGCTGGAGGCCATGCACCATCAAGCGATTTCGCGCGAGTGTGAACTCACCGTTCGGGTTATCGGCCAAAAGTGCCGGGGCCTGAGGGTGGTGCTTCAAGAATATTGCTTCGAGTATTACTCTGCGCGCCTGCTCAAGGATTTCCATAAGGACTGAATCGTGTACATCAAGGGACGCTACATCCTGTCAGCCTGTTTGCTTCTGTTTATCCAGCCAATCAGTGCGGCGGCAATGGACTGCACAAAAGCGGCGAACGACGCGGAAAACACCATTTGCGCGAATAAAGCGCTGCACGAGCTCGATGTGCAGATGGGCAGCCTGTATCGCCAACTGATGGCAACGGCCACAGCGACGCAAACTGAACTCAAGGGCACCCAGCGCGCCTGGCTGAAAACCCGCAATGCCTGCGCAGACGATGTCGCTTGCCTGGATGGCAGCTACCGCCAGCGCCTGCAAGCATTGCAGGCACAATGGACGCACGCCGCAATGTGGCAGCCGGACGCCGTGGATCTTCAGGCGATGAACGATCTGCAGGAAAGCATTCGCGCCGAGAGCAAAAGCCACCCGGAATTTGCGCTGGAACGCGCCTTGGCCGCGCGGGCTTTCGATTCTTCGCAGACATCGTTCGCGGGCGATCCAGTCGACAGCTACGGCGAGCAAACCAACTTCCCCAAGTCGCGCCCCAAAGGCGTGAGCGCGGATGAATGGAAAGCATTGAACGCCTCAAGCATCGACGGCGCCGCCGAAACCGGACGGACTTCCTACGCACTGCTGGATCTGGACAATGATGGCCAGCGCGACCTTATCGTCGACACATACGCAGGCGGCACCGGCCTGTTCACCTACGTGGAAACCTGGCGCCGGGCGGGCGAGCGGTTTGTCAAAAGATCGGTCGAGCCGGAAAGTTCGCTGTTCTACACCAACGACCGTGGCGCCAATCAGGCAATCAGCTGGATCAAGCTTCACGACAGGATTTATGCCGCCTACCGAAACAGCACCTACGGTGTCGACAACCTGTATCTGCTCAATCCGCTGAAGATCAACCGCCAGGTACCGACGGTGTCCGTGCGTTACGCTTACTCCCTGCAAGTGCCCACGATTCAACATAAAGAGGATGGCACCAGCACCTATGAGCTTGGCGCGGATCTGCACGCGGCACTTGAGCAATCCATCACTCAAGCGATGAAAGTCGCCCTAGGCTCGGCCGATCACGCGCCGCTTTGCCCAATTCCTCCCACGGGCGCCAGTGACGACGATTACTACAGCTACGGCCCGACGCACTACGCCATCGAGAAGATCACCGATCTGCCCGTGATGATCGAGGGCGAATGTCATATCGGCGCGCTGATCGACTGGTTCGGCAGCTACAGCGAGAAAACCGGCTTATCTGCTCAACTGGCCGTGCGCAAACCGGGGGTCGAGTCGAGTGGGACTGGTTACGAGGTCTATGGACGTCGGCATATCACCGACGTCAGCAGTACCCTCGGCAAAGTCGAACTGAACAGCGACTGATCGGCGGTAGCACCGCCCCGCGAAATCATCGCCACGGTCGCTAATGACAGGGTGCCAAAAGCACAGGCCGCGCAACGTAAAAGCCCCGTCGCACGGTTAAATGCGGCGGGGCTTTTCGGTGTTGAAGAGGTGGTGTCCCAGGCGGGGTTCGAACCTGCAACCTTCCCCTTAGGAGGGGGATGCTCTATCCAATTGAGCTACTGAGACACTGATTGACGCGGGCTGTATGCGGCGCGACAGACGGCGTGCATGTTAACGGCCAGCCCCTGTTTTGTCATGTCGTCCGTAGGGCTTTTTAAGTGTAGGCAAGCGCCCTGCAAGATTGCGGGAACTTTTACCGGGCAATTTGCACTACGCGAAAATGCGCTCATTGCAGATTGCAATCAGCGCATTCCTAAAAACCTTACCAAACCCTTGTTTTTAAAGGACTTATCAGCCGTTACACTGTTGGCACGGCGACTGCTATGCCTGTTCTATCAAAAAGAACAATTTGGAGCGTCGTGCCATGAACAGCACCCTCTTGCTTGCAAACGCAGCGGCTTTGGCTTTCTTGCTCGGATCGCATTTTTTCCCCAAGGCTGAGGTTGAGCAGCCAGTGGCGCAACGCATGCCGCATTACCTGCAGGTGCAGAAAGCACCGCAGTGGGCAGTGTTGAGTGATCGCAGCGACGCTTCTACGCACATGGTCAGCGAACCTGAGCAAGCCTCGGCGCCAACCACCGAACGTCTGGTTTTTTGAAATATCTTCAGGAGTACAACATGTCCAAATCGGCGACAGGATTTCTGATCCTCGCTTTACTGAGTGGCGTTACCCATCTGGCGCTGTTCGAGGAGACGGAAGTCACCTTGCCTCTGGTTGGCTGTGGCGTGTTTGCGGTGCTTTTCGTGCTGGCTCTGATCGCCGGGCGCAAGATCAAATTCGATCCGGTTCTGCGTTGAGCCGAATCAATTCCAGTAGCGCGGAAACAGCGTCAGCAAGGTCACCAGAATTGTCGATGTGATAAACGGGGCTGTCGCTGGATCTGCGGTCTTTGAACAGCGCATTGCGCGCCAGCCTGGCATCGATCTGCTCAGGGGTCTCCCGACCCCGCCTGAGCAGTCGCTGGCGCAGAACCTCGTCGTTGACCGTCAGCAGGATCGGCACGAGGGCCGGGTACAACTCCATCGCTTGGCGCAGGTTTGCTCTTGAACCATTGACCAAGACATGGCGCCCACCTCGCAACCATTGATCCATTTCAATGGGAATGCCGTAAGACAGGCCATTTGCTTGCCAGGCCAGAGAAAACGCCCCGGCCTGCTTTTGCCGATCGAACTCTTGCGGCGTCACGCCAATCGCATCCTCGCCGACGGACTCCGCTGATCGGGTGATCACCCGACGCATGATCTCGCAGTTCAACTCACGCAATGGCTCACGCGATGCGTCGATCAGGCTGTCCTTGCCCGAACCGGACGGTCCCATCAGGTAAAAAAGCTTGCCATCCATCCTGTAAACGCCCTCCGACGGGACCTGCCTCTAGTAAATCGGCAAATTGCCACTATCCTGTACACATAGGGATAAGAATAGCGAGCCGCATAGCATGCACGTTCCGAGGTCTTCGGACATCAACAGATGTGCATGTCGAAGCATGCAGCGATATGGATGGATGGAAAGTTTTCCAACCAGTCCGCATTTCTGACAACTGGTGCTGGCATTACGCCTTTACCCGGCTCAATATTTGTCACAGAATTGGCGCCAATGATCTGGCAATTTTGAGGCATGATGCCGGCCTCTTAACAATTCAGGTTGAACCAATTGGTCCGGATGCTTGTCCTACCACACATCCTGCGGCCAATCCCGAGAACCGCTCCCCTGAACTAACCGGTTAAATATATGCGCCCATTGAAACAGGCAATTTATTCCAGCCGTACGGCTGACAAGTTTGTCGTACGTCTGCCAGACGGAATGCGTGAACGCATTGCCGAGGTGGCTCGCAATCATCATCGCAGCATGAACTCCGAGATCATTGCGCGCCTTGAGCAGAGTCTTATTCAGGAAGGCGCACTGGGCGAAGAGCTGAGCATGCGCCTGGACAGCCCGGAGCTGTCGCTGCACGAGCGCGAGCTGTTGCAACGCTTCCGTCAGTTGTCGCATCGTCAGCAAAACGCCTTGGTGTCGCTGATCGCCCACGACGCTGAAATGGCCGCAGACGCGTCCTGAGTCATACCGAACACATTAAAGCCAGCATGATTGCTGGCTTTTTTTTGCCTCGGTTTTGAGTTTTCGCAGCCATGAAAAAGCCCGTCAATTTGACGGGCTTTGTATTTGTTATCAGATGATCAGAGCAGGAAGATCGTCGCCAGACCGAGGAAGATGAAAAAGCCGCCACTGTCCGTCATTGCGGTGATCATCACACTGGCGCCCATCGCCGGATCCCGGCCCATCTTCGCCAGCGTCATCGGGATCAACACCCCCATCAACGCGGCCAGCAACAGGTTGAGCGTCATTGCCGCCGTCATCACCACGCCGAGCGACCAACTGCCGTAGAGCATGTACGCGACCACACCGATCACCCCGCCCCAGACCAGACCGTTGATCAAACCGACCGCCAGCTCTTTGCGCATCAAGCGCGAGGTGTTGCCGGTGCTGACCTGATCCAGCGCCATGGCGCGCACGATCATGGTGATGGTCTGGTTGCCGGAGTTGCCGCCGATACCGGCGACGATCGGCATCAGCGCCGCCAGCGCTACCAGTTTTTCGATCGAGCCTTCGAACAGGCCGATCACCCGCGATGCCACGAACGCAGTGATCAGGTTCACCGCCAGCCAGGCCCAACGGTTGCGCAGGGATTTCCACACCGACGCGAAAATGTCTTCCTCTTCACGCAGACCGGCCATATTGAGGACTTCGCTTTCGCTTTCCTCACGGATCAGGTCGACCATTTCATCGATGGTCAGACGGCCGATCAGCTTGCCGTTCTTGTCAACCACCGGGGCCGAGATCAAGTCGTAACGCTCGAATGCCTGAGCGGCGTCGTAGGCATCTTCGTCCGGGTGGAAACTCACCGGATCGCTGGCCATCACTTCGGCGACCTGCTTCTCCGGATCGTTGACCAGCAGACGCTTGATCGGCAGCACGCCTTTGAGCACGCCGTCGTAATCGACTACGAACAATTTGTCGGTGTGACCAGGAAGCTCTTTGAGGCGACGCAGGTAACGCAGAACCACTTCGAGGCTGACGTCCTCACGGATCGTCACCATCTCGAAGTCCATCAGCGCACCGACCTGATCCTCGTCATAGGACAGGGCCGAGCGCACGCGTTCGCGCTGCTGGTTATCCAGACTTTCCATCAGCTCATGGACAACGTCTCGCGGCAGCTCGGAAGCCAGGTCAGCGAGTTCGTCGGCGTCCATGTCCTTGGCCGCGGCCAGGAGCTCGTGATCGTCCATGTCGGCGATCAGCGTTTCACGGACGGAATCGGATACTTCGAGAAGAATGTCGCCGTCGCGATCGGCCTTGACCAGTTGCCAGAGGGTCAGACGATCGTCCAGCGGCAAGGCTTCGAGAATGTAGGCGACGTCGGCGGAGTGCAGATCATCGAGCTTGCGTTGCAGCTCGACAAGGTTTTGCCGGTGAACCAGGTTCTCCACGCGGTCGTGATGCGGACCTTCCTGACGATGAGTCAGGTCTTCAACGACACGCTGGCGCTGCAGCAACTCGACGACCTGAGCCAGGCGGTCCTGCAGGCTTTCCTGAGTTTTCTTTACTTCGATTTCGGACATAGGCGAACTCCACTCCCAGCAGCGGGGCACGCCGGAAGGATCAATCAGTCAATTCATGATTGGTGAAACGGTTTACTGAACAACTACTGGGTAAGTCCATGGAGGATTTCCATAAGCCCCGGCGGGGCTGACGGGCGCAATGATACACGCCTGACGGTTTAAAACGTTGAAAAAATCACGGCTGAAACAAGCGCTTGCGAAACAAACCTGAGCGCCTTCCTGACCCGTGCAAATGCGACGACTCATCTTGAAAAGAAAACACACCGGCAATGGAAAAAGCAGCGACTACCCTTGAGCGTAGATCGTCATGGAGGACATCGAATGCCAGCAAAACCCGCGCTTATTCTACTGACCGCTCTGCTCCACCTCACGCCTTCCAAGGCCACCACACTTCATCGTTGCCAGGCCTCCGACGGCAGCGTCACCTTTACATCGATGAGCTGCGCAGTCGGCGAACAGCTGTCGCTTCAGGAGGTTCATCCCTATTCTCCCGGCTGGGTCGCAATCATGCCGGAGTTCAATCACGAAGCCGTGAACGGCATTAAAGACAGCGGACGCGAACCGGGCATCATCGGCGGTGCCGAGCATAAATGTGGAAACCTGACCGATAACAGGCAGCGGCGCGAAGCGATCATTAACCGGCGAGTCATTGTCGGCATGAGCCAGCGGGATGTCGAAAGCGCGCTGGGCAAGCCGGACAAGATCAATACGCGTACGTCGACCACAAGCTATCGTTACGACCTCAAGCGAGGGCGCAGTGCTCAAATTGATTTTGATGAAAGAGGCTGTGTGAAGGGAAAAGCCAAATCCCGGACAGCAAAAAGCCCGCGTTAAACGCGGGCTTTTTGGTATATGGTGCACTCGACAGGATTCGAACCTGTGACCGCTCGGTTCGTAGCCGAGTACTCTATCCAGCTGAGCTACGAGTGCATTTTGTGTTTTTAGACCAGACCACAACTGGCTCAAACCGAGTTACTCACCTTACAGCAAATAACTCTTAAATGGTGCACTCGACAGGATTCGAACCTGTGACCGCTCGGTTCGTAGCCGAGTACTCTATCCAGCTGAGCTACGAGTGCATTTGTTGCCGCGCATTATAGGCCGTCTAATCTCTATGTCAAACACTTTTTCTAGTAATTTCAACAACTTACAGAAGAAGCCAGATTACGACGTACTAAGCAAATAATGGCGGAGAACGGGGGATTCGAACCCCCGACACCCTTTTGAGGTGTACTCCCTTAGCAGGGGAGCGCCTTCGGCCACTCGGCCAGCTCTCCGCAACACGGGGCGTATATTAACCAGCTTCTTCCCCGTTTGCAAACATAAAAATCGATAAAAATTAATGGCTTGGTTCTTCGTCCTTCTCTTTCTTTATACGCAGGTAAATTTCCTCACGGTGCACCGCAACCTCTTTCGGAGCGTTGACGCCGATACGCACCTGGTTTCCTTTGACGCCGAGCACGGTCACGGTGATTTCGCCGTCACCGATAATCAGGCTTTCCGCGCACCGACGAGTCAGAATCAGCATACCTTTCTCCTTACGCCATTCATTTCAGGGACAACAGTCTGCAAAAAAAAGGCACCCGACCTACAACCGCAGCGATCGTAGCCCTACATGCCTGAGTATTGACCAGCGCGAGCAAAAGAACAGTTCAGGGCCCGCGCCATTCAAAAAATAAAGGGCGCGGTCAGACCGCGCCCTTCACAGAATCGGATTACTCGCCCTGACGGGCCGGAGCATCCAGTTCGAAAGCCGTGTGCAGCGCGCGCACGGCCAGTTCCAGGTACTTCTCTTCGATCACTACGGAAACCTTGATTTCCGACGTCGAGATCATCTGGATGTTGATGCTTTCTTTCGCCAGGGATTCGAACATGCGGCTGGCCACGCCTGCGTGGGAACGCATGCCGACGCCGACGATCGAGACCTTGGCGATTTTGGTGTCGCCAACCACCTCACGGGCACCGATCTCGCGAGCGGTGTTTTCCAGCACGGTCTGTGCGGCCTGGTAGTCGTTGCGGTGCACGGTGAAGGTGAAGTCGGTGGTGTTATCGTGCGCGACGTTCTGCACAATCATGTCGACTTCGATGTTCGCGGCACTGATCGGGCCGAGAATCTTGAACGCCACACCCGGGGTGTCTGGCACGCCACGGATGGTCAGCTTGGCTTCATCGCGGTTGAAAGCGATGCCGGAAATGATCGGCTGTTCCATGGTTTCCTCTTCATCAATAGTAATGAGGGTGCCCGGACCCTCCTTGAAGCTGTGCAGTACGCGCAGCGGTACGTTGTACTTGCCGGCAAATTCCACCGCACGGATCTGCAGCACCTTGGAACCGAGGCTGGCCATTTCCAGCATCTCTTCAAAGGTGATCTTGTCCAGACGCTGAGCGACAGGCACCACACGCGGGTCGGTGGTGTAGACACCGTCGACGTCGGTGTAGATCTGGCATTCATCCGCCTTCAAGGCTGCCGCCAGCGCCACGCCAGTGGTATCGGAACCGCCACGCCCGAGGGTGGTGATGTTGCCGTGCTCGTCGACGCCCTGGAAACCGGCGACAACCACCACGCGACCGGCCTTCAGATCACCGCGAATCTTCTGGTCATCAATCTGCAAGATACGCGCTTTATTGTGCGCACTGTCGGTCAGGATCCGCACCTGATTACCGGTGTACGACACCGCCGGCACACCGCGCTTGATCAGCGCCATGGCCAACAGGGCAATCGTCACCTGCTCACCGGTGGAAACGATCACGTCCAGCTCGCGCGGAACCGGTTGCGCCTCGCCACTGATTTGCTTGGCCAGATCGATCAGACGGTTGGTTTCGCCGCTCATTGCAGACAGCACAACCACCAGGTCATCGCCGGCATCGCGGAATTTCTTAACCTTGTCGGCGACCTGCTCGATTCTCTCGACAGTGCCGACCGAGGTGCCTCCAAATTTCTGTACGATCAAAGCCATTTCAAAGCCGCCTCTGCCCATGAAGGGCGCCCAATAATCTTTCCAACAGTCGCCGGGGCCGCCACTGGACTGCGGGCCCGGCGAGCCGTCTTATAAAGCCTGCTCGACGAATGGAACGGTCAGCGCCAGTGCGCCATCCAGCGCTGCGGCATCGACGCCACCGCCCTGCGCCATGTCCGGACGACCACCGCCCTTCCCGCCCACTGCCGCAGCGGCCTGTTTCATCAAATCACCGGCTTTGAGTTGGCCAGTCAGGTCCTTGGTTACGCCTGCAACCAGTACGACCTTTTCCTCATGGACACCGCCGAGCAGGATCACTGCGCGGCCGAGTTTGTTTTTCAGCTGATCGACCAGCGCCAGCAGCGCCTTGCCATCCTGACCGTCCAGACGGGCGGCCAGCACCTTCACATCCTTGACGTCCACCGCCGAGGCCGACAGATCGTCGCCCGCAGCGCTGGCAGCCTTGGCCTGCAACTGCTCGAGTTGTTTCTCCAGCAGACGGTTGCGCTCAAGTACCGCCGAGAGCTTGTCGATCAGGTTGTCGCGGCTGCCCTTGACGAGGCTGGCCGCTTCCTTGAGTTGTTCTTCCGCCGCGTTCAAGTAGGCCAGTGCTGCAGCACCGGTAACTGCCTCGATACGACGCACGCCCGATGCCACACCGCCTTCGCTGATGATTTTCAGCAGGCCGATGTCGCCGGTACGGTTGGCGTGGATACCGCCGCACAGTTCGACGGAGAAGTCGCCCATGCTCAGCACGCGCACGCTGTCGCCGTACTTCTCGCCGAACAGCGCCATGGCGCCTTTGTTCTTCGCGGTTTCGATATCGGTTTCTTCGGTTTCAACCGCGGAGTTCTTGCGAATCTCGGCGTTGACGATGTCTTCCAGCTGCTTGATCTGCTCTGGCTTGATCGCTTCAAAGTGACTGAAGTCGAAACGCAGGCGCTGACTGTCGACCAACGAGCCTTTCTGCTGCACGTGCTCGCCCAGCACCTGACGCAGGGCGGCGTGCAGCAAGTGGGTGGCCGAGTGGTTCAGCGCGGTGGCGTGACGCACTTCGGCATCGACGTGGGTTTGCACCGGCGCGCCAATGGTCAGGCTGCCCGAGGCCAGCACGCCGTGGTGCAGGAACGCGCCGCCGGTCTTGGTGGTATCACGAACGTCAAAACGGCTGTCGCCGGCCTGAATGAAACCGCAGTCGCCGATCTGGCCACCGGACTCGGCGTAGAACGGCGTCTGGTTGAGCACGATCACCCCCTCCTGACCTTCGCTCAGCACGTCGACCGACTGACCATCCTTATAGATGGCGACGATTTTTGCCGAACCACTGGTGGCGGCGTAACCGGTGAATTCGGTGGCTACATCAACCTTGACCAGGGTGTTGTAGTCCAGACCGAACGAGCTGGCCGAACGTGCACGAACGCGCTGGGCTTCCATCTCGCGCTCGAAGCCGACTTCGTCGACGGTCAGGCCGCGTTCGCGAGCGATGTCGGCGGTCAGGTCCATCGGGAAACCGTAGGTGTCGTAGAGTTTGAACACCACGTCGCCCGGCACCACGGTGCCTTTGAGCTCGGCCAGATCCTGCTCGAGGATTTTCAGGCCGTGCTCCAGGGTCTTGGAGAACTGCTCTTCTTCAGCCTTGAGCACGCGCTCGATGTTGCTTTGCTGCTTCTTCAGTTCCGGGAAGGCTTCGCCCATCTCGGCGACCAGCGCCGCAACGATCTTGTAGAAGAAGCTGCCGCTGGCGCCGAGCTTGTTGCCGTGACGGCAGGCGCGACGGATGATCCGGCGCAGCACGTAACCGCGACCTTCGTTGGACGGCAGCACGCCGTCGGCGATCAGGAAGCCGCAGGAACGAATGTGGTCGGATACGACCTTGAGCGACGACTGATCGCCGTTTTCGCAGCCGATCGCTTGCGCCGAAGCCTTCAGCAGGTTCTTGAACAGGTCGATGTCATAGTTGGAATTGACGTGCTGCATCACCGCACTGATCCGCTCCAGGCCCATGCCGGTGTCCACCGACGGCGCTGGCAACGGATGCAACACGCCATCGGCGGTGCGGTTGAACTGCATGAACACGTTGTTCCAGATCTCGATGTAGCGGTCGCCATCTTCTTCCGGCGAGCCCGGCGGGCCGCCCCAGATGTGCTCGCCGTGATCGTAGAAGATCTCGGTGCACGGGCCGCACGGGCCGGTATCGCCCATGGTCCAGAAGTTGTCGGAGGCGTAAGGCGCGCCCTTGTTGTCGCCGATACGGATCATGCGCTCGGCCGGTACACCGATTTTCTGTGTCCAGATGTCATACGCTTCGTCGTCGGTGGCGTAGACGGTGACCCAGAGCTTTTCCTTCGGCAGCTTGAGCACGCCGGTGAGGAAGGTCCAGGCAAAGGTAATCGCGTCGTGCTTGAAGTAGTCGCCGAAGCTGAAGTTGCCGAGCATTTCGAAGAACGTGTGGTGACGCGCGGTATAACCGACGTTTTCCAGGTCACTGTTCTTGCCGCCGGCGCGCACGCATTTCTGGCTGCTGGTGGCACGGGTGTACGCACGTTTTTCCTGGCCCAGGAAGCAGTCCTTGAACTGGTTCATCCCCGCGTTGGTGAACAGCAGGGTTGGGTCGTTGCCCGGAATCAAAGAGCTGGAGGCTACACGGGTGTGGCCTTGCTCTTCGAAGAAGCGAAGGAAGGCTTCACGGATTTCTGCGCTTTTCATTAGGTTCTTCCACGGAGGCTGCGGCCAAAGGCCTGTTCGAAACGTCGTGAGACGAAGCGACGGCAAAGGGCCGCATTATATCGGCCCTGCGCGCGGGGTACAGCGTGTTTATACGATAGAAACGGTCAATTGGACGGCTAACGCTGTCACTTGCGCGAAAACTCGACGAATGTGGCGATCACTTGCTCGATTTGCGCGCGGCTGACGTCCATGTGCGTGACCATGCGCAACCGTGCGGCGGCGCTGAGCTTGATCCCGCGTTCGCCGGCAAAGGCCTTGAGCGCTTGAGCCTTGTCGCCCATTTGCACATAAACCATGTTGGTTTGCACGGGTTCGACGACGAAACCGGCCTCACGCAGACCATCGGCGAGCACTTGCCCGTTGGCGTGATCGTCGGCCAGCCGTTCAACATGGTGATCCAGCGCATACAACCCAGCCGCCGCGAGCAAACCGGCCTGACGCATCCCGCCGCCGACCATTTTGCGCAAACGCCGCGCCTTGCCGATCAACGGTTCGGAGCCGCACAGCACCGAGCCGACTGGCGCGCCGAGGCCCTTGGACAGACACACCGACACCGAATCGAAATGCTGGGTGATCTCGCGGGCATCGACGCCGAGTCTGACCGCCGCGTTGTACAGCCGCGCACCGTCGAGGTGCACTTGCAGGCCGTGATCCTGCGTAAAGCGTCGGGCGCGCGCCAGATATTCCAGCGGCAGCACCTTGCCCTGCATGGTGTTTTCCAGCGCCAGCAGGCGGGTGCGGGCGAAATGGAAGTCGTCAGGTTTGATCGCCGCCGCGACCTGATCCAGATCCAGCGACCCGTCGGCCTGCACTTCCAGCGGCTGCGGCTGGATCGAGCCGAGCACCGCCGCCCCGCCACCCTCGTACTTATAGGTGTGTGCCTGCTGACCGACGATGTACTCGTCGCCGCGCTCGCAATGGGCCATCAAGCCGAGCAGATTACTCATGGTGCCGGTGGGCACGAACAACGCAGCGGCGAAGCCCAGGCGTTTGGCCAGTTCGGCTTCGAGGCGATTGACCGTCGGATCTTCGCCGTACACATCGTCTCCGGTGTCCGCTGCGGTCATCGCTTCGAGCATGGCGGAAGTCGGTTGGGTAACGGTGTCGCTGCGAAGATCGATAACGCTCATGAACCTGGCCTCTGGTCAGCAGGGAGAATCCCTTTGTGAAGTGGGATTACTGCGGTCAACGCGCGGATTAATCAAGCCTTGAACAAGGAAAAATCATCATCCTCATAAAGAAGCACAATCCATGAGGGGGTCTGTGCAGGAGCGGAAAATATGTGTTACAAACTTGCCGCCGCCCGCCTATGGGCGGCGAAAACGTTCTCAGGGCGGGGTGCAATTCCCCACCGGCGGTAATTGCGCGCAATGCGCATAGCCCGCGAGCGCTTGGCGCTGCACACGACTTGATCGGGTGCGTCGGCAAGGTCAGCAGACCCGGTGTGATTCCGGGGCCGACGGTCATAGTCCGGATGAAGAGAGAACGGGATTGACGCCAAAGGGCCGTCCGCGAGCATTCGTGCCTGCGCTCGCACCCTTGCATCCCTTTCGATTCATAACGCCCTGTTTTTCACACAAACAGGAGTCAGAACATGCAACCCACCGCTATCGACAGCAAAAGCAAACACCCACAGGGCGAGCGCGTCGCGTTCATCCAGGCCTGCTGGCACAAGGAAATCGTCGACCAGAGCCGCAAAGGCTTCGTCGCCGAAATGCTGGTGCAGGGTTATCAGGAATCGGACATCGATTTCTTCGAAGTCGGCGGCGCTTTCGAAATGCCGCTGCACGCCAAGCTGCTGGCCAAGTCCGGGCGTTACGCCGGCATCGTCGCCGCCGCCCTGGTGGTGGACGGCGGCATCTACCGCCACGAGTTCGTTGCGCAATCGGTGGTCAGCGGCCTGATGCAGGTGCAGCTGGAAACCGAAGTGCCGGTGTTCTCGGTGTCGCTGACTCCGCATCACTTTCATTCGGGCGAAGAGCACCAGAAATTCTTTTTCGAACACTTTGTGCACAAGGGCCAGGAAGCGGCGCGGACTTGCGCCGATACGCTGCAGAAGATTCGCGCACTGCGCCGTACGGAGCCGCGGGCGGTAGCGGTCTAGGACGCGGCAAAACCTGTAGGAGCTGACGAGTGAAACGAGGCTGCGATCTTTTGATCTTCAAGAGCAAGATCAAAAGATCGCAGCCTTCGGCAGCTCCTACATGGGATGTGGTGAACTCAGGCGAGGTTTTCGTCGGTGGTCGGGACGATCAGGATGCCGGCGCGCAGGCCGTTCTTGACCTTGGGATTGGGGAAGATGATCCGCGCGCCCTGCTCTTCGATCACCCAACGGGTATTGGCCAGGTCTTCGGCCAGCAAATAACCCGGCTCCAGCTCGGAAAAATTCTCGATGTCCGCCGGCAGGTTCAGGCGGAACGCGTCGCTGTGCTTGATGATTTCCCGCGCCACGCTGAACAGTTGCAAGCCGTCCAGCCCTGCTTCTGTCTCCGGCTCATTGCCTTCGATGATCTGCTTCAGGCGGGTTTCCAGCAGTGAGACATTGACGCCGTCGTTCTGCCCGAACGGCCGCGCCTTGCCCAGTTCCAGGGTGAAAGCCTCGGCGTCGAGCTTGTCGTAGGTATACGAACTGAAGACGATCGACGGCTTGTTCTGCAACAGCACCGCTTCCATGCCGGCGGCGCGCAGTCGCGCCAGTTCACGACGGGAATGCTGGCGCCCTTCCTTCCAGGGGTACAAGGCGAACTGTTCGATCTTCGAACCGCGTATCGCCGTGTGCAGGTCGTAGTGCAGGCGCTGGCGCTCGGGCTTGCTGAAGAAACTCGCCGCCAGCCGCTCCAGCTCACAGGCGCGCAACGCTTCCGAGCCGCTGCTTTGCTCATGACGACCGTTGAACAGCCGATTGACGTCCTGCTCGACGAAACGCTCACCCTTGCGAATCGCTTCCGGGTTGCCGAACAGGAACAGAATGCGTGCGCGCGGCTTCAGGTCGCCGCGTGCGATGTCGTGCAGCAACCGATCGAGCAACTCGATCGGTGCGGTTTCATTGCCGTGGATACCTGCCGACAGCAGCAGGTCCAGGCCATTGTCGCGCGCTTCCGGGGGCCGGACTTCCAGCGCCCCTTCGCTCAACCAGCGCATGCGCACGCCTTCGACAGTCAGTTGAGTCTTCTCCGCCGGTTCGCGGCCGGCGAGGGTCAGTTCAAGCAGTTTGCCGAGGGCGAGCATAGAGCGGTTTCCTTAATGGTCGTGGTTGCAATCCGGGCCGTGTACGTGATCCTCGTCAGCGCCGAGGTCAGCCGGTTCCATTTCCAGTTGCAGACTTACCAGATTAGTCGCCAATGGGCGCAGCAGCAGGTTGGCGTACTCTTCGTCACCTTCCTCCACGTCCACGCCGATCAGCAACTGGCCGCGGCCGTCCTGCTGGATCCACAGCTCTTTGCCTTGCCACATGACCGCAACGCGGGTGCACGAGGTTTGCAGTTGCGTGCCGTCGGTGTCTTCAAGGATCAGCTGCAGGGAATCGCTCATGTTTTTACTCTCTTCGGGTGACACGCCGCGCGCCGGGTTCAGGCAGCGCGCTGGCGATCAATTGATCTGGAAAGGATAAACCGCGCCCAGTTTAAGGATTTGCGTCAGTTCATCCAGTGCCGTCCGGCATTCAAGCAGCAACTGCGGGTCCGCCAGGTCGGTTTCGCTCAGGCGGTCGCGGTAGTGCTTTTCAACCCATGCGGTCAACGAACCGTACAACGGGGCCGTCATGATAACCCCTGGGTTGACCGCCGCCAGTTCGGTTTCATTCAGCGCCACGCGCAGACGCAGGCACGCCGGCCCACCGCCATTCTGCATGCTTTGCTTGAGATCGAAGACTTTCACTTCGCGGATCATTCCACCCGAGCTGGTCAGGCTCTGCAGATAAGCCCAGACGCGTTCGTTGGCCTGGCATTCCTGCGGCACGATCAGCAGCATCGAACCGTCGGGACGCGACAGCAACTGGCTGTTGAACAGGTAGGAACGCACCGCGTCATCGACGCTGACCGCCGAACGCGGCACGCAAACGGACTGGAAGTTGCCGCCAACCTTGGCCAGTTTGTCTTGCAGTTCGGCGAGCATCTTGTCGGTCTCGAGGAACGCGTCCTCGTGATAGAACAGAACCTCGCCGTTGCCCACAGCGATCACGTCGTTGTGGAACACGCCCTGATCGATGACGTTGGGGTTCTGTTGCGCGTAGACCACGCCTTCGTCACGCAGACCGTGCAGGCGAGCAACGGCTTGCGAGGCTTCGAGGGTCTGGCGCGCCGGGTATTTCTGCGGCGCCGGGAAACGGTTGTCGAACGCGCTGCGGCCGAACACGAAAAACTCGACGCCGGCTTCGCCGTACTCACGGCAGAAGCGCGTGTGGTTGGCCGCGCCTTCGTCGCCGAATTGCGCTACCGCTGGCAGCGCAGCGTGATGGGCGAAGTGCTGCTGATTGGCGAACATAGCGCCGAGCACGCGACTGGTGGTCGGGTGTTCGATGCTGCGGTGGTATTTGCAATTGAGGTTGGCGGCGGTGAAGTGCACGCGGCCGTCGCCGGTGTCGGCGCTCGGGCTGACCGTGGCAGCGTTGGCCACCCACATGCTCGACGCCGAGCAGCTGGCGACCAGCAGCGGCATCGCTTCTTTGGCGGCGCGCTCGATCACCTGCGCATCGGTGCCGCTGAAGCCCAGACGGCGCAGCGCGGCCACGTCGGGACGTTCCTGCGGAGCCAGTACGCCTTGCTGGAAGCCCATGTCCATCAGCGCTTTCATTTTCGCCAGACCTTGCAGCGCCGCTTCCTTCGGATTCGAGGATTGCTGACTGTTGCTCTGCGAGGCGACGTTGCCGTAGGACAGACCACCGTAGTTATGGGTCGGCCCCACTAGACCGTCAAAATTGACTTCATAGGATTTCATCAGCGAGGCTCCACGAGAATCTGTTGTTATAGGCTTCAGGTAACAATTCAGTCAGACCGCGTCGCGGCTATCGCGAGCAGGCTCACTCCTACAGGTTTAGCGGTGGACACATAAGCTGTGTACAACACAAATCCTGTAGGAGTGAGCCTGCTCGCGATGGCCGCTACGCCATTTTCACGCCAGGCGTCAGGGCCGATGGCAACACCAGGCTCGGGGTTTCCAGCGATGCCACCGGGTACGCGCAGTAATCCGCTGCGTAATAGGCGCTGGCGCGGTGGTTGCCCGAGGCACCGACGCCGCCGAATGGCGCGCTGCTGGCGGCGCCGGTCAGCTGTTTGTTCCAGTTGACGATGCCGGCGCGGCTTTCCAGCCAGAACTGCTGGTAACGCGCTTCGGAATCCGAGAGCAAACCGGCGGCCAGCCCATAAGCGGTGTTGTTGGCTTCAGTGATCGCCGCAGCGAAATCGGCGTAGCGGATCACTTGCAACAACGGCCCGAACAGTTCTTCGTCCGGACGCTCAGCGACTGCCGTTACATCGACGATGCCCGGGGTCAGCAAGGCCGACTGCGCCTGCGGCTGAGTCATTTCCAGCAGCGCCACCGCGCCGTTGGCCAGCAGTTGTTCCTGCGCATCCATCAGCGCTTTCGCCGCGCCGAGGGAAATCACCGAACCCATGAACGGCGCCGGTTGCTGATCGAACGCACCGACTTCGATGGTCGCGCTGACTTCCACCAGACGCTTGAGCAGGCTGTCGCCCCACGCGCCTTCTGGCACCAGCAGACGCCGGGCGCAGGTGCAGCGCTGGCCGGCGGAAATGAATGCCGACTGAATGATGGTGTACACCGCCGCATCCAGATCGGCGACCTGATCGACCACCAGCGGGTTGTTGCCGCCCATTTCCAACGCAAGAATCTTGTCCGGGCGACCGGCAAATTGCTGATGCAGATGATTGCCGGTGCGGCTGGAACCGGTGAAGAACAGACCGTCGATGCCCGGGTTCGCCGCCAGAGCGATACCGGTTTCCCGCGCGCCTTGCAGCAGGTTCAGCACACCTGCCGGCAGGCCGGCTTCGATCCAGCACTTGACCGTCAGCTCGGCGACTTTCGGTGTCAGTTCGCTGGGTTTGAACAGCACGCTGTTACCGGCCAGCAGCGCCGGCACGATATGACCGTTGGGCAAGTGACCGGGGAAGTTGTAAGGACCGAACACCGCGACCACGCCGTGGGGCTTGTGGCGCAATACGGCGGTGGCGTCACCCAGCGGGCCGCTCTTCTGGCCGGTACGTTCGCGGTAGCTCTGCACCGAGATGGCGATCTTGTTGACCATGCTGGTCACTTCAGTCGCGGACTCCCACAGCGGCTTGCCGGTTTCTTCACCGATGGTGCGAGCCAGTTCGTCAGCGTGGTTTTTCAGCGACGCGGCGAAAGCCTCGAGCACGCTGATGCGCTCTTCGAGCGTGCGACGTGCCCATTGAGGAAAGGCCTGACGGGCAGCCTGCACCGCCGACTCGACCTGCGCGGCCGTCGCGCCCTCGCCCGCCCACAGCACTTGCTGGGTCACCGGGTTCAGCGACTGAAAGGCTTCGCCCTGACCGGCCAGCCACTCACCTGCGATGTATAGCGAATTCATTATTTCGACTCCCGTGCAGCGGACAGCGCCACGGCGCGAACCTGATCGCCGGCGCTGAGTTGAAGACGTTTTGCGGTCTGCGGATCGACCACCAGGGTGCCCGCTGCCAGACGCGCTGGCGCGGCTGTGATGCGGCAATCCTCGCGCTTGCGGTTATGGATGATGAACGGTGTGGCGTCATCACCCGGCGTGCCCACGGCCAGCACCAGCGCTTCGCTGTCACGCACTGCGCGGATCTTGCTGGTTTCGCATTCGATGGCCGGGCCGGCGTCGAAGATGTCGACGTAACCCTGGTAGCTGAAGCCTTCGCTCTTGAGCATCGCCAGTGCCGGTTCGGTGTCCGGGTGCACCTGGCCGATGACATTGCGCGCGTCCGGCGAGAGGAAGCAGGTGTACAGCGGGAATTTCGGCATCAGTTCGGCGATGAACGCCTTGTTGCCAACGCCGGTCAGGTAATCGGCCTGGCTGAATTCCATCTTGAAGAAATGCCGGCCAAGGCTCTCCCAGAACGGCGAGCGTCCGGCGTCGTCGGACACGCCGCGCATTTCGGCGATGATCTTGTTGCCGAACAGCTCCGGGAACTCGGCGATGAACAGCATGCGTGCCTTGGACAGCATGCGGCCGTTCAGTCCGTTGCGGTAATCGGCGTGCAGGAACAGCGAGCACAGCTCGGAATTGCCGGTCAGGTCGTTGGCCAGAAACAGCGTCGGAATTTCGCGATAGATGTTCAGCTCTTGCGACGCGCTGACGGTCAGACCGACGCGGAAGTTGTACCAGGGCTCACGCAGGCCGACCGCTCCGGCGATGGCGGAAATACCCACCACGCGGCCGTCATCGTCTTCGAGCACGAACAGGTAGTCCGCATCGCCACGCCCGGCTTCGCCGCGAAAGGTCTTCTCGGCCCAGCCGACCCGGTGGGTCAGGCGCTCTTCGTTGGCCGGCAAAGTGGTCAGGCCGGTGCCGGTGCTGCGGGCCAGGTCGATCAGCGCGGATAAATCGCTGCTGCGTACGGGACGAACAATCATGCTATCTCCTCAAACGGGCCGCTCGCGCCACCCGTGAAACTCGCTAAGGCGTTAAACCGCCACCAGGCGCACGCTGGCACCTTCACCGACGCCCAGGGCTTCGGCCGCTTCCATATCCAGCGTCACCGGTTTGCCCGGCGCGTAATCCAACTCGAGCAACACCGCGCGGTAATCCTGCAACTGCGCGTTGGCCACCAGATACTGACGCCCGGCGCCTTTGACCGGCTCGCCGATCTTCACCGGCACCACGCGGCTCTGCGCGATCGAACGGATCCCGGAAACCCGCGCATGCAGGGTCGGGCCGCCGTCGAAGATGTCGATGTAGTGATCGGTCTCGAAGCCTTCGCGCATCAGGATGTCGAAGGTGATCTGCGCCCGCGGGTGCACCTGACCCATCGCCTCTTGCGCGGAGTCCGGCAGCAGCGGCACGTAGATCGGGTAATGCGGCATCAGCTCGGCGAGGAAGGTGCGGCTTTTCAGCCCGCACAGACGCTCGGCTTCGGCGTAGTTGAGGTCGAAGAAGTTGCGCCCGATCGCATCCCAGAACGGCGAGTCGCCATTCTCGTCGCTGTAACCGACGATCTCGGTCACCACCGAATCGGCAAAACGCTCCGGGTGACTGGCGACGAACAGCAGACGGCCACGGGAATTGAGCTCGGCCCACGGCGACCCGACCAGTTCGCGCTGCACGTAGAAACTGGTCAGCAAGCTGTTGCCGGTCAGGTCGTGGCACTGCGAGAGCACGTGGATCTTGTTGTGAATCTTCAGCTCGCGGGAGGCATGCACGAACGTCTCGTTGCGGAAGCTGTAGAACGGCTCGGAGTAACCTGCCGACGCGACGATGGCCGAGCAGCCGACCAGTTTGCCGGTGCTCGAGTCTTCGAGGACGAAGAAGTAACTCTCTTCACCGTTGAAGCTCACTTCGGCGGCGAACGATGCTTCGCTCGCGGCGATCTTGTCGCTCAGACGTTCAACGTCATCCGGCAAGGAAGTGACACCAATCGGGCTGTCCGCAGCCAGACGCTGTACCTCGCCCAGATCAGCCATTTGCGCGGGGCGCATCACCAGCATGGTGTCACTCCTTTCTCTTCAATATTCACAGAAAAAAACACCGGACCTTGTAGGAGTGAGCCTGCTCGCGATAGCAGTCTGTCAGAGCCCGATGAGTCGACTGACAAACCGCTATCGCGAGCAGGCTCACTCCTACAGTGAACGTGCCCGGTATCAAAAATTGGCTTCGGCACCGGAAAATCTCCAGGCGCCGAAAGGTCCATCAGGCTTGCGTCAACTTCGCCGCAGCACGTTCGAAGCGGTCCAGACCGGCATCGATATCGGCGTCTTCCACCACCAGACTCGGGGCGAAACGGACCACGTCCGGGCCAGCCTGGAGAATCATCAGGCCTTCCTGTTCGGCGGCGTTGAAGATGTCCTTGGCCTTGCCCTTCCAGGCGTCGCTCAGCACGCAACCGATCAGCAGACCGAGACCACGCACCTGGGTGAACAGGCCGTATTTCTCGCCGATCTGTTGCAGGCGGGTCTTGAACTTGTCGTGCTTGGCGTTCACGCCGTTCAACACTTCAGGAGTGTTGATCACGTCGATCACTGCCTCAGCGACAGCGCAGGCCAACGGGTTGCCGCCGTACGTGGTGCCGTGAGTGCCGACCACCAGATGTTTGGCCAGCGCTTCGGTGGTCAGCATCGCCGCGATCGGGAAACCACCGCCCAGGCTCTTGGCGCTGGTGAGGATGTCCGGGGTCACGCCGTAATGCTGGTAGGCGAACAGCTTGCCGCTGCGGCCCATGCCGGTCTGCACTTCATCGAACACCAGCAGCGCGTTGTTCGCATCGCACAGTTCGCGGGCACCTTGCAGGTATTCAAGCTCGGCCGGCAGTACGCCGCCCTCGCCCTGGATCGGCTCGAGCACGACCGCGCAGGTCTTCTCGGACACCGCGGCTTTCAGCGCGGCCAGGTCGTTGTAGGGAACGTGGGTGATGCCGGTGATTTTCGGGCCGAAACCGTCGGAGTATTTCGACTGACCACCGACATTAACGGTGAACAGGGTACGGCCGTGGAAGCTGTTCAGCGCGGCGATGATTTCGTATTTCTCCGTGCCGAAACGGTCGAATGCAACGCGACGGGCCAGCTTGAACGCGGCCTCGTTGGCTTCAGCGCCGGAGTTGCAGAAGAACACGCGCTCGGCGAACGTGGCGTCGATCAGCTTGTGGGCCAGGCGCAGGGCCGGCTCGTTGGTGAACACGTTGGAGACGTGCCACAGCTTGTTCGCCTGTTCGGTCAACGCGCCGACCAGCGCCGGGTGCGCGTGGCCCAATACGTTGACGGCAATCCCGCCGGCGAAGTCGATCAGCTCGCGGCCGGCCTGATCCCAGACCCGGGAACCGGCGCCACGCACCGGAATGAAAGCGGCAGGCGCGTAGTTGGGAACCATTACCTGGTCGAAATCGGCGCGTTGTACCGCAGCGTGCTCAACGGACATCGGAGTCTCCTGAAGAGGAACACCCGCCTGGAACTGGCGAGCGATGGGGGGATTGTAAGGACAGTTTGGTGCCCGGCCTTGTCGCCAAGCGACAACTTCTTATAGCGCAAACCCCGGATTTTCCCGGGTTTACGGCAATGCGACATATAGCGTCGCAAAGGCGCAGTTTACCGGGCACGGCCGATTTGCGGGAGGCCGCGCAGAATACCAAGTCAGCCTCGCGAAAGAGATATGAATATGTACCGCACGGCAGGCGCTTGCTGCTGATTTGCTGAGGGTTCTTATCACCGCCAAGGAATGGTCATGCACCTGTCTGATCGACACTCACCGACAACCTCGAGCAAGACGCCCGATCCACAACATCCGGACGAGCATTATCAACCCCTGAAAAACGCGATTCCCCAGTGGCTCGGCAACACCTCCGCCTCCCGGCGCCAGGCACTGAAAAACAGCACTGCGCAAATGCCGGAGACACTCAGGCTCGCTGCCACCGAACAGCACGCTGTGCTGAAAGACCTCACTGCAACAAGTATCACCGCGCACAGCCAAGTGGACAAAAGCCTGGAACATTTGCAGGACGCCGCCGCGTTCGCCGAGCCGTTGCTCAAGGCGGAACTGAAAAAATGCTTCGATCTCGATCTGGACGTCAGAGGCACCTTCGTGCGCCTGTACATCCCCGTGACGACGCCATGGTTTGCCATCAGCACGGGCGCCCGCGTCTGGACGGTATCGTTGCTGGATGCCGCGCTGCATAACTTCGAGGACCGGGAAACGCACGAAAACGCTTTCGAAGCGGCATCGACCTACACCACTGCGCCCTCCCCAGGCGGGCAGTTCGAGCCACTGCCGCAGATCAAGGCCAGACTCAGTATTGCGGCCTTCACCCAACTGTGTCGCCGCCTGGACATCGGTGCGCAGTACAAAGCCAGTCTGGAAAACAATCTCGGTTACTCCGATCCGATGGTCGCGACGGTGTTACGCGGCAAACTGGACGCCAGCGAGAAAGCTGCGATGAAAGCCGCGCTGCAATGGGCGCGGATGAACCGTGACGTATCGGAGAATCACTTTCGTCTGGTCGACGCCATGCTCGACGGCATGACCGGCATTTACATCAACGGTGCACCGGTGCTGCGCCATGACATGACCATGCTTTGTGCGCCGCTTACCGGCATCGTCGTGTTCGCTGCGGATCTGTACGTGACACGCGACGCTGCACGCGTCGTGGCCTATGTACCGAACGACCCCGAGCATCCGTTCAAGGAGTACGCGTCGCCGGCTGAAATGCTCGTCGAGCTGACGCGCCAGTTGCGGTCAACGGAGTACCAGCAGTTCTTCAGCCGCTTCGTCAATCACGAACAACGGGGCTACTTCTTCAGCACACTCAACAGCCGGCTGAGCGAAATCAAATGGCACCCGCACGAGCCCGGCAGCGCCCTGCCCGCCTGGCGAGAAACACCTGTGGAACGGCCCGATCTGCAGAGCGCGCTCGTGCCGTTCTACGACGACCTGTGGCAGCACTTGCACCAGGCCAAACTGAACAAGGTCTTCAACGATGCCCGAGTCATCGCCGTCCCGACGGCCTGGGTCGACCAACGCGCGCGCTGGGCATTCTGGGATTCGGTGGTCAATATCCTTTCCAGCATCGTCCAGACCGCTGCCCTGATCGTCGCGCCATTCGTGCCGGTGCTGGGCGAGGCGATGATGGCGTACATGGCTTATCAGATGCTCGACGAAACTTTCGAGGGCATCGTCGAGTGGGCACAGGGCCGCAACACCGAAGCCATCGGGCACCTGATGGACACCGTCGATTCGATGATTCAGTTGGGCCTTTTCGCAGTGGGCGGGGCGATTGGCGCGGCCGAATTCCGCAAGGTACTGCCCACAGAGGTCGTGGCGTTCATCGACCGCTTCAAACCGGTGAAACTGGCCAAAGGCGAAACCCGCTACTGGCAGCCCGATCTTGAGCGTTACAGGCACCCGCTGCGTCCGCCAGCCAATTCGCAACCCGACGGACTGGGCCTGCATGCCCATCAGGACAAGCAACTGCTGCCCCTCGACGATGCGCATTTTTCAGTGAAACCCGACGAGATGTCCGGGCAGTACCGCATCGAACATCCCACCCGACCCGACGCCTACCAACCGGTGGTCCGCCATAACGGTGAAGGCGCCTGGCACACGGAGCTCGAGCAACCGCTCGAGTGGGACGGCGAAACCGCACTGCGCCGCATCGGCCCGTCGGTCGAGAGCTTTTCGCCGGCCGAGCGGGAAACCATTCTGCAGGTCAGTGGCGCCAGCGAAGACGTTTTGCGCAAGATGCATGTCCATCAGGAAAAGGTCCCGCCGCTGCTGGCCGACAGCATTCAGCGCTTCAGGATCGACCAGCAGCTGCAGCGCTTCATCGATCAGCTCGACAGCGAAGCGTCTGAAGATTTCTTGCGTGCCGATCCGGTCACCCAGTTGCAATTGCTTGCCGACCACGGCGGTTGGCCGAGCAACAGACGACTGCGTCTGATCGACCGACAAGGCGAACTGCTCTGGCAATCCTCTGCAGACGAAAGCCTGCCCCTGACAGAACTGCAGCAGGATCGCCTGGTCGGAGGCGACCTGCTCAAATCCTTGCTCGCGGTTCTCGATGAAGCGCAGATCAAGGCGTTGCTGGCTGAACCCTTTGCGCTGACGCCATCACTGGACGTTCGCAGCCAGACCCTGCGCAAGCAACTGGTCGGCCTCGCGAAAACCCACAGAAACACATTGTTCGAATCACGCTATCAGGCGCTGCAACCCATCGACGACCCACTGGCACAGCCGCTCCAGGCGCAAGCCCCCGACCTGCCGGTCAGCATCACCCGCGAACTGCTCGATACCGCCACCGGCGGCGAACTGTTACAGCTCGACCAGGGCCAGGTCCCGCCGCGCCAGCAGGAGCTGCTGCAACTGGCCCGCCAGGAAGTGCGCGTCGCCCGCGCCTACGAAGGGCTGCAACTGGGTTCGGTGAGCAATCCCGATTCCGATGCCCTCGCCCTGCATAGCCTCAAACTGTTGCCCGGCTGGAGCGGCGATGTGCGCATCGAAATCCGCGACGGCCGTTACGACGGCCCGGTACTCGACAGCATCGGCCGCGAAGACGCCCCCGAGCAAAAAGTCCTCGTGCGCACCGACGACGGGCGCTATCAACCCTACGATGAGCGCGGCCAGGCACTGCATTCGCTCAGCGATTTCTATTCCGGCCTGCTCCATGCCCTGCCCGACAGCGAACGCCAGAGTCTGGATCTGCGGATCGATGAGGGACAGGCGCTGAAGGCCGCAATCCGCGAGCGCACGCTGGAACGCAGCGAGCTGCGGGAGGTGCTGGCGGAACATCCGGTCACGCCGCCGAAAATCGATACGTTACGCCTGGTGGGTGCCGAGGGTTACCCACGGCTTTCCCGTGCGATCACGCTGGAGGACGCCCCACAACGCACCCTTGAAGCAGACATACGGGTCCTCTACCCGAGAATGTCGGATCGCCGGATCCAGCACCTGGCGCGGAGCATGCGCGCCAGCCCGTCCGGCGCTCGCGCGGAACTGGTTCGTTTGCAAGATGACTATCTGCAACTGCAGCACGAGCTGCAGGTCTGGGCCAACGACCCGCCCGCCCGACATCCAGAGACGGGTAGCGTGCTCACGGCAATCGAGCGACGCGCGGACATTCGCAACCGGCGATTGCTCAGGGAACAACTGCTCCAGGGCTGGCGACGTGAGAACGTCGTCGGGATCGATCCGCAGGGTGCCGCCTCGGGCCACGCCTTGTTGTTGACCCACGGCATCCTGGGCGACTTGCCTGTGCTGTCGGCCGACTTCAGCCACATCACTCTGCTCGCGATCGACGGCAATGCCACGACCGGTTCTCTCGACAGCTTTCTCCACTCTTTCACGCAACTGCAAAGCCTGGATGCGCGCAATCTCAATCTGCCCAGCCTGCCCCAGGCGCTCGGCTCGATGCCGGCGCTGCGCGAATTGAGATTGCGCAATTGCCGAGTCAGCCTGACCACCACGACCCAATCGGTGCTGGCCTCATTACCGCAACTCACCCTGCTCGATCTGCACGGCAATTCGTTGGGCCTGCCTCCCGATCTGCACGCAATGCCCTCGCTGCGTTACGTCAACTTGTCGAACACCGGCCTCTACGCCGTGCCGGATGACGTACTCGATCATCCGCGATTGATCTCTGCGCAGTTCGACGGCAACCGGATCACGCGCATCCCCGACGGTTTCTTCAAACTGGCCAGTTCTCTGAGCGATGGCTACACCTTTGCTGACAACCCGTTGTCCACTGCGTCTCGCGAACGGGTAAAAAGCTTTTACAGCCACACCGGCAAACACTTCGGCGTCCGCCCCAAGTCGCAAGACCTGCGACGCACCATCAACCTGTTCCCCAACCTGGATGCCGAGCAGGCCACTCAGGTGTTGTACCGGCTACCCGGCACCTGGGCCGACGCCCGCGCCCAGTTGTCACGCTGGGAGACAGAGCTGAGCCAGATGAACGTCGAACTGGATCAATGGATCGCTCAGGCTTCCATCGCTCCACCTGAATCCGGCACGTCGACGACATTTGAAGAAGACCCCCGCGAAATCAATGCCAGGCGTTCCTTTGCCCGGCAACTCAAGTTGTTCTGGCGCAGCCGGACCGCGTTCGGCCGCGCTGATGAACTGAGGGCAAATGCCGAGTTCAGCGGCACCATGCCGATACTCAGCGCCAATTTCGACCACGTTTCGCGATTGAACCTGATCGGCAACAGGAACCTCTCCGCCATCGCGCCATTCCTGGAACGTTTCCCCAACCTGACTACCCTGCGCCTGGACGGCTTCGACCTGGACACAACCACACTGGCGGGAGTCAGCCTGCCCGGCCTGAGCGAGCTGGAGCTGAAGAACTGCGGCGTGATCCTGACCCCGGAAAACCAGGCTGCGCTGGTGTCGCTGAACAACCTGCGCAGGCTGGACCTGAGCGACAACCCGTTGGGGACATTTCCCGATCTGAACCTGCTGCCGGAACTGAGGTATATCGACCTGTCCAACAGCGGTCTTACCGTGGTGCCCGATGGGCTGGCCAGCCACCCGAATCAGCCCATTGCAGTGCTGACCGGCAACCGCATCACCGACCTTCCCGATGCCCTGTTCGACATTCCGGCAACTGGCAGCGATGGCATTTATCTTTCCGACAATCCGCTCTCGGCCGCAGCGCGGGACAAGATCAAAGCCTATTACCGCCTTTATCAACACGACTTTGAAGTGCCCGCCGACGGCCAGGACATTGCCCTCGCCCGCCAACTGTTTCCCGACCTCGACCAGCAACAGGCCAGCGATATGATTTACGACCTGCCCGGCACCCTGGCGGACAGCCGTATCCAGCTTGATCAATGGCATGCAGAGCTGGAACAGATGCAGCTCGATCTCGCGCAGTGGACAGAGCAGATCACAGCCACCCATCCGGTTACCGGGCAGTTGCTGTCCGCCGCTGAATTACAGGCGCAGACAACTGCGCGAACCGCGTTCAAACAGGCCCTGGAGGCGTTATGGCGACAGCGGTCGAGCGAGACTGCAGCGCGAAGCGGTTTCTTTTCGGCCGACCTGAAATTCTTTGGCGACATGCCCCGGCTGACCGCGGATTTCAGCCACGTTGAAAGCCTGAAGCTGAGCGGAAACGCTGCAATCAGCAACATCGGGACGTTCGTCGAACAATTCCCCAACCTCCAGGCTCTGGAACTGAAAGCCATCGCCCTGAAGGAAATCCCGGCTTTCGTGGCAGGCCTGCGGACGCTCAAGGAACTGCGCCTGCGTCACTGCGCCGTCACGCTCACGAGCGCCGGACAGGATGTACTCGATTCCTTGCCTACCCTCAAGCTTGTGGATCTGAGCGATAACCCGTTGGCCATGGCACCCGATCTGCGCGGCATGCAGGCGCTGGGGGATATCTTCCTGATGAATACCGGCCTGACTGCCCTGCCTGAGGGGATCATCGACCACCCGACACTGCAGAGCGCATACCTCAACGACAACCACATGACTGAACTGCCGGAGGTTTTGTTCACGGCCAACCCACAGCGTGCCGATGGCATACATCTGACCGGCAACCCGCTGTCCCTCAATGCGCGCGAGCGGATCAAGGCCTACCACGCAGTGCACGGTCGCAACTTCCGGGTCAGGCCCGCGACGGCGGATATAACCCTGGCGCGCCGGCTGTTTCCGCTCCTGGACGATGCTGCAGCCAGCGACATGATTTACCGACTCCCCGGTACGTTGCAGGCCGGTACGGCGCAACTGATCCGCTGGGAAGCGGAAATCGCCCGCATGATCAGTGACCTCAACACCTGGCGCGAGCAAGTGCCCGTCAGCAACCCTGCTACAGGACAACCGTGGACGGCCGAAGCGCGGGCGGCGCAACTTGTCGCCAGGCAACAGTTCGGTGAGCGCCTCGAAGAGCTTTGGCGCGGCCGACGCACGCGGGACCTGGCGTTACGCCTGGACAGGTTCGAAACGGAGGCGAAATTTGCCGGCGAATTACCGCAGTTGAGCGCAGATTTCAGCCACATCACTCATCTGCAGATCGCGGGCGATGGCGGCTCAGGCGTTCCGGACGGTTTCCTCACAAGCTTCAGCGGCTTGAATGGACTGGAACTCAAAGGCTGCAACCTGGGCCGGATGCCGCAGGCGCTGGAGAGCATGCGGTCGCTTGAAACGCTGATGTTGAGCCGCTGCGAGATCACGCTTGATGCGGCCGGGCAAGCGACGTTGTCCACGCTTGTCCGCTTGAAGGCACTGGACCTGTTCGGCAATCCTTTACAGACCACCCCCGATGTATCGGCGCTGACGGACCTCAGGTTCCTCGACCTGATAAGAACCGGCATCGACGCAGTGCCTGCAGGGCTTGAGCAACTGCCGCAGCTGGGCGCCGCATTATTGAACGACAACAACATTACCGAGTTGCCGAGTGACCTGGTTCCCTACACCGGTAATGGCGTGGATATCGGCGCCAATCCGCTGTCGGCGGCGTCGAGAGAACGCATCAAAGCGACCTTTCAGATCACGGGGGACAATCTGGGCGTGTGGGGCGAATCAGCTGACTTGAGCCTGATTCAGTCGCTGTACCCCTCGTTAACCGCTTTCGAAGCCAACGACCTGCTGTATCGTCTGCCCGGCACGCTGGCCGACGGTCGCGTCGAGCTGATGCGCCGACAGACCGAAATAACCCGATTGCTGACGCGCCTTGATACCTGGAGCAACGAGACTGCGCACGACCCGGTGCTCCGCACGCCCCTGAAAGGAGAGGCCGCGCGCCGGGAATCGGCCCGCCGAAAACGCTTCAAGGAAAATCTGGTAGCACGTCTGCGGCGCTATCCGAAATCGCCAGGGGACAACGCGTTCGTCTGTGATTTGTCGTTCACTGGAGAGCTGCCGCCATTGGCCGGACGCTTCGACTACATCGAACAGCTGGGGCTGACCAGCACGGCCGCTTCGCCGCCGGGCGTCAATCGGTTGGTGGAGCTGTTTCCGAAGCTGCGCGGGGTCGACATTCGCAATTATCCGCTGAGGGAAATCCCGCCTGCGATTCTGGGACTGGATTCACTGGCGAACCTGAGCCTGCCAGACTGCCGCATCACGCTTCCACGGCAAGCCGCAGACGCCATCGCCGGGATGAAAAACCTTCTTTCCCTGGACCTGGGCGACAACCCGCTGGGCAACGTGCCCGACCTGAGCAGACTAGTCAATCTGCGGGTATTGCGTCTGAACAATATCGGGCTGAGCGAAACGCCCAAAGGGCTGTTCGATTTGCCCGGGCTTGAGTCGGTGAACCTGGCCGATAACGTCATCAGCGAGCTGCCGAGTCAGTTTCCTTCCAGTCCCGGCGAGGTGGCGACGCATTACAACTTCAGCGGCAATCCCTTGAACCCGCAGAGTCAACTGCGTCTTGAGACCTACAATGCCGCTCGGCAAATGCGTCTGTTTGAAGAACAGGCAAGTCAGATCGACCTGAATCCACCGCTCGATGGCAGCGACGAGTCGGAGATCTCCATCGGTGTGGAGTTCAACCGCAACAACTGAACCGCGATCAGCCACGCTCCGGTGGCATTGACGACAATTCGAACGGGCTGCTGCTGCGCCGCTGGTTGCGATCTTCCCGCGGCGTGGCACCGAAGAAGTTGCGGTAGGCGCTGGAGAAATGCGGCCCCGAGGAGAAGCCGCACGAGAGGCCAATCTGGATGATCGACTTGCTGGTCTGCATCAACATCTGCCGGGCCTTGTTCAAACGCAGCTCGAGGTAGTACTGGCTCGGCACGCGGTTGAGGTATTGCTTGAAGATCCGCTCCAGTTGCCGACGGGATACGCACACGTGCTGGGCGATTTCGTCGGTGGTCAGCGGCTCTTCGATGTTGGCTTCCATCAGCAACACCGCTTGGGTCAGTTTCGGATGGCTGGAGCCGAGGCGATTCTGCAATGGAATGCGCTGACGCTCACCGCCCTCGCGGATGCGCTCGACCACCAGTTCTTCCGAGACTGCGCCGGCGAGTTCAGCGCCGTGATCACGAGCGAGCACCGCCAGCAACAGATCGAGCACGGACATGCCGCCGCACGCGGTCAGGCGATCGCGATCCCAGTCGAACAAGTGGCTGGTGGCGATGACCTTGGGGAAGCGCTCAGCGAAATCGTCCTGCCAGCGCCAGTGCACGGCGGCGCGATACCCGTCGAGCAACCCGAGCTGGGCCAGCGGATAGACACCGGCCGACAGACCACCGATCACGCAACCGGCGCGCACCACTTGCTTGAGCGCACTGCTCAGCGCCGGCGCCAGGGTGGTCGGCGGCTCGTCAGCGAGCAGAAAGAGTTTCTGGAAGTTTTCAAGCTTGCCGGCCCAGGGTTCACCGGGCAATTGCCAGGCACCTTCGGCAGGCGGCTCGGCCTGCAGGAATGACAGTTCGTAAACCACATCCGGGTGCACCCGCTGCGCAACACGCAAGGCCTCCTCCGCCAGCGCCAGCGTCAAGGCTTTAGTGCTGGGCCAAATCAGGAAACCAATTCGATGGGCAGTCATGGGCGGGCAATCCGAAACGAACAACGGTGATGAAGGCATGGGCCAATGCTAGCCCGGAAATGAACACAATTCCTGAGTCCGACGCAGATCCCTGTAGGAGCTGCCGAAGGCTGCGATCTTTTGATTTTCGAAAACAGGATCAAAAGATCGCAGCCTCGTTGCACTCGTCAGCTCCTACAGGGGACCTGAGCCAGCCAGAAGATCGCGAAGCATGACCTAATCGAGTGCACAACGGCAGCGCTGATTTATTTCAGGCTACCCGACAGGAACTGCTGCAAACGCTCCGACTGCGGGTTGACCAGCACTTCGCGCGGGTTGCCGCTTTCTTCGACGACGCCTTTGTGCAGGAATACCAACTGGTTCGACACTTCACGGGCGAAGCCCATTTCGTGGGTTACGACGACCATGGTGCGGCCTTCCTGCGCCAGCGCCTGCATGACTTTCAGCACGTCGCCGACCAGTTCCGGGTCGAGGGCCGAGGTCGGTTCGTCGAACAGCATCACTTCCGGCTCCATCGCCAGCGCCCGGGCGATCGCCACGCGCTGCTGCTCGCCGCCGGACATGTGCCCCGGGAACGCGTCTTTGCGATGGGCCACGCCGACCTTGTTCAGGTAGTGCTCGGCTTTCTCGCGGGCTTCGGCTTTGGACACACCGAGCACATGCACCGGCGCTTCCATGATGTTTTCCAGCGCAGTCATGTGCGACCACAGATTGAAATGCTGGAACACCATCGACAGGCGCGAACGCATGCGCTGCAGCTGCTTCGGGTCGGCGGCTTTCAGCGCGCCGTCCTTGTTCGCCACCAGTTTCAGCTCTTCGTTGTTGAGCAGGATCCTGCCGGCGTGCGGCTGCTCGAGCAGGTTGATGCAGCGCAGGAAAGTACTTTTGCCGGAGCCACTGGAGCCGATGATGCTGATCACATCGCCGGCGGCGGCTTTCAGGGACACGCCCTTGAGCACTTCGTGACTGCCATAGCGTTTATGCAGGTCTTGGACTTCAAGTTTGTACATGCGGTCGGTTCTCACAAAAACAGTCAGTCAGTCGTTGAGCAAGCGCCCGTGACGCAGCGCTTCGCGCCCCGCCACCTTGGCCAGCCAGAAACCGGGTTGGGCATAGCGCAGCCGTTCAATGGCAAACAGCACCCCGGACGTACCAGCACTTACCGTGCTGACCCGATCGGACACAGGGTCGATCACTTGAAAAATCTCGTCGCCCGCCTCGACCCATTCGCCGGGCCTGCGGGAAAAACTCACCACACCGGGGTGCGGGGCAAACAACAATTCGGTGCCTTCGAAGGGCACGCCTTCGCAGGGTTCAAACGCCGGGGTCGGCCACTCGCCAGTGATCAGGCCTTGCTCGGCCAGAAACGCCAGAATGCCTTCGGCGTAAGCCTCGGCTTCGACACGACCGGTGTCGGCCTGCCCGCCCAGCTCGATGGTCGTCGCCAGACAGGCCAGCGGAATCTGCGCATCGGGGAACTGCCGCGACAGGCGCAGCCACGGTAGCGAGCACGCCTCGTCGAAGGAGCTGCCACCGGAATCTTCCGCGAGCAAACCGACCTTGACGTTCAGATGCGCCGACAGTGAACGCCACTGCGGCCAGTGCTGCGGCAGCGCGTACATGTGCAGCGCGGCTTCGGCGTCGCAGTGCAAATCCAGCACCACATCGGCGGTGCAGGCGTGGCTGAGCAACACCCGCTGCATGCCTTGCAACTGGCTGCTCGCCTCAGGCAGCGCGGCCAGGTGATCGGCCATGGCCTGACGGATCAGCCGCACGTTGGCATGCGGATCATCACCGAGCCTGTCGCCCAGCGCGGCCGCGACCGGCGCGCTCAGCTCGACGAAATCACGGTTGAAATTCTTGCCGCTGCCTGCCTCGAAACGGCCCTGGAAATTACCTTGCAGCAATTGCCCCAGCCCGAGTGGATTGGCCACCGGCACCAGCTCGATCACACCGTTGAGCAAGCCCTGGGCTTCGAGTTCGCCGAGACGCTTTTTCAGCTCCCAGGCAGTGCGCATGCCCGGCAATTCATCAGCATGCAGGCTGGCCTGGATGTAGGCCTTGCGCTCGCCGCTACCAAACCGGAAAACCGAAACCTTGCGCTCGCTGCCCAGATGGCTCCATGGCAATACGTGATCGATGCGTTGCATATCAGTGCTTCCGTGGCGCGAGGTAGCTCAACCAGCGACGCTCGGCCAGTTTGAACAGCTTGACCAGAATGAAGGTCAGGCACAGGTAGAACACGCCGGCGGTGATGTACGCCTCGAACGGCAGATAGAACTGCGCGTTGACGGTACGCGCCGCGCCGGTGATGTCGATCAGGGTCACGATCGACGCCAGACTGGTGGTCTGCAGCATCATGATCACTTCGTTGCTGTACTGCGGCAGCGCCCGGCGCAGGGCCGACGGCAGCAGAATGCGCTTGTACAGTTTGAAGCGCGACATGCCCATGGCCTTGGCCGCTTCGATCTCACCGTTCGGCGTGGCCTTGAGGCTGCCGGCGATGATCTCTGCGGTGTAGGCGCTGGTGTTGATCGCAAAGGCCAGGCAGGCGCAGAACGTCGCGCTCGACAGCCATGGCCACAAGAAGCTTTCGCGCACCGCTTCGAACTGGGCCAGACCGTAGTAGATCAGGAACAGCTGCACCAGCATCGGCGTGCCACGAATCACGTAGGTGTACAGCCACGCCGCGCCATTGATCAGCGGGTTTTTCGAGACGCGCATCAGCCCCAGCGGCAACGCCGCGAGCAAGCCGAAGAACAGCGACAGCGCAAGCAGTTTGAGGGTGGTCAGCAGGCCGCCGAAGTACAGCGGCAGCGCCTCCCAAATGACGTTGTAGTCGAAGATCATAGATCAGCCGCCCTTACGCCTACCGAGTAGCGCTTCTCAAGGTGACGCAATGCCAGCAACGAAACACTGGTGATCACCAGGTACATCGCCGCCACTGCGAGGAAGAAGGTGAAAGGCTCACGCGTGGCATCCGCCGCCTGCTTGGCCTTGAACATCATGTCTTGCAGACCGACCACGGAAATCAGCGCGGTGGCCTTGGTCAGTACCAGCCAGTTGTTGGTAAAGCCCGGGATGGCCAGACGAATCATCTGCGGCACCATCACCCGGAAGAACACCTGAAAACTGCTCATGCCGTAGGCCATGCCCGCTTCGGCCTGGCCTTTGGGGATCGCCATGAACGCGCCACGGAAGGTTTCCGACAGGTACGCACCGAAGATGAAACCGAGGGTGCCGATACCGGCGGCCAGCGGGTTCAGGTCGATGTAGTCGTCATAGCCGAGCATTGGCGCCACGCGGTTGAGCAGGTCCTGACCGCCGTAAAAGATCAGCAGGATCAGCACCAGGTCGGGAATCCCGCGGATCACCGTCGAATACAGGTCGCCCAGCCACGCCAGCCAGCGCACCGGCGACAGGCGCAACGCAACACCGATCAGCCCGAGAACGATGGCCAGAGCCATGGACGACAAGGCGAGCTGAAGCGTCAGCCATGCGCCATCGAGGATGACAGCCCCGTAGCCTTTCAACATGATTCAGGTCCTCGAAAGTTGGGATGAAAAAATGGCGCAAACCGCAGAGATTCTGTTGCTTGCGCCATTTCGGACTTGTCGCAGAGACGTCTTACTTGCCGTAGATATCGAAGGCGAAGTACTTGTCCTGGATTGCTTTGTATTTGCCGTTTTCGCGGATGGCCGCGATGGCAGTGTTGATCTTGTCTTTCAGGGCGTCGCCCTTGCGCACCGCGATACCTACGCCGTCGCCGAAGTATTTGACGTCGGTGAAGGCCGGGCCGACGAACGCGAAGCCCTTGCCAGCGTCGGTTTTCAGGAAACCGTCGTCGAGCAGGGTGGCGTCAGCCACGGTACCGTCGAGACGACCGGCGGCCACGTCGAGGTAGATTTCGTTCTGCGAGCCGTACGGCTTGATCTCGGCGCCCAGTGGAGCGAGAACCTCGCGGGCGAAACGCTCGTGGATCGAACCACGCTGTACGCCGATGTTCTTGCCCTTCAGTTCAGCCAGGTTTTCGCTGACCTGAGTGCCGGCCTTCATGACCAGACGCGCCGGGGTGTTGTAGTACTTGTTGGTGAAGTCGACCGACTTCTTGCGGTCTTCGGTGATCGACATCGACGACAGGATCGCGTCGATCTTGCGCACTTTCAGCGCCGGGATCAGACCGTCGAACTCTTGCTCGACCCACACGCACTTGACCTTCATTTCTTCGCACAGCGCATTGCCGATGTCGTAGTCGAAACCGACGATGCTGCCGTCCGGAGCTTTCGAGGCGAATGGAGGGTAAGCCGCTTCGATGCCGATCTTCACAGGTTTTTCGTCAGCGACGGCATTCAACGACAGCACGGACAGTGCCAGGGCGCCAAGCAGCACAAGTTTCTTCATCTTGGGACTCCATCGGTAAAGGGCAAAAACGGCAGAGTGAGCGACAGCCCAATATGCGAATGGGTGAATCGGAAATCGGTTGCGCATCGGCGGAAATTTCCCGTTGAAACCGCAGGCGATTTCAACATCAGCCACGATGAGCGAGTGATCGGCATTCTAACGACAGGCCCGAAGCCGATATTTCTTCAATGCGACAACTAATTACAGATGCACCGAGAAAGCGGTTTGAGCTCATTGACAGCCCTGCAATTTCATGCAAGAGCGAAAGACAGTGAACCGATACATATTGCAAGTTGCGGGCCCATTATTCGCAAACCCTTCTAATCCGGCAAGCGCAGCGTTGTGTCTTATTTTTCACTGGTGGCTGCGAGGCTCTGGAACGGGGCATGACGTTTCCCTTCGCCCCGGTTTGGCGCAGGGGGTTACACATTGGGTTGTGACGGGTAACAGCAGCAAGGGTCCTGCGGCGCAGATCGATAATTATTGGTTGGGGTGTTGCGGTTTCCTACAAGCGGCTACAGCGGCGTCTGACAGATTGCTATCGCGAGCAGGCTCACTCCTACAGTGACTGCATTCCAACTGAAGAAACCCAATCCCCTGTAGGAGCGAGCCTGCTCGCGAAGAGGCCAGCCCGGCCACCACAAAACCTCCAGACACAAAAAAGCCCCGTCCGGTAATACCGGACGGGGCTTTCTGTGCTTCTAACGCTTAAGCAACATTCATGGTCTTGTGCGTATCAATCAAATGCTGCACCACACCCGGATCCGCCAGGGTCGAGATATCCCCCAACCCGTCATATTCCGCCGTGGCGATCTTGCGCAGAATCCGGCGCATGATCTTGCCCGAACGGGTTTTCGGCAGCCCCGGCGCCCACTGGATCACGTCCGGCGAAGCAATCGGGCCGATCTCCTTGCGCACCCAGTTCTTCAGCTCCAGACGCAACTGCTCGGTCGGCTCCTCGCCGTTCTTCAAGGTCACGTAGACATAAATGCCCTGCCCCTTGATGTCATGCGGCACACCCACCACCGCCGCTTCAGCGACTTTCGGATGCGCAACCATCGCGCTCTCGATCTCGGCGGTGCCCATGCGGTGGCCGGACACGTTGAGCACGTCGTCCACGCGACCGGTGATCCAGTAGTAACCGTCGGCGTCACGACGCGCGCCGTCACCGGTGAAGTACATGCCACGGAAAGTCTTGAAGTAGGTATCGACGAATCGATCGTGATCGCCATACAGCGTGCGCGCCTGGCCTGGCCACGAATCGAGAATCACCAGATTGCCTTCGGCCTCGCCCTCGATGATGTTGCCCAGGTTGTCGACCAGCGCCGGCACCACGCCGAAGAACGGACGCGCCGCCGAACCCGGTTTCAGCGCATGAGCCCCCGGCAGCGGGCTCATCATGTTGCCGCCAGTCTCGGTCTGCCACCAGGTATCGACGATCGGGCAACGGGACTTGCCGACATTCTTGTAGTACCAGTCCCAGGCTTCCGGGTTGATCGGCTCGCCCACCGAGCCGAGCAGACGCAGGCTGCTGCCATCGGCGCCTTCGACCGCGGCCTGACCCGAAGCCATCATCGCGCGGATCGCGGTCGGCGCGGTGTAGAGAATGTTGACCTTGTGCTTGTCGATGATCTTCGCCACCCGGGTGATGTCCGGGTAATTCGGCACACCCTCGAACAGCACGGTGGTCGCGCCATTGGCCAGCGGGCCGTAGACGATGTAACTGTGGCCGGTGACCCAGCCGACGTCGGCGGTGCACCAGTAGATTTCGCCCGGGCGGTAGTCGAACACGCGCTCGTGGGTCATCGCCGCATACAGCAGATAACCGCCGGTGGTGTGCTGCACGCCCTTCGGCTTGCCGGTGGAGCCGGAGGTATAAAGGATGAACAGCGCTTCCTCGGCGCCCATCTCTTTCGGCGCGCACACAGTGCCCGCGACTTTCATCAGGTCTTCGTACCAGATGTCGCGATGCTGGTTCCACTTGATGTCGCCACCGGTGCGCTTGCAGACGATGACTTTCTGGATGCTGCTGGTTTCCGGGTTGGTCAGCGCGTCGTCGACGTTGGCCTTGAGGGAAATCTTCTTGCCGGCGCGGATACCTTCGTCAGCGGTGATCACCACTTTCGATTTGCAGTCGATGATGCGACCGGCCAGGGCTTCCGGCGAGAAACCACCGAACACCACCGAGTGAATCGCGCCGATCCGGGTGCAGGCCAGCATGGCGACCACGGCTTCGGGGATCATCGGCATGTAAATGGTCACCACGTCGCCACGGTGCACATCCTGACCACGCAGGGCGTTGGCCAGTTTGCACACTTGCTCGTGCAGTTCGCGGTAGGTGATGTTGCGGCTTTCGGAAGGATCGTCGCCTTCCCAGATGATCGCGATTTGATCGCCGCGCTCGGCCAGATGACGGTCGAGGCAGTTATAGGAAACGTTCAGGGTGCCGTCGGCAAACCACTTGATGTCGACATGGTGATCGTCGAACGAGGTCTGTTTCACCGTGGTGAAGGGCTTGATCCAGTCCAGACGCTGGGCTTGCTCGCGCCAGAAGCCGTCAGGGTTGACGACCGACTGCTGGTACATGGCTTTGTAGGTCGCCTCGTCAGTCAGCGTGTTTGCCAGAACCTCGGGACGAACGGGATACAGAGAAGCCGCACTCATCTTTCCTACCTCGGTGTAATAGTTGTTTTTGTATGACCCCGTTGTAGCCGGGTGGGCCCCATAGAACCATTCGACGATGGTTGTAGGAGCTGCCGCAGGCTGCGATCTTTTGATCTCCAAAGCAAGATCAATAGATCGCAGCCTCGTTGCACTCGACAGCTCCTACAAGGGCCGTGCGGGGGATTGTTACCAAATATGCCAAAAGTGTTTATCAAAACCCGGTCTGTTTACCCCGCGCCCGACTCCCTAAAATTGACCTCGCCAACAAGGCAACCGCGATTAACAACGTTACAGCCCCCACGAAGGCCGTTAATCCAGCTCTCCAAGTAACGCATCAAATACCCAAGCTCCACACGCAACCCTAAAAAGGTTGCGTGACCCCACTCGACCTCAAAAAGGTGAATTAGAAATGAAAGCTTTATTGGTTCTGGCCCTCAGCAGTCTGTGCGCAACCGCCATGGCAAACGAGGGTCCGACTGATGTCGCACAGCAACAACCGGTTATCGAGGAATACACCTACTCCACACACCTGGACATCGCCAAAGTTGTATCGATGAGCGAAATTCCAAATGTCTGCGAAGTAGTACCGGCAAAAATGGAATACGACGACTCCAAAGGCCAACGCCACATCCTGCGCTACAGCATCATGGGCAACGGCTGCACGAACTGAATCAGACTGCACCGAATCGGATCGCTCAGCGCTACATTGAGGGTCGATTCCAGCCCGGCTTCGGTCGGGCTCAGTTGTGTCTGGAGACGCCCATAAGGGTTGCAAAACACAAGATATAGTGAAAACCGTACTTTTCTGGCTATTTTTTAAACAGAAAACCACCTGCCAAAAATTTAACGAAAAAAAATCTGCACGCGCTGAATCAGCGCAAAGCCCTGTAATCCCTCGGTCGGATCGAAATCCACCCCCTCCCCGGCCTCGCCATGAGCCGATTCGCCGCACCACGCCGGTAAAAATTTCCCTATAATGCCGCCCCATACGGGTCAGCAATATTCCCTTACAGGGAGCAAAAGCCATTCTGAAGCCCCGCAACAGTGCCAGACACTGATTGCGCCCATCAGAGGCTCTCGGAACCCGTCAAAATTTCTGTTTATTTGCCTGCGTGCAGCGCTGCAAAAAACGACATCCAACGCGGCTTGTTTGGCCGTGTGAAAAACCAACCCATCAGGTTTCACACGGGCACAAGCCCTCACGCAGGAGACGACACGTCATGCTGAGCTGGGACGAATTCGATAAAGAAGACAGTGAAGTCGCAACCGTGAAAGGCGCCAACGCCGGCCACGCAAGCGAAGCCAACATGGACCGCCTCGACAACGCCGGCGGCGCCGCGGCGCTCGAAGCCCGCGCCGTGACCGCCGACGACTCGGCCGCCGTGGCCCGCGCCAAGGCTGCACTGAACTCCCTCGACGTCGCCGAAGGCCTCGCCGAACTCGAAGGCGCCTCCGCTCGTGTCGCCGTTGACGAAAAGCGCATGATCAACTGCCGCGCCGACCTTAACCAACTCGTGCCATTCAAGTACGACTGGGCCTGGCAGAAGTACCTGGACGGTTGCGCAAACCACTGGATGCCGCAAGAAGTCAACATGACCGCCGACATCGCCCTCTGGAAAAACCCGGAAGGCCTGACCGACGACGAGCGCCGCATCGTCATGCGCAACCTCGGCTTCTTCTCCACCGCCGACTCCCTGGTTGCCAACAACCTGGTCCTGGCCGTGTACCGCCTGATCACCAACCCGGAATGCCGCCAGTACATCCTGCGCCAGGCTTTCGAAGAAGCGATCCACACCCACGCCTACCAGTACTGCATCGAATCGCTGGCCATGGATGAAGGCGAAATCTTCAACATGTACCACGAGATCCCATCAGTCGCGAAGAAAGCAGCCTGGGGCCTGAAGTACACCCGCTCGATCTCCGATCCGAAGTTCGAAACCGGCACCCCGGAAACTGACAAAGAATTGCTGCGCAACCTGATCGCCTACTACTGCGTTCTGGAAGGCATCTTCTTCTATTGCGGCTTCACCCAAATCCTCTCCATGGGCCGCCGCAACAAAATGACCGGCGTCGCCGAGCAGTTCCAATACATCCTGCGCGACGAATCCATGCACCTGAACTTCGGCATCGACGTGATCAACCAGATCAAAATCGAAAACCCACATTTGTGGGATGCCGAGATGAAAGAAGAAGCGACCCAGATGATTCTGCAGGGTACGCAGCTGGAGATCGAATACGCACGGGATACCATGCCTCGCGGGGTTTTGGGTATGAATGCGGCGATGATGGAGGATTATCTGAAGTTTATTGCTAACCGTCGTTTGTCGCAGATTGGTTTGAAGGAAGAGTATCCGGGGACTACGAATCCGTTCCCTTGGATGAGCGAGATTATGGACTTGAAGAAAGAGAAGAATTTCTTTGAGACTCGGGTTATTGAGTATCAGACTGGTGGTGCGTTGAGCTGGGATTGATAGTCTCGCTTGGTATGATTTGACGATTGCAGCCTGAGTCGGCGAGTCGAGAAAGCAAAAAGCCCCGATCTGATCGGGGCTTTTTTATTGGACGTGCGAAATAAGAACCAGATGTATGGCTTAGGGCGTCTTGCTACAGCGGAATAATCATCGAAGGGCGCTTCGACTTCACCTCATCATCGAAAAACTGTCTGAACGTAATGACATTATCGTAGCCCGCATAAGCAGACTCCTTAGCTTTCTTCAAGGACTCCGGAACGATCAGGGTGATTGAATTTTTATCCATCTCCGTAATGGCCTCACCTGACACACGATCATCAACAGTAGCAAGAAAGATTGCTCCAAACGGTTTCTCTAGCGCCAACTGTTTCCATCTTTCACGCAGGGTTGTCTTCAAGGAAACGATTACAGCGTCCCCCTTGATGTTGAGTTCCTTAACGTCCGGCAAAACAAAGTCCGGGCGACGACCACCAAAGACAGCCTGCGCTTCGTGGCGAATTCGGCCGTCCTTGAAAAGTCTACCTACATGGTGCTCGAACGATAGCCCTGCCCTGCTCTTTCGGGTTTGCGCCGCACTTAGAAATATTGAGTCGAGCTCAGAGAACGCCCGAACCAGATTTCCAACAGGATCACCTCCTCCATGAAGGAGAAGTCGGGCGACCTGAGCTGCACGAAAACGGAGTTCCGCCTGCTTGTAGATAGAGTATTCAATGTCCCTGCTAATGCGCATTACCGCGTCACCTGGCATGGAGACACAGTACGGATTCATATCACTCAGATCGTTTTCACCGAGCCATTTTTCCTGGGCCATTCCCGCTAGTGTCTCTGGAGATGGCAGAGTCTGCTTCTTGATAAATTGCTCTAACGTTCCATCCTTGATCGCCTGCGACAATTCAGCAATGAGCTGGTCGGTTTCGGAAGCAGGCTTGGCAAGAGCAGTCGGATCGAACAATCCATAATGAAAATCGGCACCCAACTCGAACGCAGTCTCAATAATTTCTGCTTCTTCGCTCACCGAATCGACGACGATGAACCAGTAGCTTGAACCAAAATGCGCTTGCTTGAGCTTTCCAATAACGAGCAGCGATGCTGGAGAAAGCCGCTGGAATTGCTCCTTAGGTATACCCGTATGCTGCCACTCGTACCTTGGCCTTGCCTTCTCTTTATCAGCCGGATTACGCATCGAAAAATACTTGATTGTCGATGTTTTGATCTCGCCAGAGGCTGGCCAGAACGTCGGATACTCCACATCGTAAATATGCGGTTTTTCCGGATTTGAATTACTCAGTTGGGGAAAGAAGTCAGACTCAGCCACAGGACGAGGGATAAAAAATCCGTTCTGATGCCCATTCTTGGAACTATCCGCCCATGATGTGTCATTGCGAGACAGCTTCTTAATGAAGATGCTCTCACTTTGATTGACCAAAGCAGAAATATCATTCCATTCAGGATGGAAACCCATCGTAATTCCTTATTTATGATATTCAGGTGAACCTTAATAGGCTCAAACAGCTCGACTGGAATCACTACAATTGCATATTTTAGCTAACTGCCAATGAGCTTCAGCCCACGCTAATGTGAGGAGCCACATCCCGGACTCAACATGTTTTCGTCGATCTGGATATATTTAGATCCATTTTTAAGCCAGCTAGCAATCAGGTCAACAAGCAATAAGGACTTCTCTTTTCTCATCGACCTTACAGCACACTCCCAAACGACAAGAATTCTCCAGCCCATCGCTTTGAGCGCTTCTTCCTGCAGGCTATCGCGTCTTTGATTTTTACCGATCTTCTCCAGCCAGAACTCGGGGCGAGTCTGAGGAACCTTGAAATATCTACACGCATGCCCGTGCCAAAAACACCCATGTACGAAGATGAGAGCGCGATATTTCGGCAACACCAGATCTGGTTTACCGGGAAGGTCTTTGACGTGCAAACGAAAGCGAAAGCCCCGCGCATGCAGGGCTTTGCGGATTAGAATCTCAGGCTTGGTATTTTTACCCTGAATTCCAGCCATCATTCTTGAACGAGTAGCTACATCCACGACATCAGTCATTTCACATCCATATTGTCGTCAGATCGGCCGAAGCGTCTCCAGCATCAAGTGGGAAGGGCGAACTCCAATTGAGGCTGCCCAGTATCGGCCATTTTCTCCTTCGCTTTCAGGATGCGCTCTTTCATCAACCGGGCCACCGCTTCGAAAACCGGAACGGCAACCGAGTTTCCAAACTGACGATATGCCTGGGTATCAGATACTGGAATCACAAACTTGCTTTCCCCCGGCTTGTCGAACCCCATCAGGCGCGAGCACTCATGCGGAGTCAGACGACGCGGACGATTGAGCTGATTCAACTCACTGTTGAAGTCCAGCGTTTCCACAAATCCACGGTCAACCAGAATTTCCGACCCGTCTTTGTGATATCTCGCGGAGAGAGTGCGAGCCACGTCGATTGGACGAGTCAAACCAAAACCAAAGCCGTTGCCCTTCTCACGATGCTTGGCAGCGTAGCGGTAGAGGTAATCCCAAAGCTTCGGAGTCAGGATGTATTTTTCGTCCACTTCCTTATCAAGCAGATCACCGAAACTAGGTCGCTGCTTTGGTATGAGCTTACTGATTTCGCTCAGCGTGAATCCTTGGTGAACGTTCAAGTCGCGGCGGAAGCCGACCAGCACGATTCGCTCACGATGCTGTGGCACGAAATGCCTGGCATCAATGACCTTCGGATCTGATCCCTTTGGCGCATTTACATCTGCAACCTCATAGCCCAATTCATCCAGCGCTTCGCAAATGATCCGGAAGGTATTGCCCTTGTCATGGCTTTTCAGGTTTTTTACGTTTTCAAGCAAGAATGCGGCTGGCCGCTTCGCGGCAATGATCCGGGCCACGTCGAAGAACAGAGTGCCTTGGGTCTCACATTCGAAACCGTGCTTGCGCCCCAAAGAGTTCTTCTTGGATACACCTGCAAGCGAAAACGGCTGGCATGGGAAACCTGCCAGCAAAACATCGTGGTCAGGAATTTCACGATCAATGTTCTTGTAGGCTTCCTCGTCACTGATTTCAGGCTTGTCTGAAAGCGTGACCGAGCGGATATCCAGGTTGAAGCGATGACGCGCAGGATCGCAGTAGTGGTTTGCCTTGTACGTTTTAACGGCGTACTTGTTCCATTCGGATGTGAACAAGCACTCGCCACCGATGGCTTCAAACCCTTTCCTGATACCGCCAATGCCGGCAAAGAGATCGATAAAGGTGAATGAAGGTTTGTGGTTCAAGCGCTTGGGCAGAAGATCCTTCAGACGAGTGAATTCAATGTGAGAGAGCTTCGGCGAGGCCTTTCCCTTGATCCAGCGATTGATGGTTTCACGGCACCAATGACTCGGGCTAACGTCGTTGAGAATTTCGGCCAACTGCCCTTGGTCGTAGATCTCCAACAGCTTGTGCAGTAGCGCCAGGTCAGTTACGGGATGGGTATCAGGCTCGTACGAACCCGAGGTTGTTTCGCTCAAGGATTCAAAAGACGGTGTTTCAAAAAGATTCATGAGCCCGAAATTCCTCTGGGTCAAAACTGTGACGAATGGTCACCATTCTAGCCCGCTAAACTTCAAAGTAAATGAAATTTCCTGGATTCCGTGAGATGAGTCATGGCTACACGGATGTTGGAGCTGCGGGATTCGATGGCGATCAAATACTGGATATAAACACAGCATAATTTACTCTGCATCTTTGTCCAGGTTTCCTTTCGCCTCAGGACCAGTAGGAAAAGTCGCTGGTTGACGACCATCCCTGATGCCCCTACCCTCAGCTCCGAGCCTAAGAAACTCTACAAACCAGAGCGGTCCTCCGCACCCGACAGTCATGCGGCTTTTTTTCGTCTGCGGTTTCTCTACGCCTGCGAAAAATCCCGTTATGTCGGGAGTGGGCGAATACAAGACCCGAAAGGGGAATATGTCCGGCCCGTCTCTGGTGGGTTTCTTAGCTCCCGACACCCTAACAAATGCCCTAAGAAAGCAGCCAGAGGTAAATGGAAATGCCTGGATATCAAACCTTCATGATGAAGGTGAATCGCTGTACCCGCCGTTCGAATCCCGTGCTTCCAGGTCAGGAGGCATGCCATGTCTGAACCACTTCTCCCGACTCGTTTCACCCGCAACAAAACTCATCTGCACGCTCTTCTGGTTGAGAACCAGGCGTGGTTCTGCGTCCATGAGCTGGGGCGATTGATGGGCAAATATCTGGATGAGCGACAGCTGCGCAAACTCGATGCAGATCAGCGGCAGATGATGTGCGTGGAGACCTATGGCGAAGCTGAGGAGCATATGATGGTGAGTGAGTCCGGTGTGTATGCATTGCTGATCTATCACTACTGTCCTGAGTATCGCCAGCTTCGTGAGTGGGTGACGCATCAAGTTGTGCCTGCGCTGCGTGATGCGCGTCCGGCGCGATCAGTTGAGCGTCCGATATTGAGTGTTTTGAGCTGGCGGCAGATGTCGCTGAGTACATTGCACTGGCAGGGCGAGCCGTGGATTCGGTTGCGGGATATGCCAAGTTTGTTGGCCAAGGATTCTTTCAATCGTCAGGAGTCTTGGTGGAGTAAGGCGTCCCAGTTTGTCCGCAGACTTTGAATGTCAAAGTCATCAAACAATCCGCCGCTTGAGTTTCCAAGCAGCGGATTTTTCTGCGCTAAACGGCGGTGCCTGAATCGATCCCTCACAAAACTCGACTCCCCACCTCGCTCGGCACCCGATAACCCAACTCTCGAATGGCGTCCACCTGTTTCATCGCTAAATTGGGCAGCCTTGTGCCCTAAAGCAACGAAAGGCTATTTGCTACTATAGTCATAGTAGTTTTTTAAAAAACAGGTGCTACATTCGATAGCTATCGATCGCAGCCAAGCTTCAGGCTAGCTTGCGTCTTCGAAGACAAAAAATATTTAAGTTGTGGGATTACCCCAGCTTTTTTGGGCAAATGGGGGGGGGATATGAAGCATATGAATAATCCTCCTGACGCGTCTGCGCTGATGACCTCAGCGCGTAGCTTTGGGAATTACGATCTGTCGAGTGCTCTCGCCGACATTATCGACAATAGCATTAAGGCAAAAGCCCATAGCATCGATATCAAATGCATCCGGAAGGATGATGGACCCGAAGTCAGGATTCTAGACGACGGATCAGGAATGACGAACGTCGAGCTTCATCGGGCGATGAGACCCGCCAGCACCAATCCTAATGAGGAACGGGCCCATGATGACCTCGGTCGCTTCGGGTGGGGGATGAAGTCCGCATCACTCTCACAATGCAGGCATTTGACAGTCGTTACGAGACAGAATGGCCTCCTTACCGGCGCGTCTTGGAATCTGGATGATATCGCTGATTGGAAAATGGGGATTCTTGAATTTGAAGAGATTGAAGCCCAAGCCGATCACCGGCTGCTTGAGCGCGACGGGACCGAGATCATCTGGAGCACATGCGATCGCCTGTCCGAATATGGTCAAGTTGGCGGCAAGGGATTCAATGATTTAGTCGCGCATGCCCAGAAGCAGCTGTCACTCATTTTCCATCGGTATTTGGGTGGCGAGGAAGGCCTTCGGAAACTCAGTATTAGTTTCAACGGAAGTGCGCTGAAGCCTATAGATCCCTTTCTGCGTAACCATGATGCGACGCAGGCCCAGCCAAAAGAAACGCTTAATCTCGACGGCCAGCCTATTGAGGTGCAGTCATTTATTCTACCGCACTATTCGAAGTTGACTGCAGGTGAGCACGATCAGCTCAGCGGAGAAGAGGGTTTTGTTCGCAATCAAGGCTTCTATGTCTATCGGCAGCACCGACTCATCATACACGGGACTTGGTTTCGGTTAGTGAGGCACGGGGAGCTGTCGCAACTTGTCAGAATTGCCATCAACATTCCAAACACCCTTGATGCGATATGGAAGATCACGCTCGATAAGGCAGACGCACAGCTTCCCTCAGGGCTTAAGAGCCGCTTGAAGGATATTGTCTGCGGACTCAAGAGGAAATCGGGAAAGGTATTTCAGTCCCGAGGTGGGCGTATCCGCGAAGAAGCGGGAAAAACGTCGGTCTGGGCAAAATACGTTCGAAACGGTGAGGCTCGCTACTATGTTAATCGGGAGCACCCGCTGATCGCCGGTATGCTAGAAGACGAGAATAGGGATAGAGCAAAAGCCTTTGCGGCAACACTCGGAGTCATCGAGGACTGCTTCCCGATTGTAAGTATCGGAGAGGACTATTCGTCCCGACCAGAGATGATGAATCAAGGAATACTAGACAAGGACATATTTCTCGACAAACTCGACTCAGCTCTTCCCTCACTGCTGCTCCACTCAGGAGGAGATATGAAAGCGCTGCGTGAAATTCTTGCTTCAACAGAACCGTGGGCCAGTCAAGCCGACCTCGTTGTAAAACACCTCAAGGACAAAAGGTGGTAATAATGTTTCATAGCGAACTTGCGTATTTCCGCTCCATTATCAATGAGCAATATCGCGAAGATATTGCTCAAGGGCAAGGATTACCTGAAGGTGCTATCTCTACAATAGTTCGCAATGGACCATTTCAGCACCTTGAAGAACGGGCGATCAATGCGATTATCCGCGAACTGGAAGCGAGCTTTATCGTAACTCAGAAGCGCGGGGCGATTATTTCAAAGGACCACCGGCCTTGGCTTGCAACAGTACGACCGGGGCTGGATTTCTATTACTGGAACCGCTTACGCAAATACTATCTTGAGACGGGAGCTCTTCCGTCGCCGGTGCTCGCTACCCTCAATACCGACACAGACGAAATTCTCGATCAATGCGGCAACCCGAAAGATGAACGCTACGGCGCAGTTCGCGGCATGGTCATGGGAAATGTCCAGTCAGGTAAGACCACAAACTACTCTGCTCTGATCTGCAAGGCAGCTGACGCAGGCTACCGCGTCATTATCCTATTAGCAGGGATAACCAACTCACTGCGTGCGCAGACGCAAGAACGAGTTGACGAGACATTCATTGGCAAAGTATCGATGTTTGGCGCGGCCGCACAGCAGTCGTTGCCGATCCAAAATTATGCAGCGACACGGCGAATCCCCTCCTACGGCACTACTCGGGTAGCCGATTTCTCGAGCGGCACGGATGGAATCTATTTCGGCTTGGCAGGTCATCAGGAACCTATGATCTTCATAACCAAAAAAAACAAATCCATCCTTGAGCGTCTCGCACACTGGATAGAGAAACAGGGAGAAACCGGAGGCTATGAGCTGCCACTTCTGCTGATAGACGATGAAGCCGACAATGCATCTATCAATACAGCCATTGACCCCAAACGTACTAGCGCTATCAATGGTGTGATTCGACAAATTCTGTCGCGATTTCCGCGCTCCGCATATGTCGGCTATACCGCTACACCGTTTGCCAACATTTTCATCGACCCGGAAACGACAGAGGAAATGGAGACGGATGACCTTTTTCCAGGGAATTTTATTAAGGCGCTTGATCCACCTACCAATTATGCAGGATCACATAGAATTTTCCGGGAGGGTGGCAACTTACGCCAAAGCATGGTCAGAGTCATTGATGACTATCGAGCGAAACTGCCGCTGAAGCACAAGAGCGGCGACAATGTTACCGAGCTACCCGACAGTTTGCGTCACGCGATTCGTGTATTTTGCATAACAAGGGCCATTAGGGTATTCCAAGAAAAGGGCAAGACTCATTGTTCGATGATGATCAACGTCAGCCGATTCAATGCCATCCAGGAAAAAATTCTAGGGCTCGTTTTCGAATATCTCACGGAGATCAAGGACGCGGTCTCGGTACATGCATCGCTGCCGCTTGATCAGATCAACGATGAGATCATGGATGATCTCGAAAGTAGCTTCACAGTCGAGTTCGGCAAGACTGATCTCAAATGGCGCGATCTGCTGCGTGTCCTAAATGAAGGGGTCCAGTCCATCGATGTCCGCACCGTCAATATGCGGGGTGGCAAGTTAGATTATTCACTGCGCAAATCAGAAGGTCTGCATGTCATCGCAATCGGCGGGCTGGCGCTTTCACGCGGCCTAACTCTAGAAGGCCTCACGGTCTCCTATCTCTTGCGGAACGCTACTGCGAGCGACACACTTATGCAGATGGCGCGCTGGTTCGGCTACCGACCGGGATATGAGGAATATTGCCGCCTCTATCTGCCGCAGGTGTCCTTCGACCATTACGAATTTGTAGACGAAGCGACCGAAGAGTTGAGGAGCGAGATCAAGCGCATGAAGGCCGCAGGCCGCACACCGCGTGATTTCGGCCTTAAAGTTCGGCAGAGCCCGCTCGCCATTCGGGTAACCGCGGCAAACAAAATGCGGACGGCCGAGAAGCTCAAAATAGCTCAGGACTATTCCGCGCGTCACATCGAAGGCTTTGCACTTCCAAATAATTCAAGCATTGGAAAGAAACATCTCGACGCGGTCGAACAATTTCTCATCGCACTCGGCAGTCCCACTGAAGTAAACAAGAGTTACATTCGCTGGGCCGCAGATGGTCGAGACATACTTGGTCTCATGCTCGAATTCCAGTTCGTAGATCATCCCGATCTATCGGCAATTTCCGATACCTCTCTTCTCTCGGACTATATTCAGGACCGCGTCACGGACGAACTCGCGAAATGGGACGTTGTGATTCCCATGCGCCAGTCAGGCGACTCTAGTCCATTTGCTGGTCAGCAGATCAATCTGAGGTCTCGGAATCAAGGAACAATTCAGAAAGGCACCTATCGAGTAAATGGCAGCAAGAACCGTGTCGCCGATCCCGGCGACGCGCTGATTGGCCTGTCCGACATACAAATCGCGGCAGCGGATGCTGCCTATCAGGCTGAAACTTACAAAAAGGAACGTGCCGCTTGCTCTGTGCGCGAGCGGCCGATGATGTTAGTGCATTTATTCAGCGCGTCCCTGCGCACCGATCCAGACGAGAGCGACGATAATCTCAAGCTAGACGAGAAAATCGTGACGCTGTCCTTCTGCATGCCTGAGACTTGTAAACCCGCTGAAGAGAGAACATACCAGGTAAATGCTGTCTATCGGCAGCAACTTGAGCAATTTGCCGCAGAAGCAGACGATGACTCCGAGCCTATGATGGAGGCTCAGGATGTTGAGTGAATGGAAGGCAATCGTCACACCGACAGACCCAAGTTTTTACAACATTCGACTTGCTGACAGTAGCCATCCTCTCGATTTCAGGTTCGGCCGCGACTTTCATGGATGTTTTGTCTTCCAGCTTGATGCAGTATGCGCCGAGCCGAGAATGCTTGATCTGCCGAAAATGTCGGCCGTGACCTGCGAGGTCCATTCGGTGGACTTTGAGCGCTCAAGATTAGTGCTGAGCTTGAGCGATGTGGCCAATTTCCAAAACTTCGCACTTATGTGCAAGAGTCTAATGCTTGCGACCGACAAGCTTGCACCGACGCAGTCAGGAGAGGGGCTGCTGCAAGCCATCAAGGAAGTCCACCGTTGGCAGGAGATGCTGCGCCATAGAGCCAACCACCTACTGTCAAAAGGTGAACGCATTGGCCTAGTCGGCGAGCTGCTGTTTCTGCGAGATGTTCTTGGTGAACGCATCGGATGGAGTGCCGCCATAAAATGCTGGAATGGCCCTAGCGGTCATGAGCAGGATTTCTTGGTCGCCGGCACCATCTTTGAGGTCAAGACGCAAGTGGCGACTGCTGACCGGCGAATCCGGATTTCCTCTGAAGATCAACTCGACCCAGTTCAGGGACGCATCCTGCTCTGCAATCAGGGCATAGCTTCGCTACCATCCACCACCCCAACCGCTCGGACTCTCAATACTCTTGTTGCAGAGATTCGAGACACTTTTGCCGAGGCAGGCACAGGGGCGCTGGAGGACTTTGAGATAGCTCTACTAGAAGCAGGATATCAGGAGCAGCCGGAATATAATGAGGAGAGCTGGGCTCTCGTTGATCGCATATTTTATGAGGTGTCCAGTGAGTTTCCTCGTATCGAGCGTAGAGACCTCCGCCATGGGGTAGAGATGGTTAAGTACAGCATTCGCGTTAGCGACTGCGCTCCATTCATCGTCAGCCTCGATGATGCTTTTAGGGGAGTCGAATCATGAGCGAGTTGCAACAAACATTTGAAGCCCTGCGAGAGGATATTCTTTTAGAGGCAGAGGTGCGGGGCGTATTTCAGCAAGAAGCTTTTTTCGAGCTTTATGCGGCAGCGGCTTCTGAGAACGGTGACACAATTGACTTGGAATACACCCACAGTCACAAAGAAGGTGGACGGCGGCCATACCGAATCGACGGTTATGGACTAGATACCGATCGCGGAACTCTTTACCTCGCCATCTGCGATTTCCGAAACGGGATTGAACTGGAACCGCTGCATAGTGACCGCCTGAACTCAGCGTTCAAGCAAGCAATTGCCTTTTTCGAAAACGCCTGTTCCTCGCTCTTTATCAATTCAATTGAGGAAACAAGTCCGGCGTTTGCCGCGGCCTTTCCTATCTACTCAGTACGCGATCTCATAAAGAGAGTTCGCATCATCCTTTTTTCCAACGCCCGACTGGCAACCAAACGTCCACCACAACTGGGCGAGCTAGTAAGCGGAGTTCCGATTGTCTTGAGCGTCCTTGACGCGATTCGCTATTTCGAAATCCAGAAAAGCTTTCGAGTTTCAGAATCTATCGAAGTCAATATCGCAGGCATAGCCGGCGCGCCTATTGCCTGCCTCAAAGCCTCGACGAACACCCAAGAGCATCAGTCCTACCTTCTTGCTATCCCTGGCCCTGTGCTTGCTGAAATCTACGGTCTATACGGAGCACGTCTGCTAGAACAGAACGTCCGAACCTATCTCCAGGCTAAGACGAAAGTGAACAAAGGCATTTTGGAAACGATCAAAAACTCACCGGAGATGTTTTTCGCTTACAACAACGGACTTACTGCGACAGCATCGGCGGTTACGCTCGAAACGCTAGAGGACGGACAACTAGGAGTCGCAACTATTCATAATCTTCAGATCGTGAATGGCGGCCAGACGACGGCGTCTATCCTTTACGCAAAGGATGTCGCGAATTCACCGCTCGAGCGTGTTCATGTCCAAATGAAGCTCTCAGTCGTCCCATCTGCCCACATCGAGCATGTCGTTCCAAAAATTTCGCGATATGCCAACACTCAGAATCGTATATCAGAAGCAGATTTCTTCTCGAGTCATCCGTTCCATCTGCAAATGGAGCGTTACTCTCGGATAACGAGCGCCCCGCCTCAGAACGGTGCGATGACGGGCGACAAATGGTTTTATGAACGTGCACGCGGACAGTATCGTGACGGCATGGCATACGCATCCGTTGCACAAAAGAGAAAATATCAGCTGGAGTATCCAAGAGATAAGCTTATCGAGAAAACCGATCTTGCGAAATATGTCCTGAGCTTTGAAAGAAAACCTTACGTTGTGTCCAGAGGAGCACAAAAAGCGTTCATGGTCTTCGCGGATCAAACCGCAAAGGCTTGGAAGTCAGCGCCGACCCAATTTAACGAAGTTTGGTATAGAAATGCTTGCGCGATGGGGCTGTTATTTCGCTGGACCGACAAGCATGTTGCTGGCTCCGACTGGTACAAAGATGACCGTGGCTATAAATCGCAGACAGTTGCCTATACCCTTTCTCGGATTGCTGAGCAAATTGAGCACCAAGGGAAGGCAAGCTTAAACTGGGGGCAAATCTGGAATACTCAATCCGTCCCGGAAGAGCTTCAAGAGCATATTGCCTCTCTCGCGCCACAAATTGCTGCCGCGCTCAGGAACACTTCTGCAAATGTGCGAGACGTCGGTGAGTACTGCAAACTTGAAATTTGCTGGCAAAATATCCAGGCATCAGAGTTAAAGGTTACGGCCATACCCAACCATCTGATGCTCAACACGAGTGAGATGACGCAAGAAAAAAAGGAAGCGAAGTCGTCTGCAAGGATTGATCGTGAAATTGACTTCGATATTCTCCTTCACATGCTCGTTCCTAAAGCTGAAGTAATCCGACGGACTGCTGAGCAGCGTAAATTTCTGTCGCCGAAGGCAGATAGAGCTCTCCAGAAGCTGGGATCGGGGAATATCAACTTAGCAAGGCCGGATAAGAACGCAGTTAAGCTGCTGGTGAAGCGAATGGCAGATGAAGGTATGCCTGTTGAAGATATGTAGGACAGGCGAAGCCGGGTATCCTGCCGAGCAGAATGCCGGACTTTTACACTTGTTGAGCAATGGGCGCGGCTTACCTCCAGCTATGCCTTCCAACGCAATTTGCCGTGAGTTCGCCACGAGTGGATTGAGGAAACCCGCCAGCACCCATCAGTACGTCGGCCACAATCCACTTCAATCAGCAATCCTCCATTTGATGAGCCTGAGTACCTTTCGATTAACATACCAATACAGGGAAGAATTCGACCGATCGGTCTTCTTATGCAGAGTGTCTATAACTGTAAGCGTCCGGTGAACTAACCCCACTGTGTAACAAAAGTGGCGTCGCATTTCCCCCTTTATAAGAGAGATTGATTGCTTAAAAGGTAGGGCCGAATCCAAGATTTTAACTGACACAACCAATCCCCAGCAGGCTGCCTCCCACAGATTCCGCATCATCCTGAAAACAATCAGTGCAACCCGCGCCGCCTCCCGCTATTAATACCCCTCTCCACTCAAGGATCCGAGCCCCACCATGAAATTCGATCTCGCCTACTGCCTCAGCCTCGACGACAAGTTGTCGATCTATGATGTTCGCGATCTCAATTTCGATGAGACGGTGGCGTTTGACTCGGCGAAGGAGCGCTTTCAGTGCCCCAACGATGCTTGTCGTTCGGCGTTTGAGGCTTCCAACGAGTTGGGTACGTTCAACGCGAAGAACGTGAATTACGTGCGCACGCCGCACTTCAAGAATCTGCCCACTACGCAGCATGTGGCGGGTTGTCCGTATGTGAGTTTGAAGGCGTCGGCATCTGGTGTTGAGACGGCGGATGGCGAGGTGGATGACGGGCGTGAGGAGCACTTCCCATCAGAGTTGTTGCTGACCCGGCGTGAGTATGTGCGCAAGCCTGTCGCGCCAGCGGGGGCGGCGGATGTGTTGCGGGATGATCCAGTGCGGGTGGCGGTGGACAGTGGTAAGGAGTCGGCGAGTCGTGAGTCGGCGCCGGACAAGACCAGTGTCTTTGCGCATCCGGTGGAGTGTTTCGTTTCCAACTTCGCCGACAAGGATTTGCTCAAGCGCATGCCTTTGAAGGTCGGCGAGCATACGGCGCCGTACAGTTCGTTCTTCAAGAAGATCGAGTATCTGACGGACAACAAGGGGCTGATTTACTGGGGGCGGATCAAGAAAATCGAGGACTTCCACAGTGCCAGTTTTCGTATCGATTTCGAGGACAAGGTCTGGTTCAAGAAGCCCGAGGACAGTAAGAAGAAGCCGTATCCGGTCAGTGTTTATCTGAACAAAAAGCTGATCGACAACTACCGCAAGCGCAAGGCGTTTCTGGAGGAGATCAAGTACGCGGTGGATAGCGACAAGGCGTTGTTCTGTTTCTTTTATGGGGTGACGCCGGAGTTGAAGCAGGTGCCCGGCAAGAAGAACCCCGAAAAGCCTTTCGAGGTCTTCAATGCCAATATCGAGAACCTGGATCACTTCATTATTCGTGAAGCGCCGGGGTTGGAGTGAGGGGGCATGGGGTTGTTAATCAACCTGTGAATTCGTCACGTCCCGGCTTAATCACTCGAGTTCTGCCTCTCATACTCTTCCATAAAAGCCTTGCGCTCCATCTCCGCTATTTCCCGTGCGACTTGATGCCGACGCTCTTTCGCAGCATGAAGCTGGACATCATCGAGAAAGCAATAATGGCGCAGCCAGTGAAGCGTCATCTCCTCGTCCGGGAAGTAGTAGGACTTGGCTCCCTTGCTGTTTCTCGGCGTGTCGTTCATTTGTTCATCGAATACCATCGCCGTGACTTCATCGGGCGGCAAGCAACCCGTTCCAGCCACCTTGCTTCGGAAGCACCAGGCAATTTCATCAATGTGTTTTTGCGCGCTGCGATGGCCGCGCCGATAGAATCGCTGGTGCTCACAAGTCTGTAGCATCCGCGCCAACATCAACTCGGTGTCCAGCCATTGTCCGAGACCATGGTTCTGGGCATTGATCATCAGTCCATTCACCCAACGCTCGGTGAAGCGCACAACGAACCCGTGATCGTCGGCTTTTTTCGCGTTAGCCAGGATCACGCAATAGCGGCTTTTGATGTGCAGGACCAACAACACATGTTTGCGCTGCACAGTGATCGCATGGACCAGCCACTGTTCGTCCGCGCCGTTCAGCTCATCATCCTCAATAACCGATGACGGCGGCTTGGTGTCCACCGGCGTGATCGTTTTGCCTTTATGAACACGGCTGAAAAACTTGCTGGCGGCTTCGGTGCAATTGAAGATCAACATCCTGGATCTCTGTTGGTGACTGGCGGGCAACGCTCAGTCGCCGATTCTGATTTCTTTCGCCCGCACCAATCAACGATTCATTTGAGGGAAATGCTCAGCAGCACGATGACGAGCAATCCAATATAGACCCAGGCATGCACCCGATCCGAAATCCGCCCAATCCACCGCGCGGCCAATCTGATCCCCAGCAACGAGCCAACCGTCAGCAGCGCAAACGCCAGCACATCGACATACCCGATATACCAAACGCCCAAATCAGCCCCGGTGAAACCGGCCAGCGCCATGTACGTCAGCGTCCCGGCCAGCGCCACTGGCACGCTGAGTGGATTGGCCATGGCTGTGGCTTGCGACATGCTCAGCCCGCAACGGCGTAGCAGCGGCACGGTCATGACGCTTCCTCCTACGCCGAGAAACGTCGCGATGGCGCCAATGCCTACACCGCCGGCGGATGTTTCCGTTGAGGTCAGTTGCCGTGGGATCGTGGTTTGAGACTGTGTGAGAAATCCGCGGCGCAGCAGGCAATCGACGATGGTCACGCCCAGGTAGGCGATGAAGGCGTAGCGAATCACTTGGCCGCTGACCCACATGGCAGCGATGGCGCCGACGATCGCGCCCACGCCGATAAACCCGCCCAATGGCCAGAGGTAGTCCCGGAGCAGATTGCCCGAGCGTTGGTGTTTGCGTGTGGCGATCAGGGCGTTGACGATCATTACGCAGGTCGAGGTGGCCACGGCGATGTGCATGGCCGACTGGGCGATGGGGTCGTCAGCTGCGTGGCTGGCGGTGAGCATGCGGTAGAGCAGCGGCACGATGACGAAGCCACCGCCGAAACCGAAGAGCACGGCGCTGATACCGGTGAGGCAGCCGAACAGTGTCAGCAGGAGGTAGAACATGGTGAGCGTCCTGGATTGGGAAGCCCACGACATTAGTCGTAGCATGCATTGGCCGGCTTCAGTAGTTCAGCCAATAATGTTCGCGTTTACGCCAATCGCCGGAACCACGCCTGATGCGCAATATTTCGATCAATCAGCTCGATGACACGCCTCGCACGGTTGTGGCTATCGGTACCGATTATTCCCACGGCCACCTACTTCCGTTTCATACGCATAGACGCGCGCAATTGCTTTACGGCGCCACCGGTGTGATGCAGGTCAGCACTCAGAATGGCAACTGGGTGGTGCCGCCGCAGCGCGCGGTGTGGATTCCGCCGGGCGTGGCCCACGAGGTATTGATGCTCGGGGTGAGCACGCGCAGTGCATATATCGAACCGGGCAAGGTGGATCTGGGGCCGGACTGCCAAGTGCTGAATGTCACGCCGCTACTGCGGCACTTATTGATGGAAGCAGTGGACGTGCCGCTGACGTACGACGAGTCCGGACGTGACGGCGTGCTGATCAATTTGCTGTTGCATGAACTGACAAGCAGTGCGCCTCTTCCCCTACACATTCCTATGCCTGCCGAAGGAAAGCTCCTCAGTCTGTGTCAGACCTTTCTGAACATGCCCAATACGCATCAATCCCCGCAGCATTGGGCAGACCAGTTACACATAAGCTTGCGTACCTTTAACAGATTGTTTCGGCAGCAGACCGGGCTCAGCTTCCGCCAATGGCGGCAGCAAGCCTGCGTGGTGCAGGCACTGGCACGGTTGGCGGCGGGGGAAGCGGTGACGCGGATTGCCCTGGACTTCGGCTATGAAAGTCCGGCGGCCTTTTCAACAATGTTTCGGCGAGTGCTCGGAGAGGCACCGTCCGTCTGGTTGGAGGCGGCGAACTAGGCAAATTCAAAAAATGCGTTTGATCCCGGCCGAAAACAACTGTACAAAAACACAGTACATTTTCAATCAGCACTTTTGAGCCCGGAGCACACCATGGCCTCTCTTGCGATGAACCACGTCCTCGAACGCATTGCCCTTTTCCAGTTCACTCCGACCCACTGCGTCCAGGCCCGCGCCATGCTGGGCTGGAGCGTTGAACAACTGTCGCGCGAGGCCGAGGTGGCAGTGGCAGATATTCAGCGATTCGAAGCACAGCAGGACGTGGCGGATGCCGCAAGGCTGGCACTGGCTTATCGGTTCGAGGCGCAGGGGTTGGTGTTCTTTCCGGGGTTTGCACCGGGGCGCAGTGTCAGGGCGCAGGGTATGTCGGGGGAATCGGTGGGGCGTGGGGATTTTGCGATGGCTGAATAAGCTGGCGAGGGGGATGCCCCTCACCAACTGAGCAATTCATGCGTTCTCTAACACCGCTTCCCCCTCCTCTTCCACCGCCATCCACCAAGCGCTCCCCCGTTCTGGTTGCGCGATGTTGAACGCTTCACCCATTCGCGGTGTGGTAATCGCAATACTGCGTTCCCATGCGAGGGCGAGGATGCGGTCGAAGGGTTCGTGCCAGGCGTGCATGGCCAGGTCGAAGGTGCCGTTGTGGATCGGGAAGAGCCAGCGGCCCTTGAGGTCGATGTGGGCTTGCAGGGTTTCTTCCGGTTGCATGTGAACGTGGGGCCATTCGACGTTGTAGGCACCGGTTTCCATCAGGGTCAGGTCGAACGGGCCGTATTGTTCGCCGATGCGTTTGAAGCCGTCGAAGTAACCGCTGTCGCCGCTGAAGAAGATGCGTGTGTTGCCATCGATCATCACCCATGACGCCCACAGCGTGCTGTTGCCGTCGAACAGGCCCCGGCCGGAGAAGTGCTGCGACGGTGTGGCGATGAAGCGGATGCCGGCGAGTTCGGTGCCCTGCCACCAGTCGTACTGGCGCACCTTGCTGGCGTCGATGCCCCATTTGATCAGGGTGTCGCCCACGCCCAGCGGGGTCAGGAAGTACGTGGTTTTCGCGGCGAGTTTGCGTACCGCTTCGTAGTCGAGATGGTCGTAATGATTGTGCGAGAGGATCACCGCCTCGATCGGCGGCAACTGGTCAATGCTGATCGGTGGCTGATGAAAGCGTTTCGGACCCGCCCACTGCACGGGCGAGGCGCGCTCGGCGAAGACCGGGTCGGTGATCCAGAACTTGTCGCGCATCTTCAGCAACAGGGTTGAATGCCCGAGGCGATAGACGCTGTGATTGGGCGCTGCGAGCAGATCTTCGCGCGTCAGCGGCTGCACGGGAATGGCGGCGGTCGGACGGGTGTTGCGGGGTTTGTGGAAAATCATGTTCCACATGATCCGCAGCATTTTGCGCAGGCCTTCGCGTTGCACCGGCGCGTGATTGCGAAACAGCCCTTGATCCTGTCGAGAGGCTTCAGGCGTGGGAGTGTTATCCGGGAGGGAGACTGGATTGGCCATGACTGAACGACTCCGAAAAACCGTGTGCTGCACGGTATTCCACGGGGAATGAAAATGGCCAAGCTGCACGCAAGGGCCAAACGCTCTGGTTTGTAAGGTGCGAGGATTAACGCAACATTACACTGAGCGGTGTAGTTTCTAGGTTGCATCAAAGCCGACGCCAAGTAAACTGCCGAGTGTAATTTCCTCTCTTTTCTGCCGAAGCCCGCTCATGACCGCTCCACAACGCCTCACCGACCGCAAACGCGAAGCCATCATCCAGGCGGCGATAGCCGAATTCCGTGCCCATGGGTTCGAAATTACCAGCATGGACAAGATCGCCGCCACGGCCGGCGTGTCGAAGCGTACGGTGTACAACCACTTCCCGAGCAAGGAAGAGCTGTTCGCCGAAATCCTCAATCAGCTGTGGGCGCGGATCATTGCCGAGCCATCGGTGCGCTATAACCGCGAGCAACCACTGAGCGAGCAATTGCGGCAAATGTTGCGCGAGAAAGTGCAAATGATGGCCGACGAGAATTTCCTCACCCTCGCGCGGGTCGCAATCGCCGCAACCATTCATTCCCCCGAGCGCGCGCAGAACATGATCGAGCGCATGGGCGAGCGCGAGGAAGGCCTGACTGTCTGGATACGCGAGGCGCAAGCCGACGGCCGGCTCAAACCGGTGGATCCCGAGTTCGCTGCGCATCAGGTGCAAGGTTTGCTCAAGGCGTTTGCATTCTGGCCGCAGATCTCGCTCGGACGCGCAGCCCTTGATCCAGACGCGCAGGACTCGGTTGCCGAGTCGGCGCTGGAGATGTTCCTGGCGCGATATCAACGCTGACTTACTTTGTAGCCGAGGCAGGTCGCGAAACGCGTACAACTAATTTAGCAAAAAGTTATACAAACTCGGGCAAAAATTCCTTTCTTGTACAACTTTATGAAGTTTTGTATAAGTAGCCATCTGCCAGTAACGGAACGCTGGCATTGAGCAGTCACCGCCGAAATGCCGCCTGTGCATTTCGGTCTGCCGGCGCAGGAATAGGGACTGAATCCTTTTGATTTTCCCCACTCCCGAGTATCGCAAGCATGTTTTTCAATCGCCACAAAGCCGCCCTCGAAGAACTGCAACACACCGTTTTTGACCAAGCTGCAATGCTCGAAGCGATCAACCGTTCAATGGCGGTGATCGAGTTCGATCTTGATGGCGTGGTGTTGCGTGCCAATGACAATTTCCTCAAGACCATGGGTTACACGGCTACCCAGGCAATCGGCCAGCCACACCGGCATTTCTGCACGGCGGAATTCGGTCGTAGCGCCCAATACACTGAGTTGTGGTCGCGTCTGAAAAACGGCCAGTTCCAGTCAGGCACCTTTGAACGGGTCAACAGCAAAGGCCAGCCGATCTGGCTGGAGGCCAGTTACAACCCGATCAAGGATGCATCGGGACGGGTGATCAAAGTGGTCAAGTACGCGATGGATGTCACCACCAAAGTGCAGCAGGAAAACGAGGCCAACGCCAAATTGCAGGCAATCGATCGCGCGATGGCGGTGATCGAGTTCGACCTTGAGGGCAACATCCTTACCGCCAACCAGAATTTTCTCACGCGCATGGGTTACAACCTCGCGGAGCTCAAGGGCCAGCATCACCGTTTGTTCTGCACCCCGGCGCTGGTCAGCAGCGGCGCCTATCAGGATTTCTGGCGGCGCCTGAATCAGGGCGAGTTCTTCCACGGCCAGTTCGAGCGCGTGGATAAACGCGGTCAGACCGTGTGGCTGGAGGCCAACTACAACCCGGTCTATGACGCCTCGGGCCGCTTGTACAAAGTGGTCAAGTTCGCTTCGGACGTCACCGCCCGTGTCGAGCAACACGAGCAAGACGCGCGCAGTGCCAGCACCGCTTATCACATCTCGGTGGCGACGCGAAAAGTCGCCGAGCAAGGTACGCAGGTGATTCAACAGGCTGCCAGCGAAATGCGCGAAATCGCCGAAGACATCAGCCAGTCTTCAACCCTGATCGCGCAACTCGGCGACCGCTCCGAGCAGATCACCGCCATCGTCAACACCATCCGCGCGATTGCCGATCAGACCAACCTGCTCGCGCTGAACGCAGCCATCGAAGCGGCACGCGCCGGTGAACAGGGGCGCGGTTTTGCCGTGGTCGCCGATGAAGTGCGGCAACTGGCGGCGCGCACCAGCGGCTCCACTGCCGAAATTTCCAACATGATCAGTCTGATCCAGAGCGAAACGCGGCAAGCGATCAAAAGCATGCAAGGCACCCGCGACCGCGCGGCCGAAGGCGTGGAACTGGCCAATCAGGCCGGGACGGTGATTCTGCAGATTCGCGACGGCGCCAGTGAGGCCGTGGATGCGGTGAGCATGTTTGCCAACGAGCGGGTGCCAGGGTGATGGGAACTGACATCGGTTCGTGGTCGGGTGGGGAATTGCGGCTGGCGATGAACCGAGGTGCCGCCTTCGCGAGCAGGCTCGCTCCCACAGGAGATCTGTGAACGGCGCAGATTCAAGGTGGGAGCGAGCCTGCTCGCGAAGAGGCCCGCAACCACACTACAAACCTCAGCTGCGCACCAGACTTCGCACTGCAACAATCTCCGGTACTTCGACCTTGCTCATGTAGACCCGCAACGGTTCGCTGATGTTGATGCGCTCGTCGATGTGTTGATCAAGCAGCAACTGAATCAGTTCGCGCTTGAGCGTCATGGTGGTGTCCGATAGCGGTGCCCAGACGAACTCACTGGTCGGAATGATGCCGTCATCGGCCACGTCCATGCCGAACGAATCTTCGCTGAAGCGTACGAGGTATTGGCCGGTCTTGCGGTTGAGGCCGACGAAGCCTTTGAGATTGTCGGCGGCCTGGCAGATGAGTTGGGAGGTGATGCGCATGGTAAACCTCACGAAAGATGATCGATGGTTTACACGCAGGGCAACACAGCGGCGCGCCCTCTGCCGGGGCGTCTGCCGTGGGCAAGCGTACTGCAAACAGCGCCACAAAAGTGCAGGAAATTTCCGTTTTGCTCGCTTTATGTCGGTCTGGCGATAGCCCTGCGGCGCTTCAATTGTTAAAAGGTACGTCTCGAAAAAAACCTGCGAAAGGAACTCGACCATGCCTGCCACTTTTACCCGAAGCGCCCTGGTGCTGAGTCTGTTGTTCGGCCTCGGTCAGGCGCACGCCGACAGCCATCCTGAGCCCAAGGCAATTGCTGCCGCCCATGGCATTCCGCATCCGGCGGTGATCGCCCACCGTGGCGCGTCGTTCGATGCCCCGGAATCCACCGCAGCGGCCTACAAACTGGCCCGCGACCTCGGCGCCGATTACCTGGAAATGGACTTGCAACGCAGCAAGGACGGCGTGCTCTTCGCCCTGCACGACGACAATCTGCAACGCACCACCGACGTCGCCAGCAAATTCCCCGAGCGCAAGGACAGCCCGGCCACCGCGTTCACCATGGCCGAACTGAAAACCCTCGACGCCGGCAGTTGGTTCAACACCAAGTACCCGGATCGCGCGCGCCCCTCTTACGCCGGGCTGAAAATCCTCACTCTTGACGAAATCATCGACATCGCCCGCGCCAACCCGCAACACAAGCCGGGCCTGTACATCGAAACCAAAGAGCCACAGCTGTTTCCCGGCATCGAACATGACCTGAAGGAAAAACTGCAGGATCGCGGCTGGCTCAGTCCGGCCGGTTCGAAACTGGCGAAAAGTGCACTGGGCGTCGGTCAGGGTAAAGGCAAGGTGATCCTGCAAACCTTCGACAAAAACAGCCTGCAACTGCTGGAAAAGGAAATGCCGCAAGTGCCGAAGATCCTGCTGTTGTGGGTCGGCGAAGGCAGCATCGAGCCGAAATCCGCCGTGACGTTTGCCGCGTCCGGTGAGAAGGACAAAAACGTTTTCTACGGCAAGCAGGAGCCAAAATCCGAAGCTGAATTCAAGCAATGGGTCGACTACGCCAAGGCCCAGGGCGCGATCGGCACCGGCCCTTCGGCGAAGCTGACGCATGGCGGTGACCAGAGCTATTCCGATCTGGTGCAACCGTGGATGAACCAGTACACCCACGACCAGGGCATGCTGGTGCACGTTTATACCGTCGATGAGCCGGTGGACTACGAGAAAGTCATGGCGGCGGGTGTCGATGGCATCTTTACCAACCGCGCCAGTGAGCTGTTGAAGTTTTATAAGCGTCCGGCGGTTGGCAGCATTGATGAAGTTTTGAAGAAGAACGGTTTCTGATTAGTTATCGAGTCGTCTGCTTCGCGAGCAGGCTCGCTCCCACAAGAGCGGTTTTCTCGCGATGCGCAGATTTAAGGGTGAGTTAAGTTGCGCTGGTTAATCTGAACCCACTTACACAGATCAACCACTTCAACGCACTGCCAAGGAATGAACCGATGAAAACTTTGACTGCCCTGTTTACCGCCGCTGCCCTGACTCTTACCGCTGGCCTGGCTCAGGCTGACGTGCGTATCGACCAGATCCCGCAACTGGTCAAGGACGGCAAGATCAAGTCGCTGGAATCGATGAACGAAGCAGCCCTGAAACTGCACCCGGGCGCAACGATTACCGACACCGACCTGGATAACCACTTCAACGGTTACGAGTACGAAGTCGAACTTAAAACTGCTGACGGCAAAGAATTCGACGTGGACTTTGATGCCACCACCGGTAAAGTGCTGAGCGACAAGCAAGATACTTGATAGACCGTTGTTAAAGAGCCGCACGATTTAAGATCGTGCGGTTTTTTTATGATTTGCGTTTGGCTTTGTTGATAAGTTGCCAGTGAAAACTTTACCCCCTCACCCCAGCCCTCTCCCCCAAGGGGGCGAGGGGGAAAGTGATCTGGCTTAATGATTCTGGACACCCCTAAAGGGCGGTAATCTACGCCCATAGACGAGGTGTGATTTGACCAGACGATATTTTTCGACAGATTTCAAACGGGATGCGGCTTGCCTGGTTTTGGATAAAGACTATTCGGTGAGTGAAGCCTGCGAAGCAATGGGCGTGGGCCCTACAGCTCTGCGTCGCTGGGTTGAGCAACTGCGTGCGGAGCGCAGCGGCAAGACGCCTGAGAAGTCCAAGGCCATGACCGTTGACCAACAACGCATCCAGGAACTGGAAGCAACAATTCGACGGATTGAGCGCGAGAAGGAAATTTTAAAAAAGGCTACAGCTCTCTTGATGTCGGATTCCCTCGATCGGTAAGGCTGGTCGAGGAGTTAAGCGAGCAATATTCAAGATCCGAGTTGTGCGTTGTATTTGGAATCAACCGCAGCAGTTATTACGAGCGTCTGAAACAGCGGGCGAAAGTAGATGACGGGCGCAATCGCCTAAAGATCAAAGCTGCTGAATTACATGAGCAAAGTCGCGGCTCAATGGGCGCGCGCAGCCTGTCAAAGGCGCTATGTAACGAAAAAGAGTCGGTGGGTCGTTACATGGCTCGTAGCCTGATGCGCGAGCTCGGGTTGAAGAGTCAGCAACGGCGCAGGCATCGTTACAAACCCAGCGGTGCGGAGGCGCAATACGCCCCCAATCATTTGGAGCGTAAATTCAATGTCGAGATCCCCAATCGAGTGTGGTGTGGCGACGTGACTTACATTTGGGCCGGTACTTACTGGGTTTATCTGGCTGCTGTACTTGATCTGCATGCCCGGCGTATCGTCGGCTGGGCGATGTCCAGAAGCCCGGATTCAGCTCTGACCTGTCGAGCGTTAAAGATGGCTTTCGAGTCGCGAGGACGCCCTGAAAACCTAATGTTCCATTCGGATCAGGGCTGTCATTACAGCAGTAAAGTATTTCGTGAAATGCTGGCGGACATGCGCATAAAACAAAGCATGAGTCGACGAGGAAACTGCTGGGATAACGCCCCGATGGAGCGTTTCTTTGGCAGTTTGAAATCTGAATGGATACCCAAGGCTGGCTACCGAAACGAAGATGAGGCTAGTACCGATGTGTTGCGCTACCTGACCCATTATTACAATCGGATCAGGCTGCACAGTCACAACGGATATCGGACTCCGGTAGCAATGGAAGCCTTGGCAGCATGAGAAATGACCTAAACCCTATAACCGTGTCCAGTATCGTTTGACCAGAACAGACCCCGCTTCGATAACGTCGTGCAACTCCTTTCGAGGGGCTGTCGATGGTGAACGAAGGGACGATCAGTGGCGCGGTACAAGGACATTCCCCGGGTGCAAAACCCACCGGAGGGCGACGGACATCACGTTACCTGGCGCTATATGACGGCGGCTGAACTGGCCGAGCGCGAAGCCGGGCAAAATGCCTACGATGCGATGCTGGCGCGGCAGGAGGCTTTCGAGCGCAGCCGGGAAGTGGCGGCGAAAAAACCTGAAGCTGTGCGTGCCGGGTGCGTATTCGCCAAGTCGTGCAAGTTGCCGGATGCGATCATCGATTACAGCAATCCTTCCGGCATGGTCCCGACCGACAGCCTGAAGGATTACGGCGAGCTGATCCTGCTCGGCGCTCGCGAAGCCGACGCAAGCGGCGGCATTCCACTCAAGAAAATCAGCGCCAACGCGATCCCGATCGGGTTTGGCAGTCTGGCCTTGGCAGGCTCGGCTTTTGAAGCGCTGCCGGCGCTAGTCTCCAGTGCGGTGGCTGCACCCTTGGTCGGGCTGGTTGCGCTGCTGATCCCGTCAAGCCTGGGCGACAGCGCGCTGTACACCGATGAGCAACTGAGCACACTCAAACAAGCCAGAACACGCGTACGCCTGCGCGTCGAGCAACAGGCCGATGGCAGCCTCAAGGGTTACGGTTTCTACACCGGCAAGAACCGCGATTGGGAAATGGTCGATGTCGTGCAGTTCACTGCACGCGGCGACCGGTTCGTTGCCGATCTGGGTGAAGGCGTCGAACTGCTCTGGACACCGGCGGTGGATGGCTCGGACATCCTCGGCATTCCGGCGCTGGAGGCTGCCCCGCAGGCACCGCATATCTGGGTGTATCCGCCGACGAAAGCGGCGGACGGGATACTGGTGAATCCGGTTTATCCGCCGGAGTATCGGGATTCTATTTTGGTGTTTCCGGCAGATTCGGGTGTAGAACCGATCTACATTGTTGTCAGTACTGCGAAAGGCACCGCCGAGGCCGGACATACCTATCACCCAGCGCCGGAAACGTCAGATATCACGGCCTTTCCTGATTTAAGAAGAGCAAAGAAGAAAACACCGTTCAACGGCGGGCTTAGGGATCGCTGGATCAACGCAAAAGGCCGAATAATCTATGAATGGGACTATCTACATGGCGAGCTTGAAGCCTACCGCGCAAGCGATGGTAGCCATTTAGGCTCTTACGACCACAGAACTGGTGAACAGATAGATCCACCCAAAAAGAACCGTAGTATCAAAAAATATTTATGAGGATTACATGGGACTTAAAGCCAGACTCGAATGGTACGACCAGCAAACCGAACTGGGTGAAGGGGAGGAACTGTCGAAAGACCTTGGCGAGGACGGCTCATTAATGGAAGCATTAGGCCTACCGTCGAAAAGCTTCAATAACGGCGGATTTGATGTGAAAGCCGATTGGATCAAGACTCTCCAGCCATACTTCCAGCATTCCATTCAATTTTCTTCTTACGACTATCAGGTATCGTTCGTTTACCGGGATGAATGGTAGATGGGACTGGAACTGAGATTGGAATGGTACGACACAGCAACCTTGGAGTTTCAGGGGGAAGAGTCGTCAAAAGACCTGGGTGATGACGAGTCAGTGTTAAACGCCTTGGGGATTCCCGCCGCGGACAACATCAACAATGGCAGTTTCAACGTCGCTCAAAATTGGCTCGCCACCATTCAGCCGTATTTTCAACATCAAATCGATTTGAGAGTTCACGACTATCAAATTTCGTTTGACTACGGCTAACAGCCCCGGAAGTATTAGCTCCATGCACTTTCTTTTAATTACCGGTTTTTTCCCTGACGAAGTTCAAGATGACTCCTTGCAGTTCGAGCTGGATATCACAGGCAGCGAGATGAATGAAAGAGTCGCCCAGCTCATTGAATCCAAGCCCTTGGGTGAGGTGGAACCCGGCGAGTTGTTGACTCAGGATCAGGTAACCGCACTGGAAAATCTGCTCAGCGTCAGTTTCCCAAAGGGCCTCGAATACTTCATGGGGACCTGCGTCAAATACTGACTGACCCACTCACAAGCAAAGAAAAACCCCGACCAGTCACCTGATCGGGGTTTTCTTTACTCGGCTTCCCGCTTAGTGCGAAACGCGGCTGGTCCCGCCAACGGTGGAAATCCTTACCCGCTCGCCAACGCGGAACACTTCATTCTCCTGAACTTGCTGCACATAGGCGCGCATGCTGCCGTCGTCTTCGCGGACGGTAATTTCCACGCCCTGGGTGCGGGTCAGGCCTTCTTCGGTGGCGGAGCCCAGCAGGCCGCCCGCCACTGCGCCAATGACCGCAGCAACGATGCTGCCCTTGCCGCCGCCGATGGCGCTGCCGCCGACGCCGCCGACCACTGCGCCTGCTGCGCCGCCGATCGGGGTTTTGGTGCCTTCGATTTTCACCGGTCGCAGGGATTCGATGGTGCCCATGCGAATCGTCTGCACACGACGCGCTTCGTCACGGGAGTAGGAGTCGCCAGTGAGGCTCGATTGGCAGCCGGTCAGCAACATCGCCATCGTGGAAAAGGAAGCAACCAGCAGAACAGACTTACGCATAGCATCAACTCCAAAAGAACATGTGTTCATTAAACTCCGTGGCCTGGCGTCTGTCACGACACCCTCCGGATAAAATTGGCTTCCATTCAGGCTGGGTACAGATGCCGCGAGCGTTCACTTAAAGTAGCGTGAAATCACCGATCCGCCATCGCCCTTCATCCCGCTCGGTAGACTGCTCAGGGTGCCAGACGTTCAAGAATCCACTCGGCGCCCTGCAGCCGGTAGTTGAGGCGATCATGCAGGCGGCTCGAACGGCCCTGCCAGAACTCGATGCGCTCGGGCAACAAACGGTAACCGCCCCAGTGTTCCGGGCAGTGCGGCTGACTGTCGCTGAAGCGCTGCTCGGTGGCCTTGAGCAAATCTTCCAGCTCGCCACGACCGTTGATGACGCGGCTCTGCGGTGATGCCCAGGCGCCCAGGCGGCTGCCCAATGGACGCACCTGATAATAGGCATCGGACTCTTGCGGCGTGACCTTCACCACCCGCCCTTCGATGCGCACCTGGCGCTCCAGGGTTGGCCAGAAGAACGTCATGGCGGCAAACGGGTTGGCTGCCAGATGCTGGCCCTTGGCGCTGTCGTAGTTGGTGAAGAAGGTGAAGCCCTGCTCGTCCAGGCCCTTGAGCAACAGAACGCGGCAATGCGGACGACCGCCGGCATCGACCGTAGCCAGGGTCATGGCATTGGCTTCCACCGGCGCCTGCTCGGTTTTCACCGCATCGGCGAACCACTGATGAAACAACGCAAACGGCTCGGCCGGGGCTTGCGCCTCGGTCAAACCGTCACGGGTGTAATCGCGACGCATATCGGCCAGAGCCTGGGTCATGGCGGATTCCTTTTCGTTAGCGGATCACTTCTTCGCGGCGTCGGCTGCGGCGACTTTCTTGTCGGTCGCGGCGGCTTTGGCTGGCGCAGTCTTTTTCGCCGCAGCTTTGGCCGGAGCCTTTTTCGCTGGAGCCTTGGCGGCAGCTTTCTTGGCTGGCGCCTTTTTCGTCGCCGGCACAGCAGCTTTCTTCGCCGCAGGCGCTGGGGTGGCTGGTTTGGCCACTGGCTTGACGTCTTGCGCGGCGACCATCGTCACAGGCTTCGGCGCTGGCATGTTGTATTTGCTCAGCAGTGCCACCATGGTGTTTTGCGGGGTGACCAGCAGCTCTACACGACGGTTCAAGGCACGGCCTTCAACGCTGTCATTGGCCGCACGCGGCGCTTCCGGACCCATGCCGCGCAGCATCAGGCGGTCACGCTGCAAGCCGCTGAGACGGAAGATCGCTGCCACCGATTGCGCACGTTCCTGGCTCAGCTTGATGTTGGCCGGCGCAGCGCCGCTGGTGTCGCTGTGACCGAGCACCAGCACCGCCGTTTTCGGGTCGGCTTCAAGGATCTTCGCCACGCGAGTGAACGGGCCGAGGGTGACCGGCAGCAGCATCGCCGGACGGTCCGGGTTGAACGAGCCTTCTACCGGCGCCGTCACTACCAGCACGTTGTCGCGACGTTCGAGTTGCAGGTTGCTGTCCTTCACCGCTTCACGCAGACGCGGTTCGTAGTCGTCGAGCCAGGCTTGAGTCACCTTCGGATCCGGCATCGGCACGGCTTTGGCGGTTGGCTGATCCTTACCGCCGAACGGCCACCACCATTTGCCATTGGACTCGGCCTCGGCTTTGGCCACCTCGACCGGTTTGGCTTCAGGTTTGACCTCGGCTTTCAGATCAGCTTTTACCGCTTCATCGCTGGAACCGAACGGCCAGTACCACGGGTTGCTGCTCTCGGCTTTGGCCACTGGTGCGGTCGCCGCCGGTTTCAACGGAGCGGGGGCCGGAGCCGGATCTTTGGCCGCGACTTTGTCGGAAGAACCGAACGGCCACCAGCTGCCGCCGTCCGCGTCGTTTTTCGGGTTCTGTGCGCAACCGGTGATCGCTACACACAGGGCCAGGGCGAGGGTCTTTTTAGATGACATTGAAAATCCACAAAATGAAGTAATGAAAAATCAGAGCACTTTCGCCCGGATAAACAGCCGTTTTGAAACGAAAATCCCTTCGAGGTTCCGATCCTGGAACCTCAGTTGAAGCTTTACAGACAAGTGGCAAGCACCCGCGCCAGCTTTTGCGCGCGCGGATCCATCAAAACGTAAGGCCCCAAAGTATTGGTCACGAAACCGAAGGCGACATCGCGCTCGGGATCAGCAAAACCGATCGAGCCGCCCGCCCCCGGATGGCCGAACGCGCGCGGGCCGAGGCCGTAGGTGGCGTTGGCCACGTCCGGCTGATCGAGCATGCAGCCGAGGCCGAAACGGGTGCGGGTGAGCAAGGTTTTGTCGTCGCCGAGGCTGTGCTCGCGGGTCAGCTCTTCAAGCATCTCGCTTTCGAGCAGACTGCCGTCGAGCAGGCCGGCGTAAAACCCGGCGAGGCTGCGCGCATTGCCGTGGCCGTTGGCCGCAGGCTGCTGCATGCGGCGCCATTCCGGTTTGTTGGTGCTGGTCAGCACCGACGGCGGATTGGTGAAGGCGCGGGTAGTCATGGCAGTCGGTTCGCGCATGGTCACTTGCAGCAGGCGCTGCGCCGCGGCGTCGCCGGCATTGCCCTTGCCACGGGCGATGTGCGCCACGCGATGAAACTCTTCGTCGGCCAGGCCCACATGGAAATCCAGCCCCAACGGCTTGGCAACCCGAGCGATGATCGACTCGCCCGGCCCACGCCCGTCGGCGCGGCGCAGCAATTCGCCGACCAGCCAACCGTAGGTGATCGCGGCATAACCGTGACCGGTGCCCGGCGTCCACCACGGCGCTTCGGCCGCAAGGGCGTCGACCATGGTTTGCCAGTCGTACAGGGCTTCAGGGGCGAGCAATTCGCGCAGCGCCGGCAGGCCGGCCTGATGGCAGAGCAATTGGCGCAGGGTCACCGATTCTTTGCCAGCGGCGGCGAATTCCGGCCAGTAGCGGGCAACCGGGGCATCGAGTTGCAACTTGCCTTCGGCGACCAGTTGCAGCGCGGTGACGGCGGTGAAGGTCTTGGTGCAGGAGAACAGATTGGCGATGGTGTCGCTGTGCCAGGCTTCGGTGCCATCCTTGTCGGCGGTACCAGACCAGAGGTCGAGGACGGTTTCTCCACCGACCTTGATGCACAGGGCTGCGCCGCGTTCCTGGGGATCGTCGAAGAGTGCGGCGAAAGCCTCGCGCACCGCTTCGAATTGAAGCTCGTAATGTCCCTGAATCTGCACCCGCAACTCCCCCGCGAAAACGCTCTACAAAGTGGTCCGCATTGTTCCAGCCCTTGAGGGATTTGGGAACAGGCGCGGGCCAGACGGTTGATCGGCAATTTGTGTTGATCCCTTCGCGAGCAGGCTCGCTCCCACACTGGATCTCAACAGCAGCGGAGATCCCCTGTGGGAGCGAGCCTGCTCGCGAAGAACGATAACGCGGTCTGAAACCTAGTGACCATTCCCCGAATGCCCGCCCGCTTGCGCAGCCCCCGGCGCTTTGCCAGCCTCGGCCTTGCGCCCGCCTTCAGCCTCGGTATCCGGCGTTTTCTGCGCCACCTTGCCCAACTGCTCCAGCGCTTGCAGATTGCTTTTGCGCACTGCCTCGACAAATCCCTGATACGGCAGATCGGTGACGCCGACCAGTCCGAAATGGCCATTCTCGCCGTCGAGCAACCGGCCAGTCACCGGTTGGTCGAGATACTGGAACCAGTGCACGCCGACAATCGACGGCTCGCTCAGCGCCTGTTTGAGGAAGTTGGCATAGGCCGGGCCGCGATCCTCTTCCTTGGCCAATTGCGTCACGCCGCCCCAGAACGGGCCGCGGTCAGCCGAGCCGAAGTTGAATTCGGTGATCAGCACCGGTTTGTCCAGCGCTGCCAGCGCGGCGAAGTCGTAACCGTCCTGCGGCTTGAGCGTGTACATGTTGAAGCTCAACACATCGCAATACTGCGCGCAGGACGCAACGGCCTCAGGCGTGCTGATAGCGAAGCGACCGCCCAGCAGCATCTGGTTCGGCGCGTGCCATTTCAGCGAATCGGAGATGGTCTTGAAATAGGTGTCGGCGAAGACCTTCTGGAAGTATTTGAAGTCCGCTTCGATCTCCGGATGCTCAGGATTGGGCAGCGGCGGCACGAAGCCCGGGTCTTCCATCAACTCCCACGCCGGCAGCTCGATGCCCCACGCCTTGGACAGTCCGGCCTGATTGCGGTACTTGTCGCGCAATTGCTTGAGAAAGGCGCGTTTGGCCGGCACGTCCGTGGTCATTTTCAAGGTGCCGTAAGCCAGCGCGTAGCGAGCCTTCGGATCGTCACCGGCGCCGGCCCAAGCCAGCTCATTGTCGGCGTAATAACCGATCAGCCACGGATCGTCGCGGTGATCGCGTGCGGCAATGGCCACGGCGCGCTCGGTGGCCATGGCGAAACGCGGATCGAACGGGTCCGGCATGCCGCCCCACCAGTCGCTACCGGTGCTGATGCTGGCGTAATCGCCGACGATCGACAGCGGCAAGGTGTACGGCACGCGCTCAGCGTCCGCCAAGGACGGCGCGCTCCAGTTGCCAACCGTATTGAAACCCCAGGCTTGCAGGCGGTCGAGGGTATGGCGAGCCCAGCGTTCCTCATCAATCGTGGCTGTACACGGAGCGGCTTGCGCGCTGGACGTTTGCACCGCGTCGGTCTGCGCCGCTTCGGCGATACCTGACTTCGGCTCGGCAGGCGCCGCCACAGACTCAGCCGCCTGCACCGAACTGGCCTCAGCCGCGCCTGCCTTCGCCGCTTCGGCGATCCCGGCCTTGTTGTCGCTGTCCGGTTGACACGGTTCGCCGTACAGGCGTTGCAGATTGGCGCCATAGAAGTCGTACCAGCGGCCGTTGCCGTAGCCACGCCCCTGATCGACGCCGTTACCGCCACGGTTGTCGCCCTCGCCGAAATGCGCAGCCAGCGGGTCGCCGTTCTTCGGCAGTGATTCGAACATGTATTCGCGACCCGCTACGTAGGTCTGGTTGACTTGCGGGCTGACGGTGTTGACGCCAAGCGAGTAGAACGGATGGCCTTCAGGGGTCACCAGATACCAGCGGCCGTCGTGTTTTTCCGTGCGGAAGAAACCGCTGGACTTGAACGCCGGGCCCTTGTTCCAGCCGCCGAATTTGTCCAGCGAGGACTTTTCGCGCTCGGCCAGCCAACTGTTCAGTTGTTGCTGTTCTTTGCTGGCGGCGCTTTTCAGCTGCTCGTCGCTGCTGACTTTCTCCGGCCATTTGCTGCGGGTCGACTGCCCGTAAGCATCGAGCAGATTGCCGTACACCGCCTGCGTCACCGACTCGCCGTCCTGCACGCCGAAACGCTCGAGCAACAGGCTCTGCGCAACTTTCGGCTGATCCATCGACAGGCTCACCGACACCACCTGGCTGCGGTCGATCTCGCCCGTGCTGCTGGCCAGCAGGATGCGCTGGCCGTCAACGGTCATCGGCATCGGCGGCCCGGCTTTCATGCCCTGACTCAGCGGCGTCGAAGCCACCAACGGCACCAGCAAGGTTTGCGCGGGGCCGGCCGGCAGATCGACGCGGCTGAGCAAAGTCCGGCCATCGTTGCTCTGGATCTGCACATAAACCGTCACCGCCCAGTTCATCGCACTCTGCAGGCGCAGGGTCATCATCCCGGACTGCGACCAGTCCCAGGCGCCGGTCTGCGGTGTCAGGCGCAAGGTCGGCCGGGCGACCGGGTTGAATGTCACCCGACGCAGCACTTCGCCTTCCGCAGTCTGTTCGGCATTGGCCTGCGGCAGGTCGGCGTTTTCCGTGGCGACCTTGACCACGTCGGCCGGGCGCACGAAGTTGAACAGCGTCTGCTGACCAGCGGGCGCGGCCAGCAACGGCGCGGCAAAGATCAAGGCGAAAACAGCGGGCAACGAACGGCGGATCATAAGAACGGAGTTCTCCCTAACGACCAGTCAAGGCCAGTGGAAAAGTGCTGGCAGAGAGATAGACAACGCGGCGGGCCAATCGGCCCACCCGTGTCTCAGGATATTTCACGACGGAAAGGCGGCAACGCATTGAGGATCGCCTTGCCGTAGCGCTGGGTGACCAGACGCCGGTCGAGCAAGGTGATGGTGCCGCGATCTTCTTCGGTACGCAGCAGACGGCCACAGGCCTGAACCAGTTTCAGCGAGGCATCGGGCACGGAGATTTCCATGAACGGATTGCCGCCGCGCGCTTCGATCCACTCCGACAACGCAGCCTCGACCGGATCATCGGGCACCGAGAACGGAATCTTGGCGATCACCACGTGCTCGCAATAAGCCCCCGGCAAATCGACACCCTCGGCGAAACTGGCCAGCCCGAACAGCACGCTGGAATCACCGCCATCGACCCGCGCCTTGTGCTTGTTGAGGGTTTCCTGTTTCGACAGGTTGCCCTGAATGAACACTTGTTTGCGCCAGTCGCGGTCGAGGCCGTCAAAGACGTCCTGCATCTGCTTGCGCGAGGAGAACAGCACGAGGGTGCCGCGCGAACCTTCGACCAGATCCGGCAGTTCGCGAATGATCGCCGCGGTATGGGCGGCGGCGTCGCGGGGATCGGCCTTGAGATCCGGCACGCGCAACACGCCGGCATCGGCATGATGGAACGGGCTCGGCACCACCGCCGTAACGGCTTTTTTCGGCAGGCCGGCGCGCATGCGGAAACGATCGAAAGTGCCCAGCGCCGTCAGCGTCGCCGAGGTCACCAGACAGCCGTAAGCGACGTTCCACAAACTGCGCCGCAAGGTTTCCGCCGCCAGAATCGGACTGGCGTTGACCTCGATGTCGAACAGCGAGCCGCTTTCGGCCAGGGTCAGCCAGCGCGCCATGGGCGGGCTGTCTTCCGGGTCTTCGGCGGTGAACGCGGTCCACAGCTCCCAATTGCCGGAAGCACGGGACAACAGGCTGCCGAACAGCGGATACCACTCTTCGGCCTGATTGCTGGCAATGCCGATATTGACCTCGCCATCCATGCCTTCCTTGAGCAGATCGGTCAGACGCTGGAACAGGTCGTTGAGGCGCGAATAGCCTTTTTTCAGCTCGATGCCCATCTCGCGCATGTCCTCGGGAATCACCCCGCCGACGAAGCGGTGACGCGGGCGCTCTCGGCCTTCGACGTCTTCGCCGGGTTTGAAATCGGCGATCTGCTCGCACGCGGTGAACATGAACTGCTGCTGGGTCTTGATCTCCCGCGCCAGCTCCGGCACCTGCTCGATGAGCTTGCCGAGATCGCCCGGCAACGGGTGCTGGGCAAGCAGTTTGGTGAGGTTCTTGGCGGTGGTTTCCAGCCAGTCGGCGGTGGAGCGCAGGCGCGTGTAATGGGCGAAGTGGCCGATGGCCTTGTCCGGCAGGTGGTGGCCTTCGTCGAACACGTAAATGGTGTCGCGCGGATCCGGCAGCACGGCGCCGCCGCCCAGAGCCAGGTCAGCCAGGACCATGTCGTGGTTGGTGACGATCACGTCGACCTTGCCCATGCCTTCGCGGGCCTTGTAGAACGCGCACTGGCCGAAGTTCGGGCAATGCCGGTTGGTGCACTGGCTGTGATCGGTGGTCAGGCGCGCCCAGTCGGCGTCTTCCAGCGCGTTCGGCCAGCTGTCACGGTCGCCGTCCCACTTATTGCCGGCGAGCTTTTCAATCATGCTGGTGAACAGCTTCTGGCTGGCCTCGTCGACTTCGATCTTGAAGCCTTCTTCCTCGAACAGCTGCGCGGTGGCGGTCTGCGCGTGGCCTTCCTGCAGCAGCATGTCGAGTTTGGACAGGCACATGTAGCGGCCACGGCCCTTGGCCAGGGCGAAACTGAAATTCAGCCCGCTGTTGCGCATCAGGTCGGGCAAATCCTTGTAGACGATCTGCTCTTGCAGGGCGACGGTCGCGGTGGCAATCACCAGACGCTTGCCAGCCAGTTTCGCCGTGGGGATCGCCGCCAGGCTGTAGGCCACCGTCTTGCCGGTACCGGTGCCGGCTTCCACCGCGACAATCGCGGGGTCGCCACTGCGCCGGCCTTCATCGTCGGTGTCGATATCGCCGAGTACCTTGGCGATTTCGGCGATCATCAGGCGCTGGCCATAACGCGGCTTGAGGCTCTTGGCCTCTAGAAAACGCGAATAGGCGCCCTGGATCGTGGTTTTGAGTTCAGTGCTGATCATTGAGTGTCGGGCGCAAAACGCTGGATAAATTTTCAGTAGTTTGGTTCGGCGGCTATCATACCCCGCTAATCGATCCCGCGCAGAACGGAGTGACCCAATGACACCTTTTAGCCTCGTTTATCCCCTGCATGTCCTCGCCGCTCTGGTGTGGGTTGGCGGCATGTTTTTCGCCTGGATGGTCTTGCGCCCTGCGGCTGTGAAGGCTCTCGAGGGCCCCGCTCGCCTGACCCTGTGGGTGGAAGTGTTTCAAGGTTTTTTCCGCTGGGTCTGGGTCGCGGTGATTCTGTTGCCGATCAGCGGCGTAGGCATGTTGCACTTGCAGCAGGTCGGCTTTGAGACCGCACCGAAGTATGTGCAGGTGATGATCGGTTTGTATGTGGTGATGACGGCGCTGTTCATCCGCATTCAAGGGTTGATGCTGCCGGAGCTGCGCAAGGCGGTTGATGTGAAGGACTGGCCGGCGGGTGCGGCGGTGCTGGGGCGGATTCGGCGGGTGGTGGGCCTTAATCTGCTGGTCGGGTTGGTGCTGGTGGCGGTGGCTGCGGCTCGGCCGATGTTCTGACAATCTGCGACTCAAAGATCAAAAGCCCCTCACCCTAGCCCTCTCCCAGAGGGAGAGGGGACTGATTGGGGGATATTGAGGAGTTACGCCGACTTGGAAGATTTTCGCTGAATCCATAATCGACCTGGTCTTTCAGGTCGATGAATAGCGACAGACACCTCGGTCGGCCCCCTCTTCCTACGGGAGAGGGGACTGATTGGGGGATATTGAGGAGTTACGCCGACTTGGAAGATTTTCGCTGAATCCATAATCGACCTGGTCTTTCAGGTCGATGGATAGCGACAGACACCTCGGTCGGCTCCCTCTCCCTCTGGGAGAGGGCTGGGGTGAGGGCTTGCCTTTAGAGACGCTGCACGGTTACGGCACCCGCCGCCCCTGTCGGCCCAGGCTGCCCATCAGCCCCGGCCTTGCCGTTCTTGCCGCCATCGGCGCGGTACACCAGGCAACCCTTGGACTTGCCGCCCTTCCCGGCTTTACCACCGACACCAGCCGGGCCGCCGGCACCGCCAGCCACGTTGACCTTGATCAGCTCGCCCGGGAAATCCCGTGGCACGGCAAGGCGCACCAGCGCACCCGGCGCGCCCGGCTGGCCATCGCTGCCGTCACTGCCATCGGCGCCGTGGCCAGCCGAACCATAGGTGCAGCCCGGATCTTCACCGTTGCCGCCGTCGAGGCCGACGAAACCCGGTGCGCCGGTGCCGCCACGGGCATCGACGGTCAATTGCGGCGCGCTCAGGGCCTGAAATTGCAGGTTCAGATTGCGCCCGGCCCGGGCAGCCTTTTCATAAGTACCGGGGGCGCCGCGCGCGGTGATCTGGCTGCCGTCGCTCAACTCGGCGCGCTTGACCTTCAGCTCCAGCGCCTGTTCCGCCGGAACGATGGCGATGCGCGCTTCATGGCCAAGGCGCAGTTCATCGATGTTCAATTCGGTCACGTTGGAGGGGATCAGCAAAGTGCCGTAATCGGCAACTTCCAGCTTCTCCAGTTGCAGGGTGCTGGTGGTGTTGGGCAAGCGCATCAGCGAATTGCTTTGCACGTTGACGACCTGGGCGCAGGCCAGTGGACTGATGAATGCAGCGAGCAGGCAGAGTTTACGCATGGGAAGAAGCCTCCGGAGCGGCCGGGGCCGGGATGGTTTGCAGATGGAAAACGCCGAACAACAGAATGCGCCCACGATCACGCCAAGGATGCGGACGCCCCTTGAGACTGCCATTGCACAGCAGCACTTCGAGTACGTGAATCAGCAACAACAGAGCGCCAGCCAGATTGACCAGCAGATGCAGCGGATGGACGAACGGCACCAGTTGATTGGCCAGTACCACGCAGCAGAACAGCAGGGTCAGCAAACGCCCCAGCCCCCAGAACACCTTCATACGCTCCCCCGTGTTGCGAATTATTCTTTGCACGCACAGTACCGGCTTCTGCGGGGGATAAGCCAGAGGGAAAAATGAAATTTCCACAAACAGCGGGTAAAAGGCTGCCGAGCCGATGATTTCGGCCCGGCAGCTCTAGCCTGCGGACTACAGACCTTTCCTAACGATTGATGTGCAGCTCGACGCGGCGGTTTTCTGCGCGACCTTCATCGCTGGCGTTATCGGCCACCGGTTCACTCTCGCCTCGCCCTTCGCTGGTGAGCTTGTTCGGCGCCAGGCCCTGGCTCAGCAGGTACGCAGCTACACTGCTGGCACGGCGTTCCGACAATGCCTGGTTATAGGCGTCGGAGCCTTTGCTGTCGGTATGCCCGATGACTTTGATGCTGACCACATCGGCATTGCGCAGCTTGTCCATCAAAGTGTCGAGCTGGGCTTTTGCTGCCGGGGTCAGATCGGATTTGTCGAAATCGAACAACACGTTGCCGGCATCGCTCAGGGTGATCACTTCGGTTTGCGGCGCCGGTTCGACCGGTTTTACTGCGACCGGATATTGCGGCCGTGGACAACCGCGGTGATCGACTTCGGTATTTTCCGGCGTGTCCGGGCAACGGTCGCGGCGGTCGAACACGCCGTCGCTGTCTTCGTCGCCATCCTGGGCATAACAGATCAGGCCCCCGGTGACGATGCCCAATGCCGCGCCGCCACCGGCCCAGCCGGCGCTTTCAATGGCACCAAGACCGCCGCCGACCAGGCCGCCAAGCAGGCTGCAGATCGGCCACGTACGTTGATTGAGGGGGGCGGTGCCATCGCTGTGAGTGGCACAACCGGTGAGCAAGCTGCCAAGCAGCAGCACCGGCAAGACGGACCTTGAGAAAACACGCATTTGTGAACGCTCCTGTGTACCGGCCCATACCGGTTACACAGGAGTAAAGACCCGCATCCGCGACTGCACAAGCCGCGGATGCGAGAGGGGCTAGCGGACGATTTTGATTTCGGTGCGACGGTTCTGCGCGCGACCATCGGCCGACTTGTTGTCAGCGACAGGCTGGCTTTCACCAAGGCCCGACACCGAAACGAAGCTGGCACGCGGTACGCCCTGCTGGATCAGGTATTCCACCACCGAGTGCGCACGCCGATCCGAGAGTTTCTTGTTGTAGGCATCGCTGCCGACACTGTCGGTGTGACCGGTCACGGTCAGTTGCGCGGTGGAGGACTCCTGTTTCAGGCGATCGGCGACTTTGTCGAGCACTTGCTTGTCAGGGCCGGTCAGCGTGGCTTTGTCGAACTCGAAGTGCACATCACGAATGACGATGGTTTCCTCCTTGACCACAACCGCTTCTTCGACCACTGGCGCAGGCGTCGGTGGTGGGCAACCGTCAGCATCGACCTGCACACCTTTTGGCGTGCCCGGGCACTTGTCGCGACTGTCCGGCACGCCATCGCCGTCCTCATCGCCATCACCATGCACCCAGCAATAAGCCGCCGCCGTGCCGCCAACCAGCAGCGCACCATAACCGGCCCACGAAGCGCTTTCCGTCGCACCGAGACCGGCACCGACCACACCACCGACCGCCGCACAGGTCGGCCAGTCGGTTTTCTGCAAACCTGCACAACCAGTCAACACACTGGTTAGCAGAACCAAGGGTAATGCTGTCCGAACTATGCTCATCTAGTTTTCTCCTGAGGGATCGGCTTGAAACCGATTCAGGGATTAAAGACCGGAGTTTTAATCTCCGCCAGCAATAGGCCACCGCTGTTTGCGACCGTGTTCACAGGGGTTTGCCACTTTTAAGGAAAACCACGCAACCGGGCGCTTTGCCGCCGCAGTCTGGCAGGCTAGTCTTGGCGGTCTGACTGAGGAGCTTCGATGAACGTCGCCATTTCTTCGCGCACGCCGCAACAGGCGCTGGCCGCTTTGCTGGATCGCTACGCCCCGGCTCGTCTGCTGCTGATCGGCGCCAGCGCATTTCCAGCCCTGGACGCCTTCAAGCAGGCGCACCCTGACACCTTGGTGGCCCACGCCGCGCCCGGCGCATTGCCTGCCGAACTGGCCGCGCAACGCTTCGATCTGGCGCTGGTAGTCGATTGCCTGGAACATTTGCCCAAGCGCGACGGCCTGAACCTGTTGGGCGGCATCCGCAATCTCAACGCCAGTCGCATCGCGGTGCTGGCTGATCTCGCGGCCAGTGGCTGGCAGGAAACCGATTTCTATTCGCTGGCACTGCAGGCCAGCGAGCGTTTCCAGCGCGACGAGCAGGTGCTGACGCTGTTCACTTACGATCTGCTTGACTACAAACAAGTCCCCGACTGGCTCAATTCACGCTTCTGGGCCAATCCGGAAAATTTCGGGAAATACTGGTGGTAATGCAATGAGTACAGCCATTTGCCCATGCGGCAGCGGCAATCTGCTGGATGCCTGCTGCGGCCCTTATCATGACGGCCACCCGGCACCGTGCGCCGAAGCCTTGATGCGCTCGCGCTACAGCGCTTATGTGCTGGGGCTGATCGACTATCTGGTGGCGACCACCCTGCCCGCCCAGCAAGCGGGATTGAACCGACAATCGATCAGCGACTGGAGTGCGCAAAGCACCTGGCTCGGTCTTGAGGTCGAAAGCTCGGAAGTCTTTGGCGGTCAGCCGGAACATGCTTTCGTCACCTTCACTGCGCGCTGGCACGATACCCAGGGCGAGCACAGCCACCGCGAGCGCTCCTCGTTTGTGCAGAACGCCGGGCGCTGGTATTTCATCGATCCGACGGTGCAGATGAAATTGGGGCGCAATGACGGCTGCCCTTGCGGCAGCGGGCAGAAGTTCAAGAAGTGCTGTGCGGGTTATTTCGGCGCTTGAGCTGAAGATCAAAAGATCGCAGCCTTCGGCAGCTCCTACACAGGATTTGCGTTCATTCTGCAGGAGCTGCCGAAGGCTGCGATCTTTTAGCGTCTAGACTGGCAACAAAGGGAGTACAACCATGCTCGGTCGCCGGCGCACATTAAATTTTCTGCTGTTGATGCTGATCGTAAACCTCGGCGGCTGTGCCTCGTGGTTCAGTGATGACAGCGTCGAACCCGCCGTGCATCTGGTGAAAGTCGAGGTGGTACGGGCCAAACTGCTCGAGCAGAAATTCATCCTGCACTTTCGCGTCGACAATCCCAACGACAGCGACCTGACCGTACGCGGTCTGGAATACCGCATCCATCTGGCCGACATGCTGCTCACCGAGGGCGAGCATGAGCACTGGTTTACCGTCGGGCCGAAGCGCAGCGCCTATTTCAAAGTGCCGATCCGCACCAACCTGTGGCCGAAGATCAAACAGGTGGTGAAACTGCTGAAAAATCCGAATCAGCAGATTCCCTATCGATTGCAGGGGGAAATGGAAACTGGTTTATTCATCGCCCACTACGTGCACCTTGAGCGCAATGGCGTGATAATCCCCGCCGATCTAACTCCGGAGTGACCTCGATGACCCAGCAACCTCATGTCCATGGCCCTGACTGCAACCACGATCATGACCACCATCACGATCACGACCATGGCCATGTCCACGGCCCGAACTGCGGCCACGCCCACCAGGAACCGGTGCGCAACGCCTTGAAAGACGTCGGTCGTAACGACCCTTGCCCGTGCGGCAACGGCAAGAAATTCAAGAAGTGCCACGGCGCTTGATGTCACTGGCGAAGATCTTCTTCGCCTGACACACCGCCTTCGCGAGCAGGCTCGCTCCCACAGTGACCGCGTACCGATCTCCTGTAGGAGTGAGCCTGCTCGCGATGGGGCCGGCACATCCGAAATTGATATCGACTGATCAAACGCTTTCGCGAGCAGGCTCACTCCTACAGGAGCGAGCCTGCTCGCGAAAGCGTCGGTCCATTCACCTAAAAAATTCAGTCTGCCGCCAACAGCTGCGCACTACTGACCACCGTCGCGTACTCCCCATGCAGATTCCCCAGCGACATCCCGTGCAACTCTTCAGCGGTACGTGGCGTGCCGAAATAATCGGCTTTGTCGAAGGTAAAACACGCATCCTCTGCCACCCATGTGTCGAACCCCAGGTTGCCCGCGGTGCGCGCCGTCGACTCAACAGAGTTATTGGTCGCCACACCAACGATGATCAGTTGCCCGATCCCAGCCTCACGCAACTGCGCCTCCAGCCCACTGGCACAAAACGCGTCCGGCACCTGTTTCTGGATCAGCCATTCCCCGACCTGAGGCACAAATCGCTCTTGAAACTCCACTCCGGCCTGCTCGGGCCAGAACACCGAGTCAGGCGAGCGCGACAAATGCTGCACGTGAATCACCGGGCGCCCGCGCAGGCGCCACAGCGCCAATAACTCAAGCATTCTGTCTTCGGCCTGAGGATTATTCCGCCGCCCCAGACGCGGATGCAGAATGCCTTTCTGCTGGTCGATGATGATCAGCGCAGCGTTGCTTTGAAGCGCCATAGCGATCTTTCTCCTGACAGGTCTCGGGACTTATTCCGTAGTTCAACATCAGCGCTTTCCCACAAGCAACTCTCACGCCTGTGACCGATCAGCCGACAACTGCACAAATAACCACTCGCCCCGCTTGCGCGGCCCTCGCGCCCTCACTAACGTAGCGGCTTTATTGCGCCCCCAGCCTTATACCCCCGCAGGAGCTTCGCCATGGCCTCGCCAGCCCTTACACATTTTCTTCCCCGGTTCGGCGTTGCCGCAGCAGTGGCCGGTGTTCTCGGTTTGTCCGGTTGCCAGACCTGGAACGCCCAGGACAGCCTGCCGCCGACCTCCGGCGTGCAACCGCTCAAGGGCCTGGCGCAGAACGTGTCGGTGCGGCGCAATGCGATGGGCATGCCGTTGATCGAGAGCAACAGCTTCCATGACGCGCTGTTCAGCCTCGGCTATGTCCACGCCAGCGACCGCATCAATCAGATGGTCACCCTGCGTCTGTTGGCCCAGGGCCGGCTGGCGGAAATGTCCGGCGCGGCGATGCTCGATGCTGACCGCTACATGCGCGCGGTCAATCTGAAGAAGAGCGCCGGCGAGCTCTACAAGGCCTCGTCGCCACGCCTCAAACGCTTCTTCGAGGTGTACGCACGGGGCGTCAACGCCTACCTGTTCCGCTACGCCGACAAGTTGCCGGGCGACCTCGCCGCCAGCGGATACAAGCCGGAATACTGGAAACCGGAAGATTCAGCGCTGATCTTTGCCCTGCTGAATTTCAGCCAGTCGGCCAACCTGCCGGAGGAAATCCAGTCACTGGTGCTCGCGCAAACCGTGACCACTGACAAACTCGCCTGGTTGAGCCCGTCGGCGCCCGATGAAAATCTACCGGTGGCCGAAGCCGACAAGCTGCAAGGCCTCAAGCTCAACGGACAGATTCCGGGCCTGACCGAACTGAGCAGCGCCAGCCAGCAGCTGTCGGCGCTGAACCTGCTCGCCACACCGACTGCGAACAACTGGGCGATCGCCCCGCAACGCAGCCGCAGCGGCAAGAGTCTGCTGGCCAGCGACGCGCACGGGCCGCTCGCCGCGCCGTCGTTGTGGAGTTTCGTGCAGATCCGCGCGCCGAAATATCAGGCCGCTGGCGTCACGGTTGCCGGCCTGCCGATGGTGCTCGGCGGCTTCAATGGCAAAGTGGCGTGGAGCATGACCAGCGTGCTCGGCGACAATCAGGACCTGTTCCTCGAGAAAATCCGCCGTCAGGGCAGCAGCCTGACTTATGAGGTCAACGGCAAATGGCAGCCGTTAGGCGTGCGCAACGAGACCTACTTCGTCAAAGGCCAGCGACCGATTCGCGAAGCCGTTTACGAAACCCGCCACGGCGCGCTGCTCAACAGTGCCCAGGCAGCGGCGCAAGGCAGCGGCTTCGGCCTCGCGTTGCAGACACCGAATTTCACCGACGACAAAACCCTGGATGCCTTCTTCGATCTGACCCGCGCGCAAAACGTCGAGCGCGCTTCGGACGCCAGCCGCGAAATCCGCGCCATTACCCTGAATCTGGTATTCGCCGATGCGAGCAATATCGGCTGGCAAGTCACCGGCCGCTTCCCCAACCGCCGCGAAGGCGAAGGCCTGCTGCCCTCGCCGGGCTGGGACGGTCGCTACGACTGGGACGGTTACGCCGACCCGATGTTGCACCCCTACGATCAGGACCCGGCACAAGGCTGGCTCGGCACCGCCAATCAGCGTGTGATTCCCGACGGTTACGGCATGCAGTTGTCGAAATCCTGGGCGGCACCGGAGCGCGGCGAACGCCTGGCGGAAATGGCGGGAGGCGGCAAGCACGACAGCCGCAGCGTGATCGCCATGCAGTACGACCAGACCACCACCTTCGCCGCCAAGCTGAAAAAAGTCTTCGAAGCACCGGGCATGAAGCAACCGCTGAAACAGGCGATCGACGCCCTGCCGGAAGCCGAACGCAGCAAGGCGCGCGAAGCCTTCACGCGCTTGATGGCCTTCGACGGCAAGCTCAGCCCGACCTCTGCGGATGCAGCGATTTATGAGTTGTTTCTGCAGGAAAGCATGAAGCAGATTTTCCTCGACGAACTGGGGCCTGAATCCAGCCCGGCGTGGAAAGCATTTATGACCAGCGGCGAACTGTCCTACGCGGCGCAGGCCGATCATCTGCTGGGGCGTGAGGACAGTCCGTTCTGGGACGATGTCCGTACGCCGCAGAAGGAAGACAAAGCGGTGATTCTCGCCCGTAGCCTCGCGGCGGCCATCACTGCCGGTGACAGTCAATTGGGCGGCGACCACCGCGCCTGGCAATGGGGCAAATTGCACAGCTATGCGTGGAAGAACAGCAATGGCCAGACTGTTCGCGGGCCGTTGGCGGCGGGCGGCGATCACACCACGTTGAACACTTCGGCGTTTGCCTGGGGCCAGGACTTCGTCACGACCCGTGCGCCGGCGATGCGTTTTATCGTCGACTTCGGCCAGAGCGAACCGCTGATGGCGCAGAACGGCACGGGTCAGTCGGGCAATCCGCTGAGTCCGAATTATTTGAACGGGATCGATGCGTGGCTCAAGGGTCAGTACATCGGCTTGCCGATGCAGCCGCAGAATTTCGATCGGGTGTATGGCAAGACTCGTTTGACCCTGACTCCCGGCAAGTAAAGCAAAGATCAACAGCCCCTCACCCTAGCCCTCTCCCGGAGGGAGAGGGGACTGATTGGGGGATGCTTGGGTCTTGCGCCGACCTGAAAGAGAGACGGTGAATCCAACATTGGATCAGGCTCAAGGCTGTGCCGGATCCATATTCAATTCGGTCCCTCAGGTCGATGTACCTCACCAGACACTTCGGTCGGCCCCTCTACCAGAGGGAGGTGAATCCAACATTGGACCAGGCTCAAGGCTGTGCCGGATCCATATTCAATTCGGTCCCTCAGGTCGATGTACCTCGCCAGACACTTCGGTCGGCCCCCTCTCCCTCCGGGAGAGGGCTGGGGTGAGGGTAGCGCTTTAAAGCCAATCGAACTTCCAGCCTGACACCCGCCTCATAGCTAACAAGCCCCCCATTCCGGTCACAACATGGATCTTGTTATCGCCCGACCTGAAGGTCTCTACTGCCCCGCCGGGGATTTCTATATCGATCCCTGGCGACCGGTCGAGCGTTCGGTGATCACCCATGCCCATGGCGATCACGCGCGCACCGGTAATCAGCATTACCTGTCGAGCAGCGCCAGCGCCGGGATTCTGCGCGCGCGCCTCGGTCAGGATATCCAGTTGCAAACTCTCGATTACGGCCAGCGCCTCACCCACCACGGGGTCACTCTGAGCTTTCATCCCGCCGGGCATGTCCTCGGTTCGGCGCAGGTGCGTCTGGAATACGGCGGCGAAGTCTGGGTCGCGTCGGGCGATTACAAGGTTGAGCCGGACGGCACCTGCGCCCCGTTCGAACCGGTGCGCTGCCACACGTTCATTACCGAATCGACCTTCGGCCTGCCGATCTATCGCTGGCAGCCGCAGGCGCAGATTTTCGACGAGATCAATCAGTGGTGGGCGGCCAATATCGCCGCCGGCAAGGCCAGCGTGCTGTTCTGCTATTCCTTCGGCAAGGCCCAGCGGATTCTCCACGGCATCGACGAAACCCTCGGGCCGATCCTCAGCCACGGTGCAGTCGAACCGTTGAACCGCGTCTACCGCGACGCTGGCGTGTACCTGCCGCCGACGATCTACGCGGGCGACGTGAAAAAAAGCGATCCGATCATGCGTCAGGCGCTGGTCATCGCCCCGCCGTCGGCGGGCGGCAGCACGTGGATGCGCCGTTTCGGCGATTTCAGCGATGCCTTTGCCAGCGGCTGGATGCGCCTGCGCGGCACTCGACGTCGGCGTGGTGTAGATCGTGGTTTCGTCCTGTCCGACCACGCTGACTGGCCCGGCCTGCTCTGGGCGATCAACCAGACCGGCGCCGAACGGGTCATGGTCACCCACGGCTCGATCGGCGTGCTCGTGCGCCATTTGCGCGAACAGGGCCTCGATGCCCAAGGCTTCACCACTGAATACGGCGATGACGAAGAAGACATCGCCGTCGAACCCACCGTTGCCGAGACTTCCCCATGAAAGCCTTCGCCGAGTTATATGCCGAACTCGATGCGACCACGTCGAGCAACGCCAAGCTGGCGGCGATGCAGGCCTACTTCGCGCAGGCCGCGCCGGAAGATGCCGCCTGGGCGGTGTATTTCCTTTCCGGTGGGCGGCCGCGACAACTGGTTCCGGTGCGCATCCTCCGTGAGCTGGCGGTGGAAGTTTCGGGGCTGGAGCCGTGGTTGTTCGAAGAGAGCTATCAAGCCGTCGGCGATCTGGCCGAGACCATTTCTCTGGTGCTGCCGGAAAATTCGCACAGCTCCGAGGCCGGTCTCGCCGAATGGATCGAAGACAAGCTGCTGCCATTGCGCGGTGAAACGCCAGAGTACCTGGCGCGGCAACTGCCAATGTTATGGGCGGAGCTGGATCGGGCGAGCCTGATGCTCTGCATCAAGTTGATCACTGGCAGTTTCCGTGTCGGCGTGTCGAAGTTGCTGGTCACCCGCGCCCTCGCCTCGATGGCCGGGCTCGACAGCAAACGCGTGGCCCAGCGTCTGGTCGGGTACACCGATCTGTCGAACCGGCCGAACGCCGCCAGCTATCTGAAACTGATCGCCCCCGAATCCGCTGATGAGCACGCCCAGCGCGGCGGCCAGCCCTACCCGTTTTTTCTCGCCCACGCCTTGGCGCAACCGGTCGAGGAATTCGAAGCACTGCTCGGTCCGGCCAGCGACTGGCAGGTGGAATGGAAGTGGGACGGCATCCGCGCGCAAGTGGTCAAGCGTGACGGCAAGCTGTGGGTATGGTCCCGCGGCGAGGAACTGGTGACCGAGCGCTTCCCCGAATTCGATGTGCTGGTGCACGGCTTGCCCGACGGCACGGTGATCGACGGTGAAATCGTCGTGTGGAAGAGCACTCATCCGACCACCGAAGACGCCTTCGATCCGCAATCCGGTGAGCCGCCGGCCGTGCAACCGTTCGCCCTGTTGCAACAACGCATCGGTCGCAAAACGCTCGACAAGAAGATTCTTGAAGAAGTGCCGGTGGTGGTACTCGCCTACGACCTGCTGGAATGGCAGGGCGAGGACTGGCGTAATCAGCCGCAAGCCAAACGCCGTGCGCAACTCGAGGAGGTGATCGCGCGCTGCAACAGCCCGGTGCTGCTGCCCTCCCCTGTACTGACCGGCGAAGACTGGTTCGATCTCGGGCGCCAGCGCGAGGCATCACGCAAACTCGGCGTCGAAGGCATGATGCTCAAGGCCCGCGATTCGTTGTATGGCGTCGGACGGACCAAGGACATGGGCGTGTGGTGGAAATGGAAGGTCGACCCGTTCAGCGTCGATGCCGTGCTGATTTACGCTCAGCGCGGACACGGCCGCCGCGCCAGTCTGTACAGCGATTACACCTTCGCCGTGTGGGACGGTCCACCCGAATCCAGCCAGCGCTCGCTGGTGCCATTCGCCAAGGCCTATTCGGGGCTGACCGATGAAGAGATGCGCCAGGTCGACAGCATCGTGCGCAAGACCACAGTCGAAAAATTCGGCCCGGTGAGCAGCGTCAAACCGAGTCTGGTGTTCGAACTCGGTTTCGAAGGCATCGCCTTGTCACGCCGCCACAAGAGCGGCATCGCCGTGCGCTTCCCGCGCATGCTGCGCTGGCGCAAGGACAAGACCGTCGAAGAAGCCGACAGCCTCGCAACCCTCCAGGATCTGCTCGCCTGAGCGAAACCCTGTGGCGAGGGAGCTTGCTCCCGCCCGGCTGCGCAGCAGTCGCAAAGCCTGCACAGCAGATTTCTCAGGCAAAGCGCCGGGGAGTGCTTCGCCCTCCAGCGGGAGCAAGCTCCCTCGCCACAGGTAATGGCTGCCACCTACTCAACGTGCGCTCGCAAACGGTGCAGGAAAAACGCCGCGCCCGTTTCCGGGCATCCGGTTGCCCTTGCCCCTCGTTACTGAACCTTTTAAAACACCTGTTCGGCACTCTGGTTCGGAAATTGCTACTTTCTATAGGTCGTAAGCGTTGCAGTAACAATAATTCTGCGCCACAAGCGCTCATATTGGTTCTTAGGGATTGAATAATGAAAAAAGCATTGCTGACCCTTTCTGCACTGGCGTTGTGCATTTCCGCCGGCTCCGCGCTGGCCAAGGAATACAAAGAGCTGCGCTTTGGCGTTGACCCTTCGTACGCACCGTTCGAGTCGAAAGCGGCCGACGGCAGCCTGGTCGGGTTCGATATCGACCTGGGCAACGCGATCTGCGCCGAACTGAAGGTCAAGTGCAAGTGGGTCGAAAGCGATTTCGACGGCATGATTCCGGGCCTCAAGGCCAACAAGTTCGACGGTGTGATCTCGTCGATGACCGTGACCCCGGCCCGCGAGAAGGTCATCGACTTCTCCAGCGAACTGTTTTCCGGCCCGACCGCTTACGTATTCAAAAAGGGTTCCGGCATCACCGCCGACGTCGCTTCGCTCAAGGGCAAAACCGTTGGCTATGAGCAAGGCACCATTCAGGAAGCCTACGCCAAAGCCGTACTGGACAAGGCCGGCGTGAAAACCCAGGCCTATCAGAACCAGGATCAGGTGTATTCCGACCTGACCTCCGGCCGTCTCGACGCCGGTATCCAGGACATGCTGCAAGCCGAACTGGGCTTTCTGAAGTCCCCGAAAGGCGCCGATTACGAAATCAGCCAGCCGGTCGACAGCGAATTGCTGCCAGCGAAAACGGCTGTCGGTATCAAGAAAGGTAACACTGAGCTGAAGGCGCTTTTGGATAAAGGTATCAAAGCGTTACACGACGACGGCAAATACGCCGAGATTCAAAAGAAACACTTTGGCGACCTGAATCTGTACAGCGGCAAATAATGCCCCGGCGCCCATCCTCGATGGGCGCCTTTTCCATCCGCTCAGGTTGCTGATTTATGTTTGAAACCCTCCTGCAAAATCTGGGGCTGGCCTCGTTCAGTCTGCAGGGCTTCGGCCCGTTGCTGCTGCAAGGCACCTGGATGACCATCAAATTATCGGCGATGTCGCTGCTGGTGGCCGTGTTGCTCGGCCTGCTCGGCGCCAGTGCCAAACTGTCGAAAGTCAAACTGGTGCGCCTGCCCGCGCAGCTCTACACCACGCTGATTCGCGGCGTGCCGGACCTGGTGCTGATGCTGTTGATCTTCTACAGCCTGCAAACCTGGCTGACCACGCTGACCGACTACATGGAATGGGAATACATCGAGATCGACCCGTTCAGCGCCGGCGTGCTGACGCTGGGCTTCATTTATGGCGCGTATTTCACCGAGACCTTCCGGGGCGCGATCCTCGCGGTACCGCGTGGTCAGGTCGAAGCCGCCACCGCGTATGGCCTCAAACGCGGCCAGCGGTTTCGCTTCGTGGTGTTTCCGCAGATGATGCGTTTCGCCCTGCCGGGCATCGGCAACAACTGGATGGTCATGCTCAAGGCCACCGCACTGGTGTCGATCATCGGCCTCGCCGATCTGGTCAAGGCCGCCCAGGACGCCGGTAAAAGCACCTATCAACTGTTCTACTTCCTGGTCCTCGCCGCCTTGATCTATCTGCTGATCACCAGTGCTTCGAACTTCATCCTGCGCTGGCTCGAACGCCGCTACGCCGCCGGTGCCCGGGAGGCCGTACGATGATCGAACTCCTGCAGGAATACTGGAAAGCCTTCCTATATACCGACGGCCAGAACATCACCGGGCTGGCGATGACGATGTGGCTGCTCACCGCGTCGATCGGCATCGGCTTCATCGTCTCGATTCCACTGTCGATTGCACGGGTATCGCCGCACTTCTACATCCGCTGGCCGGTGCAGTTCTACACCTACCTGTTCCGCGGCACGCCGCTGTATATCCAGTTGCTGATCTGCTACACCGGCATCTACAGCCTCGCCGCCGTGCGCGAACAGCCGATCCTCGACAGTTTCTTTCGCGACGCGATGAACTGCACGATCCTCGCTTTCGCCCTCAACACCTGCGCGTACACCACGGAGATTTTTGCCGGGGCGATTCGCAGCATGAACCACGGCGAAGTCGAAGCGGCCAAGGCTTATGGCCTGACCGGCTGGAAGCTGTATGCCTACGTGATCATGCCGTCGGCACTGCGCCGTTCGTTGCCTTACTACAGCAACGAAGTGATCCTGATGCTGCACTCGACCACGGTGGCGTTCACCGCGACCATTCCCGATATCCTGAAAGTCGCACGGGACGCCAACTCGGCAACGTTCCTGACTTTCCAGTCGTTCGGCATTGCCGCGTTGATCTACCTGACCATCACCTTTGCGCTGGTCGGCCTGTTTCGCCTCGCCGAACGCCGTTGGCTGGCCTTCCTCGGGCCGACTCACTAGCACCGGTTTGACAATAAAGAGATAACAATGCGCCACCAGATCCATGACCTGCTGGCCCCGCTGCCGGGGACCGCACGGCAGATTCACAGCTTCCACTTCGGCCCACAGCAGGCCAAGGGCAAGGTTTACATTCAGGCGTCGCTGCACGCCGATGAACTGCCGGGCATGCTGGTCGCCTGGCACCTCAAGCAGCGTCTGGCGGAGCTTGAAGCCGCCGGTCGCCTGCGCAGCGAAATCGTTCTGGTGCCGGTGGCCAACCCGGTCGGCCTCGAACAAGTGCTGATGGACGTGCCGCTGGGCCGCTATGACCTGGAGAGCGGGCAGAATTTCAATCGCTGGTTCGTCGACCTCAGCGAAGAAATCGGCAACGCCATCGAAGGCCAACTCAACGATGATGCGCAGCACAACCTTGAACTGATCCGGGCCAGCCTGCGCAACGCCCTCGCCCGTCAGACGCCGACCACGCAACTGCAATCCCAGCGTCTGACCCTGCAACGCCTGGCTTGTGATGCCGACATGGTGCTGGACTTGCACTGCGATTTCGAATCGGTGGTGCACCTGTACACCACGCCCGAGGCGTGGCCGCAGGTCGAGCCGCTGGCGCGCTATATCGAAGCCCAGGCCAGCCTGCTCGCTACCGACTCCGGCGGCCAGTCGTTCGACGAATGCTTCACCCTGCTCTGGTGGCAATTGCGCGAGCGCTTCGGCGAGCACGTCGAGATTCCCCTGGGCAGTTTCTCGGTGACCGTCGAGTTGCGCGGCCAGGGCGACGTCAATCACCCGCTGGCCAGCCGCGACTGTCAGGCGCTGATCGATTACCTGATCCAGTTCGACGCCATCGTCGGCGAAACCAAGCCGCAACCGCCGCTGCCGTACCCGGCCACGCCGCTGGCCGGAGTCGAACCGGTGACCACGCCCGTCGGCGGCCTGCTGGTGTACTGCGCAACGCCCGGCCAATATCTGGAAGCCGGGCAGCAGATCGCCGAAATCATCGACCCGATCCACGACAAGGTCACCCCCATTCATTGCACCGCCGCCGGCCTGCTGTACGCGCGCTCGCTGCGACGCATGGCCACCGCCGGCATGGTCATCGCCCACGTCGCGGGCGCCGAAGCCTATCGCAGCGGCTACCTACTTTCGCCTTGAGGATGCTCGTCCATGTACAAACTGACCGTTGAAGGCCTGCACAAAAGCTATGGCGATCATCAGGTGCTCAAAGGCGTTTCGCTCAAGGCCAGGACCGGCGACGTGATCAGCCTGATCGGCGCCAGCGGCTCGGGCAAAAGCACCTTTTTGCGCTGCATCAATTTTCTTGAACAACCGAATGACGGCGCCATGAGCCTCGATGGCCAGGCGATCCGTATGGTCACCGACCGCCACGGCATGCACGTCGCCGACGCCAATGAACTGCAACGCCTGCGCACACGGCTGGCGATGGTGTTCCAGCATTTCAATCTGTGGAGCCACATGACCGTGCTGGAAAACATCACCATGGCCCCGCGCCGGGTGCTGGGCTGCAGCAAACAGGAAGCCGAGGATCGCGCCCGACGTTATCTGGACAAAGTCGGCTTGCCGGCGCGGGTGGCCGATCAATATCCGGCGTTTCTCTCCGGCGGCCAGCAACAGCGCGTGGCGATCGCCCGGGCGCTGGCGATGGAACCGGAAGTGATGCTGTTCGACGAACCGACCTCGGCACTCGACCCGGAACTGGTCGGTGAGGTGTTGAAAGTGATTCAGGGTCTGGCCGAAGAGGGCCGGACGATGATCATGGTCACCCACGAAATGAGTTTTGCGCGCAAGGTGTCGAATCAGGTGCTGTTTCTGCATCAGGGTCTGGTGGAAGAAGAAGGCGCGCCGGAAGAGGTGCTGGGCAATCCCAAGAGTGAACGCCTGAAGCAGTTCCTCAGCGGTAACCTTAAATAACGTCGTGCACATCTCCCCTGTAGGAGTGAGCCTGCTCGCGATAGCGTCATCACATCCAACATTGATGTAACTGACACACCGCTATCGCGAGCAGGCTCACTCCTACAGGGGACCGCGCAAGCCACAAAAATCAAACTTGTCGCCACGCTTCGCTGTCTCTGAAACAACACCTCCAGAGCGCACGCAGCCGGCATGGCGAAATCCCCCGACTTTGCAAAAACCTGGTTCAGCGCCCGCGACTGGAAGCCGTTCGCCTTTCAGAAACAGGTGTGGGCGGCGGTGAAAAACGGCGAATCCGGCTTGCTCCACGCCAGCACCGGCGCCGGCAAAACCTATGCGGTGTGGTTTGCCGCACTCAATCGCTTCGCCCGCTTGCAGCCGCCCGTGGCCACGCCGCGCAAACGCAAACCGCCGGCCGAACCGCTGACGGTGCTGTGGATCACGCCGATGCGCGCCCTCGCCGCCGACACTGCCCGCGCACTGCAAACCCCGGTGGATGATTTGCAGATTCCGTGGAGCATCGGCCTGCGCACTGGCGACACCAGCAGCAGCGAACGCGCTCGTCAGGGGCGGCGCCTGCCGACCACCCTGATTACCACACCTGAAAGCCTGACCCTGCTGCTCGCCCGCGCCGACGCGCGCACGGCGTTGTCGACCCTGCGCATGATCGTCGTTGATGAATGGCACGAGTTGCTCGGCAACAAACGCGGCGTGCAGCTGCAACTGGCCCTCGCCCGTCTGCGTCACTGGCAGCCGGAACTAATCGTCTGGGGCGTTTCCGCCACCCTCGGTAATCAGTCTCACGCCGAGCAAGTGCTGATCCCACAGGGCGGCGGCGTCAGTGTGCAGGGTAAAAGCGAAAAAACCCTGCAGGTCGATACCCTGCTCCCACCGGCCACCGAGCGTTTTCCGTGGGCCGGGCACATCGGTCTGAAGATGCTGCCGCAAGTGGTGGCCGAACTCGACGCCTGCGCCAGCAGCCTGGTGTTCACCAACACCCGCGCGCAGTCGGAGATCTGGTATCAGGCGCTGCTGGAATCGCGGCCGGACTGGGCCGGGTTGATCGCGTTGCACCACAGTTCACTGTCCCGCGACACCCGCGACTGGGTCGAGCAGGCGTTGAAGAATGGCCAATTGAAAGCCGTGGTGTGCACCTCAAGCCTGGATCTGGGCGTGGATTTCCTCCCGGTCGAGCGCGTGCTGCAGATCGGCTCGGCGAAAGGGGTCGCGCGCTTGATGCAACGTGCCGGGCGCTCCGGCCACGCACCGGGGCGCACCTCGCGGGTGACGCTGGTGCCGACCCACAGCCTTGAACTGATCGAAGCGGTCGCCGCCCGCGATGCCGTCGAGCAACGGCGCATCGAGCCACGCCTGTCGCCGCACAAGCCGTTGGATGTGCTGGTCCAGCATTTGGTCAGCATGGCCCTCGGCGGTGGCTTTATTCCTGAGGATCTGTACGAAGAAGTCCGCGCCGCCTGGGCTTATCGCGACCTGACACCGGCGGACTGGGCCTGGGCACTGGCTTTCGTACGCCACGGCGGGATGTCTCTTACAGCGTACCCGGACTACCGCCGGGTCGAGCCGGACGAACACGGCGTCTGGCGTGTGCCGGATGCACGTCTGGCGCGGCGCCATCGCATGAGCATCGGCACCATCGTCAGCGACGCGAGCATCAATCTGAAATTCTGGAGCAAGGGTGGCGGCGGCAAACAGCTGGGCAGCGTCGAGGAAGGCTTTATCGCCCGACTCAAACCCGGCGACGGCTTCCTCTTCGCCGGGCGCTTGCTGGAGCTGGTACGGGTGGAAAACATGACCGCCTACGTCAAACGCAGCACCGCAAAAAAAGCCGCCGTGCCGCGCTGGAATGGCGGGCGCATGCCGTTATCCAACGAACTGGCCGAAGCGGTGGTGGCGCGCTTCAGCGCCGCTGCTCAAGGTCAATTCAACGGCCCGGAAATGCACGCGCTGCGGCCGCTGCTGGAGACGCAGATACGCTGGTCTGGCTTGCCCACCACGGAAAATCTGCTGGCCGAAGTGCTGAAATCCCGCGAAGGCTGGCACCTTTTCCTCTATCCATTCGCCGGGCGCCAAGTGCATCTGGGGCTGGCGAGCCTGCTGGCGTGGCGCGTCAGCCAGCGCCAACCGGTGACCTTCTCGATCGCGGTGAATGACTACGGCCTGGAATTGCTCAGCGCCACGCCGGTGGACTGGGCCACCCATCTCGACGCACACCTGTTCAATGCCGATGATCTGTTGCTGGACGTGCTGGCCAGTCTCAATGCAGGTGAGCTGGCGCTGCGCCGCTTCCGCGAAATCGCCCGGATCGCCGGGCTGGTGTTCGCCGGATATCCGGGCGCACCAAAGAGTACTCGCCAGGTGCAGGCGTCGAGTGGCTTGTTTTTCCAAGTGTTCAAACAATATGACGCCGACAACCTGCTCCTGGCCCAGGCCGGGGAAGAAGTCCTGCGCGAAGAACTGGATATTCGCCGTCTGGAACAGACACTGGAATGCATCAATCGGATGAAACTCGACGTGCATCAGCTTAAACGTCCTACACCGCTGGGCTTTCCGCTGCTGGTGGAGCGGATGCGCGAGAGCATGAGTTCGGAAAAACTGGCTGACAGGATCAGAAGAATGGTCGGTGACCTGGAAAAAACTGCTGATAACGGTAAATCGTCGTGAGCGCCTACCCGGTGCGCCTGGCCGGCGAAGAATTGTGGTTACTGCCGGAGAAAGCCCTGTACTGGCCCGCGCAGGAGGCGCTGCTGATCGCCGACGTGCATTTCGGCAAAGCGGCGGCCTATCGCAGCCTCGGCCAGCCGGTGCCGCATGGCACCACGGCTAGCAACATCGAAGTGATCGACGCGCTGCTGGCGCGACTGCCGTGTCGCCAATTGATCTTCCTCGGCGATTTTCTGCATGGGCCTGGCTCCCATGTCCCGACCACACTGAATGCGCTGGGAGAATGGCGCGCGCGGCACGCTGACCTGCCGATGACGCTGATTCGCGGCAACCACGACAAACGCGCTGGCGACCCACCGCCCTCGCTGAATATCCGCGTGGTACCCGAGCCGCTATTGCTCGGGCCATTCGCCTTGCAACATGAACCCGATCCGCATCCCGAACGGCACGTGCTCGCGGGACACGTTCATCCGGTTTATCGATTGCACGGCAGAGGCCGGCAGAGCTTGCGCCTGGCCTGTTTCAGATTGGGTGAGCGCATCAGCCTGATGCCGGCGTTCGGTGCCTTTACCGGCGGCTATCAGGTCGAGCGCGACGACAGCTGTAAAGTCTTCGTGATCGGCGACAACGAAATATGGCCCGTCAGCTAGATCGCAGATCGATCGGGTTGACGGGCCATATTCATGAGTGGGGTCAGGCAACTGGCGCCGGAGGCGGTTCGTCCGGCAGCGTTGGTTCGCCAGGTTCGGTCGGTTGTTCGTTGGGAGTATCGGGATCGGGCTGACCGGGCACGCCGCCGGACAGGCTCAACGACGGATTCGCCAATAGCGACCAGGCCAGTACGCCTATCTGATTGGGCTCAAGCCTTGCCAGTTCAGCGCTGATTCGCGGGTCGATCTTCATAGGGCACTCCTCAGTGAAGGCCCGAATTTGTGTGTAACAAAAACGGGCAGTACACCCCATAGAGTGTCTGCCCGCCAAAGAATTCCCGACATCCGTCGGATGGTCGATCAGGTACGCGGCAAGGTCACGCCACGCTGGCCCTGATACTTGCCGCCGCGATCCTTGTAGGAAACTTCGCATTCCTCGTCGGATTCAAGGAAGAGCATCTGCGCCACGCCTTCGTTGGCGTAGATTTTCGCCGGCAGGTTGGTGGTGTTGGAGAATTCCAGGGTCACGTGACCTTCCCACTCAGGCTCGAGCGGAGTGACGTTAACGATGATGCCGCAGCGCGCGTAGGTACTCTTGCCCAGGCAGATGGTCAGCACATTGCGCGGAATACGGAAGTATTCGACGGTGCTGGCCAGGGCGAAGGAGTTCGGCGGGATGATGCAGACGTCGCTGTGGATGTCGACGAAGCTGCCGGCGTCGAAGTTCTTCGGGTCGACGATCGCCGAGTTGATGTTGGTGAACACCTTGAAGTGGTTGGTGCAACGTACGTCGTAACCGTAGCTCGACACGCCGTAGGAAATCACCCGGCTGTCGTCGCTGCCGCGCATCTGGCGCTCGACGAACGGTTCGATCATGCCGTGTTCCTGCGCCATGCGGCGAATCCACTTGTCCGATTTGATGCTCATGGCGGGGTTGTCCTGAATAGCGAGGTGGAAAAATTCTGTCCGGCATCTTACCGGGCGCGTCGCCGCGATCAAAGTGCGCAACGCAATTCTCGGCGAACACCCCGTATTTACGAGATGTGGCGACGAACAGCCGCACCGCCGATCCCTAAAACACAGAATCCTTTGCAAGAAACATTGGCACGTTCCGGAAAAAGGGTTAAGGTGGCGTCACTGTGTTGCTTGTGTCACTGAGAATCTCTACACGATATGTTGAATTTCGATCCAACCATCTACAAGAATTTTTCCTGCTCTTTGCACTCAGTCTCGGCCAGGGTTCTTCCTGAGTCGCAGTTATCTTTGTTCAAGGAGTTACACCATGTCTAATCGCCAAACCGGTACCGTTAAGTGGTTCAACGATGAAAAAGGCTTCGGCTTCATCACTCCACAATCCGGTGACGACCTGTTCGTTCACTTCAAAGCTATCCAATCCGACGGCTTCAAAAGCCTGAAAGAAGGCCAACAGGTTTCTTTCATCGCTACCCGCGGTCAGAAAGGCATGCAAGCTGAAGAAGTACAAGTTATCTAACTTGTAGCTTCTTTAGAAAAGAGCCCCGCCCTTAAAAGCGGGGCTTTTTTGTGTCTGTATATTTTGTTTGCCCCTCTTTTTGCCTCCGCTCTATATGATCCGCGCCCTGGAATCACATGGAAGAAGCAGGATGCAATTCATCTCTTGGAGCACATTCAACGCGTTGCTGTTGGCGTTCGCCCCCCCTCTGAATGCAGAGACCAAATCTGATCATCCGACGGTGATTCTCGACATGAACCCTCGTGCGACATATCTGGCGAAAGGACCAGAAGTCAATGGCCACTCTTCGATGCAACTCAGAGGCGCAGCGCTCCTGACGCTCTCGACTCCTCACGCCTGCGGCAGCAACGAGGTCTATTTGACTCCAGAATCATTGGGCATTCCGAACGAATCATTTCGACGAGCGCTCGGCGAAGTCCAAGACTTGATCGACCAAAAAATCCCCCTGATTCTGACGCTCTCTGCTTGCGAGCGAAAACGCGCCTTCTTCGAAAAGGTACGCCCCTGCACTCCTGAGGAGTGCGCAGACCTGACGAACCCTCTGGCAGACGACAAGCTTTATCTGGACGAGCACCTCAAGCCGATCGGCGAAGGCCTGGCGTTGTACTACCTGAAAATGCCAATGTCCTATGACGAAGAAAAACAGGCGTGGCAAGCACAAATTTTTTACCGGGACACGCGAAGTCTAAGCAGCGAGCATTACGTCGACAGAGAAGACTTCGCTTCAGCGAAACCCGTTCTGACATACAAAGCTTACTATCGAAACGGAAAACCCCGCCGGACCTACCAGAATGATGCTAACGGCCTGCGTCAGGGCGAGGCGCTGACATATTCCGAACAAGGGGTCGTCATCAAGCGTGAAAACTACCTCAACAACCATCTCGAGGGTTGGCAATTTATCTATCACGAGAATGGCAAAATCGCTGAGTCCTATAACTGGCATCTGGGCAGGCACGTAGATGGCGAGTATCTCGAATACGACGAGGACGGGGCGCTGATCGGACGCAGCAGTTATCGAAATGACGTCCTCGACGGCCCTGTCCTTAGCTACCATTCAAATGGACAGGTCAAGTACGAAACCGTTTACATCAACGGCAAAGCTCAAGGACCGGATAATTCTTATTTTGACAACGGAGCCATTGAGACTTCCCGCACCAATTTCGACAGCAAGCCAGATGGTTGGATAACCACTTACTTCATCGACGGGACTGTCAAAGAGAAGCAGTTTTATAGGAACGGCATTCAACGAAGCTATGAGCAATGGAATGAGCAAGGCAGGCAAACCTTGCAGTGGCAGTGGGATGAAAAACATCGCCAACAGGGCGACTTCAAACAGTGGTACGCGACCGGCCAGCTTAAAGAACATCGAAAATACAAAGACGGCAACCTTCACGGATCATCCACGACATGGCACGAAAACGGTGAGATGGCTTCATTTACCGATTATATCGATGGTGCCGAGCATGGACCGATGCGCTTCTTCAGGAAAGACGGCAGCCTGAGCTACCAATGCCAATATCAGATGGGCGTCAGGCAGGGAGAATGTGTTTCGATTCCCGTCAGCAAGACCAAAGCAGAAAGCTGACAATGAAAAGCCCCGCAATCACGGGGCTTTCTCCTTTCTAGCGCAGGTGTTTACCAAGCGACGCCAAACCCTGCGGTATAGCGGGTCTTGTTCAAATCGGCATCGTTGGTGCCACTGATGATGTCGCGCTCGGCCTTGAGATTGAGCGAGGCCCATTCGGTGACCTTGTAGCGCAGGCCCAGCTCGGCATCCAGTGCGTAATCGGCGACGCCCGACAACGGCTTGCCGACTTCGCCATTGGTGAAGAACTCGACTTTCTTGCCGATCAGGTAGCGGTTGTAGTCCCACTTCATCGCGACGGAATAGAAGTTGTCCTTGCTGCCATCGCGGTATTCATAGTCGGTGCGGTTAAGCAACGAACCCAGCGAGAACGCGCCCAGTTCGTCGTCCCAGAACTGGTAGCCCGGACCGGTACCGACCACACGCTGACGCGCCAGCTCTTCGATGTGATCACGCTTGTAGTTGATGCGCCCCTGCCAGAACCACTGATCGGTGAGGAAGCGGTCGAGGGAGTATTCGGCGCGCCAGTTGTTGGTGGTGGTTTCCGCATCCTGCACTTCGCGGTTGTACTCGCCCTCAGCGATATGCCGCCAGCGACCATGGCGAGCGGAAGTCTTGAAGCCAACATCGTAATCGTCGGTGTCCTTTTCGGCGCGCTGATAGTCCAGCGCCAGGTCGACGTTGCCCTTCCACACCAGGTCGGTGACGATCGGCTTGGGCTTGAGGATCTGCTGAATGCTCGCCAGCTCGACAGTCTTCGGCGCCTCGCCATTGGCCAGGGTGACCTTGCCGTCGTCGGCCGCCGTGAGCGATTTCGACACTTCGCCGGCATAGGCGTCCTGCTTCACCAGCAAGTGCTGATCGCTGTCGAGGGTCTTGACCTCTTTCCAGTCAATTGCCACGGCACCGGCGTATTTGGTCTGGATCAACAGCTTTCCGCCGTCGAAGACCGTGATAGTGCCACTCAACTTGTCGCCGTTTTTCAACCAGACGGTGTCGGCAAGCAGGGGCGTGGACGTGCTGAAAACAGCAAGGCACAACAAGGTTCTGGGAAACATAAGCAGACCGGGGGCTCAGAGTTGGCGAAAAGGGTCGGCATTATCCGTAGGATTTTGCCCATGACAAGGACTGACCGGACTATTTCAATTGAGTTCATTTCTCAACTGCGCCCCAAGCGATTACCCTTGTCACCATTGTCACGCCAATGCTCAGGAGCCGCGTACGTGAAAGACCCGCTCGACAGCGTCGAAAACGATGCGCAAATCCGACGCACGGCGCTCTACTCGACGCTCGCGCAAGTGCCCGAAGGCAAAGTCGTCAGTTATGGACAGCTGGCCGAACTGGCCGGACTGGGCCGCGCCGCGCGCTGGGTCGGGCGCACCTTGAGCCAGTTGCCCGGCGACACCAGGCTGCCCTGGCACCGCGTATTGGGTGCCGGCGGACGCATCAGCCTGCCGGTCGGCAGCCCCTCCGGTGATGAACAACGCGCGCGATTGCGCATGGAAGGCATCACCATCCAGAACAATCGTGTGGATATTCGGCGCCATGGCTGGCGTCCGGTAGAGCACAGCGGTTAGAGTGCGCGCTTTGTTTTCGCAATTTTGAGGCAGACTTCAGCCCATGCCCCGTAAAACCTGGCGCGCCGCGCTCGCCGCCTATGCCAGTCCTTCGACGCTCGTGCTGTTGTTGCTCGGTTTTGCCGCCGGCCTGCCGTACATGCTGGTGTTCTCGACGCTCTCCGTGTGGCTGCGTGAAGCGGGCGTAGCCCGTGAAACCATCGGCTATGCCAGCCTGATCGGCCTGGCGTATGCGTTCAAATGGGTCTGGTCACCGCTGCTCGACCAATGGCGCCTGCCCTTGCTGGGCAAACTCGGTCGTCGCCGCTCCTGGCTGGTGCTCTCTCAGGCACTGGTGATTCTTGGCCTGATCGGCATGGGTTTCTGTGATCCGCAGAAGCATTTGTCCTGGCTGATCGCGATTGCCGTCGTCGTCGCTTTTGCCTCAGCCACGCAAGACATCGCGGTCGACGCCTATCGCCTGGAAATCGCCGATGACAGCCGCCAGGCCGCCCTCGCCGCCAGTTACATGTCCGGTTACCGCGTCGCCGCCCTGCTCGCCACCGCCGGCGCGCTGTTCTTCGCCGAAGGTTTCGGCTCCACCGGTTTCAACTATAAGCACGCGGCGTGGACCGGCACCTATGTGCTGTTCGGCGCATTGATGGTGCCCGCGCTGCTGACCACGCTGTTCATGCGTGAGCCGCCGGTGCCGCTGCGCACGCAGTTGCAGGCCGGGCGCTATACGTTCATGCATCAATTGATGTCGGTGTTCGTGCTGATCGTTTTGCTGGTTTCCGTACCGGCGATGTTCACCCAGCTGTACAACACCGATTTCGCTGGCGTGCTGTTCGGCGACATGAGCCCGCTCGACCTGCTGCTCGAAGACCGCGCTTTCCTTCGCGCCATTCTCTATACGCTGCTCACGGGGATGTGTCTGTCGGCCATGGGCCGGCGTGGATTGGCGCCGGTGCTGACGCCGGTCAATGACTTCATCCTGCGTTATCGCTGGCAGGCGCTGTTGCTGCTGGGCCTGATCGCCACCTACCGGATGTCGGACACGGTGATGGGCGTGATGGCCAACGTGTTCTACATCGACCAGGGCTTTACCAAGGATCAGATTGCCAGCGTCAGCAAGATCTTCGGCCTGATCATGACCCTCGTCGGCGCCGGCATGGGCGGCCTGTTGATCGTGCGCTTCGGCATCCTGCCGATCCTGTTTATCGGCGGCGTGGCTTCGGCGGCGACCAACCTGCTGTTCGTGATGCTCGCGGACATGGGGCCGAACCTGCAGATGCTGGTGGTGACCATTTCCCTCGACAACTTCAGCTCGGGCCTGGCGACTTCAGCGTTCGTCGCCTACCTGTCGAGCCTGACCAACCTGAAATTCTCGGCCACGCAATATGCCCTGCTCAGCTCGATCATGTTGCTGCTGCCGCGCCTGATGGGCGGCTATTCCGGCGTGCTGGTCGAGAAGTTCGGCTATCACAGCTTCTTCCTCATCACCGCTCTGCTAGGCGTGCCGACGCTGCTGCTGATTGCGCTGCACTGGTTTCAGGAGCGCCGCCGCGAAGGGCCGACACCGACGCCCGAACCCGCACCGACGCCCGCAACCGAAGAATCGTAGGACACTTCGCCGGTGACGGGAGGAATCCCGCCACCGGACCTTTGCGCCGGCCACACTTCTGTACGTCAGCAAAACTCGCCGGTACACTGCTCCGTCATTTCCAGTCATAGCAACCGACAACGGCCAACCATGCGCACCAGTCAATTTTTGCTCGCCACACAGAAAGAAACGCCTTCCGACGCGGTCGTGATCAGTCATCAGCTGATGCTGCGCGCCGGCATGATCCGCAAGCTTGCCTCGGGCCTGTACACCTGGCTGCCCATGGGCCTGCGAGTCATGCGCAAGGTCGAAGCCATCGTTCGCGAAGAAATGAACGCTGCCGGTTCTCTGGAAGTGTTGATGCCGAGCACCCAACCGGCCGAGCTGTGGCAGGAATCGGGGCGCTGGGAAGAATACGGCCCTGAGCTGCTGCGCATCAAAGACCGCCACGGTCGTGATTTCTGCGCGGGCCCGACCCACGAAGAAGTGATCACCGATCTGATGCGCAACGAGTTGAGCAGCTACAAACAGCTGCCGATCAACCTGTACCAGATCCAGACCAAATTCCGTGACGAAATCCGCCCACGCTTCGGTTTGATGCGCGGCCGCGAATTCATCATGAAGGACGCCTACTCCTTCCACGCCGATCAAGCGTCGCTGCAGATCACCTATGACCGCATGCACGAGGCGTACTGCAACGTGTTCACGCGTCTGGGCCTGAAATTCCGCCCGGTTGAAGCCGACAACGGTTCGATCGGTGGCGCCGGCTCCCACGAGTTCCACGTGCTGGCCGAGTCCGGCGAAGACGATATCGTTTTCAGCAACGGTTCCGACTACGCGGCGAACATCGAAAAAGCCGAAGCGGTGCCACGGGAAACCTCGCGCCCTGCGCCAACCGAAGAGCTGCGCCTGGTCGACACACCGGACACCAAAACCATCGCGGCGCTGGTGGAAAAATTCAATCTGCCGATTGAAAAGACCATCAAGACCCTGATCGTTCATGCCGAAGAAGAAGGCAAGCTGATCGCGCTGGTCATCCGTGGCGACCACGAACTGAACGAAATCAAGGCTGCCAACCAGCCAGGCGTGGCCAGCCCGCTGGTGATGGCCTCCGATGCCGAACTGCGTGATGCGATTGGCGCCGGCGCTGGCTCGCTCGGCCCGCTGAACCTGCCGCTGCCGATCATCATCGACCGCTCGGTCGCGATGATGAGCGACTTCGGCATCGGCGCGAACATCGACGACAAGCACTACTTCGGCGTGAACTGGGAGCGTGATCTGCCGGTTCCGACCGTTGCCGACCTGCGCAATGTCGTTGCGGGCGACCCAAGCCCGGACGGTAAAGGCACGCTGGAAATCAAGCGCGGCATCGAAGTCGGCCACATCTTCCAGCTGGGTAACAAGTACAGCAAGGCGATGAAGTGCGAAGTGCTGGGCGAGAACGGCAAGCCGGTGACCCTGGAAATGGGCTGCTACGGCATTGGCGTATCCCGCGTGGTTGCCGCTGCGATCGAGCAGAACAACGACGCCAACGGCATCATCTGGAGCGACACGCTGGCGCCATTCCAGATCGCTCTGGTACCGCTGCGCTATGAAACCGAGCAGGTGCGCGAAGCCACCGACAAGCTGTATGCCGAACTCACGGCGGCCGGTTTCGAAGTGCTGCTGGACGATCGCGACAAGAAAACCAGCCCGGGCATCAAGTTCGCCGACATGGAGCTGATCGGCATTCCACACCGGATCGTGGTCAGCGACCGCGGCCTCGCCGAAGGCAACCTGGAATACAAGAGTCGTTCCGCAGCAGAGGCGCAAGCGCTGCCGGTGGCCGATGTTGTGTCCTTCCTTCAGGCCCGTATCCGCCGCTGAAACCAGATAGAGACGTCATGTTCAAGCGAAACACCTTAGGCCTCGGTGGCGCCGCCCTGTGCGGCGCCCTGCTGGTCAGCGGCTGCGCCAATCACATGTCGCAACGCAGCGAGCACGAAGAGCGGGTCGAGCGAAAGTTGCTCGATCACAGCCTGCAGATCGATGTCGGCGAGCCCAAGGTGCTCGAGCTGCCGCAGCGACGCGTGAAGATCAACGAGCAGAAGACCTTCGAAGTCACCGAGTTCGAAGTCACCCGCCGTTACGACCGCTACACGCCTTACCAACCCTGGCGCGAAGTCTATGAGATTCCGCTGGGCGCGGTGGCCGTGGTCGGTGGTGTCGGTGCGAACGTGGTCAACGTGTTCGCCCTCGGCAACCTGCCGGACAGCGTCACCAAGGATTGGCTGAGCTACGGTTTCGCCGGGCTCAACCCGTTCATGAACGCGCAGTCCAACGGTCGCGCGCAGCAGAACCTCGCGGGCATCGACGAAGTCCAGCGCGACAAGCGCACGGAGTATTCGAGCCTGCCATGGAGCGAGCGCCCGGTGCAGGTCAAGGCAGGCAAGCAGACGTTCGACATGACCACCGACCGCAACGGTGTGCTGCGCTTGAACCTGCTCGACAGTCCTTTTGCCGAACATGACCTCAATCATATCGGCCGCTTGCAGATCAGTGTCGAAGACGCCAAGGATGACGTGCACTCCGACTCGACACTGATGCTCAGCGGTCACCTGCGCGGCAAGTTGCTTGAAGCGCACGGGCTGATTTATGACGATCTGGAAGATGACGAGGTGAGCCAGTGGGTGCACCGGGTCAAACGCCTGTCGGAACTGGGCCTGGAAGAGGAAGCCAGCGAACTGGAACAAAGCCTGATCGAACTGACGCGCAATGATCCGGAGTTGCAGACTGAGTTTCTCAAGTCTTTGGCCAAGGATGCCGGGCGTTTAGTGGCTGATCCGGGGCCGAATTAAGCCTTGAAAGATCGCAGCCTTCGGCAGCTCCTACAGGGTGTACACCATCCCGGTGTAGGAGCTGCCGAAGGCTGCGATCTTTTGCTTTGACGATCTACCGCTCAAACAACTCCATCTGCTCAAACCCGCCGCGCAAATCCTCCAGCCTCACCCCCACTCCCAACAACCGCACCGGCTTGCCGCCGCGATTGAACGCCTGCGTCAGCAGCAACTGATAACTGCCCAGGTCCCGCCCTGCCCCGGCCTGTTCCAGTGTGGTCTGGGTAAAGTCATGAAATTTGACTTTGACGAACGGCTTGCCCGGTCGGTAACTGCTGTCGATCCGCGCCATGCGGTTTTTCAGGGTGTCGAGCAGCTCGGGCAATTTGTCGAGGCAGGCGCGCAAATCCGGAAGATCAACATCGTAGGTGTTTTCCACACTGATCGACTGACGCCGACTGTCGTTGTGCACCAGGCGGTCATCGATCCCACGGGCGAGATTCCACAATCGCTCGCCAAAACTGCCGAATTCGCGCACCAGCGCCAGCCTGCCCCATTCGCGCAAGTGCTGGCAGTCGACGATGCCGAGCTTGCCGAGCTTGTCGGCAGTGACCTTGCCAACACCGTGCAGCTTGCTCACGGGCAGACCGCTGACGAAATCCTCGACCTGATCCGGGGTGATCACGAACAAGCCGTTGGGTTTCTTCCAGTCGCTGGCGATCTTCGCCAGAAACTTGTTCGGCGCGACGCCAGCGGAAACGGTGATGTGCAGTTGATTGGAAACCCGGCGGCGGATGTCCTGAGCGATGCGCGTGGCGCTGCCGCCGAAATGCGCGCTGTCGGACACATCCAGGTAAGCCTCGTCCAGCGACAGCGGCTCGATCAGGTCGGTGTAGTCGGCGAAGATCGTATGAATTTCCTTCGACGCTTCCCGATAAGCGTCCATGCGCGGCTTGACGATGGTCAGGTCCGGGCACAGCTTCAACGCATGCCCGGAGGCCATTGCCGAGCGCACACCATAGGCGCGCGCTTCATAGTTGCAGGTGGCGATCACCCCACGCCGGTCCGCCGAACCACCCACCGCCAGTGGCTTGCCGGCCAGACGCGGGTCGTCGCGCATCTCGATGGCGGCGTAGAAACAGTCACAGTCGATGTGGATGATTTTTCGCTGGGTCATGTCGGAAAAAGCAACGTGGCAAGCCGGAGCGGCAGTATCTCATTGGCACCTGTATATAGCACCAGTGGTTGAATGTTCTTTTCCGACCGTAGGATATTTCCGACGAATTTATTTTCTCAATCAAGGATCGCCGACCAATAGAGCTGAAAGCCTTGCGCGGCCTGCCCTGCGTGCCGATCACCGGATCCCGAAAAGATCCTAAGCGCTTGAACCTCAACAGATTTATCCAGATCGAAGGTTGACACACTCGCGAACCTCTGTAGAATGCCGCCACACAGACGCGGGATGGAGCAGTCTGGTAGCTCGTCGGGCTCATAACCCGAAGGTCGTCGGTTCAAATCCGGCTCCCGCAACCAAACATCGAAAAAGGCTACTCGAAAGAGTGGCCTTTTTTGTGCGCGTCTGTTTTGTCCAGCCAGCGTCGTGCAACACGGGTTGGGGAAGAACAGGATTTCTTTGGATTTCCGAAACTTAACGCGCGCCTGCGACCGTTTGCCGCGATTTTGCAGTTATTTGACCCATTCGGGGATTAGCGGTTGACACCTCGCCGTTCGCCTGTAGAATGCCGCCACACAGACGCGGGATGGAGCAGTCTGGTAGCTCGTCGGGCTCATAACCCGAAGGTCGTCGGTTCAAATCCGGCTCCCGCAACCAAACATCAAAAAAGGCTACTCGAAAGAGTGGCCTTTTTTGTATCTGTCGAAAAAGTCCTTTCGCAACAATGATCTGTCACTGTGCAGTGAACCGCTGGGGATCATCAGAACTGCTGTGTTGCGACTATGCTTGAGTCGCAGACAGGCTTTCTGCAATCCAGGAACTGCCCTCGCCGATGCCCGACGAGAGGCGTAGTATTTTGTGATTATTTTTTTCTACAGGGATTGGTAACTTGGCTGGATACCTCCATCCTGTCGCGCACAATCCAAGAGGTGATTGATGCGCGCCAACTCGTCTGATCCACAAGACACCGTTACAGCAGAACAACCGATCAAACCCCAGCGTTTGCGCTGGCTGGATCGGTTAAGCAAATACCGTCAGCCGATCGGTCTGGCGGTGACGTTGCTGCTGTTTGCCATTGCCCTGATTGCCTGCCGCCATCTGCTCGCCGAGCTCGATCTCGACGCGTTGCATGACTCGATTCTCGACGTACCGAAACCGGCCCTGCTCGGCGCCATCGGCGCGACCGTGATCGGTTTCATCATTCTGCTCGGCTATGAATGGTCGGCCAGCCGCTACGCTGGCGTGAAGCTGCCGCCGCGTACGCTCGCCCTCGGCGGCTTCACCGCGTTTGCCATCGGCAATGCGATTGGCCTGTCGCTGCTGTCCGGCGGCTCGGTTCGTTATCGTTTATATGCGCGGTTGGGTGTCGGTGCGTCAGAAGTTGCGCACATGACGCTGTTCGCCAGCCTCTCGCTGGGCTGCGCATTGCCGCCGCTGGCTGCGCTGGCAACGTTGAGCAATTTGCCCGCTGCCTCGCAAGCGCTGGGACTGTCCGAAGTCTTGCTTGGTTCGGTCGCCGCCGCCGTACTGATCCTCGGTGCAGTGTTGGCGATAGGCATCTATCGCCGTCGTCTGCCGGAACAACCCTACCCCGACAATCTGCTGGTTCGCGCCGGTCGGCGCACCTTGCGTCTACCGGGTCGACGCCTGACCCTTCTGCAACTGCTGATCACCGCTCTCGACGTCGCGGCTGCTGCCACCGTTCTGTATTTGCTGCTGCCGGAAGCGCCACCGTTTGCGCCATTCCTGCTGGTCTACCTGTTGGCGCTGGCCGCGGGCGTGCTCAGTCATGTGCCGGGCGGCGTTGGCGTGTTCGAAGCGATTCTGCTTGCCGCGTTTGCCGATAAGCTCGGCGCCGCACCGCTGGCCGCTGCCCTGCTGCTCTATCGCCTGATCTACGTGGTGTTGCCGCTGCTGGTCGCCTGCGTGTTGCTGCTGATCAACGAAGGCCAGCGCCTGTTTCAGACCCAGACCATGCGCGCCGCGTCCGGTCTGGCGGCGCCGATTCTGGCGGTGCTGGTGTTCCTGTCGGGCGTGGTGCTGCTGTTTTCCGGCGCAACCCCGGAAATCGACACGCGCCTGGAGCACATCGGTTTTCTGATCCCGCATCGACTGGTCGACGCCTCTCACTTCGGCGCCAGCCTGATTGGCGTTTTGTGCCTGTTGCTCGCCCAAGGCCTGCGTCGGCGCCTGTCGGCGGCGTGGATGCTGACTACCATTCTGCTGCTGGTCGGCGCCCTGCTTTCGCTGCTCAAAGGCTTCGATTGGGAAGAAGCCACGCTGATGACACTGACGGCGGCACTGCTGGGTGTGTTCCGCCGCTCCTTCTACCGCCCGAGCCGTTTGACCGAGCTGCCGTTCTCGCCGCTGTATCTGGTCGCCAGCCTGTGCGTGCTGGGCGCTTCGGCCTGGTTGCTGCTGTTCGCCTATCAGGACGTGCCCTACAGCCATCAACTATGGTGGCAGTTCACCCTCGACGCTGATGCGCCCCGCGGCCTGCGCTCGCTGCTCGGCGCGGCGGTGTTGCTGGTGATCATCTCCCTGACCTGGCTGCTGCGCACCGCACGCCCGGTGATTCATTTGCCGACGCCGGACGAACTCGACCGCGCAGCGAAAATCCTCATGGCCTCGTCGCAACCCGATGGCGGCCTCGCACTGACCGGTGACAAGGCACTGCTGTTTCATCCCAACGACGAGGCGTTTCTGATGTACGCCCGGCGTGGCCGCAGTCTGGTGGCGCTGTACGACCCGATCGGGCCGAGCCAGCAACGCGCGGAAATGATCTGGCAGTTCCGCGACCTCTGCGACATCCACCACACCCGCCCCGTGTTCTATCAGGTACGTGCGGAAAATCTGCCGTACTACATGGACATCGGCCTGACCGCGATCAAACTCGGCGAAGAAGCCCGGGTCGATCTGCGGCGCTTCGATCTGGAAGCCAAGGGCAAGGAGATGAAAGACCTGCGCTACACCTGGAACCGTGGCACCCGCGACGGTCTGTCGCTGGAAATCCATGAGCCGGGCCAGGCGCCGATGGATGAGCTGAAGGTCATTTCCGATGCCTGGCTGACCGGCAAGAACGTGCGCGAGAAAGGCTTCTCCCTCGGCCGTTTCAGCGACGATTACCTGAAGCATTTCCGCATCGCGGTGATTCGCTTCGAAGGCCGTCCGGTGGCGTTCGCCAATCTGCTTGAGACTTACAGCCACGATCTGGCCAGTCTCGACCTGATGCGCGCGCACCCGGAAGCGCCGAAGCTGACCATGGAATTCATGATGGTCGGCCTGATTCAACACTATAAGAGTCACGGATACGCGCGCTTCAGCCTGGGCATGGTGCCGTTGTCGGGGTTGCAACCCCGCCGTGGTGCGCCACTGACCCAGCGTCTGGGCTCGATGGTTTTCCGCCGTGGTGAGCAGCTGTACAACTTCCAAGGCTTGCGCCGCTTCAAAGACAAGTTCCAGCCTGACTGGGAACCCCGTTATATGGCCGTGCCCGCCGGACTCGATCCGCTCGTGGCGCTGGCCGACACTGCCGCCCTGATCGCGGGCGGCTTGACTGGATTGGTGAAACGCTGATGATTCAACGCTCCCTGAAGTACATCCTGGCCGCACTGATTGTGCTGGCCGTGATTGCCGGCGGCGGTTACTGGTACCTGAAACGCCCGGCACCGGAACCGACCGTCGAACAGCTCAAACCCGCCGATGGCGCGGCCATGACCCGGGTGATTCCGGGCAGCAAGCCGAAGGCTCAGGTGTTGGTGGCTGTCACCGACGAACAGAAGCTCTCCGAGAAACAACTGACCACCCTCAGCCGCAGCGCTTCGGCGCAGATCGTTCAGGTGATTCTGCCCAAGGACTGCCTGCTGCAAAGCCGCGCACTGCAAGCGGGCCTGCGTGAACTGAACGGCCCGGCCACCCTGGTCAGCGGCATCGGCCCGGGCGCTGTGCTGGCATGGCGCTGGCTGGCGGAACAGAAAGACGACAAGGCCCAGGCCATCTCCGTCGATCTGGCCCTGGAAAAGCCCGGCTGCACCCACCTGCTGCCAAAATCCGCCGCCCACGGCCACTGGCTGGTGGCGTGGAACGACAACCCGGACGACGCCAGCGCAGGTTTCGTCCGCGATCAGCCGAACGCCGAAACCAGCATCAGCGACTACGACATCAACCTGCCGCAAGTGCTGAACAACGAACTGCGCAAAATCCTCGTCGGCGGCGACAAGGCCAACGGCGGCCTGGCGATCCCGGTCGTGGAAGTTCCGGCCGGTCAGGCCAACGACACCGTGACCCTGTTCCTTTCCGGTGACGGCGGCTGGCGCGACCTCGACCGCGACGTCGCCGGGGAAATGGCCAAGATCGGCTACCCGGTGGTCGGCATCGACACCCTGCGCTACTACTGGCAGCACAAGAGCCCGGAACAAAGCGCCCTCGACCTCACCGAACTGATGCAGCACTACCGGCAGAAATGGGGCACCAAGCGCTTCATCCTCACCGGCTACTCGTTCGGCGCGGACGTCCTGCCAGCGATCTACAACCGCCTGCCAGAGAACGAACAGCAGCGCGTCGACGCGATCATCCTGCTCGCCTTCGCCCGCACCGGCAGCTTCGAAATCGAAGTCGAAGGCTGGCTCGGCAACGCCGGCAAAGAAGCCGCCACCGGGCCAGAAATGGCCAAATTGCCAGCGGCGAAGGTTGTGTGCATCTATGGTGAAGAAGAGACGGATGAGAGTGGCTGCACCGACAAGACTGCCGTTGGCGAACCGGTGAAACTGCCCGGCGGACATCACTTTGATGAAAACTACCCGGCGCTGGCCAAGCGTCTGGTGGAGCTGATTCAGAAGCGCCAGAGCAAGGATTCGGTCGCCGAAGAGTGATCTGAGCCGCCGACTACAAAAGCCCCCGCCATCTCACAATAGCGGGGGCTTTTTACATTTGCATGGATCACCCCAATCCCCTGTAGGAGTGAGCCTGCTCGCGATAGCGGAGTGTCAGCCACCTATTTGCCAACTGACACACCGCTATCGCGAGCAGGCTCACTCCTACAGGGAAACAAGTGTCCGACGTTTAGTTTCGTTTACGTCTGGTCTCGCAATATCAGATGACGCCCACAGACCTTGTAGGCAAACTCCGAAACTCGTGTTCGGGCGCTTTGCCGCTCTATTGCGCTGTTTTTTGACGGGATACTCTCCGGACGTCGCTGACCCATTCAGCGATCGGGTGTGGTAACCCGGAGAAACCATCGCAACAGCGCGCTCCTCAAGTTATGGCGGCTGTGCGTGGGACGCTTTTGGGCGTGCCGGTTTCCTTGGTTCCCGGTTTACCACCCTGCGTACAGTTGCCTCCCTTTCGCGTGGTAACGAAAGTCGCGGCGCTTCGAACTAAGGAGTAACACGATGACCGAAACTGATCTGCACGGACTTGCAAACGCTAAAACCATCGGCTTCACCCCTTTCCTCTACAACTCGGATCAAGCGTTCTTCAACGTCCGCTCCGGCATCCCGATCATTGATGCCTTGTCCCAATCCTCCGACCTGCTATCCCTCGCCAAATCCTTCGCCGAAGACGCGGCTTACGCCAAAAACACCGACCGCCATGCCTGGGCCGCGCATTACCTGACAGTGATGGGCAAAGCCTTGATTGATGATGTAATTCAGGCGTTGATGCCACGACCTGCGCGTACGAAGACCGAGTCTGAATCAGAGATGCCTGAAAGCTTGTAGAGGTTTGCAGATCAAAAGATCGCAGCCTTCGGCAGCTCCTACATGGAATGCGAAACCTGTAGGAGCTGCCGAAGGCTGCGATCTTTTGATCTGAAGTTGCCGCCCACAAAAAAGCCCCCGCCAGCCATAAAGCTACCGGGGGCTTTTGAGTTGCGGCGGGGCTTACATCTCCACCTGCGTTCCCAACTCAATCACCCGGTTCAACGGCAAATTAAAGAACCGCAGATTGCCATTGGCATTCTTCAACATGAACGCAAACAACGCCTCACGCCAACGCGCCATGCCCTCGAGTTTCGAGGCGATCACCGTCTCGCGACTGAGGAAGTAAGTGGTACGCATCGGGCTGAAGTCGAGGTCTTCGAGGTGGCACAGTTTCAACGCCTGTGGCACGTCCGGCTCGTCGGTGAAACCAAAGTGCAGAATCACCCGGAAGAAGCCCTCCCCGTGCGCTTCGACTTCGAAGCGACGGGATGGCGGCACACGCGGGATGTCTTCGTAGACCACCGTCAGCAACACCACTTGCTCATGCAGCACCTGGTTATGCAGCAGGTTGTGCAACAGCGCGTGCGGCACGGCATCGGAGCGGGCAGTGAGGAACACCGCCGTGCCCTGTACGCGATGCGGGGGTTGTACGCGGATGCTGCTGATGAAGATCGGCAGCGGCAGCGCACCTTCGTCGAGGCGTTCGACCAGCAGTTGTTTGCCACGCTTCCAAGTGGTCATCAGCACGAACAGGGCGATGCCGGCGATCACCGGGAAGGCGCCGCCCTGAACGATCTTCGGCACGTTGGCGGCGAAGTACAGGCCGTCCACCAGCAGGAAGCCAAGCAGCACCGGTACCGCAAGAATCGGTGGCCATTTCCACAGCAGCAGCATGACCGCCGACACCAGAATGGTGGTCATCAGCATGGTGCCGGTCACCGCCACGCCATAAGCCGAGGCCAGTGCGCCAGAGGATTCGAAGCCGATCACCAGCAGTACCACGCCGACCATCAGCGCCCAGTTCACCGCGCCGATGTAGATCTGGCCCTGCTCGTCGCTGGAGGTGTGCTGGATGTACATGCGCGGGATGTAGCCGAGCTGGATCGCCTGACGGGTCAGGGAGAAAGCGCCGGAAATCACCGCTTGCGAGGCGATCACCGTGGCCAGTGTCGACAGGCCGACCAGCGGAATCAGCGCCCAGCTCGGTGCCAGCAGATAGAACGGGTTGCGCGCGGCGTCAGGATTTTCCAGCAGCAACGCACCCTGGCCAAAGTAATTCAGCACCAGCGCCGGCAGCACCAGCAAGAACCAGGCGCGAGCGATCGGCTTGCGGCCGAAGTGGCCCATGTCGGCGTACAGCGCTTCGGCGCCGGTCAGCGCCAGCACCACGGCGCCGAGAATCGCCACGCCCATGCCCGGATGCACGATGAAGAAATTCACCGCCCACATCGGATTGATCGCGTGCAGCACTTCCGGGGTATGGCTGATGCCGTACACGCCGAGGGCGCCGAGGACGACAAACCAGGTGACCATGATCGGCCCGAACAGGATGCCGATCCGCGCGGTACCGTGGCGCTGGATCAGAAACAGCGCGACCAGCACCACCAGCGACAGCGGCACCACCCAGTGATCAATGCCGTCGAACGCCAGGCCGAGGCCTTCGATCGCTGATAACACCGAGATCGCCGGGGTGATCATGCTGTCGCCGTAGAACAGCGCCGCGCCGATCAGCCCGCAGACTACCAGCAGCGTGCGCAGGCGCTTGCGCCCCGCCGCTGCCCGCCGTGCCAGTGCGGTGAGGGCCATGATGCCGCCCTCACCCTGGTTGTCCGCGCGCAGGACGAACATCATGTACTTGATCGAGACCACCCAGATCAGCGACCAGAAGATCAACGACAGAATGCCGAGTACGCCGTCGTGATTGACCGGCACACCGTAACCACCGGAAAACACTTCCTTGAGGGTGTACAACGGGCTCGTGCCGATGTCGCCATAAACCACCCCGACCGCCGCGACCAGCATGCTCAGCGGTCTACTCGCCGAACCCTCGGCGCCCGCCGCATGACTACTTGCCTGACCCATCCAACACTCCTGATCTCGATACCGGCTTCTTAGAAGGAAGCACTATGCTTTGTATTGCAGCATGCGCTGTTTTACCTGTTGTTACAGACCAATGATTGACTGCAAGAAATCGGTAAAGCTCAACGGCGCGAAGCATAGCGCAGCACTCGTCGTATTTCCCCGTATAAAGCTGGTCAAGTGCGTTGCCCGCCGCTAGAATTGCGCACTTTTTGATCAGAGGCGCGCCCTAAGCGCCCATCCGTCGGTTTGCGCATCAAGCAAGCGACGTCACAAAACACCGAGGTTAGACATGTCCACCACTCCTGCGCCGGCCAATCCCAAGGTTGGCTTTGTATCTCTGGGTTGCCCGAAAGCACTGGTCGACTCCGAGCGCATCCTGACCCAGCTGCGCATGGAAGGTTATGACGTGGTGTCCACTTATCAGGACGCCGACGTTGTAGTCGTCAACACCTGCGGTTTCATCGATTCGGCCAAGGCTGAGTCGCTGGAAGTGATCGGCGAAGCGATCAAGGAAAACGGCAAGGTCATCGTCACTGGCTGCATGGGCGTGGAAGAAGGCAATATCCGCGACGTGCACCCGAGCGTGCTGGCCGTGACCGGTCCGCAGCAGTACGAGCAAGTGGTCAACGCCGTGCACGAAGTGGTGCCGCCGCGTCAGGATCACAACCCGCTGATCGACCTGGTGCCGCCACAAGGCATCAAGCTGACCCCGCGCCACTACGCGTACCTGAAGATTTCCGAAGGCTGCAACCACAGCTGCTCGTTCTGCATCATCCCGTCGATGCGCGGCAAACTGGTCAGCCGTCCGGTGGGTGACGTGCTCGACGAAGCTCAGCGCCTGGTCAAATCCGGCGTCAAAGAGCTGCTGGTGATTTCGCAAGACACCAGCGCTTACGGCGTTGATGTGAAATACCGCACCGGTTTCTGGAATGGCGCGCCGGTGAAAACCCGCATGACCGAACTGTGCGAAGCCTTGAGCACGCTGGGCGTCTGGGTCCGCTTGCACTACGTTTACCCGTACCCGCACGTCGACGAGCTGATCCCGCTGATGGCCGCCGGCAAGATCCTGCCGTACCTGGACATCCCGTTCCAGCACGCCAGCCCGAAGGTCCTGAAGTCGATGAAACGCCCGGCGTTCGAAGACAAGACCCTGGCGCGGATCAAGAACTGGCGCGAGATCTGTCCGGACCTGATCATCCGTTCGACCTTCATCGTCGGCTTCCCGGGCGAAACCGAAGAAGACTTCCAGTACCTGCTGAACTGGCTGACCGAAGCCCAGCTCGACCGCGTCGGGTGCTTCCAGTACTCGCCAGTGGACGGCGCTCCGGCCAATGATCTGGATCTGGAGATTGTTCCGGACGAGGTCAAGCAGGATCGTTGGGAGCGCTTCATGGCGCACCAGCAGGCGATCAGCTCGGCCCGTCTGCAAATGCGCATTGGTCGCGAGATCGAAGTGCTGGTGGACGAAGTCGACGAGCAAGGCGCGGTCGGCCGCTGCTTCTTCGATGCGCCGGAGATCGATGGCAACGTGTTTATCGACAACGGCAGCAATCTGAAACCGGGCGACAAGGTCTGGTGCAAGGTGACTGATGCTGACGAATATGATCTGTGGGCTGAGCAGATCTGATCTGAAGATCAAAAGCCCCTCACCCTAGCCCTCTCCCAGAGGGAGAGGGGACTGATTGAGGTGTTCTCGCGAGCTTCACCGACCTGAGCCATCCAGTCGAACTCAGGTTTTGAACAGCACGAAGATCAGCTCCCTTCCCCCTCGCCCCCTCTCGGGAAGAGGGGACTGATTGAGGTGTTCTCGCGAGCTTCACCGACCTGAGCCTTCCAGTCGAACTCAGGTTTTGAACAGCACGAAGATCAGCTCCCTTCCCCCTCGCCCCCTTGGGGGAGAGGGTTGGGGTGAGGGGGAGAGCTCTTGCCGGCGACAGAAATAGCCAGCCAGACACCGCAACAAAAACAAAAAGCCCCGCTCTTTTTACAAGATGCGGGGCTTTTTTGCGGCTATCGTTTAGCGGGGGACGGACTCCCTTGAAACGTACAAGAGGCACACGCACATGCGTCAGCATTCGGTCATTCACACACCGAAAATCAGCGATTACCAAGAACTGACCCGGGTCTGGGAGGCCTCGGTCCGGGCGACTCATCAATTCCTGCCGGACAGCTACATCGAGCTGCTGCGCAATCTGGTGCTTACCCGTTATCTCGATGCGGTGATGCTGATCTGTACCAAAGACGCCCAGCAGCGCATCACCGGGTTTGCCGGAGTGGCGGCGGGCAAGATTGAAATGCTGTTCATCGATCCCGATCATCGTGGCCGTGGTTTAGGTAAACAGCTGCTTAAATATGCGATCGAACGGCTGAACGCCGATGAACTCGACGTCAACGAACAGAACCCGCAGGCGCTGGGGTTTTACGAGAAACAGGGCTTCGAGGTGGTCGGACGCTCCGAGGTCGATGGCATGGGCCAGCCGTATCCGCTGCTGCATATGCGCCTGCGGCAGAATCAGCAACGCTCAAGCACCGGCTGACACACCACAACCCTGTAGGAGTGAGCCTGCTCGCGATAGCGCCAGACCAGCCGACAACAATACTGAATGTCATAAAGCAATCGCGAGCAGGCTCACTCCTACAAATAACGATACCGAAATGGAACCGGGCTTAACCGCTTCCACACAGGTACAATGCCCACCCCTTTTTTGTTACGGCCCTGTCATGACTGACCCGATTCGCCTCTCCAAACGCCTCATCGAACTGGTCGGTTGCTCCCGCCGGGAGGCCGAGCTGTTCATTGAGGGCGGCTGGGTTACCGTGGACGGCGAAGTCATCGATGAGCCGCAATTCAAGGTTGGCGATCAAAAGGTCGAACTCGACAAGGACGCCAAGGCCACCGCGCCGGAGCCGGTGACCATCCTGCTCAACGCCCCCGCCGGCATGGATGTCGACAGCGCCATGCAGTCGCTCAGCGCCGAAACCCTCAGCGAAGAGCACCGCTACGGCAAGCGACCGTTGCGCGGACATTTCCTGCGGCTCACCGCCAGCGCCGACCTGCAGCCCAAGGCCAGCGGCCTGCTGGTGTTCACCCAGGACTGGAAAATCCTGCGCAAACTCACTGCCGACGCCGCGAAGATCGAGCAGGAATACATTGTTGAAGTAGAGGGTGAGATGGCTGCCCACGGCCTCAATCGCCTGCAGCACGGCCTGACCCACAAGGGCAAGGAGCTGCCACCGGTCAAGGCCAGCTGGCAGAACGAAAACCGTCTGCGCTTCGCCATGAAAAACCCGCAGCCGGGAATCATCGCGCAGTTCTGCGAGGCGGTCGGTCTGAAGGTCATCGGCATCCGCCGCATCCGCATCGGCGGCGTCTCGATCGGCAAGGTCCCGCTCGGCCAATGGCGCTACCTGTCCGGCAAAGAGAAGTTCTGACACTTCCACCGCCGTCCCACATTCCGGCAGCGCTCGCGAGCGCTGCCCACAACGCATCAGGAATACCGACATGGTTCATAACGACGTACTGCGCAGCGTGCGCTACATGCTCGACATCAGCGACAAGAAAGTCGTCGAGATCATCAAGCTCGGCGGCCTCGACGTCACGCTCGCCGATGTAATCACCTGGCTGGACAAGAAAGAAGAAGACGAAGAAGGTTTCGTGCGCTGCCCCGACGAAGTCATCGCCCACTTCCTTGATGGCCTGGTGATCTTCAAACGCGGCAAGGACGAAAGCCGTCCGCCGCAGCCGATCGAAGTGCCGGTGACCAACAACATCATCCTGAAAAAGCTGCGTGTGGCTTTCGAACTGAAAGAAGACGACATGCACGCGATTCTCAAGGCCGCCGAGTTTCCGGTGTCCAAGCCTGAGCTGAGCGCGCTGTTCCGCAAGGTTGGCCACACCAACTACCGCCCGTGTGGCGACCAATTGCTGCGTAACTTTCTCAAAGGGCTCACGCTGCGCGTTCGCCCGGCCTGATGCCCTTTTGCGGTGGCGACTGATGGTCGCCACCGCAGCGCATAACCGCTCATTCCCTCTGAAAATAGTGGCTCCGCTTTTCGCGGCTGGCGACTAGGGTGTATTGATCCCTAATCTTCAGGACTCGCCATGCATCCCTACTTTTCCCTGCAAGGCCGCACCGCTCTGGTGACCGGCGGCACCCGTGGTATCGGCAAAATGATCGCCAAGGCCTTTGTCGAGGCCGGCGCCCGTGTCTACGTCTGCTCTCGCGACGCTGAAGCCTGCCATCAAACGGCTGAAGAACTCAGCGCCTTGGGCCAGTGCCACGGCGTGGCGGCGAACCTGGCGACGGAAGAAGGTGTGCAGGAGCTGGCTGCGCGCCTGGGGGAGCAGATCACTCATCTGGACATTCTGGTGAATAACGCCGGCACCACCTGGGGGGCGCCGCTGGAGAGCTACCCGGTCAAGGGCTGGGAGAAAGTCATGCAGCTCAACGTAACCTCGGTGTTCAGTTGCATCCAGCAGTTTCTGCCGTTGCTGCGCAAGGCTGGCTCGGCGGCGAATCCGGCGCGGATCATCAATATCGGTTCGGTGGCGGGAATTTCGTCGTTTGGCGAGCAGGCTTACGCCTATGGGCCGAGCAAAGCCGCGCTGCATCAGCTGTCACGAATTCTCGCCCGGGAACTGGTGAGCCAGCACATCAACGTCAACGTGATTGCGCCGGGGCGCTTTCCGAGCAGGATGACGCAGCACATTGGTAATGATGAGCAGGCGTTGGCTGCGGACACGGCACTGATTCCGATGAAGCGCTGGGGGCGTGAAGAGGAGATGGCGGCGCTGGCGATCAGCCTGGCGAGCACGGCGGGGGCCTACATGACGGGGAATATCATTCCGCTGGATGGTGGGTTCAGCCTCTAAGATCGGCGGTGACGCTATCGCGAGCAGGCTCACTCCTACAGGGATTTTCAGCGAGCACAGATTTTGTGTACACCCATGACCCTGTAGGAGTGAGCCTGCTCGCGATGGCGTCAGCCCAGTCGCCACCTGCCATAAGGTCTGCCGGGTTATCATGCCCGCCCTACCCCGCTTCGATCCCAAACCATGACCTACAGCGTTTCCCCCATCGGCTTCGTGCGCTCCTGCTTCAAGGAGAAGTTCGCCATTCCTCGCCAGCCCCAACTGGCCCCGGCTGCCCGGGGCGTGCTGGAGCTGGTCGCACCGTTCGAGCAGGGTGACGCCGTGCAGGGCCTGGAGCAGGTCAGCCACGTCTGGCTGTTGTTCCTGTTTCATCAAGCCCTGGAAGAAAAGCCGCGCCTGAAGGTGCGTCCGCCCCGGCTGGGCGGCAACAAGTCGATGGGCGTATTCGCCACCCGCGCCACACACCGACCGAACGGCATCGGTCAGTCGGTGGTGAAGCTGGACAAGGTTGAAGGCCATCGGCTGTTCATTTCCGGGATCGATTTGCTCGACGGGACCCCGGTGCTGGATATCAAGCCGTATGTGCCATACGCCGATATCATCCCGGGGGCGAGCAACCACATCGCCAGCGCGGCGCCGCACTTGATCGATGTGCAGTGGACGGATTCGGCGCTGCAACAGGCGCACATACACGCACAGCGCCTCGACGAGCCGCTGGTAGAGCTGATTGAGCAGTGTCTGGCGCAGGATCCACGTCCGGCGTATCAGACACCGGCGCCGGAACGGGAATATGGCGCGCAGTTCTGGGATCTGGACGTGCGCTGGCATTACCCGACGCCTGCGCAGATTTGCGTGCTGGAAGTCATCCCGGCTGGCGAATGACACCCGCAAACGAAAAAGCCCGCGCTGCCTTCTCAGGCTACGCGGGCTTTTTGCTTTTCTGTAGGAGTGAGCCTGCTCGCGATTTCGGTGGATCAGTCAAGATGGATTTCGACTGACGCGGCCCTATCGCGAGCAGGCTCACTCCTACAAGGGGTGTTATTTTTCGACGAACGCACGCTCGATCAGATAATCACCCGGCTCGCGCATCCGCGCCGAGATCTTCAGGCCGAAGCTGTCGAGCACTTCGCTGGTCTCGTCGAGCATGCTCGGGCTGCCGCAGATCATCGCGCGGTCGTCCTGCGGGTTGATCGGTGGCAGGCCGATGTCGCTGAACAGCTTGCCGCTGCGCATCAGGTCAGTCAGGCGGCCCTGATTCTCGAACGGCTCGCGGGTCACGGTCGGGTAGTAGATCAACTTGTCACGCAGCGCTTCGCCGAAGAACTCGTTCTGCGGCAGGTGCTCGGTGATGAATTCGCGGTAGGCGACTTCGTTGACGTAACGCACGCCGTGAACCAGGATCACTTTTTCAAAGCGCTCGTAGGTTTCCGGGTCCTGAATGACGCTCATGAACGGCGCCAGACCGGTGCCGGTGCTCAGCAGGTACAAGTGCTTGCCCGGGTTCAGGTCATCAAGAACCAGCGTGCCGGTAGGCTTCTTCGAGATGATGATCTCGTCGCCTTCCTTCAAATGCTGCAGCTGGGAGGTCAGCGGACCGTCCTGTACCTTGATGCTGAAGAACTCGAGATGCTCTTCCCAGTTCGGGCTGGCGATCGAGTAAGCGCGCATAAGCGGGCGGCCGTTGGGTTGTTGCAGGCCGATCATCACGAACTGACCGTTCTCGAAGCGCAGGCCCGGATCGCGGGTGCACTTGAAGCTGAACAGAGTGTCGTTCCAGTGATGAACACTGAGGACACGCTCGTGGTTCATGTTGCTCATGTACGTTTGACTCCTGGAGATTGGTCTGCGCGGCTCGATGAGGCTTAACGTGCGCAATTGCATCGCATTCTAATAGCGACGACAATATCTGTTAACTGGATTATTAAGATAAGGGTTATCGGTTATATCGATATGCGATTTACTCTCCGTCAACTGCAAGTCTTCGTCGCCGTCGCCCAGCAGGAAAGCGTATCCCGTGCTGCGGGTCTGCTCAACCTCTCGCAATCGGCGGCCAGCACTTCGATCACCGAGCTCGAGCGCCAGTCCAGCTGCCAGCTGTTCGACCGCGCCGGTAAGCGCCTGAGTCTCAACGCCCTCGGTAAACAGCTGTTGCCGCAAGCGGTGGCCCTGCTCGATCAGGCCAAGGAAATCGAAGACCTGCTCAACGGCAAATCCGGTTTCGGCTCTTTGTCAGTGGGGGCGACGCTGACCATTGGCAACTATCTGGCAACCCTGCTGATCGGCAGTTTCATGCAGCGCCACCCCGAAAGTCAGGTCAAGCTGCACGTGCAGAACACTGCCAATATCGTGCAACAAGTCGCGCATTACGAAATTGATCTGGGTCTGATTGAAGGCGATTGCAGCCATCCCGACATCGAAGTGCAGAGTTGGGTAGAGGATGAGCTGGTGGTGTTCTGCGCGCCACAGCATCCGTTGGCCAAGCGCGGCAGCGCGACAATGGAAGAGCTGACCCATGAGGCGTGGATTCTGCGGGAACAGGGTTCCGGCACGCGCCTGACCTTCGATCAAGCCATGCGCCACCACCGCAGTGCGCTGAACATTCGGCTGGAGCTGGAACACACTGAAGCGATCAAACGCGCGGTGGAGTCAGGCCTGGGGATTGGCTGTATCTCGCGGCTGGCGCTGCGCGATGCCTTCCGCCGCGGCAGCCTGGTGCCGGTCGAGACGCCGGATCTGGACCTCGCCCGGCAGTTCTATTTCATCTGGCATAAACAGAAGTACCAGACCTCGGCCATGCGCGAGTTTCTCGACCTGTGCCGCGCGTTTACCGCCGGGGTGCAGCGCAGCGACGAGATCGTCTTGCCGACCATCGCTTAAAGCAGAATCACCGCCCACACCAGCGCGATCATGCTCAATGCCACGAACTGCGCGGCGCTGCCCATGTCCTTGGCATTTTTAGACAGCGGATGCAATTCCAGCGAGATACGGTCAATGGCCGCTTCCACCGCCGAGTTGAGCAGCTCGACAATCAGCGCCAGCAAGCAAACCGCGATCAACACGGCCTGCTCGACTCGGCTGACATTGAGGAAGAATGTCAGCGGAATCAGCACCACGTTGAGCAGCACCAATTGGCGGAACGCTGCTTCGCCGGTGAAGGCGGCACGCAAGCCGTCAAGCGAATAGCCGGACGCGTTGAGGATGCGTTTCAGGCCGGTCTGGCCCTTGAAAGGTGACATAAAGAAGAAACCAACCAAAAAGGAGTGGGGAAGCTAGATCAACGAAAGTCAAAAAAGCGTGAAACAGCCAGTCATCACTGGCTCGGAATTGACTCAAGTTGTTGCAGCAGTAAAGCCGCTTGCGTGCGAGTGCGCACATTCAATTTGCGAAAGATCGCCGTGACGTGAGCCTTGATGGTCGCTTCCGACACGCTCAACTCGTAGGCGATCTGCTTGTTCAGCAGGCCTTCGCAGACCATGGTCAGCACGCGGAACTGTTGCGGCGTCAGGCTGGCCAGACCATCGCTGGCGGCTTTCGCCTCATCCGACACGCTCACCGCTTCGAAGGCTTGCGGCGGCCAGAACACATCGCCATCGAGGACTTTGCGCACCGCTTGCTGGATCACGTTCAAGTCGCTGGACTTGGGAATAAAGCCGCTGGCACCGAACTCGCGGGACTTGACCATCACCGAAGCTTCTTCCTGGGCCGAGACCATCACCACCGGAATCTGCGGATACTGTCCGCGCAGCATGACCAACCCGGAAAACCCGAAAGCGCCGGGCATGTTCAGATCCAGCAGGACCAGGTCCCAGTCAGACTTTTCGGTCAGGCGTGCTTCCAGTTCGGCGATGCTCGCCACTTCCACCAGCCGAACATCCGGGCCAAGGCCCAGCGTCACCGCTTGATGCAGGGCACTACGAAACAATGGGTGATCATCGGCAATCAGGATGTCGTATGTGGCCATTTTTCAAATGATCCTGTTTTTGATGGCAGACCCGGTGCATTCCGGTCTGGCCAAAACAACTCAAGATGTCGCGTTTGAAGCGATATCCACAGGGGCACGTTCAACGCCAATCAACTGCAAAAACGGCGTTTCAAACCTTGGCCGCACCCTAATCGGCGCCAAGCATGCCCAGCGAAGCCGGGGTGGTCAAGCAAGATGGCCAGCGCTGTCGACAGTATGGGCCACTATCGGGCCAACTCCGGCTGCGGCTTTCGTATATAAGGCAACAACTCGGCGTGAGCGGCAGTTGATTCATTCACGTCCAGTTGCTGCTTGGCACCCAGGTAATGCTGGCTGAACACATCGAAGTAGGCGTCCAGTGCCGATGCCGCATCGCTGTCACCGGCCAGTTCCAGACATAACGCGGCGACTTCAGCGGTACACAAATGCTCGCTGCGAGTCGAGCGGCGCAAGCGATAGCGCGAGAGTTTGTCGGGCAGCAGACTGAGAATCGGCAAACGATCGAAATACGGACTCTTGCGGAAAATCTTGCGCGCTTCGGTCCAGGTCGCATCGAGCAGAATGAACAACGGACGCTTGCTGCTATCGACGCTCACCGTGTTGGTTACCCGCGACGGCTCGACATATTCACCCGGAAACACCAGATACGGCTGCCATTGCGGATCGTTGAGCAATGCGAGCATCTGCGGGTCAGGCTCGGTGCGCGACCAGATAAACGCGTGGTTGTCGCGCACGACGTCGGCAATCAGCCAGCCGGTGTTGCTGGGCTTGAACACTTCCTTGCCGGTCATGATCAGGCACACGCCGGAACGGGTGTCGACGCTCGGCCGCCACGCGCACAGGCAATGGCTGATGATCACTCGGCAATCACGGCAGCGCTCGGAGCGGAACCCGCGCGCCTGAATCGGCTTGATGCCTTCGTCTTCGCGCTGATCGCGCAGGCGGGCCACGGCGTTGGGGGCATGGTTCATCGCAGGCGACACCGGCAGACAGGGAAACTCGACACGAACGACACTCGGCAGGGCAATAAAGGCCGGCAGTTTACCAGAGCGACGGCTACAAGCCTGTACCGTCCAGACCGGCTCCCCTATAATTCGCCGCCACTGAACGCACCGCCCCGTGACGGGTCGAACCACCAGTCACCGAATCAGGAGAGTTTCATGCTGCGCCTTATCGTTCCCACCGCTGCCATTCTGCTGGCGACGTCCTTTACCGCTCAGGCTGCGTCCCTGAGTGAGCAGAATCTGAACCGAGAGCTGCGCAACGTCGCCGCCCAAAGCAGCGTCGGCACGCCACGGGCGATCAATGAAGACATTCTTGATCAAGGCTACACCGTCGAAGGCACGCAACTGATCAACCATCTGAGCGTGCAGAAGAGCCACGCCGACAAGATGCGCGCCGATCCCAAGGCTGTGTACTTCCAGTTGGGCGCGTCGGTCTGCAATAACCCGTCGTACCGCAAGCTGATGGCCAAGGGTGCGATCATGCGTTACGACTTCACCGAAGTGAAAACCAACAAAGCGATCGGTTCGGCGAGCTATCAGGAATCCGATTGCCCGAAAACTGCGCCCGCCAAGAAAAAGTAATCAGCGTGAAGCGTTAGCGCGCCGCTGTTCATCCTCGGCGCGCAGTTCCGCCACCAGCGCCTGCAGATAGCGCGAGCGACGCTCGCCGCCAGCCAATCGTCGGCAGCACTCTTCCTCGAGACTCAACTGATTGGTCTTGGCCGACTCCTGCAACATTCGATACAGCTGCGTATCGATCTCCAGAACCACTCTGGCCATGCATCCCGCCTCCTTGCCACCCACGAATCCATGAATTGCCTGGCCTTGCGCAAACGCAAGGTTGTCTTGCGACATCTGTATTTGAGTAAATCAGAGTGATGGCCCTTCGCGACACGTTCAGACGAGCGGCGAGGCTTTGTCGCAATTCAGTAAGCGGTTGCCAGGCAAAACGTTACAGCGCACTGTTCCAGTCGGCACGAATGCGTGGGAGGGTCTAGATTCAGAGTATTCCCGATCATTCGTTAACGGCAGAAATGGAACTGCCGGCCCTGTGTGTTTTTGCAGTGCGGCTCGGACGGTCTCGTCAGAGTCACTCGCTCTGTGCAGAAGGAGACGTTGAATGCCCTATCAACCGAACGACCTCTTGAGCCGTCATTTTCAGGAACGCGGCGACCTTATCAGCCAGGTCGAAGCCCAACTCGACCACGTTTCCCCCAACAGCCCGAACATCCCCATCTACCGCGACATGATCCTGACTGTGCTGCGTATGGCTCAGGAAGACCACAACCGCTGGAACGCCAAGATCACCCTGCAAGCCCTGCGTGAACTGGAGCAGGCGTTTCGCGTGCTTGAGCAATTCAAGGGCCGGCGCAAAGTTACCGTGTTCGGCTCGGCACGTACGCCAGTGGAACATCCGCTGTACGCGATGGCCCGCGAACTCGGTGCAGCGCTGACCCGTGCGGACATGATGGTCATCACCGGCGCCGGCGGCGGCATCATGGCCGCCGCCCACGAAGGGGCCGGGCGAGATCACAGCCTGGGTTTCAACATCACCCTGCCCTTCGAACAACATGCCAACCCCACCGTCGATGGCACCGACAATCTGTTGCCCTTCCACTTTTTCTTCACCCGCAAACTGTTCTTCGTCAAAGAGGCCGATGCGCTGGTGCTGTGCCCGGGCGGTTTTGGCACCCTTGATGAAGCGCTGGAAGTGCTGACGCTGATCCAGACCGGCAAAAGCCCATTGGTGCCGGTGGTGTTGCTGGATGTCCCGGGCGGGACGTTCTGGCAAGGCGCGCTGGATTTCATCCGCAACCAACTGGAAGACAACCGCTATATCCTGCCGACGGATATGAAGCTGATGCGGCTGGTCTACAGCGTTGAAGACGCGGTGGAAGAGATCAATCAGTTCTACAGCAACTTCCACTCCACCCGCTGGCTCAAGCGGCAGTTCGTGATACGCATGAACCACAAGCTCCGCGACCAGGCATTGGCGCAAATGCAAGAGGAGTTCGCTGATCTGTGCCTCAGCGACCAGTTTCATCAACACGCCTACAGTGGCGAAGAACATGATGATGCACAGTTCAGCCATCTGGCGCGGCTGGCGTTCGCCTTCAATGGCCGCACCCATGGTCGTCTGAGAGAGTTGGTTGACTTTATCAACCTGCCGGAAAACTGGGCAGACTCAAAACCGCCCACCGCACAACGCTCGCGCGAACCTTCCAACGTGATCTGAAGGCAAAAAAAAACGGCCCGCTATTTTTAAAAATAGCGGGCCGTTTTTTGTTGAATCGATTTAATCGTCCATCTCTCGACCGCTGAACAATCGGTTGATCATCTCCATCGAGAAACCCCGATACGCCAGAAACCGGCCTTGTTTGGCTCTTTCTTTCGCATCAATCGGTAAATGCCCGGAGAACTTGCGTTGCCACGTGTCCTGAAGCTGCGCCTGCCAATTGATACCGCTTTCGCGCAGGGCGACTTCGATATCGGTACGTTGCAAGCCCCGCTGGCTGAGCTCCTCACGAATTCGCAATGGGCCATAGCCGGAACGGGCTCGGTAGGAAACAAAGCTTTCAAGGTATCGCGCTTCTGAAAGCAGTCCCTCTTCCGTCAGACGGTCGAGGGCTGTTTCGATCAGCTCCGCCTCGGCGCCGCGCTGACGCAGCTTGCGCGTCAACTCGACGCGACCATGCTCGCGGCGTGCGAGCAGGTCCATGGCGGTTCGCCGCACCGCGACGAGGGTATCCAGTACGGCGGTGGTCATCGCTGCGATCAGAGGTCAGCGTCGGCCAGGTCGTCTTCGGTCTCTTTGACCGCCGAGGCCTTGGAGTCTGCAATCACTGCTGGCGACAGCAGCTTGTCACGCAGTTGCTTCTCGAGCTTCGCGGCGATTTCCGGGTTGTCCGCCAGGAACTTGGCCGAGTTGGCCTTGCCCTGACCGATCTTGGTGCCTTCGTAGGCGTACCAGGCGCCGGACTTCTCGACGAAACCGTGCAACACACCCAGGTCGATCATCTCACCGTTGAGGTAGATGCCCTTGCCGTAAAGAATCTGGAATTCGGCCTGACGGAACGGCGAAGCCACCTTGTTCTTCACAACCTTGACGCGGGTTTCGCTGCCGACCACTTCGTCGCCTTCCTTCACCGCGCCGGTACGGCGGATGTCGAGACGAACCGAAGCGTAGAACTTAAGCGCGTTACCACCGGTGGTGGTTTCCGGGCTGCCGAACATCACGCCGATCTTCATACGGATCTGGTTGATGAAGATGACCAGGCAGTTGGCGTTCTTGATGTTACCGGTGATCTTACGCAGCGCCTGAGACATCAGACGTGCTTGCAGGCCGACGTGCATGTCGCCCATTTCACCTTCGATTTCAGCCTTCGGTACCAGTGCCGCCACGGAGTCGACGATGATCACGTCAACGGCGTTGGAGCGCACCAGCATGTCGGTGATTTCCAGGGCCTGTTCGCCAGTGTCCGGCTGGGAAACCAGCAGGTCGTCGACATTGACGCCCAGCTTGCCGGCGTACTCTGGATCGAGCGCATGCTCGGCGTCGACGAATGCGCAAGTCGCGCCGGCTTTTTGTGCCTGGGCGATGACCGACAGTGTCAGTGTGGTTTTACCGGAGGATTCAGGACCGTAGATTTCAACGATACGGCCTTTTGGCAGACCGCCGATGCCGAGTGCGATGTCCAGACCCAGAGAGCCAGTAGAGATGGCCGGGATCGCCTGACGGTCCTGATCGCCCATACGCATTACGGCACCCTTGCCGAATTGACGTTCGATCTGACCCAGGGCCGCAGCCAAGGCTTTCTTCTTGTTGTCGTCCATTAAAGTCCTCACGTAATCAATAAGGCCTGACGGCCAACACCTGTATAAGTAGCCAGTATTATTCCACAGCGTTCGAAGATCGCCTACCCCTGATTTTCGATTTCTCGTGCCGCTAGTCGCACAAGCCCCTCTAGCGCGGCCTTCACCGTTTGTCGGCGGACTTCATCACGGCCGCCGGGGAAGTGCTGAACCTCACTGTAAACCGCATCGCCCACACCCCAGGCTAGCCATACCGTGCCCACCGGCTTGTTCGGCGTGCCGCCGTCGGGGCCGGCGACGCCGCTGACCGCCACGGCAAAATGCGCCAGGCTGTGCTGCTGCGCACCGCGCACCATGGCCTCGACGACTTCGCGGCTGACCGCGCCGACCGTTTCGAACAGTTCGTCCGGAACATTCAACTGCCGGGTTTTCTGCCGGTTGGAGTACGTCACGTAACCGGCTTCAAACCAGGCCGAACTGCCCGGTATCCGCGTAATGGCCTCGGCAATCCCGCCACCGGTGCAGGACTCTGCAGTGGTGACGTGAGCATTGAGCACTTGCAGACGTCGGCCCAGTTCAGCGGCCAGTTGGGTGGTCTCTTTCACGGCGAGCTCCGGATCGTGTGGAATGTCTTCACCGTACACGAGCCGGGCATGCTTTCAATACACAGACTCATTCAAAATGTGCGGGCGCCAGCGCTCTGACATAGGCCTGACACGCCTGCAAGGCAATCAATCCGCGGTCGCCGGTGGCGGTGATGGCGATAATTCGTTGAGCATGCGCCGGGTCAAGTCGGGCGCGTACGGTTGCATGATCCACGCCGCCGGTGCCGGCGGTGGCTGGCACCCCGCAGCCTTGGGCAGCGTCGCCGGCGTCGATGAGGACTGACAGGCGCAGATCAGCAGTGGCAAGACGATCGCGCAGGCGATCCTGATCACGTTGGGCATCGCTCAGCGCTCGATAATGGGTTTGTTCACTGGCCGCGAGTCGTTGCTCCAGCGCCAGGCGTTTATCCTGCTCGGCCTGTTGTGCGCTCGCGGCAGTTTGAGTGAGTTGATTCTGCGTCTCGGCGTTTAACCGCGCCTGCTCGGCCAATTGTCGCCCGTAGCGCCAGTCCTGAAATTGCCACGCCGCAGAGAAAACCCCGGCCGCCAGCAACAACAGGCCAATCACACGCCAGGAGCCGGACATAGCACCGTCCTCGCCCGCGCCCAGATTTCCAGACGATCCTGCAAGCCATTCAACCCGCCGTTGATTCGGCGGGTGATGGTGTTGAACTGGTCCGCGTCGGCCAGCTCGTTCAGGCCCCTCTGCGCCCAGAACCACGCCGCCGATTCGGCCGCCCATTGCGGTTGCTCGAGCAATTCGGGCAACGACAACAGACGCTCATCGCCAAACAAGCCGAGGCTGCATTGTCGGTAGTTGGCGCGACCGGTGATTTGAATGAGCCCACGGCCCCGGTACTTTTGCCCGTCGCCATCCGCCTCGGGGGTATTGCCCAGACGCAGCGCCAGGGTGCCGGTGTCGTATTTGCTCAGGTATTGGTTATTGCCCAGTTCGCGCACGTAGCGCAATTGCCCCGACTCGTGACCGACCTGTGCGAGAAAGGCAGCGATGCGCTTGGGCGTATCGATGCGATGCCTGGCCATGGCAGTGTTGAGTACAGAAACAAAAACGCCCGCTTGGGAGCGGGCGTTGGGCATGATGTCGATAAGATTGTTTTCGGTTATTTGCATGCTGCTTGATCCTCCCTGGATGTTGCTCCGATTCAATCACGGATGGCGGCTTATGCTTGCCAGCCATTGTTTTCCGGAGTTTTCAGGCAATGAAGCCTGTGATCAACGCTGCTTCAGATTGCAGCGATCAACCACCCCGGAGCCACCGGCCGATGCTCGCTGAACGGGAAGAATGATCCCTGCGGCCAGTCCCGCAAGTCACGACGATAGGCCTGCAACTGTGCGTATTGCTCGGTAGTCAGCGTGGTACCGCCACCGTCCTCGAGCTCGTCCCGGTCACGCGCTACCAAACCGTCAGTGGCTGCCAACTGTGCCGTGCGCCAGGCGCGCTCGGCATCAGCGGCTGCATCCGGCGAGGGGGGCGGTGGATCGACCAGAATCGGATAGCCGTTAGTGGCGCTCACGCCAATCATTTTTGGCGTGACCGCCAACTGTTGCAGCAAGGAGATCCAGTAGCCCTGGGGAATCTCGATAACGTCGTCGGGAATGTCCGTCGAGTTGATACCCGGTACATACGCGCCGCAGGTGCTGGCGCTGAATAAAACATTGAAGGGGTTCATTCAGTAGCCCTTTGCAAAATAATTCACCGACCAGCCGCCGCTGACTTGACCTACGGCATTGCGAATTCTCAGCGTGCAGCCCTTTGCGCTGTACGCAGTCACCGCAACCATCGCCGCATCGCCACCGGTATGTGTCGCCACCAGCGAGAAATATCCCCTCGGAAACGTCAGCGGAAATGTCACGTAGACATCCCCCTCGGCATTCGAAACCCCCGTGCCCCACTGATCGATATTTCCACTGGCGTGTTTTTGATACCCGGGATTGCTGACCATCCCGGAAAACAGCGCGGCGTATTTCAGACTCGCGGTCCCGTAAACGGTCCAGATGCCACTCTCTCTGACAAAGTTGGCGCTCTCCCCGCTGTTCATCACTATCGAGCCCAAATAAGCGCCCTGTGGACTGATCTGCGCACCGGATTTACTCGCAACCGTAACCGGGGCGCTGTTGCGGCAGTGCAGCCCGATGGTCGCGCCATCCGGAACAGAGGCTGCGTCAGGCAGGGTGACGGTATAGGAAACGGTCCCCCCCATTCCGATCGAGCAACCGATATCAGCGCCCGTCAGTTGCGTTGCGGCGGATATTCCCCGTGCACTTGCGTAATTGCCTAACGCGCGCTGAACAAACTCGGCAGTGGCCACTGACCGACCTTTATCAAACTGGGCGGCAGTCAAAAACAGCGCCGGGCTGCGCAGTGCGCCCAGCAATTGATTATTGGTCGTCTCGTCCGGCGTTAAACCCGCCGCCTGCACAACACTCAGAATTTCCTGCGTTACACCATTTCCCCACACCGCAGGAATCAGCGAGCCCGGCGCTCCATTGGCAGGGTTTTCATCCACGAATCGGCCATTGACCAGGCCGATATTGGGCACGCTCTTTGGATAGTCCATTTTTCGTCTCCGGCTGTTATTCATTCAATGCCGAGTGGGCACGCCGCCGGCCTGGTCTTTCGACCGCAGCTGCAACCAGCAAGGAATGCTGCGCACGGTTGCCGGGGCTGATGTACTCGGCTCATGCAGCAAACATTCACTCGGGCTGCGTGGGCCAATCGATCGCACGAGGAAAAGCGGGCTGACTCTCGATCCTGGAAAGCAGTACCCGGTACTTTCTCCAGAGATCAAGCTGCGCCTGAGTCATTGGCAACTGCGTGATTTCTTCATCTGTTGCCATGCCCAACGCCACGGAGTCCTGCAGGGTGCTGAGGTCACTCTGCAACTTTGCGATCATCGATGACGCCAATGCCGAGAGCCCGGAAGTCTTCATCCGCACTGCATCTTTCAGTGTCTCTTCGTCGGGTTCAGCGATCTCGCCGTATTCCAGCGCAACCGCCCGTTCAAACAACTCTCGACCGTGAGGCTCCGGATCTTTCGGCGAAGCCGTAAACGGTATTTCACCCAATGAATCGCTGGTCTCCTCGAAGGTGACCAACAGGTTTAACGAGGTATGTTCCACGTCGTTCCAGCAGGGCTGACGCGCACTCACAATTGTCATCATTTCAATAAACCCTCACGCATAGAGTGGTGGAGTCAGGGCTGGCCCCGTCAGAGTTTCGGATAGCTCCCATGATTCGCCAGGTGCCGGCAGGTGCTCCACCCCAGGCAGAGCCATCGGTAGCCGTGAACCGGCAGTTGACACCGGCGGCAAGCGCGCCCGGCCCCGTAGCGCCACCGCCGCCAACGACCAGCAAGGCATAAGAACCGACTACTCCAGCTTCTGCGGTGGATTGCGCGGCAACCGCTTTGGCATTACCGATGCCGTCGGTCCAGATGCTGCCCAGATCAGTTGCATCGACCTGTACCCGCAGAGACGAACCATCAGCCGCCCAGCCAATCATCACCGTGTTGTTCGACTGGAAGTTTCCCCCGCCCTGGCGAACCGGTGTAAACCCCAGACGCGGTTGCAACAGATAGACACCGTTATCGGCAGCACGCCGCATGTAGGGCTGATTCGGATCGTTGCTGGCAAACCCCGCCCAGGTGATGCCATCACTCAGAACTCGCGCATTGACTTGACCGGTGATCTCGGCACGCGTCATGCCATCCGTGATGCCATAGCCGGCGAGGGTCGAAGCTGTTCTCGCCAGCATCACGACTTCGTTATTGTTCCTGTTCCGCATATACGGGGAGGCGGGATTGCCACCTGCGAAACCGGCCACCGAACATGTATCCGAAGCGATCTTGGCGTCCAGCAAGCCATTGGTTGCACTCTTGCTGTAAACGTCCGTCACATTGGCCTTGGTGGCGGGGTCAAAGTTGGCCGAACACCACAGGTTGCCGAAACTGGTGGCATCAACCTGGATCAGGATGTTCTTGCCATCCCAGCCAATGGACACCGAGTTGCCGAGTTGTCCGGCACCACTGCCTTGTTTCACAAATGCACTGTTGGCAGCCACCTTGGTGTAAGCATCCGCGATGCCGTAGCCATCAAGAGTGGTCGGGTTAGAGCCGGCGGTTACCTGCCCCCGTGCATTGACCGTAACCTTGCGGTATTCGCCAGAGGCTACTCCGGTGTACCCCGCCAGTAATTCAAACGTCAGCGCTGTGGAGCCGACCTTGATCGGGCCTGGTGTGGTCAGTTGCCAAAGGCGAGACTTGTTCACCACGCCTTCATCGGTCGCAATGATAAAACTGCTGGTCACTTGGTAGTCCTGCGCCGCATCCACTGCGCGCGACCATGAACCGGCAGCCACCACGTAAACACCGTTCTGCGAGGCATTGGCCTGGTCTTTCACCAGCACTCGATCTGCCACGGCCAGTTGTACACCGTCGATGTCCTGCAAACCGCTGAGGGCAATTGTTCCCGTTGTCGCTACCCGCACCGAGTTCTTGAAGTCATGGGCGGCAAAACTCTGGATGGCCTGCAGCAACTGCGTTGAAACATCTTCTTCGGGCTGCATGCCAGCCGCTTTGATCACGTTCAGGATCTCTTGCGTAACGGCATTGCCCCAGGTTGCGGGAATCAAAGAGCCTGGCGTTCCTGCCACCGGGTTCTCGTCCACGAACTGTCCATTCACCAGCCCGACACCGGGGGTGCTTCTTGGGTAATCCATAGTTTTCAACCTCTAGTCGTAATTGATATGCACGCGGGTATGAGCAGGTGCACTGCGGTGGATAAGGCACTCCAGGGCGCTACCGGGATTCACACCAAAGCGTTCGCCCCAATAACTGGCGCCAAACCGGCGACCGATGAATTGCCGCCCTCCGGTGTTGAGTGTCCACATGAACTGTGCCTGCCAGCTGCCAAAGTGCCCGTTACCAAACCGTGAGCGCCCCATTCGCGGCGCCCTCAACTCAGTCACGGTAGCGTTGGGATAGCCTTGGCTTCGGGCAATTTCAACGAAGTAGCCAATGCTCTGGCTGCCTACTGCTAGCAGGCGCCGGCGCACAGCCAGACGACGGTCGTCGAACAAAGGCTTCTGTCCAAGGCACGGGTCAGGCAAATTCATGACCTGCTCCCAATCGGGTACCAGCTCGCTGACGCCGGCCGGATCCATTTCGTTTTGCAGGTCGACGGCGCGCGCGTCCAGACGCGACAGTTCCAGGGAAATGCTCCCGAGCACTGCATCCAGTTCCGGCACTCGCTCCGGATCCCAGGCCGGACCACTGGGCAGCAGGTTGCGTAGCTGGGCCTGATATTGCGCAGCGGTTCTCATGCCTCCCATACGCAACCCCCAAAGGTCAGTAGCTGGTGTTCGGTTGGCACGACATTGCCGACGGGCGCAATCAATTGGTGGTCGTACTCGCCGGTGGCACTGCTGATCGCTTCGCGAATGTGACTCTGCAGCAAGGTATCCCCCAGGCCGGCTTCGCGGTTGTGCAAGTCACGTAACTGCGCTTCCACCGCCGCACGGACAGCGCTGGTATCGGGGCTCAAACGCAATTCATAGGTGACGGGGACCTGCTCCGGTGCCAGCACATGCAACTCGGCGGTGACCGGACGCAATGGTTCGATATAGGCCTGAACCTCGGCCAGTTGCTCTGCCGCGGGAATCGGCTGCGTGTCGTCATCGCGCATGATGAACAGGCGGACAATGCCCATACTGCCCTCACCGCCACGGCACCACGCCCGCGTCACACCTGGCACTTCCAGTGCCCAGGTTTCGTAATCGCTGGCCGCGCCGCCGTGGGGAATCACCCGATAGGATCGAATCACTCGCGAGCGCAGTGACTCGAGGCTTTCGCGCGCCACGCCACCGCTGAGGCCCGGCGCCAGCACCACGAAGCTGTTGCCGACGATGCCGGCAATCGGCTGCACCGGGGTCAGCGTCAGACCGGCATCAGCGTTGCCCAGACTGCCGGCCTCCAGCGCCGCAATCGTGGTGCTGTTACTGCCACCGACGGTGGTGCGCGCGGTGGTGACTTTGTAGGTGCGGCCATCGTTCGCTTGCAACAGCGTGTCAACGTCGAGCACGGCGCCAGGCGTGGCCGTAAAGCTGACGCTGCCGGTAGCCACTTGTGCAGCTTTGCGCGGCTGGTTCAGGCGCAGCGCGGCGATGCGTTCCAGGGTCGACTCGTCAGCCTTGTCGGGCAGGATCTGCTGGGCAATCCAGTCGAGATAACCGTACAGGCCATAAACGGCGCCGCCGAGGGTACGGGCCAGCACTTGCGCATCGGACTGGCGCAGCGAATCGCCGGCCAGGTCGCTTTGGGTGCGCTTGATCAGCACCGGCAGCGAAGGGGTTTCAAACGGCATAGATCACCTGCCAACTGTTATCGGGGTTGATGTCCAGACGTTCGCCGTCGGCCAGCGTCAGGACCGTGCGCAGGTTCAGGCGCTGGGCATCGAGGCGTTCGCTGATGATGTCGATGGCGCTGCAGTGGCCGTCGTCGAGCAGCCACTGCAGGGCTTCGCGGGCATAGAACTCGGCGTCCATTTGCGTCTGCCGGGTCAGCTTGACCCGGCGTAACAGCCACAGCCGCGAGCCGATGCGATCGTCTGCAACCGTAGGAAAACTGTCGCCCCACCAGCCGAAGCGTTCATCGTCATCAAGGGCGTCGTCATCGGCGGCGCGACGCCAGGTGAACAGGCTGATGAGCACGGCGCGGGTCAGTGCGGCGTGGAGGTTCTGGCTGATGAACATCATTGCCCTCCTGCCGGCGCGCCGGTCTGACCGTTACCGGCCTGCACGCCAACGTGGACGTGTTTGATCTGGCTGATGCCGCCGGCCAGTTGATCACCCGTGGAAACGATCTTGCCGGTCTGGTTTATGACCGGCGTATCGAAATTCACCGCGCTGCTGGCGCGGATGTTCAGCGTGGCAGTTTCGATGTCGATGATCCGCCCGCGCTTGAAATGAATCCTGTCGCCTTCGTCGGTGTAGATCGCCACTTCACCGGCAGCCAGTGCTTGCAAGCGATAGCGGCGGTCGGCGATGACCAGGGCGATGGCGTGGGAACGGTCGCCGCCGATGAAGGTGACGACGCCTTCCGCCCCGGCCAGCGGATGACTGGTGAAGCCATAGGGTTCGAAGTGTTCGAGGTCGTCATTGACTTCGCCGGCGGTGAGGCGCATTTGCAGCGATTGCAGTTTCGAAGCCGAATTGGCGAGCACGACAGTGCCGCGCGCCAGCAGGCGTGTCAGTAGGCTCATGGTTTTTTCTCAAAAAGGTGGGCACAACGCGAACAACTGTAGGAGTGAGCCTGCTCGCGATGGCGGCATGACAGTCGACACTTCTGTGTCTGTTGAACCGCTATCGCGAGCAGGCTCACTCCTACAGGGGGCGGTGCAAGGCTCAGGTTTGCTTCGGGGGAGTCGGATCAGGATCAAAGGTATGCGGCGGTGCCACTTGCAACGTGGTCACCGAGCCCTGCGCCGACAACGAATAGGTGACTTTTGAAATCAGCATGTCGCCATCGAAATCGAGCACCGGATCCTTGACCTTCACCAGCGTGTTGTGGCGCCACAAATCACCGTTGCTCTGCCGCCAGCCCTGCACCTGATAGGTGGTGGCCTGAGCCCGGCCCATGCGGGTCGCGCTTTCCCATTGGGCACGCTGTTGCGCCAACTCAAAGGTCAGCTGCGTGCCTTCATTGATCACCGTGGTGCGCCGACGTTTGAAGCTCAGATCCGCCGCCGTCGACTCGACCTCGCTGACCGCCGCGCCGCTTTTCGCATCCGAGCCCTTTTGCTGGCCGATCACCCGGTATTCGGAGAACACCTGGCTGAAATCCATCGGTGCATTGGCCGACAGAATGTTCTTGCCCAGCTCCAGCGCATCGCTGGCACGCCCGCCGCTAGCGGGTTTGGCCAACACCAACTGGCCCAGCTCGTTGTCGGTGGAAAACACCCGCAGCAGCGACAGCAATCGATCGATCGACTGGAATACCGTTTCGCCCGGCACGATGGTGTGTTTGCTCAGGCGTGTGGTTTCGCTGATTTGGTTGACCACCGACAGGCCGTACTCGCTCACCAGATCCCGGACGATGGTCAGCAAGGGTTGTTGCTGCCATTGGCTGGGCAGGTTACGGGCGGCGCAATCGACCAGATCCTGGGTCTTGGAACTGCCCTCGATGGTCAGACTGATCTGTCGCCCGTCATAGCGGATCGGCGCCTTGAACACATAGCCGGTGAGCACCAGATCCTTGCCGATTTTTACCTCGCAGGGGTCGCCGGGCTTGATCCTCTGGTCCACGGTCTGCCCAGGCCATTGCCAAGTGATGTCGAGTTTGAAAGTGCGGAACTGACGCTCAAGATCAGCAGTGATTTCGACGCTTTTCCAGCCGCCGTATTGCATGTCGTTGACCGTCAGCGTGACGTGATTGTCCATCTCGTTCATGGCGTCACTCCCGCGAGACTTTCACGTCATTGGGCGAGAAACCGGGATGGGTGATCCCGTTGCGCTGAATCACTTCGTCGACTCGCGTGGCGTCGCCGAACTGCTTGTAGGCCACGACCACTGCCGGAAAGCTTTCCTGAAACGACTTGCTGACTTGCCGCACGCCGGAGGACGCCACCGCTTTGAGATGAGCCACCAGCGCCTCCTTTACATCATTGATGGCCTGGAAGTGCGCAGGCCCGGCTTTCGCCAGCATCGGATCAATGGCGGCAGTCACCGCCGTGCGCAGGGCTTGCATATCATCGCTGACAGGCACTTCCTGACGGCTGACCGGCGATGTCGACTGTTGAGCCACCGACGGTGTCGACGCCAGTTTTACCGGCGTGGTCGCCACCGGCATCGAGGCCACCCACTGCGCGACTTTGACCAGCATCGTGTCTTGCACCAGATCGGCCATCGCTTGCGCTGCGGCACTGGTGTCCTTGCCGGTGGTGATCTTCGGCGCATCGGCCTTGCGAATCGCTTCGAGTTGCTGCGACACGTCGGCAATCACGCCACGGTAGCCTTCCTTGGCAAACGCTTTAAGCTCCTTGATATCGCCGAGCAAACCCTTGAATTCTGCCGCCACTTCCCTGGGCAGCTCCTTCACGGCTTTGACCAGTTCGGTGATCTGCCGATATTGCTCGATCAACGGTTTCAGTTGCTCCTTGATCACCTCGTAGACGCCGGTAAGGCTGTTGCGCAGGTTGGTGATGCCGATTCGCGCAGCCTTGATCAGCGTCATCGCCTGTTCGAAACGCGCCACCGCCGAACCCAGCAGACCGTCGGCTTTGGCCAGCAGCACTTTCTGTGTGCTGACCGTGGCCGTCGGAAACGGCAGCGGCTGATCGGGATAAAACTTCAAGGCGAACGTCACCAGCCCACCATCCTGGCGAGTGTGGGTCATGTCGCATTCGCCGACCTTGACTTGCAGGCGTCCGAGCCACGGATGCACCAGCTCGCCACGACCCTGCTCCAGGGCCTTGAGCAGCTTGTCGCGCTGCTCCAGGCAATCGGGGCCGATGATGAACGCGGTCAGATCGTGGGTCTTGGCCTGCTGGCCGAGGTCCTCGAAAAAAGGCAAGTCGCGCTGCGGGTATTCGTGCAACTGCCCTTTGCGACCGACCGGGGTTTTCGCCTGGTCGATCCAGAAACCGACACCCCGAAAGGATGCCGGCAACAAACGGTCACGCCAGTTCATTGGAACCTCCTGTCGACAGCGAGCGATAGCCGATGCGTGAAGACACGGCCAGGCCAGGTTGATTGGTTTGCGGTTGTTCGGTGCGCAGGCCCGCCGGCGCATTTTCGAAGCGCACGGTCAGACCGCCTTCGAGTTGCGTACGGTTATTGGCGGCGCTTTGCTGGATCAGCGCGCTGGAGGTTTGCGGCAACGAACCGCTTTGCAGTGCACCGTTGCCAGCAGGCGCCGGACTGGCAGCGAAGAACGCCGGTGCCAGTTCGCCTTTGCCTTCGGCATTGGTCTCGCGTTGCGCTTGGGTCAGCGTTTCGACCTTGCCGGTGACCTTGGCGATCAGTCCGGCGAAGCCACCCTCGAACAACTCCTTGATAGGCGCAATGACGGTTTGCAGCTTTTGCCACAACTCGCCGAACCACTCAGTGATCGGCCCCCAACTCTCGATGATCTGATCCAGAGGTTTCCATTCGAACAGACTGTGCAGAAAATCCACGACCGGCGCGGAAAGCGCCAACACGACGCCCCAGATCGCCGAAAAGACCTCACCGATCGGCTGCCAATACTGAGCAACCTGCTCCAGCGGCGACCACTCGAACAGGCTGGTGAAAAAGCCTCTGACCCGCTGCACAGACGTTTGCAGCGCCATCCAGATCGGTTCGAAGAACCCGACAATCCCACCCCAGGCGCTGGTGAGCATTTGCATCGGGAAAAAATCGAATAGCGTCCGCAGGATATCCCGGGTGCTTTGTACGGCCGATCGCAGCGTCGTGAACATCGGTTCGAAGAACGTCACGACACCACCCCACGCATCGGTAATCATCTGCATCGGCGAGAAATCGAACAGGTTTCTGAGAAACGCCATCACCGGCACACTCAAGGCCTTGAGCAATTCCCAGATCGCCGAGAATAGGCCAGTCAGCGGCCCCCAGTTTTCAATGATCATTCCGGCCGGGGACCAGGAAAACACCGATTGCAAAAAGTCAGTCACCGGCGCGGTGACTGCTTTGACTTTGTCCCAGATGCCCGAAAAGAATCCGCCGAGCGGCTCCCACAGCGCCGCCAGTGCAGCCATCGGTCGCCAGTCGAGTATCGAGCGCAACGTCGCCATCGCACTCGCCCCGGCGTTTTTCACGCCTTCCCACATCCTTGTGAAGAAGGCGCTGATCGGTGTCCAGTTGGCCACGATCAGACCGGCGGCGACGGCAATGCCCATGGCAATCAGCATGATCGGGTTGGTCTTCAGCACCATGCTCATCACATCGAACACTTGCGTGGCGCCGGCCACTGCGGTTTGCATCGCCGAAAAGGCAATGGCCCCCGCCGCCAGGCCTTCGACCAGTTGCGGATTGTCGGCGAGCAGGCTGCCGACCTGAGTCAGCACCGGCTCCAGGCCAACCACCAGCGCCCCGACGGCTGGCACCAGCGCGGCGTCGACCGAGGCCGAAACCTTTTCCATGGACGCACTGAACACATTCATGTTCTGCGCGGCGGCTTTCGGCGCGGCGGAAGGATCGACGGTTTTCGCCGTGTCGCTGACTTCGTTCAATTTGCCCTGGAACGCCGCCGCCGATTTGATCCCTTCCACGAACGGCGTGATGACACTGCCGCCCTTGAACAGACCACTGATGTCCAGTTTGCCGAGGCCGGTCTGCTCGAGATTGTTTTTGAAACTCTCGACCTTCACACGCAGGGCGCCCAGTTTGGGCGAGAGTTCATCGATGCCGGTGATCAGCACCGGTTTCGGGGTTTTCTTCTCTTCGTCTGCCATCACTGCACCTGCTGCATCGCGTTGATCCGTTGCGCGTGCTCCAGCGATTCGCGGAGCACATCCAGTGGCCTGGCCATCATCTGTTCGGGGTCAACCTTCCAGAACCAGGCCAGGTCATAGGCGACAGCGATCAGGTCGGTGATGGCTCCGACGCCGCACTCATGAAAAAACTCGCGACGGCCCAGCTCAGCGCGTTGAGGTCGGCCAGATCCAACTGGTTGACCGACGACGGCGGGATGCCGGCGCACACGGCGATGTATTTGGCCGCCACGTCCATGTCGAGGCTGACTTCTTCGCTCTTGTCGATCTTGTACGGCAGCGCCTTGATCGTTCGCACTTCCTGCACCGTCGGACGGCGTAGGACGAGTTCGGTCAGGGGCTCGCCGTGGGCTTCGATCGCCACCTGAAGCTTCACTGCGCCGCTCATTGCCAGGTCCCCTTGATGCCCTCGAATTTCAGTTCGATGGTGGCGTCGTCGCCTTTGGAGACCGGTTCCTCGACCAGGTAAGCGCCGGCCAGTACGTAGACTTTGCCGTTGCTGAATTCGCAGGTGACGGTGATATCGGTGCCTTCGATCAGCTTCTTCAGCGGGAAGTCGGCGGTGTGCAGCGCGGTCACTTTGAACGACGGCGCGATATCGGTTTCCTTGTAGAAACCGGGCACGACGGTTTCACGTTTGACGGCCATCAGCGGGGCTTCGCAGCCGCCATTGATGGTCAATTGTGCGCCGTCGACCTTGACGTAGCAGGTGCCTGCAATCAGTTGACCCATGGTGTTTCTCCCTTCAAATAAAAAGCCCACGCGAGGCGGGCTGAATGCTGACGTCGACTGCGCAAATCAGGCCGCGTCGTCGTACTGCAGACGGAACTGGTTGAGCAGTGCGAACACGCGCAGGCCGTTGATGTAATCCGGCGGGAAGAGCACGTTCACGCGGCTCGGGTCCTGCACGTCGCGTTCGACGATCAGGTGCTCGGCGAACAGCTCGGCGTTTTCCACGTGGCCTTCCAGTTCAAGCTTGGCGTACTGCGCGATCAGCTCACCGCGAATGGTCGCTGGCGTGACGATCGGCTGGCCGGCGCCGAAACGGGTGCCGTCGGAGGCCAGTTTGTGCCGCCCGTACTTGCTGGTGATCACGCTTTGCAGACGGCGCACGATGAACGCCGACTGGTGCATGGTTTCGCTGTCCAGATAGGAGTTGTCGGCCTGACCGTAGGCGTTTTTCTGGTAGGTGGTGATCGAGCGCTGGATGCGCACATAACCGCCTTCGTAGTAAGCAGTGGCGATGCCGTAGTTGAGCAGCGACTGACGCTCGGTCAGGGTAAAACGCTCGCTTGCCGGCGCCGGGTCAACGCCCGGCAGACTGCCGCTTTGCGTCGGACGGCTGGCGTCGGCGGAGATGAACACCGCGGTGCGCGCAGCCAGTGCCGCCGCTTGTACCCAGAAGGGTTGCGGTACGCCCGGTTCCAGCGCCTGAATGGTCATGTGCTGATCGTTGCGCGCCTGGCCTGCAGCGACCAGCGTGCCGACGGTGCCGCGTTTGGCACTGTAGACGTGACCGAACAATTGCTTGGCCCACGACCAGCGCCCGGTGCTGTCATCCATGACCGCTTGCCAGACATTCAACGTAGCCAGATCGGACCATGGCAGTGCGATGAACTCGAACGGCTCATCACCCAGTGCCGCGACGGCGGCGATCTGATCCGGCACACCGGCGCCGCCGGTCATGGAGGTGATTGCGCTGGTCAAGCCAGCCGGGGTTTCTTCGCCATTGCTTTTGCCCAGGCGATTGAATTGCAGGCTGATGTCGTTGCCGCTGTCGCCCGTCCATTTGGCAGTCAGGGTGACGACACCTTCGGCAGCGGCAGCGCTCACCGGCAAGTCGGCAGTGGCGTTGATTTTCTGCGCCAGCGCAGTGGCCGCTTGAGCAGCAGTGGCGCCATTGACCACGGTGGCCTGCACACGCACGCCGCCGACATAAAGGTTGAGCATGCCAGCCTGGGTCGCAGCTCCGGTCAGGGTCAGTACACCTTTGGCGATGGCGCCTTCGGTGTTGTGCAGCGGCAGGCACCAGATCTCGCCGATCGGGTCAGCCTTGCGGAAGGTCTCGTACATCGAAGCGAGCATCGAGCCCTGGCCGCCGATGCTTTTCGCCAGTGCCACGCTGGAGACCAGCACCAGTTTGCCGACTTCGGTCGGGGCAATGTTGTCGTTGACCTGCGCGACGATCAAACGGCGCATGGCCGAGGTCGCGCTATTGGCCGCCGAGTTGTCCATTTCGGCATAGAACAGCGGCACACGAATGTCCGCCGGGATGTTGCTGAATCCGATCGCCATTATTTGGCTCCCTGTGGTTTAGCCGCTTTTGCGGTTTTTAGTGTGATATCGCCGTCCGCCAGACGTCGGCGCCACCAGGCGCTGTCCAGCACTTCACGGCCTGCGTCCGGCAGCAGGTCGCCCGCCTCCGGGTCAGGTACGACACGGCCGGCGGCCGGCACTACGGTGATGCGGTTGCTCATGGGGTTGCGTCTCCAGAGAAAGTCATTTCCACCCGGCCATCGGGGCCCGGGCGTTGCAGGTTGGGGTCGGCCGGATCGATCGCATCGACCCGCACCGTCATCCCGGTAAAGGACGACAAAGCGTCCAGTTCGCGCTCGTGCCAACTCTCCGCAGGCTGACTCGGCAGATTGCGGCCGAGCTGGAACTCGGCGTAAAAACGCAGCCGATAAAACACGCGGCTGGTGTTGATCGACACCAGCTCACCGCCGTCATAGACGATGGCGCTGTAGTCGGAGTCGGGCTTGAACCCCACCAGCGCGCGCCACAGTTCGGCGCGCAGGTCGTGCAACAGATCCAGCGCTTTTGTAGGGTCAGAGGCATCAAGCGCCAGAACGATTTCGAAGCGCTCGCGGATCGGTTGGGCGGTGAGGTTCTGTGCGCTGCCGACACTGGCCAGATCGGCCAGCGGCAGAACGTGGGCCGAGGGTGTCGGGAGATCGGGGCTGCCCTGCAGCAACGCCAGATCGACACCCACCGAAATACGGTTGGCAAGGCTGGGGCATTGCCCACGCAAGTGCGTGAGGATCGGGGTGATCTTCATGGGGTGTTCCAGATTATGAAAATGACCACAGGCCCCTGTAGGAGTGAGCCTGCTCGCGATAGCGGTGGGTCAGACACATTGATTTTGGCTGTGGCACCGCTATCGCGAGCAGGCTCACTCCTATAAAGGAACCGGGTCGCTGCGGAATCAGTCTTTTAAATCAGCCTTCGGATCTAGGCCCGAGGCATCAATCAGGCAGCGATAGCTGTTCTCGCGACTGCCGCTGGCGGTGACCTTGTCGATCGACCAGCGCCCGCGCATGAAGTCCGGCCAGCTCTCGTCGAGCAACACCAGACCTTCGGCGGCCAGCCGTGGATCGCCCGGGCAGGTGATTTTCACCTTGTACTTCTGCCGCAGCATCTTGCGCACTTCGCCCTCGCCTACTGCGATCGCATCGGCTTCGCTGGGCTGCTTCTGGCGCAAGGTCTTGAACGGCGCAACGCCCGTTTCAACCCAGCGCAACACCCCGGACGCCGCATCCCAGAAACAGGTCTTGCAGCCCTTGGCCTGCTCGCGGGCAGATTCTTCCAGCGTGGCGCTGATGAAGGCGGGATCGCCGGGTCGGTTATTGTGAGTAACCGACAGGGTCACGTCCGGCAGAACCTGTCCCGACAACGACTTGGTCTGCCCGGGCCGCGCCAGCACGTATACATCGCCATACGGCTTGGCGACGACGTTGTACTTTTTCGCCAGACGGGTGACAAAGCCCATATCCGTTTCGTTGGACTGGTCGATGTGCTCGATGCGGATCAACGAAATCTCAGGCGCGACCCGCGGCGAAAAGCCGTGCGGCTCGACCAGCTGACGAAATAATCCACCCAGCGTCGTCGGCCCATGACTGACGGTGCGGCGCTGCTTGAAGCCGGTTTCATCGTCCTTGCTGAACGGCGCCGCAGTGGCCACCAGGGTGAGGCGAAACGGAAACAGTGTCGGCGTCAGACGCGTCACTTTGAACAGGCCTTTGTCGACCATTGCGGTTTCTCGATAACCGACTTGCAGGCCGATCCTGCCGCCCAGATTCGGCAACCCCTCAAGCCCCTCCAGATCGACGGTCAACGTCAGTTGATCGGACTCGAAACCGGCGGCGTCGATGTGCTCCCAACTGATCAGGCGCTGATTGAGCAGGGCCGCGTTGGCCCCGTAAATATTCACTGCCGGCGTAAATCCCAGTGCCATGCAACCTCCTAATCCCAAGCCGTCGGCGCTTTGACCACGGCGGGTTTCACATCCAGTTCCGGCAGCCCGATCCAGACGCCAGCAGGCAGCACCGGCCCGTGCTCGGCCAGGGTCGGGTTGAGCTTCCACAGCGCTTCTTCGGCAGCGTCATCACTGCGCCCGGTTTCGCGGTAGAGCAGCAGATTCACCGAATCACCGGCCACGCTTCGTGCTTTACGCATTGTTGAACTCCGCCAATTCAATCACCCAATCGACCACCATCGCGGTGCCGTCATCGATGATCTGGGTCTGGGTTTCCTGAACGCTATTGATCCGCCACAGGCCCCAATTGCGACCGATGCCGTCGATCAACGGCAGAGGCATGCGCAGCGCCTGCAAGGCTCGTAATTCATCGAGCCGATCCATGGCTACGGCGTACATCGATTTGCCGGTGATGGTCAGGGTTTCCGGTTTCTGTCCGGTCTGGCTGGACTTGGGTTTGCTGGTGAGGATCTGTATTTCGGTCCAGCCGCCATCAGCCTTGCGCAGCAACTGGTGATACGCAAAGTTGCGCGACAGACCGAAGATGAAACTGCCCAGTGCCATTTGTTGTTTCATCAGGCGACTCCATCGGTCAGAGCTGCGTCACGGCGGGTGGCGAGGGGGTTGGTACTCATTGTCGATATGAACTGAGTACTGAAATGGTTTTGCATCACTTGCGAGATCACCGCGCCGACTTTTTCGGAGCTGGCGATTTCACTGCCGCTGATCTGAATCGACGGCGCGTAGGTGATCTGCTGGTTCTGCGTCTGAGCGTTACTCAGATCCTTGGCCACTTGAGCGGGAGGCGCAAGTTTGTCCTCGGCAGGCTTGCCCCATTGTTCACCGACGTAAGAACCGAGCATTCCGCCAAGAGTCCCACCGAGAAATGTCCCAATACCGGGCGCAATGAAAGTACCGATCGTGGCGCCAATGGCAGTGCCGGCCAGCTCGCCGGCCGCACCTTTGACCGCTTGGTCATCGCCTTCTCGCCAACCTTTCAGTCCGGTATAGGCCGCGTGGGCAACGGCCAGCGGCGCTCCCAGTTTTACCGCCGGCAGCGCATGGGCGATTTTTGGCATGACCTTGGCGCCAACGCTTTCGACCAGGGGCATAAGCTTGGCAAAGGGCCCTTTGAGTCGCGATGCCATCTGGCTGTTGCCCAGGCCATCGGTGAACAGTTTGAAGCCCGTTTTGATGTCATCAAACAGAGGCGCGACCTTGGCCGTGAGCCCCCCCAAACGACTGCTCCCACTGGCGCGTGGAACTGTCGTGCGCGCCGATGTTCTGGCCGGCGAGCGCCGACCCGGTCGACGACCCGATCGTTTATTTTTCCGTCCGCCATCAGAGACATCGTCACCGACGATGGCATCAGCAATATCGGGGGGCAATCGTGTCGTCGCCAGACGTAACAGCTTCGCGGAAACGGTGTCGAGGACTGACGCAACGCCGGTTTTCAGCGCCCCGCCAACAAAAGGAAGAGCAGCGGCACCAAGCAGAACCAATCCTGCAGTAAGCGCCGGTAAAGCCTCCGCCGCAGTACTCACGCCATTGGCCAGCGCGGTGAGCACCACTGCGGCACCATCGGCCAACGGCGCCAATGCCGTGCCGAATGCGGTGGTCATCCGGGTCAGACTCGCATCGAGCGCATTCCAGCGCCCTTGCGACGTATTGCCAAATACCTCGGCGGATTTCGCGGCTGCCCCCGAATCGGCGCCAAGTTCCGATGTCGCGTATTGGTGCTTGTCGGCCACTTGGGAGAATGCATTTTTTACATCCTCTGGTTTCTTCAGCAGTTCAAGAACTCTGACGTCGTTTTCGCCAAACAGCGTCTTCGTCAGTGTTGCCCGTTCTTGCAGCGGTTGTTTATTGAGTGCAGCAAGCATCGAGTTGATGGCAGCGGGAGCGTCCTTGCGCATCTCTCCTGCCAACGATTCGGGATTCAACCCTAACTGGCTCAGAGCCGTACGTTGCTCCGTCGATGCATCTGCGCCCTTCGCCAGCACCGAAGTAATACCCTTCAGCGCGGCGCTGGCACCCTCCTTGTCTGCACCGCTGTTGAGCAGCGCAGCCGCCAACGCGGCCACTTGCTCGGGGGTCATGCCAGCAGTGATTGCAGCCTCGCCGGAACGCTGCACAACCGAACCGATGTCGGCTGCCCTGGCGTCCAGACCACTGTTACCGAGGTAGCTTGTAGCGTCAGCCAGATCCTGGCTCTGGTAGCGATCCAGCTTCAGCGACGAACGCCATGCCGCCAACATCTCGCCAGCCGTTTTGACGTCCATCCTGAACGCCGCTGCGTTGATCGCGGCATCACGGGAAAACCACTTCAGTTCGTTCGCCCGCTGGTCGCCCTTGGCACCGTCGGCGATACCGGATCGTGCTCCGGCGACTTGCACTTGCAACAGGTCGGCGTTGGTTGCACCACTGGCCGCCACCTGTTTGTCACTGGCGAGTTCCAGCGTGCTTTGTGAATGGGTTTGAAGCTGGTCATTGCTCATCCTGAGCAAATGATTGAGTTCAACCAGCGCAGTCTCGTTGGCCAACTCCGGTTGCATAAGCTTTGGCGGCGGACGCTGCTCGATCTCGGCCTTGAGCTTCGACTTCGGTTCGCTCGTCGCGGGGGTGGCGGCGCCAGTCTTGAAGAACGATTGCTGAGTGGCCAGCAACTCGCGAAGCTTGATGTGTTCCTGGGTCAGCAAGCGAATATCCACGCTTGCCAATGCCAGTGTCAGCTTCAAATCCTGCAGCGGTGTGCCGAGGTTGTCGGGTAGCGTAGATCCACTTGTTGTATTGCCGCTCTCACCGGCGTACGTGAGCGCATATTTGCTCTCTGCCATGCCGCTCTACTCCTGTTTCACGCCAAGGCGAGTGATCGCTATGTCGTAGCGGCGCAACGCCTTTTCGGCGTCCCATTCCAGAATCTCCGCCTCACTTACCGGGTAAATGAGCGGGACGATATCGAGGATTACTTCGATGTCGCGTTCCGAAAGTAGGCCGCCGGCTGGTTTAAAAAATCGTCGATGCGCACCTGCAATTGCGTCCAGTCGGGGACGGTCAGATGGGCCAGATCGGGGATCATCAGGCCGGTGCAGTGAGCGGTGATGAATTCGGCGCGTTCCTTGGCCGTTTTCAGTTTCTTCATCACTTTGGTGGCGCGCAGCACGGGCATTTCCAGCGACAGCGAGGTCACGGTGCGGCCGGTTACGGCGAGCGGTTGCAGCAATTGCACTTGATCGGGATCGTCGGATTTCTCCGCGTCTTCGACCTGGTCAAGAAAGTACGCACTCGGGCGGGTCGACATCTCATGGACGTACTGAGCGATGCTCACGTAATCCGGACGTTTGAGTTGATCGAGCTCTTTGACCGACAGGCCGGTGGCGAGCAGCGCCAGTTCGAAGAACTGATCGTCTTCATCGTCGCCGGCGCGTTCCAGCGTTTCCTTCTGTGCGGCGTAGAACAGCGGTTTGAGCTGGATCTTTTCGATCTGCGAACCGTCATCGCCGGTGATCGGCGACAGCAGTTCGTGTTGGGGTGGCATCCACGGCATGTATGAATTCCTTGGTGATTGGGGTTTCGCATCCCCTTGTAGGAGTGAGCCTGCTCGCGATAGCGGTATTTCAGTCACATTGATGTTGCATGTGCTGACCTCATCGCGAGCAGGCTCACTCCTACAGGGTTTTGTGTTGTGCCGAGGGTTACGGCATCAACACCGCACGTCGTGCATCACCGAGGATGTCGACGCCGTTGAGCACGAATTTCTGCGTGCGCACGTCGATGTCGATCACCTGCACGCCGTTTTCCAGGCGGTTGTAGGTGCGGCAGGACAGTTCCAGATTGGTCTTGGGTTTCTCGCCCATTTTCACCGCGGTTTCCTCAAGGGATTTCAGCTGGCCGCCGACGGTGTGGTAGGTGAACCAGGTGTTGCCGTCCTGATCCTGACCGGCTTCACGCACGTTCAGCAGGATGTCGTCGCCCAGCTTTACGCCCAGCGCCAGCAGCACCTCGGCGCCGAGACCTTGCAGGGTCAGCTTGGCGCCGAGCGCTTTGCCGCCCTTGGCCATTTCTTCGACGATGAAGCGCCCGCCGCGCATCTCTTCCATGTCGAATTCGATTTTCGGCGGGGTGAATTCCTCAACGGTCGCCGACAATGGCAGACCTTGCAGGGTGGCCGCGATGGCCTGTCTTACGCGGTTGGTAAACATTAGAGAACGTCCTCCAGGAACTGCTCGATGATTTCATCGCGGGCGTTGAGTTGATAAACCATGTGTTCGTTCGGCGCGTAGCGGCCGTAGTCGATGACCACGTACCAGGTGCCGTTCTTGTACTTCTCGACGCTGTTGAGTTCCGGGTGCAGATACACGCTGCCGCCAGGAATGGTTTCGTCGGCAACCAGGGTCTGCAGCCAGTCGTTGATGCGCTTGACCTCTTGATCCATGAAGGATTTGGTGAGGTTCTTGGCCATGGCTTTCTGGCCGGCCTTGACCAGCTTGCGGCTGATCGCGTCTTCGAGGCCGACGTAGCTGATGAACTTGCCGGTGACCGAGCGATTACCCAGCAGCGAGAAGCCGCCAAGCACGGTGCGGGCGTAGTAGCTGACGCCGTAACGGTTGAGCAGATCGCCTTCGGTGGACGTGTCGAGAATGTTGTATTCGACGACGCGCGAGACGTCTTCGGCGTAGGTCACCTGGTTGCCAGGGCTCTCCCATTGCTTGACCTTGGCCAGCGCGGCAATCGCCAGACTGGACGGCGACAGGAAAACGTTTTTCTTCGCTGCTTTCGAATACACGGCGGGCATGTTGTGCACCACCAGGCAACGGTCGAAACCAAGGTCGGCGCCGCCGAGTTCCTGGCTGTACAGCACCTGATCGGCCACCGACACATCCTTGCCGTCCAGCACCACACGGGCCTTGATGCGTTTGCCGAAGGAGGCGAACTCGCTGGCCACCGCTTTGCTGCCGGTGAAGCCTGGCGCACCGATAATGGTCAGGTCTTCCGGAACACTGCCCAGCGCCGCCAGACCGAGCTTGCGACCGGTCGCCGGCTCGACACCGCCGATCACATTGTTGACCGTGTCGGCCGGCGTCGCGCCGGCCTCGACGATGACTACGTACACCGGCACTTTCACCACTTTGAGGATCTGGTAGACCGCGTGATACAGCGTGCCCTCTTCCGACCCGGTCGGATCGAGCAGCGCATGGGTGGTGAAACTGTTGATGCGAAACGGTGCGTTGCGCGGAATCAGCGGATCGGCTTTCGGCGCGGTGCCGACCAGCCCGATGACGTTGTCACCCAGGCCACCCATGGCCTCGGGGGATTCGCTGGCATTGACGGTAATGCCGTTGTGCTCGAAGTTCAGAACCTCAGCCATGTTCAGTCAGCCTTCTTGGCAGCGGCCTTTTTGGCCTGGGTGATAGGGGTTTTCGGTTCGAGTCGACCGGCAAAGTGCAAGGCACTGGCCTCGACATCGAGCAGATCGAGTTCTTGACCAGCGCTCGACCAGTGCCCACCGCCGGTGGGGAATGGAACGAGCACGGTGTAGGTTTGGCGGGTTGCCATTTTTCGTTTCTCCATAAACGGGAAAGCCCCTCGGAGGGAGGGGCTTTGGCGGGTGTTGAGTAGTTTGAAGCGAATTAGAAAACGCCCCGAGGTTCAGGCGTTCTAGCGAGTTTGCGAGGCGATCCAGGCAGGTCGATCAGGCCGCGCCTGCTCGTCCGGAAAACTTTCAGACTGCGGCCAATCGCGCAGTGATTTCAGATAGTTCAGTAGTGCTTCATATTGCTCACCGGACAACGTCGTAGCGCTTGCCATTTCAACTTCATCACGGTGACGCTCTCTCAACCATTTGATCCTTTCGATTTCACCATCACGCCAGATGCGCTCGCGGTTGGCCTGAGACTGAACGTCCAATTCAGGTGTTTTCAGAACCGGTCGACCGTTTTCATCTGCATCGATTACCAAAGCTTGTGCCTCTCCCGCCAGTAGCTCGGAGCGCAGTTCTGCAGTGATCTCAAGAGCATCGTCGGGCATCGCGACATGCACGGCATCGTCATAAAAACCGCCAGTCGAGGCAGCATAAAAAATAGACATCGGTATCTCCCTGTTACCAGCCGATTGAAATCCACGGCCCGTTCGGTTGACCGCTGCTGCCGATGGCAGAAACAGTGAACTTCGTAAGGCCGCCGTACATAACGCATAGCGTGGAGGTGATTGAAGTAGTGCCCATCGAAGAGCTGTTTCCGACCAGTGTCATCACCTGAGCCGCAGGGTAGGCTATCGGATAGGTAACGCTTACCTGTCCGCCTGCCTCAATCGCATTGATCGTCCCCCACTGGATGATCACGCCGCCTAGCCAGCTTGGCAGCATGAGGTATCCGGTACGTTCCCGGGATACGGAAAAGCCCCAGCGCAGCTTCTTTGGAGTGACGATTGTTTTGTCATCTGCGCCCGCATCGGTCTGTGCCTGAGTGGCCACTTTTGCAGTGCCTTGATTGGACTCGGTAGATTGCTGTGCGAGCGCTGACAGTGCCGAGATGTCAATGTTTCCCTGATTGACCGGGGCGTTCCAGGCTTTGATGCACCACATGACGGCGAGGTTGCGGGGGCGGGTTACTCCTAAAGCACCCGCATTCACGGGAGTAGACCCCGCGGTAAAAACCGCATTGCTTACGGAATAGTCGGGGGCCGTATAAGTGTCCAGACCATGCGCCAGCGCTATGCCTTCGTTCGAAGCGATGTTGTGCCACAGACCGGAAACTGCAGGAGCAACATTCGACGGATCGAAAGTCTGCAGGCTGCCTTTTTGCCAACTACCCACAGCTCGGCCCGGATCGACGCCCCGCCCATTATCCCAACCCCGCAGAAACTCCCCACGCGCTTCCGGCAAGCGGAAGTTCCCAACCCCCTCATCGCCCTTATTGAACTTGCCACCCAAATAAGCGCTCAGGTCCGGGTAAGTCGCGCTGCTCTTTACGCTGTTATCCAGCTCCAGAAATCCGGGTGGTGGCGCATCAACCGGAAAAGCCACAATCGATCCCACTGGCAACGCGGAAGCCTTGACGATCAACGCGTCAACTTCAGCCTTGGTGTACGAATCCTTGATACCAAAACCGGCCAACGTTTCAGGGTTGGCCCCAGCCGTAGCGCGGCCATATTCATCAACCGTCAGGCTCTTGTAAGTCCCGGCAGCAATCCCGGTTCGCCCGGCGAGCATCTTGAACGTCAGCGCAGTCGTGCCGAGGGTAATCGGGGCGTTGGTGGTCAGGTGCCACAGTGAATCTCCGTTCGCCGTGCCCTCCTCCACCATCACCGTCAGGCCCGGCGTGACCTTGGCGTTGCTGTTGGCATCCGTCGCCCGCACCCAGTCACCATTGGCGACGATCCACAGGCCGTTGTCCTTGGCCAGGGTCTGGCTCGGCAACAGCACGCGATCGCCGGCCACCACGGCAACACCATCGATCTGCTGGGCGCCGTTGAGTACGATATTGCCGGTGGCAGCGACGCGTACCGACTGCTTGCCATCGAGCTTGCCGAGTTCTTCGGCGAGATAACTCATGACCCAGGCACGCGTGGCCTTGACCACCGTGTCATCGATCAACAAGGTCACCAGCGAGGCATTGCTGGTCTCGAAAATCGAGCGAATGTAGAACTCTTTGCCCGAACCCGAGGTGGCCAGAACCGGTTTGAACGACTCCGGGTATTTGACGATGGCGTAGAGAATCCCGGTGTCGGTCCACAGCCCTGCTTCGCGCACATACCAGCCGCCAACATCCGGCGGAATGGTGACTTCGGCGAGCAGCCAGCTCGGATTTTTCTCATCCTGAAACAGCGCATTGAGCGGTCCGCGCCAGACTTCGCGTTTCAGTGCGGTTGCGGTGGCGGCCGGGTTGTAGACCGCGCCGCCGCCGTCGCCGACGGAAATCTGCGTCAACTTGATCGGCGTACCCGCGGCCTTGCACGCCGTTTCGTAGGCAATCCCTGCGTTGGTGAGCAGGGTGTAATAGTCAGCCATTCAGGCCCCCTGAGGATAAATAGTGGATGTTTCGACGGTGTACAACGCAGCGGCCATGAACGCCTCGCCAGAGGTTTCAAGGCCCTCGATGAACACTGGATAAACCGTGGTCAGTTCGCCGCAAAACGTCGCGGCGCCGATGACGTGATTGCCGAACGCGCTCAAACCCACCGACACCGAGAGAATGTCCCGCTCGCTTTTCGCATCGGCCAGGCGTCGGTCGAGACGGGCGTCGATGGCTTCGCTGTAGGGTTGTTCGCTGAAGGCGCGCACGGAAAAGCTGTAGGGCACGCCGGGCGGTGTCTGTTCGTACCAGGCGCGGATTTCCGGGCGCAGTTGCAGACCTTTCGCAGCGTTTTCCAGCGCTTTGCGAGTGCCGGCCTGACGCGCGGTGGGCCAGGCCAGTTCGACGGTCAGGCGCTTCTCCGCTTCCGGCGCATCGGTACTCCATTCGGCGACGCCACGATCGGCAGCCAGATAAGGCAGGAAGGCCACCGGCGTTTCGCTGGGGTTCATCAGTTCGGGGAACGGCGGTGCGATGCGATCGAGCAAGGCACCGAAGCCCAGATCCAGTCCGCGTTCCAGTGCCGAGCTGTTGGCGGGCAGCAAGGACGGGCGCTGAGTTTTTTCACTCATAGCGTCAGCACCTCGACTTCGACCGCGGTGCAATACGGCGCCTGAAACGCGGTCGTCACGATCGGTGCCAGCGGTTCGAGAATCTGCAGTTGCACGGCGCCGGCGCTGTGCAGCGTGTAGTCGATCCAGCTCGGATCGACCCGACCTTCCAGGCGATGACAGCTATCGGCATACGCCTGCAATTGTGCTTGCGCCGCGACCTTGGTCAGGCCCGAATCGGGGCCGGAATTGATCTTGGCAATGACGCGGATTTTGTAGCGCTGGATCTCGGCCGCCTTGACGGTGACGAGGTCGGTTTCCGGGCGCACGTCGGGACGAGCGAAGTGCTGACGGACGCCCTCGAGCAATGCATCGGTAGGCGTGCCATCGCCTTCTCGCGAAAGCACGGTGACCTGCACTTCCCCCGGTGCGGTGCGCCGTCCGTTGCCATCCTTGACCTGCGCGGCGAGGCCGTCCGGGTTGAAGGTGTAGGTGACGTTTACCACGCCGGAATCAGCAGATTCGACCTGCACCGTTGGCCGCTCGCCAAGCGTGAACACCTCGCGGCGATACTGCATCCGCGAGCCGGCTGCCGGTGCATGGGGGGCGAGGTAGTAGCGCAGGCGGGCATCGTCATCGCTCTCGTAAATTGCCGGCACCGGCGGGAATGCCGCCGGGTCGCCGGGGTCGAGCAATTGCCGCTCCAGCCCCATGTCCGCCAGCCGCGCATCCAGATTGCTGCCGGTCGCCCACCACGCCAGCATCTGCTTGATGCGTGCGTTGTATTTGCGCTCATGGGTTTGCAGACGCACGCAGAACGCTTCCAGCGCGAGGGTCAGCAATTCGCTCTGGTTTTCCAGGCTGGTCTTGAGTTTCTCGGCGCTGGTCGGCGAACGTGCACCGACATACTCGACGACGAAAGCCTTGAACTCTGCGAGCAGGTCTTCGAAGGCCTCAACAGTGATCAGTGAAGGTTCGGCCAACTGATTCTGGCCAGGGATCAGCATGCTCATGTCACCACCTCAAAAGTCTGTTGCCGGTTTTTCCAGGTGCCGGCAAACCGCAGCAACAGACCGTCGCCGTGACGACTGGCGACAATTACTTGCGGCAGAAAATCGTCGATGCCGTTTTGCGGGTTGTAGAACGCCTGCGCGGCGTGGCTTTGCGCCAGAAGCAGAACGTCGTCACCGAGGTTCTGCCCAAGCAATGTGGGGATCAGCGATCCATACAAAGGGCGTTTTTGCCGGGTGCCCAGCGGCGTGGTCAGGGCCCGGGTCGCGCGCTGCACAAACTGCAGCCAGTCGTCGACCGTGGCCCCGTTGTCTCTATCGATTCCAATCATGGCAAGCTCTTGAATCAGGGGCTGATGATGCGGCCCTGGTGGTCGACCAAGGGGCCACTGAAGTGCACGCCCGAGGCGTCGATGCTCAGGCCGACGGCGCCGAGTTGCAGGGTGATCAGTTGTGGCGTCATGGCCAGACGAGCCGGGCCGATGCTCAGTTCGAGCGACTCGCGAGACCCGATGAATTGCGTGGGTCCGTTCAGCCAGTGCAAGGCGTGGCTGGCGTCGTCGTAACCGCTTTCACTGCCGTCCTGATGCACCCGACGGGTCAGCGTCGGTACAGTCGAGGCCGGGGGGAAACGGTCACTGTTCAAGCCGAATAACGCGACACTCTGCGCACCGCTTTCACCGCTGCCATAGTTGAACAGCAGGCACTGCTCGCCCACGGTCGGGATGCGCGATTCGCTTTGCGTACCGGCACTGGGGTTGAAGAACTTGATCGCCGGCGTGAGCAATCCGCCATGGCTGACCTGGCAAGTGTTGCTCGCCGCATCGACCGACTGACAGATACCAATACGGCAGAAACTCTCGGCGCGGCGATGCAGGTCTTCGATTTCCGCTTCCATCTCCGCAAGACGCTCAATGATCGGGCCGAGCTGCATGCGCAGTAATGCGTCGAACATCGGTCAATCCTCCAACGCGGTGTATTGCTCGGGATCGTCGATATTGCTGACTTCCCAGGTGCGGGCAAATTTGGGCACGCCGAGCGGATCGTCGAGCAGGGTCGGACCGAGGTAGAGGGTCTGCTCGAAGGTCAGGGTCCAGGCCTTGTATTGTTGATCGGCGCGGAGAAGCAACGAGGGCAATCCATCGATATTCATGGGCAGATCGCATTGGTCGCCGGGCAATCCCCAGCGATTGTCGGTGATCAGGTTTTTCAGCACAGCGATCAGGTCGCACGCGGCAAAAGCGGTCGCAGAAAGCGCCGGGACGACTTGCAGTGACAACGTCATTACATGAGCGATACGCCCATCAGCGGCGCGCACGCCGGACGCATTCCGGTCAAAGTCGATCAGTACCCAGGCCTGATCGCCCGCCGCTGTGAAGTCATCGTGACTGCCGACATTGACGTTCAAACCGGTGGTGTTACGCAGGGTCGTCGCGATGGCTGTAAACAGGTGCGACGGCTGTTGGATCGGTGTGGGCATAGATGACCTCCTTTTCAATCGTCCACGCGCAGCCCTGCCGCCAAAATGGCGGCACGGAGAAATATTCAGAGTTAAGGGTGGTCGCGCGGCGGGACTTCGCAGACGCCAATACGCTTGGCCGCCCAGCGTTCGTAAAGACCGATGGCGACGTCGGCGCCGGCCATGGCCGTCAGGCAGCCAAACGCGCCAGCGGCCCAGATCGACAAGCCTGCGGCATACAGCAGCATGATCGCCGAGACGCCGCAGATCATGCAGGCGCCGGAGCGCAGGGCCAGACGCCGCACCAGCGACCAGCCGCGTGCGCCCTCCTTGTCGGCGCGCCACATTTCGCCGGACACCCCACCGATCACGGCGAGCAGGATGACCAGCCAGATCGGCATGTCCGCCAACGCTTGTTGCTCGTTTGTCATGTCACGCCTCCGTGGGCAGTGGGTGATAGATGGGGATTGAGTTCAAATAATGTCTCTTCAGGCAGGCATTCCAAAAAGCCCGGCCTTGCGCCAGGCTCTTCAGTAATGCGGTCCCGCCGATCGATTACTCGGGCTGGAATCAGTAAGATGCGACTGGCCACGTGATGTTCGTCGGATAACCCGACTGCTGATCGATGTCGCTGAGGGCGATGCAGTATTGCTTGTGGGCCAACAGCCGAGCCTGGTCGTCGCTGGTGGCTGCACCGACGTCGACCTTGAACTGCAACGAGTTCATCAATAGCCAGTTGGCCGCCGCATTCAGCAATTGCCACTTCTGAAGTTCAGCTTCGTTTCGCAGCTCTTCTTCGGTCGGTGCGGAGAAGGTCCAGATCCCATTGAAGGTTGCGCTCCAACCCACTTGAATATCCGTACTGCTGGTTACATCAACCCAAACAGAGGTTGGCGAAGCGGGTGGTTCGGGAATCACTTCACTTTCTTTCAACTGGACAACTCGGTTGTATTCAACCAGTGCATAAAGACTCATTGGTTATTCCTCATTTACTCTTTGGCAGAAATGTCGCCGTGCAACTGGCAGGTAATTAAAAGCCCGGCAACGAGGCCAGGCTTTCCAGTAATGCACTGCGCATTTCAATATTGCGGATGCGCCACGTGTCGCTTATGGCACTTCAGGCCAAATGACGCTCAGTGGATAGCCCGGCTGTTTGTTGACTTGGCTCATCTCGATGAAGAACTGCTTGTAGGCGAGCAGTGCGGCCTCTTCAGCAGGTGTTGCCAGCCCCAGTTCGACTTTTTGTACCAACGCTGACGATGCCAGGGTGAAGTTGACTTTATCGAAGCGAGTCACTCGTTCGTTACGCATGCGAATAGCCAACAGTGTCGGTTGCCCCCACATGTCGCTATCGGTAAATGTCCAGACGCCGTCGGTGTTTACCGCATTCCAGGAATAATCGATCTTGGGCAATGCGCTGACATCCACCCAGACCTGGTCCGCCGGAAACTCATCGGTGATCGGGTTAGCGGTTTCATAAATGTTATCGACTTGGCCAGCAACGACACGTGCGTACTTCTTCATGCTCATTATCCTTATTGAGTGCCGGCATTCCGGCGTTCAGTTCCTGCCCGGGTAGGCATTCCAAAAAGCCCGGCGCTTGCACGCCGGGCTTTTCAGTAATGCGCTCCTTCGCCTTCCTTCGAAATCCTGTGTCCTGGAAGGAAGCTGACTTTTCGGCGCTACTGGCGCGGTACGAGTCCGTTCAAATTGTTTTCCCGACCGCGGTCCCTGCCCGCCGGATAACTGCTTCTGGTGCTTTACGCTGCACACCCGGGTCAGTTGCCAACCCTCTGAACCGTTGAGGCCGGTTCATCGCTGCCTGTTCTTGTGGAACTAAAGAGCTTGTCTTGCCAGCCGCTTTGACGAGCGGCTTGGTGGCAAGAATATGCATGGATGCATATACAGTCAATGCATAAATGCATTTATTTATGCATTTGTTTTGCACTCATGCATGGAAGCCGCGCAGGACGAGGGCTGGATGGATTTCTGCAGGCGAAAAAAAACCTGCCGAGCGGCAGGTTTCAGTTGGATCGAAAGGGGTTAGCGGGCGTACATGCCCCACCAGAAGACGTGACCGAGGATAACGATCTGCTCTTCCTGGATTTCCTGGAAGCTGTAGTCCTCGTCCGGATGCTCGTCCCGGTTGAAGCTGCGCAGACGAATGCCGGTGGGCAGTCGATAGAGTTGCTTCACGCGCAACTGGCCGTTGTGATTGATCGCATACAGGTCGCCATCAATGATGTCGCCAATACCGCACTTGCCGGCGTTGACGCCGACAGTCGCGCCATCGCGCAGGACCGGTAACATGCTGTTGCCGCGCACCGTTACGCATTTGGCCTGGTCGAACTGCACGCCGTTGTGGCGCAGGCTGCGCTTGCCGAAGCGCAGGCTGGAGCGTTCGCTCTCTTCGATGACGAATCTTCCTGATCCAGCTGCCAATTCAACCTCGCGTAGAAAGGGCACGGACACTTCGTCATCCTCGACGGGGGTGTCATCGTCCCACAGCATGATGTCCTTGAGTTCCGCATGCACGTCTTCGCGGGCGCCGCCCGCGGTCGATGCAACGTCCGCACGCCCGCGCAATTGATCGGTGCTGACGTTGAAGTATTCAGCGATCTTCGAGATGTGCTTATCCGAAGGATCGACAATCTTCCCGCTGAGAATCCGCGAGAGCGTGGATTGAGGCACGCCGGTGCGACGGTGGAGCTCCGTGGGGGAGATCCCGTGCTGGTCGAGCAGTGCTCTTAAGACGGAGGAAACGTTGCGTTTTTGCATAACGCGCATAGTGCTTGAAGTTTTTCGCGAAGACAAATGCTGATTTGCATAAATCGTGCATGGATCAACTTTTCTCTGCAAGTAAAGCCTCACCCGACCGCAGCGCCTGCGTCAGGCAGACCGCCCATGGTAACCTTGCGCCCATCGCGGAAAAGCCCGGCCAGTGCCCGCGCTTTGCCCTACATCTTCTAACGAGTTGCCCGACAATCCGATGAATAAAGCCGTCTCCGACCTGTCCTCCCACACTCCGATGATGCAGCAATACTGGCGCCTGAAGAACCAGCACCCGGATCAGCTGATGTTCTACCGCATGGGCGATTTCTACGAGATCTTCTACGAAGATGCGAAGAAAGCCGCCAAGTTGCTCGACATCACGCTGACTGCGCGCGGGCAGTCGGCAGGTCAGGCGATTCCGATGTGTGGGATTCCTTACCATGCGGCGGAAGGGTACCTGGCGAAACTGGTCAAGCTCGGCGAGTCTGTGGTGATTTGCGAGCAGGTCGGCGACCCGGCCACCAGCAAAGGCCCGGTGGAGCGCCAAGTCGTACGGATCATCACGCCGGGGACGGTCAGTGATGAAGCGCTGCTGGATGAGCGCCGCGATAACCTGATTGCAGCGGTATTGGGCGATGAGCGTCTATTCGGTCTGGCGGTGCTGGACATCACCAGCGGCAACTTCACCGTGCTCGAGATCAAAGGCTGGGAAAACCTGCTCGCGGAACTGGAGCGGGTCAACCCGGTGGAGCTGCTGATTCCGGATGACTGGCCGAAAGACCTGCCAGCAGAAAAACGCCGTGGCGTACGCCGTCGCGCGCCGTGGGATTTCGAGCGTGATTCGGCGCTGAAAAGTCTCTGCCAGCAGTTTTCCACTCAGGATCTGAAAGGCTTCGGCTGCGAGAACCTGACCCTGGCCATTGGCGCTGCCGGTTGCCTGTTGGCCTACGCCAAGGAAACCCAGCGCACAGCCCTGCCCCATTTGCGTAGCCTGCGTCACGAGCGTCTCGACGACACCGTGGTACTCGACGGCGCCAGCCGGCGCAATCTGGAGCTGGACACTAACCTGGCCGGCGGCCGAGATAACACCCTGCAATCGGTGGTCGATCGCTGCCAGACCGCCATGGGCAGCCGCTTGCTGACTCGTTGGCTGAACCGGCCGTTGCGCGACCTCACCGTGCTGCTGGCACGCCAGACGTCGATCCGCTGCCTGCTCGAGGGCTACCGCTTTGAAAAGCTGCAACCGCAGCTCAAGGAAATCGGCGACATCGAGCGGATTCTCGCGCGGATCGGTCTGCGCAATGCCCGCCCTCGCGACCTCGCACGTCTGCGTGATGCCCTCGGCGCGCTGCCCGAACTGCAAGTGGCGATGACCGATCTGGAGGCGCCGCACTTGCAGCATCTGGCGGCCACCACCAGCACCTATCCGGAATTGGCTGCATTGCTGGAAAAAGCCATCATCGATAACCCGCCAGCGGTGATCCGTGACGGCGGCGTGTTGAAAACCGGTTACGACAGCGAACTCGATGAACTGCAATCACTGAGCGAAAACGCCGGCCAGTTCCTCATCGATCTCGAAGCCCGGGAGAAGGCCCGCACCGGTCTGGCCAATCTGAAAGTCGGCTACAACCGCATCCACGGCTACTTCATCGAATTGCCGAGCAAGCAGGCTGAATCGGCGCCGGCCGACTACATCCGCCGCCAAACCTTGAAAGGCGCCGAGCGCTTCATCACCCCTGAGCTGAAAGAATTCGAAGACAAAGCGCTGTCGGCCAAGAGTCGTGCGCTGGCCCGGGAAAAGATGCTGTACGAAGCGCTGCTGGAAGATCTGATCAGCCAGTTGCCGCCGTTGCAGGACACCGCGGGCGCATTGGCCGAACTGGACGTGTTGAGCAACCTCGCCGAGCGTGCGCTGAACCTCGATCTGAACTGCCCGCAATTTGTCAGCGAGCCGTGCATGCGCATCACCCAGGGTCGTCACCCGGTGGTCGAGCAAGTGTTGACCACACCGTTCGTGGCCAACGATCTGAGCCTCGACGACAACACGCGCATGCTGGTGATCACCGGCCCGAACATGGGCGGTAAATCCACCTACATGCGTCAGACCGCGCTGATCGTATTGCTGGCGCATATCGGCAGCTTCGTACCGGCCGCCAGTTGTGAGTTGTCGCTGGTCGACCGCATCTTCACCCGCATCGGTTCCAGCGATGACCTCGCCGGTGGCCGTTCGACCTTCATGGTCGAGATGAGCGAAACCGCCAACATCCTGCACAACGCCACCGAACGCAGTCTGGTGCTGATGGACGAAGTCGGCCGCGGCACCAGCACCTTCGACGGTCTGTCGCTGGCGTGGGCAGCCGCCGAGCGCTTGGCCCATCTGCGCGCCTATACCCTGTTCGCCACCCACTATTTTGAACTGACCGTGCTGCCAGAAGCCGAACCTCTGGTAGCCAACGTGCATCTCAACGCTACCGAGCACAACGAGCGCATCGTGTTCCTGCACCACGTTCTGCCCGGGCCTGCCAGCCAGAGCTATGGCCTGGCGGTGGCTCAACTGGCGGGTGTGCCGAGCGAAGTGATCCTGCGCGCGCGTGAGCATTTGAGTCGGCTGGAAGACACCGCCCTGCCCCACGAGGCGCCGAAACCTGCAGCCAAGGGCAAACCGTCGACGCCGCAGCAAAGCGACATGTTCGCCTCGCTGCCACATCCGGTGCTGGACGAATTGGCCAAAGTCGACCTCGACGACATGACGCCACGGCGTGCGCTCGAAATGCTCTATGCACTGAAGAACCGGATATAAGCACTGAAGAAGCGGATATAACGCAAATCGCTTCAAGCTGTTAGAATCTCGCGCGGTTCGGGATGCTGCTGGCTCATAGCCTGGTCAGCAGGTATCGCTCCCGAACCTGGCGACCCCAACCGTGAAGGGGCTACGCTGCCGCCGCCTGAGGAGAAAATTAGAAATGACCTTCGTCGTCACCGACAACTGCATCAAGTGCAAGTACACCGACTGCGTAGAAGTCTGTCCGGTGGACTGCTTTTACGAAGGCCCGAACTTCCTGGTGATTCACCCGGACGAGTGCATCGATTGCGCGCTGTGTGAACCAGAATGCCCGGCTGTGGCGATCTTCTCGGAAGATGAGATCCCGAGCGGCATGGAAAACTTCATCGAGCTCAATGCCGAGCTGGCGGATGTCTGGCCGAACATCACCGAGCGCAAGGATCCCCTTCCGGATTCTGCCGAGTGGGATGGCAAGCCGAACAAGATTGAACAACTCGAACGCTGATCTGCCCCGCGTTCGAATGAAAAGGCCCCTTGCGGGCCTTTTTGCTTTTTGCAGAGATTACTTTTCTGCAGGCGAAAAAAGGGGCGGTATGACCCGCCCACATTTTTTCCCTATTCCCTGTATTCCTTTTCATCATCCTGATGAATCGCCTCCTGCGATGTCCGTTCCCCTCTTCCGTGAAGGGCATGTCTGTCCGTCGACACAGTTGAGATATTAGAGAGTTTCCCCAGACGAGCAATTGGCCTCAGGCACGCGCTCGCGCTGTCACAAGCGCATAACATTTACATGAAACCCAATAAAAACAGACAGTTGCGTAATGGAAGCGAACGCAATCGCCTTCCACCGAAGTGTAAAAATAACGAACACTTACGACACAGTAAGCAAAGGCTTACAGCGCGAGACTACAAATTCAGAAATTGCCAACCGCTTGTCTGGTGGCTGCCGAAAGCACGATTTGCCTTGCTCGAAAAACAAAAAGCCCCGGCTGATCAAATCAGCCGGGGCTTTTTGCGGGCGGTCGGGCAAGCGCTTATTGAAACAGCGACTCGCTCGACAGGCCATTTTTCTCAAGGATCTCGCGAAGGCGCTTGAGGCCCTCCACTTGGATCTGCCGTACCCGTTCACGGGTCAGACCGATCTCCAGGCCTACGTCCTCCAGCGTGCTGCTTTCGTGACCGCGCAGGCCGAAGCGGCGGATCACCACCTCGCGCTGCTTGTCGGTCAGTTCCGACAGCCATTGATCAATGCTTTGCGACAGGTCGTCATCCTGCAGCAGTTCGCACGGATCGGTCGGACGATCGTCAGTGAGGGTGTCCAGCAGGGTTTTATCCGAATCCGGACCCAGCGAGACGTCGACCGAAGAAACCCGTTCGTTCAGGCCGAGCATGCGCTTGACCTCGCCCACCGGTTTTTCCAGCAGGTTGGCAATTTCTTCGGGTGAAGGTTCGTGATCGAGTTTTTGCGTCAGCTCCCGTGCAGCCCGCAGGTACACGTTGAGCTCCTTGACCACATGAATCGGCAACCGGATGGTCCGGGTCTGATTCATGATCGCGCGTTCGATGGTCTGACGGATCCACCACGTGGCGTAGGTCGAGAAGCGGAAGCCGCGCTCGGGATCAAATTTTTCTACCGCGCGGATCAATCCGAGGTTGCCCTCTTCAATCAGATCCAGCAGCGACAGCCCCCGATTGACGTAACGCCGAGCGATCTTGACGACCAGCCGCAGGTTACTTTCGATCATGCGCTTGCGTCCGGCCGGGTCGCCACTTTGCGACAAGCGCGCAAAATGAACTTCTTCTTCCGGGGAGAGCAGAGGGGAAAAGCCGATTTCGTTGAGATACAGCTGCGTGGCATCAAGTGCCCGGGTGTAGTCGATGTACTTGTGTTGTTTAAGTGAAGCGGATTGTCTGGATTTGGAACGAACGGAAGGTGGAGCAGCCCCTTCATCATTCGACATCGAAGATTCCGAATCGATGCCGGCCTCCATAAGGAGAACCTCATCGTCGATGTCAAACTCCGGCACTTCTTTACTGAGAGCCATTGTTATAGTCCTTTGGTGAGTTCGACCCCAAGCTCAAGCGACGCCTTTATCCTTGGCAACGCTGGAGCCTGTCCCCTCTACGCGACGGAACAGGCTGGCCTTCAAATCAACGTCTTGGCAGGAACTGCAGCGGATCCACTGGTTTACCTTGGCGGCGAATCTCAAAATGCAGTTTCACCCGGTCTGTACCCGTTGACCCCATTTCGGCAATTGTCTGTCCGACCTTGACCTGCTGCCCCTCCCGAACCAACAGCCTGCGGTTATGTCCGTAAGCACTGACGTAGGTTTCGCTGTGTTTGATGATGACCAATTCGCCGTAGCCCCTTAAGCCACTCCCGGCGTATACGACGGTCCCATCAGACGCAGCTAAAACAGGCTGTCCCAAATCTCCGGCGATATCAATTCCTTTATTCAAACTACCGTTTGAAGAGAATTTTCCAATCAGAACGCCATTAGATGGCCATCCCCAGCCGGTCGGGGCCGGGCCTGCCGGAGGCAGTGGAGCGGGCCCCGGTTTGCTCGCGACGGACGGTACAACCCCTTTGGAACCGGTGGTTGTAGTGGTGGTGGTGCCATTCGCCTGGCGCCGGATTACCGTGGTTTTACTCGACGAAGAAGGTGAAGAACTGGAGTTGCTCACCACCGCCGTCGGTGTTGAACCGCTACGGCCGTCAAAGCGAATTGTCTGACCTGGATGGATCGTATACGGCGTAGGAATGTTGTTCCGCGCGGCGAGGGTTTTGTAGTCCCAGCCGTAACGAAAGGCGATCGAAAACAAAGTATCGCCGGGACGGACTACATACTGCCCGGTGGTGACGGTAGGACGTTGCGCCACCGCATTGTTGCGATCAACAACGCGCACGTTGCTCGATTTGGTGCTGGAGCAACCGACCAGCAAGGTGCTCAAGACAAGGCCAGTCACCAGGCGCTGAAAGCTCGTGTTACCCATACGCTGCGCAATGACTGTGAGACTCACCCGCCGCTCCCTTTGTGGTGGCTGAAAATTCTGAATGCCGCACCGCGGCATGAGGTGTCGCAAGTATAACGGGCCGAATCGGCTTTACCTTTAATGAAGCGAAATCGCCGGGCGCACACGTTTGCCAGTGGCAAGTACGCTGCGTTTAATCTCTGGCTGCCGCTGTAAGACCGACGCCGTTGAAAGGAATTCAGCGCCTGTCTGCAAATGCTCAGGCCAGTGGCCCGTTGAGCAAAGGCACGAAGCGGACGGCCCCCAGAACGTGTCGGGAAAAACCGTGTTCTTCGCGCACGATCAGCATCAGTTGTTGCACTTCACCGGAGCCGACCGGAATCACCATGCGCCCACCGGGGGCCAGTTGATCAAGCAACGCTTGCGGCACGTCGGTCGCCACAGCGGTAACGATGATGCCGTTATACGGCGCCAGCGCCGGCCAGCCTTCCCAGCCATCACCCCAGCGAAACACCACATTACGCAGGTTCAACTCGACCAGACGCTCCTTGGCGCGATCCTGCAGAACCTTGATGCGCTCCACCGAAAACACTCGCTCAACCAGTTGCGACAATACCGCCGTCTGGTAGCCGGAGCCGGTACCGATCTCCAGTACCTTGTCCAACGGGCCCGCCTCCAACAGCAGCTCGCTCATGCGCGCCACCATATAAGGCTGGGAAATCGTCTGGTTGTTGCCGATCGGCAGCGCGGTGTCTTCGTAAGCCCGGTGCGCCAGCGCCTCGTCGACAAACAGGTGACGCGGCGTGCGGCGGATCACTTCCAGCACTTTGGCGTTCGACACGCCTTCTTCATACAGACGCTGGATCAGCCGCTCGCGGGTGCGCTGGGAAGTCATGCCTATGCCGCTGCGCAGGCGATCATCATGCTCACGCATCAGCTCAATCCTCCCAGCCAGCCATCGAGACTTCTGAACGCATCATTGAAGGTGCGATCGAGCTGCAACGGCGTGATGGACACATAGCCCTGCATGACGGCATGAAAATCAGTGCCCGGGCCACCGTCTTCGGCGTCGCCGGCGGCGGCAATCCAGTAACCGGCCTTGCCACGCGGATCGACCACTTTCATCGGCGCCGCCGCGCGGGCGCGATGGCCGAGGCGGGTCAGCTGGATGCCACGGATGTGATCGATAGGCAAATTGGGAATGTTCACGTTGAGCACCGTGCGCGGTGGCAGATCGAGCCCGGCGTGGGCCTCGACCAGCTTGCGCGCGAAGTACGCCGCCGTCGGCAGGTTATCCACCTGACGCGAGACCAATGAGAATGCAAAGGCTGGACGCTCGAGAAATCGTCCTTCAAGCGCAGCCGCCACGGTTCCGGAATACAGCACGTCGTCACCGAGGTTGGCGCCCAGGTTGATGCCGGAAACCACCATATCGGCCTCGCGTTCCAACAGGCCATTGAGCCCCAGGTGAATGCAATCGGTCGGTGTGCCGTTGAGGCTGATAAAGCCGTTGGCCAGGTATTGCGGGTGCAGCGGACGGTCGAGCGTCAGCGAACTGCTGGCGCCGCTTTTGTCCTGTTCCGGGGCGATAACCACGCATTCGGTGTAATCCGCCAGCGCAGCATAAAGCGCGGCGAGACCGGGTGCGGTTACCCCATCGTCGTTAGAAATCAGAATACGCATGGGCTGTCCGTCTGCCCCACCGGCACCAGATCAACGAGCTCGCGCACCAATACGGTGGCAAAGCATCCGGCCGGGAGGACGAATTCCAGTTGCAGAATGTCAGGTTGGGGATAATGCCACGTCAACCCGCCAATGGGCAGACGCAGGATGCGACGTTCATGGCTCATGCCGGCGTGAATCAACCAGTCGCGCAGATCCGCTTCGCGGGCGGCGATCGCCTGCTCCAGTTCATGGACTGCGCCAGCGGCCGGCGAGTCACCTTCGCCCCACTGCGGACCGGTCGGGTGCAGGTCGAGAATCGCCAGACGCGGGTCGCTGCACTCGGCCTCACCGGCGGGGAAAAAACTGCGGCTGTCGGTGAACGCCAACAGATCGCCGACCAGTGCGGTATTCCAAGTGCCATCGGCGACGCGCGCCGCCAGCACTTGGTTGAAGAGATAACTACGTGCCGTCGACAGCAAGCGCGAACGCACATTGCGCTGTTCCGGCAAGGCCTTGCGTGCGGCCCAGGCACGCGCATCGACAACGTTGCCGCCGTCATGGCCAAAGCGCTGGGCGCCGAAATAATTGGGGATGCCTTGTCTGGCGATCAGTTGCAGCCGCTGCTCAATCGCGTCTTTGTCGCCATTGAATTGAGTCAGGCGCAGGGTGAAGCCATTGGCCGAATGCGCACCGCGTTGCAGTTTGCGTTTATGGCGCGTGGTCTTGAGGATCTTCAGCGTGTCGTTTTCCGCTGCCGACAGATCCGGATCGGCCTTGCCCGGCAGCTGCACGCTGAACCACTGTCGGGTCAGGGCCTGACGATCCTTGAGCCCGGCATAGCTGACGGTGCGCAACGGCACGCCCGCGGCCTTGGCAATACGCCGCGCCGCTTCTTCGGTATTGAGGCCGCGCTTTTCCACCCAGATCCACAGATGTTCGCCGTCACCGCTGAACGGGATATCCAGCACTTCATCGACCTGAAAATCTTCGGCGATGGCCTTCAGTACCGCTGTGCCGAGGGGCTCGCCATAGGCCCGCGGGCCGAGCAATTGCAGTTCATTCATGCGCGCAGCAACAAGGCAACGGAGTGCACGGCGATGCCTTCTTCGCGACCGACAAAGCCAAGCTTTTCGGTGGTGGTAGCTTTGACGTTCACTTGATCCAACTCAACTTGAAGATCCGCCGCGATCAGCGCGCGCATCGATTCGATATGCGGCGCCATTTTCGGCGCCTGGGCAACGATGGTGTTATCGACGTTGCCGATTTTCCAGCCTTTGGCGTGGATCAGGCTGACCACGTGACGCAACAGCACGCGGCTGTCGGCGCCCTTGAATTGCGGGTCGGTGTCCGGGAAGTGTTTGCCGATATCACCCAGCGCCGCGGCGCCGAGCAAGGCATCGCTCAAGGCGTGCAGCAGGACGTCACCGTCGGAATGAGCGAGCAGCCCGAAGCCGTGTGCAATCCGCACGCCGCCCAGAGTAATGAAATCGCCTTCAGCGAAACGGTGCACATCGTAGCCGTGGCCAATACGCATAAAAAAACGCCCCGATTTTTGTCAGGGCGTGATTCTACCTGCTTTGTCAGACATTAGGCGCCTAGAGCGCGCGCGTGATGCTGCAAGTGGTCGTCAATGAAGCTTGAGATGAAGAAATAGCTGTGGTCGTAGCCCGGTTGCAGGCGCAACTCCAGCGGATGCCCCGCTTGTTTTGCTGCGTGTTGCAGGGCTTCGGGCTTGAGCTGGGTGGCGAGGAAGTCGTCGCGATCACCTTGATCGACCAGCAATGGCAACCTCTCGGCAGCATCGGCGATCAGCACGCACGCGTCCCACTCTTTCCACTTCGAGCGGTCTTCGCCCAGATAATGAGAAAAGGCTTTCTGGCCCCATGGGCAATCGATCGGATGGGTGATCGGCGAAAAGGCCGACACCGATTTATAGCGCCCGGGGTTGCGCAAAGCACAAACCAGAGCACCGTGACCGCCCATGGAGTGGCCGCTGATGCTGCGTTTGTCGGAGGCGGGGAAATGCGCTTCAACCAGTGCAGGCAATTCCTTCACGACATAGTCATGCATCCGATAGTGACGCGCCCATGGCGCCTGCGTGGCGTTCAGATAAAACCCCGCGCCGAGGCCAAAGTCCCAGGCCTTCTCTGCATCGTCAGGGACATCCGGGCCACGCGGGCTGGTGTCCGGCGCGACGATGATCAGACCGAGCTGCGCGGCCATGCGCATCGCACCGGCCTTCTGCATGAAGTTCTCATCGGTACAGGTCAGCCCCGACAACCAGTACAACACCGGCAGCTTGCCGCCCTGCTCCGCCTGCGGCGGCAGGTAGACGGCAAAGACCATATCGCAATCAAGCACTTCGGAGCGATGGCGATAGCGCTTATGCCAACCACCGAAACTCTTCTGACAGGAAATATTTTCCAGATTCAAGGGATTCTCCCTAGCTGTAAGCTGCAAGCCGCAAGCTTCAAGAAAAAAGCACGAATGCCTTTACTTGCAGCTTGAAACTTGCAGCTCGGAGCTGCTGTTAGAAATGTATGACGGTGCGGATGCTCTTGCCTTCGTGCATCAGGTCGAACGCCTTGTTGATATCTTCCAGGCCCATGGTGTGGGTGATGAAGGTATCCAGCGGGATTTCGCCGCTCTGGGCCATGTCGACGTAGCTTGGCAATTCGCTGCGGCCACGCACGCCGCCGAACGCCGAACCGCGCCAGACGCGACCGGTGACCAGCTGGAATGGGCGAGTGGCAATTTCCTGGCCGGCACCGGCCACACCGATGATGACCGACTCGCCCCAGCCTTTGTGGCAGCACTCAAGCGCGGCGCGCATCAGTTGCACATTGCCGATGCACTCGAAGGAAAAGTCGACGCCGCCGTCGGTCATGTCGACGATTACTTCCTGAATCGGACGATCGTAGTCTTTCGGGTTCACGCAGTCGGTAGCACCCAGCTGCCTGGCAATTTCGAACTTGGCCGGGTTGATGTCGATGGCGATGATGCGCGCGGCCTTGGCTTTCACCGCGCCAATCACGGCCGACAAGCCAATACCACCGAGACCGAAGATAGCCACGGTGTCACCCAGTTTGACCTTGGCGGTGTTGAGCACGGCGCCGATGCCGGTGGTGACGCCGCAGCCGAGCAGGCAGACCTTTTCCAGCGGCGCATCTTTGGAGATCTTGGCCACGGAAATTTCCGGAAGCACGGTGTATTCAGAGAAGGTCGACGTGCCCATGTAGTGGAAAATCGTTTCGCCCTTGTAGGAAAAACGCGAAGTGCCGTCTGGCATCAGGCCTTTGCCTTGGGTAGCGCGAATGGCCTGACAGAGGTTGGTCTTGCCCGATTTGCAGAATTTGCACTGGCCGCATTCAGGGGTGTAGAGGGGGATGACGTGATCGCCGACGGCGACCGAGGTCACGCCCTCGCCAATCGCTTCAACGATAGCGCCGCCTTCATGACCGAGGATCGACGGGAAGATGCCCTCCGGATCTGCGCCGGACAAGGTGTACGCGTCTGTATGGCATACGCCGGAAGCGACGACGCGCAGCAGTACTTCACCGGCCTTGGGCATGGCGACATCGACTTCTACGATTTCCAGGGGCTTCTTGGCCTCGAAGGCAACGGCGGCGCGTGACTTGATCATGCTGACTCTCCAGTAAATCCAGTGAATAAAAAAGCAGACAGACAGTGTAGTTCAGCGCGCACTGAGGAATAATCCGGACGAAAGCAAAACATTATTGCCATACAGGGATAATCCAAGTGTCGGAAAACCGCTGGGAAGGCATTGACGAGTTTGTCGCCGTCGCCGAGTGCAACCAATTCACCGCCGCTGCCGAACGTCTTGGGGTTTCTTCCTCACACATCAGTCGACAAATCGTACGGCTCGAAGAGCGTTTGCAGACGCGTCTGCTCTACCGCAGTACCCGTCGCGTAACGCTGACCGAAGCCGGGCAGACTTTCCTGCAACATTGCCAGCGCCTGCAGGACGGTCGTGAGGAAGCCTTGCGCGCGGTGGGCGATCTGACCAGCGAACCGAAAGGCATGCTGCGCATGACCTGCGCCGTAGCCTATGGCGAACGGTTCATCGTGCCGCTGGTGACGCGCTTCATGGGGCTGTATCCGCAGTTGCGCATCGACATCGAGTTGAGCAATCGCCAGCTGGACCTAGTGCATGAAGGGCTGGACCTGGCGATTCGCCTCGGTCGGCTACAGGATTCACGCTTGGTCGCGACACGTCTGGCGCCACGAAGAATGTACCTGTGCGCGTCACCTTCCTACCTTGAACGGTACGGGCGCCCACACAGTTTGTCGGAGTTGAGTCGGCACAACTGCCTGATCGGCAGTTCGGATATTTGGCAACTGGAACAGAACGGCCGGGAATTTTCCCAGCGGGTGCAGGGAAACTGGCGCTGCAACAGTGGGCAGGCGGTGCTGGATGCGGCGCTGCAGGGGGTCGGGTTGTGTCAGTTGCCGGACTATTACGTGCTCGAGCATTTGCACAGCGGCGCGCTGATTTCCTTGCTGGAGACGCATCAGCCGCCGAATACGGCGGTGTGGGCGCTGTATCCGCAGCAGCGGCATTTGTCGCCGAAGGTGCGCAAGTTGGTGGATTATTTGAAGGTGGGACTGGCGGAGCGTCCGGAATATCGGGATTGAAAAGCCAAAAGATCGCAGCCTTCGGTGTAGTGGTTCAGTCTTTTTAAACCAATCCGTAGGAGCATTAGGCCGCCTGTCGCTCAAACAGCGCAGGCGGCAAGTGGTTCGAAGCAGAGTGGCAACGGCGATGGTTGTAATGTGAGATGAAGTCCATCACATCCTTCTCCGCTTCGATGTGGGTTTGATAACCGTTTTCCGGCATCCAATCGTGCTTCAGCGTCCTGAAATAGCGCTCAACCACTGCATTATCCCAACAATTACCTCGACGGCTCATGCTTTGAACGATCCGGTTGTCTGCCAAACAGGCGACAAATCGATCAGCTGTGTACTGACAGCCCTGGTCTGAGTGAAATAGCAGTTCAGGCATTGGTCGGCGTAGTGACACTGCCAACTTCAATGCTTTAGCAGCCAGCGCAGCATCGGCAGTTCGGGAGCACGCCCAGCCAACAATCCTGCGTGAAAAAAGATCCATCACCACTGCCAGATAAAGCCAGCTATTCCCAACTCTGATGTAGGTTATATCGCCTGCCCAAAGCGTATCTGGCTGAGTCGGATTGAAGCGACGATCAAGTATGTTCGGAGCAACGACTGCCGGTTTTGTAGTACGACGATAGTGGGCATACCGTGGTCTGCGTCGGTGCAGACCGAAAGTTTTGATCAGCGAGCGCATTCGATAGCGACCGATAAAGATCCCTTTCTTTCTCAACGCTTTGCAGAGCCCTCGAGTACCCAGGGCCTCTCGATGTTCTTTATGCAACGCACGAAGTCTGCGCCTTAGCCACCGCAGGCCCGGCTTAAAACGCTTGGTTTTGCGGTTTATGTAATAGCTACTACGGGCGATGCCAAGCACGGAGCATACGCGCCGAACTGACATAGCACCTCTTACGCCATCAATCATTTGGTTCGACCGAACAGAACCTTTAGATGAGAGGGCAATTGCTTTTTTAGCACTTGGTTCTCGGCCTCAAGCAGCGCCAGTTTCGCCTGCAGCGACTCGATCAGCTCCTGATCCTGTAATCGTGGCAACTGAGTAACTTCGTTCTGCTGCCGACGCCAGCGAGCAACCCAGCGACGCAAAGCTGTGAGGCCCACACCAGTGGCTTCACAGGCCTTAGGGACGGAGTAATGCATCTCCACCACTAACCGAATAGCTTCTGCTTTTTCTTCAGGCGTAACGACCCGATATCCCATGACGCTTCCTTAAATCGAGGCTCCTACATCATGGTCTAAAAAAGTTCGACCACAACACGGCAGCTCCTACAGGAAATCGCATTCCTCTGTAGGAGCTGCCGAAGGCTGCGATCTTTTGGTCTTTAAGGGCGGTTCGCCCAACGCTGGCGCAACCACTCCAGATCTTCCGGCCGGGTCACTTTGAGATTATCCGCCCGCCCTTCGACCAGACGCGGCGCCAGACCGGCCCACTCCATAGCCGAAGCCTCGTCGGTAATCACCGCATCAGCGACCAGACTGTCCGCCAACGCCCGATGCAAAGCCCCGAGGCGAAACATCTGCGGCGTATACGCCTGCCAGATCACGCTGCGATCCACCGTTTCAACCACACGCCCGTTTTTATCAACGCGTTTAAGCGTGTCGCGAGCGGGAACCGCCAGTAGACCGCCCACCGGGTCATCCGCCATTTCAGCGAGCAACTTGTCAAGATCATCACGACTCAGATTGGGCCGGGCCGCATCGTGCACCAGCACCCAATCGTCATCGTCGGCACCCTGCGCATGCAGATGCAGCAAGGCGTTGAGCACCGAACCGGAACGCTCGGCTGCGCCGTCGACCCGCTGAATGCGCGAATCGTTGACGCAGGCCAGGTTCGGCCAATAAGGATCGTCAACCGCAAGACTGACCACCAGCCCCTTGAGGCTCGGGTGATCGAGGAAACAGCCGAGGCTGTGTTCGAGAATTGTGCGCCCGCCCAGTTGCAGATATTGCTTGGGACGGTCCGCGGCCATTCGGGCACCGACACCCGCGGCAGGAATCACGGCCCAGAAGGCCGGCAGGGAATCGATCATTGGGCCAACTGGTAAAGGGTTTCGCCGTCCTTGACCATGCCCAGTTCGTGACGAGCCCGCTCTTCAACGGTCTCCATGCCTTTTTTCAATTCGCTGACTTCAGCGTCCATCACCCGGTTGCGCTCCAGCAAGCCTTCGTTCTCGGCATGTTGATCGGCGATCTGCTGTTTCAGCTCGGCGACCTGCGCCAGACTGCCATTGCCCACCCACAGGCGGTACTGCAGACCGGCCAGCAGCAAGAGCAAAACGAGAAACAACCAGTAAGGACTGCGCATCGAATATCAGGTATCCAGTGAAAAAAGACAGCCACGCATCATGTTGCTGCATCTGATAGCACGAAGCCTGGAAAGATCCAGGCTTGTGCTTAAGGCATCAGATTAGTGGCAAATCCATCGCTGTCACGACTTTTCCGACACAATCCGGTGTCCTTTGATCAGGTTGCGCTTAACCGCGGAACTCGGCGCGGCCGTTGTACTTGGCCTTGCCGTTCAACTGCTCTTCGATACGCAGCAGTTGGTTGTACTTGGAAACGCGGTCGGAGCGGCACAGCGAACCGGTCTTGATCTGGCCAGCCGAGGTGCCCACTGCCAGGTCGGCAATGGTCGAATCTTCGGTTTCGCCGGAACGGTGCGAGATCACTGCGGTGTAACCGGCAGCCTTGGCCATCTGGATGGCTTCCAGGGTTTCGGTCAGGGTGCCGATCTGGTTGAACTTGATCAGGATCGAGTTGGCGATCTTTTTATCGATGCCTTCTTTCAGGATCTTGGTGTTGGTCACGAACAGGTCGTCGCCTACCAACTGGGTCTTCTCGCCGATCTTGTCGGTGAGGATTTTCCAGCCAGCCCAGTCGGACTCGTCCAGACCGTCTTCGATGGAGATGATCGGGTAACGCTCGGTCAGACCCTTGAGGTAGTCGGCGAAACCTTCAGCGGTGAACACCTGACCTTCGCCGGACAGGTTGTACTTGCCGTCTTCGTAGAACTCGCTCGCAGCGCAGTCCAGCGCCAGGGTCACGTCGGTGCCCAGCTTGTAACCGGCATTGGCCACGGCTTCGGAGATCACTTTCAGCGCATCTTCGTTGGACGCCAGGTTCGGTGCGAAACCGCCTTCGTCGCCAACGGCGGTGCTCAGGCCACGGGCCTTCAGCACGGCTTTCAAGTGGTGGAAAATCTCGGTGCCCATGCGCAGACCTTCCGAGAAAGACTTGGCGCCGACTGGCTGCACCATGAATTCCTGGATGTCGACGTTGTTATCGGCGTGCTCGCCACCGTTGATGATGTTCATCATCGGTACCGGCATCGAGTACACACCCGGGGTGCCGTTGAGGTTGGCGATGTGTGCGTACAGCGGCAGGTCCTGATCCTGCGCAGCCGCCTTGGCCGCAGCCAGGGACACGGCGAGGATGGCGTTGGCGCCCAGGGTCGCTTTGTTTTCGGTACCGTCGAGCTTGATCATCGCCTGGTCGAGGGCTTTCTGGTCGCTTGGGTCAGTGCCCAGCAGCAGATCGCGGATCGGACCGTTGATGTTGGCTACCGCCTTGAGCACGCCCTTGCCCAGGTAACGGCTCTTGTCGCCATCACGCAGCTCGAGTGCTTCACGCGAGCCAGTGGATGCACCGGACGGCGCGCAGGCGCTGCCGATGATGCCGTTGTCGAGAAGCACGTCCGCTTCCACGGTGGGATTGCCACGGGAGTCGAGAACTTCACGACCTTTGATGTCGACGATTTTTGCCATTGTTGTAAACACTCCAAAGTTGACGAAAACGACGCAGCTAGAGGAAATCTTTATCGTCGGCAAGCGAGGTACAGCGGGCAGACTTGCAGACGACAGCGCTCAAGCCCGAGGGCCTGAGCGACAAATCGTGCGGTACTTTACCGGAGAATCGAGCGTTACGCGGTTTCTACCGTCGGAAAACTCTTCACCAGTTCGTCCAGAGCTTTGAGCTGGGCCAGGAATGGCTCCAGTTTGTCCAGACGCAAGGCGCAAGGGCCGTCGCATTTGGCGTTGTCCGGATCCGGGTGCGCTTCGAGGAACAGACCCGCCAGCGACTGGCTCATGCCGGCCTTGGCCAGGTCCAGGACCTGGGCACGACGACCGCCGGCGGAGTCGGCACGACCACCAGGCATTTGCAGCGCGTGGGTCACGTCGAAGAAGACCGGGTATTCGAACTGCTTCATGATGCCGAAGCCGAGCATGTCGACCACGAGATTGTTGTAGCCGAAGCTCGAACCGCGCTCGCAGAGGATCAACTGATCGTTACCGGCTTCGACGCACTTGTTCAGGATGTGTTTCATTTCCTGAGGCGCGAGAAACTGGGCTTTCTTGATGTTGATCACGGCGTTGGTCCTGGCCATCGCGACAACCAGATCGGTCTGGCGCGACAGGAAGGCCGGCAACTGAATGATGTCGCAGACTTCAGCGACGACCGCGGCCTGATCCGGCTCGTGGACGTCGGTGATGATCGGCACGCCGAAGGCCTGTTTGATGTCCTGGAAGATGCGCATGCCCTCTTCCAGGCCAGGACCGCGATAGGAGGTCACAGAAGACCGGTTGGCCTTGTCGAAGCTGGCCTTGAACACGTAAGGGATACCCAGTTTTTCGGTGACCTTTACGTACTCTTCGCAAACCTGCATGGCCATGTCACGGCTTTCCAGCACGTTCATGCCGCCGAACAGGACCATCGGCTTGTCGTTGGCAATCTCGATGTCGCCGACGCGGATAATCTTCTGTGCCATCGGGTTACGCCTTCTTCTGGTGTTGAGCCAACGCGGCTTTGACGAAACCGCTGAACAGCGGGTGGCCGTCGCGTGGGGTCGAGGTGAACTCAGGGTGGAACTGGCAGGCGACGAACCATGGATGATCCGGCGCTTCAACCACTTCGACCAGCGCAGCATCGGCGGAGCGACCGGAGATTTTCAGGCCGGCTTCGATGATCTGCGGCAGCAGGTTGTTGTTCACTTCGTAACGGTGACGGTGACGCTCGACGATCACATCCTTGCCGTAGCAATCGTGCACTTTGGAGCCCGGCTCGAGCAGGCAATCCTGCGCGCCGAGGCGCATGGTGCCGCCCAGATCGGACGCTTCGGTACGCACTTCAACAGCGCCGGTGGCGTCTTCCCACTCGGTGATCAGGCCGACAACCGGATGACCGCTGGCACGATCGAACTCGGTGGAGTTGGCGTCTTTCCAGCCCAGCACGTTACGAGCGAATTCGATGACCGCCACTTGCATGCCGAGGCAGATGCCGAGGTACGGAACCTTGTTTTCGCGAGCGTACTGAACGGCAGTGATCTTGCCTTCCACGCCACGCAGACCGAAGCCGCCCGGCACCAGAATCGCGTCGACACCTTCGAGCAGCGCAGTGCCCTGGTTTTCGATGTCTTCGGAATCGATGTAGCGCAAGTTGACCTTGGTGCGGTTGCTGATGCCGGCGTGACTCATCGCTTCGATCAGCGACTTGTAGGCGTCGAGCAATTCCATGTACTTGCCGACCATGGCGATGGTCACTTCGTGTTCCGGGTTCAGCTTGGCATCGACCACTGCGTCCCATTCGGACAGGTCAGCGCTGCCGCATTGCAGACCGAAACGCTCGACGACGAAATCGTCCAGACCCTGCGAGTGCAGGATGCCCGGGATCTTGTAGATGGTATCGGCGTCTTCCAGCGCGATCACCGCACGCTCTTCAACGTTGGTGAACTGCGCGATCTTGCGACGCGAGGACACGTCGATCGGGTGATCGGAACGGCAGACCAGCACGTCTGGCTGCAGACCGATCGAACGCAGTTCCTTGACGGAGTGCTGGGTCGGTTTGGTCTTGGTTTCGCCGGCGGTGGCGATGTACGGCACCAGCGTCAGGTGCATCAGCATCGCGCGCTTGGCGCCGACTTCGAAACGCAGCTGGCGGATGGCTTCGAGGAACGGTTGCGACTCGATGTCACCGACGGTGCCACCGATTTCGACCATCGCCACGTCTGCATCACCGGCACCCTTGATGATGCGGCGCTTGATTTCGTCGGTGATGTGCGGGATCACCTGGATGGTTGCACCCAGGTAGTCGCCACGGCGCTCTTTGCGCAGCACGTGCTCGTAGACGCGGCCGGTGGTGAAGTTGTTGTTCTGGGTCATGGTCGTGCGGATGAACCGCTCGTAGTGACCCAGGTCCAGGTCGGTCTCGGCGCCGTCGTGGGTGACGAACACTTCACCGTGCTGGAACGGGCTCATGGTGCCTGGATCGACGTTGATGTACGGATCCAGCTTCAGCATGGTGACCTTAAGCCCCCGCGCCTCCAGGATAGCCGCCAATGAAGCCGAGGCAATGCCTTTCCCCAATGAAGAAACAACACCGCCCGTGACGAATATGTAGCGCGTCATGAAAAACCCTAGAAGTCTGCGTTAAAGCGGAACGAGCCGCCGGGGAAAGCGAAGGAAGGCCGAAGCCCCCGATCACCTGCATTAATCACAGTGCACCTTTCGAAAAAACCGCCGCGTTGTGACAGACCGGCAGATGAAACACCGGTACGTTGCTCGCTACACATTTTTTGGAATCGCCCAGCAAAGACTGCTTGGTAATCGGCAACTCCTGCAATTCAGGCGAATCCACAGAAGTTGTATCAAGAAGGGAGCGTAGTCTACCGGAATGCTCCTTTCAGCTCAAACCTTGATCTTCGTCTGTTGGCTGCCAGTGCAATGTCCAGCCTTCGTGCATCTGACCGTCGAGACCCGACAGGTTCGCCACCGCGAGCAATTCTTCGCCACGAAACAGCAGCGGCAATCTGCCACGCACGAATGCCGGCACCGCGCGCTCATTGAGCAGACGCTTGAGATCACGACGACCGCGCTCGGCCAGTTGCATGACCTCACCGCCCTGCCGATAGGCAATGCGCAAAGGCCCGAATGGAGCTTGCCCGTGAAACATGACGCGCCCGTTATCGGCCAAGCGTAGCGCTGACCTCGGGGTCTGCCAGTCGGCGCCGATCACTGGTAGGCGCAGCCAATGACCACTCAGCCACCAGATGCGGCCGGCGCTGCGGTGCAATTCGCCGTCGGCCAGCCGCCAGATCGGAGCGGCGTCGGCGCTGGCATCGCGCAGGTCGATCCAGCCCGACCAATGGTCAGCGTCTGGCAGCCGGGTCAACGGTTCGAGCCAGTGGCTGAGGGCATTTCGCTGGCGCGCGTCAGCCAGCGCTGCCAACGGCGCCAGCGCCAGGGATGGCACGCCGAGCCAATCAAACTCATGTGAAGTTTCAGCCTGCGCCAGATCGATCTGCGCCAGCTCATCAAGCAAGCCCTGCGCTTCACGCAGATGCGCCGCCGTACGCGCCATGCTCGCCTGCGCCTGCGGCCAGCGCTCGGTCAGCACCGGCATGATCTGGTGACGCAGATAGTTGCGCGAAAACTGCCGATCCTGATTCGACGGATCTTCGATCCAGCGCAACTGATGTGTCTGTGCATAACTTTCCAGCTCAGCGCGGCTGACATCCAGCAACGGTCGCACCAGCATGCCCTTCCCCACCGGGCGCTGCTGCGGCATCCCGCCAAGCCCACGTACGCCGGCTCCGCGCAACAGGCGAAACAGCAGCGTTTCCGCCTGGTCGTCGCGGTGTTGGCCGGTCAGAAGCACTTCATTGGTCTGCGTCAGCGAATTGAACGCGGCATAACGCGCATCCCGCGCCGCCCGCTCCAGGCTCGCCCCGCCCTTCACGGTTACCCGCTCCACGTGCAAAGGAACATCCAGCGCTTCGCAAATGGCCTGGCAATGTTGCGGCCATGCATCGGCCGCAGCCTGAAGGCCGTGGTGGATATGAATGGCGCTTAGCGCTGGGAGGGATTCGGTTTTCGCCAGAGTGGCGAGCAGATGCAGGAGGACGGTGGAATCGAGGCCGCCCGAGAAGGCGACGCGCCAGTGAGCGGCGTTGCGCCAGGGCTCAAGGTTCAGCAGAAGCTGCGACGGCAAATCACTCATGGACTGACCCATATCTAACTCTTTGCCCCAAAACAAATGTAGGAGTGAGCCTGCTCGCGATAGCGGTGTGACAGCCAACACATGGGTTGAATGTTACACCGCTATCGCGAGCAGGCTCACTCCTACAAGGGGTAGCGCTCGACTTAGAGACCGTAGCTCATCAGGCGATCGTAACGGCGCTTGAGCAGCGCTTCGTTATCGAACTGCTTGAGCATCGCCAGTTGCGAGCTCAGTTCGGCGCGGATCGACGCAGCCGCCGCAGCCGGATCACGGTGGGCGCCGCCCAGTGGCTCGCTGATCACCTTGTCGACGATACCCAGGCCTTTCAGACGCTCGGCGGTGATGCCCATTGCTTCAGCGGCATCCGGCGCTTTCTCGGCAGTTTTCCACAGGATCGAAGCGCAACCTTCCGGCGAGATCACCGCGTAGGTCGAATATTGCAGCATGTTCAGTTGATCGCAGACGCCGATGGCCAGTGCGCCGCCGGAACCACCTTCACCGATCACGGTGGCGATGATCGGGGTTTTCAGACGCGCCATCACGCGCAGGTTCCAGGCGATCGCTTCGCTCTGGTTGCGCTCTTCGGCGTCAATGCCCGGGTAGGCACCCGGGGTGTCGATGAAGGTCAGGATCGGCATCTTGAAGCGCTCGGCCATCTCCATCAGGCGGCAGGCCTTGCGGTAGCCTTCCGGGCGCGGCATGCCGAAGTTGCGGCGGACTTTCTCGCGTACTTCACGGCCCTTCTGGTGGCCGATGATCATCACCGGCTGGTCTTCCAGACGGGCGATACCGCCAACGATGGCAGCGTCGTCGGAGAAGTGACGGTCGCCGTGCAACTCGTCGAACTCGGTGAAGATGTGCTCGATGTAGTCGAGGGTGTAAGGGCGTTTCGGGTGACGCGCCAGGCGTGCGATCTGCCAACTGGTCAGCTTGCCAAAAATGTCTTCGGTCAGCGTCTTGCTCTTGTCCTGCAGGCGGGAGATCTCATCGCCGATATTCAGCGAATTGTCATTACCGACCAAGCGCAACTCTTCGATCTTGGCTTGCAGGTCGGCGATCGGCTGTTCGAAATCTAGAAAATTCGGGTTCATAGGCGTCCGTCTTGGGTCGTGTCCCAAGTGAGCTTGGGCCGGCCGGTTGTCTATTCGCGCCCTACCTTAAGGGAGAGGCGCGCTGAGGTCGAGATTAAAAATTCAGGTTGCGGGCAAGCGCAATGATGGCACTTGCCGGTCAACGGTATTGGAGGAAGACGTTGTCTCGCCCGAACTGGTCACGCAGGGCTTGAATCAAGGCATCCGCCGGGTCGATCCGCCAGGTCTCGCCGAACTGCAGCAAGGTCTTCGCATCCGGGCTGGTGTACTCCATGGTCACCGGGCACGCGCCGCGATGACGCTTGAGCAGTTCGCCCAACCAGCGTAGCTGATCGCCTTTGAGATCCTGGGTGTGCAGCTTCAGGCGCAGGCTTTCGGCCAGGTTGGTCCGCGCATCCTCCATGCTCATCACGCGTTTGACCCGCAGGCGCAGGCCGCCGGAGAAGTCGTCGTTGCTGACTTCGCCCTCGACCACCACCATCGCGTCGGTCTGCAGCAGTGACTGCGCGGAATGGAACGCATCGGCAAACAGCGACGCCTCGATCCGCCCGGAACGGTCGTCGAGGGTGATGAAGCCCATCTTGTCGCCCTTCTTGTTCTTCATCACCCGCAGGGCAATGATCATCCCCGCCACAGTCTGCGTATCGCGCGCCGGTTTCAGGTCGATGATGCGCTGACGGGCGAAGCGGCGAATCTCGCCTTCGTACTCGTCGATCGGGTGACCGGTCAGGTACAGGCCCAAGGTGTCTTTTTCACCCTTGAGACGTTCCTTGAGGGTCAGCTCCTTGGCCTTGCGATGGGATGCATAAACGTCGGCATCTTCTTCGACGAACAAACCGCCAAACAGATCGGCGTGACCACTGTCGTGAGTACGCGCAGTCTGCTCGGCCGCCTTGATAGCTTCTTCCATCGCCGCCAGCAGCACCGCGCGGTTGCGGTCGATGTTGGCTTGATAGGCTTTCTGCTCGTCATGGAAATACGGGCCGAGGCGATCCAGCGCACCGCTGCGAATCAGGCCATCGAGGGTGCGTTTGTTGATGCGCTTGAGGTCGACCCGCGCGCAGAAATCGAACAGATCCTTGAATGGACCGGCCTGACGCGCTTCGGTGATCGCTTCCACCGGGCCTTCACCGACGCCTTTGATCGCGCCGAGGCCATAAACGATACGGCCGTCGTCGTTCACCGTGAACTTGAACTCCGAAGTGTTCACGTCTGGCGCGTCGAGACGCAGCTTCATCGTGCGCACTTCCTCGATCAAGGTCACGACCTTGTCGGTGTTGTGCATGTCCGCCGAGAGTACCGCGGCCATGAACGGCGCCGGGTAGTGGGCTTTCAGCCAGGCGGTCTGGTACGACACCAGGCCGTAGGCAGCGGAGTGGGACTTGTTAAAGCCGTAACCGGCGAATTTTTCCACCAGGTCGAAAATGTTACCGGCAAGGTCGGCGTCGATGCCGTTGGTCGCGCAACCTTCAATGAAACCGCCGCGCTGCTTGGCCATTTCCTCGGGCTTTTTCTTACCCATCGCTCGACGCAGCATGTCCGCACCACCGAGGGTGTAACCGGCCATGACCTGGGCAATCTGCATCACCTGTTCCTGATACAGGATGATGCCGTAAGTCGGCGCCAGTACCGGCTTGAGGCCGTCGTACTGGTAGTCCGAGTGCGGATAGGCCAGCTCGGCGCGCCCGTGCTTACGGTTGATGAAGTCGTCCACCATGCCCGATTGCAGCGGGCCCGGACGGAACAGGGCCACCAGTGCGATCAAGTCTTCCAGGCAGTCGGGCTTGAGCTTTTTGATCAGCTCCTTCATGCCGCGGGATTCAAGCTGGAACACCGCCGTGGTTTCGGCTTTTTGCAGCAACTGGTAGGTCGGCTTGTCGTCCAGCGGGATAAAAGCGATATCCAGCGGCGGCTCGTTGACCTTGGCGCGGTCGCGGTTGATGGTTTTCAGCGCCCAGTCGATGATCGTCAGCGTACGCAGGCCGAGGAAGTCGAACTTCACCAGACCGGCTGCCTCAACGTCGTCCTTGTCGAACTGGGTCACCAGACCGTCGCCGGCCTCGTCGCAATAGATTGGCGAGAAGTCGGTCAGCTTGGTCGGTGCGATCACCACACCACCGGCGTGTTTGCCGACGTTACGCACCACGCCCTCGAGCTTGCGCGCCATCTCCCAGATTTCCGCCGCTTCTTCATCGACCTTGATGAAGTCACGCAGGATCTCTTCCTGCTCGTAGGCTTTTTCCAGGGTCATGCCGACTTCGAACGGAATCATCTTCGACAGACGATCCGCCAGGCCGTAGGACTTGCCCTGCACCCGCGCCACATCGCGCACCACAGCCTTGGCGGCCATGGAACCGAAGGTGATGATCTGGCTCACCGCGTTGCGACCGTATTTCTCGGCCACGTAATCGATCACGCGGTCGCGACCGTCCATGCAGAAGTCGACGTCGAAGTCGGGCATGGAAACCCGTTCCGGGTTGAGGAAACGTTCGAACAGCAGGTCATATTCCAGCGGGTCGAGGTCGGTGATCTTCTGTACGTAAGCCACCAGCGACCCGGCACCCGACCCACGGCCCGGACCTACCGGTACGCCGTTGTTCTTGGCCCACTGGATAAAGTCCATCACGATCAGGAAGTAACCGGGAAAGCCCATCTGGATGATGATATCCAGCTCGAAATTCAAGCGATCGACGTACACCTGACGCTTGGCTTCGTAGTCTTCGGTGGTGTCCTTGGGCAGCAGCACCGCCAGGCGTTCTTCGAGACCTTCGAAGGAAACCTTGCGGAAATATTCGTCGATGGTCATGCCATCGGGGATCGGGAAGTTGGGCAGGAAGTGCGTGCCCAGCTTAACGTCGATGTTGCAGCGCTTGGCGATCTCGACGGTGTTTTCGATGGCGTCGGGAATATCGCTGAACAGCTCGAGCATTTCCTCGGCGCTTTTCAGGTATTGCTGATCGCTGTAATTCTTTGAGCGGCGCGGATCGTCGAGTGCGCGGCCTTCACCGATACACACGCGGGTTTCGTGGGCGGCGAAGTCTTCCTGCTTGATGAAGCGCACATCGTTGGTCGCCACCAGCGGCGCGCCGAGTTTGTCGGCCAGGGCCACGGCGCCGTGCAGTTGCTCTTCATCGTTGGGACGGTTGGTGCGCTGGATTTCCAGATAGAAGCGATCCGGGAACACCGCCATCCACTCGCGCGTCAGCACTTCGGCTTCCGCCGGATTGCCGCCGATCATCGCCATGCCGATCTCGCCTTCTTTGGCGGCGGACAGCATGATCAGGCCTTCGTTGGCCTCGGCCACCCACTCGCGCTCGACGATGACCATGCCGTTGCGCTGGCCTTCGATGAAGCCGCGGGAGATCAGTTCGGTGAGATTGCGATAACCCTGAGCGTTCATCACCAGCAGGCTGATGCGGCTCAGCGGCGCATCCGGGTCCTTGTTCGCCAGCCACAGGTCGGCACCGCAGATCGGCTTGATGCCGGCGCCCATGGCGTTTTTATAGAACTTGACCAGAGAACACATGTTGTTCTGATCGGTGACCGCGACCGCCGGCATGTTCATGGCGGTCAGCGCCTTGACCAGGGGCTTGATCCGCACCAGCCCGTCGACCAGGGAGTACTCAGTGTGCAGGCGTAGATGAACGAATGAAGCCGGCATAGTGATCCTGTCCAGTTACATAGAGACAACGAGGCCCGGATTGTACCGGGCCTCGAATAAAACATCAGCCTTGTGCCTAAACCTGCGTGAGGCTTTCCCGCGCCTCATAAGCCAGGCGGACCGGGGCGAACGAGCGGCGGTGAATCGGCGTCGGGCCGAGCCGCGCCAGCGCTTCCAGATGAACGGGCGTCGGGTAGCCTTTATGGCCGCCGATGCCGTAGCCCGGGTAGATCAATTCGAATGCCGCCATCTCGCGATCGCGACTGACCTTGGCCAGAATCGACGCCGCTGCGATGGCCGGAACCTTGCCATCACCCTGAATCACCGCTTCGGCGCGCATCGGCAGATGCGGGCAGCGGTTGCCATCGATCATCGCCAGTTTCGGCTGAACGTGCAGGCCAGCGACCGCACGCTGCATCGCCAACATGGTGGCGTGGAGAATGTTCAGATCATCGATTTCTTCGACCTCGGCGCGGGCAATGCACCAGCTCAGGGCCTTTTCGCAGATCTCGTCGTAAAGCTTTTCACGCTTGGCTTCGGTGAGCTTCTTCGAATCGTCGAGGCCGAGGATTGGCCGGTTCGGATCGAGGATCACCGCCGCCGTCACCACCGCGCCACACAAGGGGCCACGACCCACTTCATCGACACCGGCGACCAGTTCTTCGACTTCGGCGACCAGGGTGAAATCGAGGCCCATCTGCATGCTTGTCTTGCTCATTGTGGTTTGCCGATCAGGTTAAGGACGGCGTCCGCCGCCTGATTGGAAGCATCGCGCCGCAGCGTGCGGTGGATCTCGTCGAAACCGCGGGTCTGTTCCTCTCCGCCTTCGATCAATGGCGACAGCGTCTGCGCCAACGCCTCGACAGTCGCATCATCCTGCAACAACTCCGGCACCAGCAAGCGCTGGGCGAGCAAGTTGGGCAGCGACACGTAGGGGCTCTTGACCATGCGTTTGAGAATCCAGAATGTCAGCGGCGCCAATCGATACGCCACCACCATCGGCCGCTTGTACAGCAGCGCTTCAAGGGTAGCAGTGCCCGATGCGATCAACACGGCGTTGCACGCGGCGAGGGCCAGATGCGATTTACCATCGAGCAATGTCACCGGCAAATCGCGGCCGACCAGCAGCGCTTCCAATTGCACGCGGCGTTCCGGATTGGCACAGGGAATGACAAAGCGTACGCCCGGACGCATGCCTCGCAGGCGCTCGGCAGTATCCAGAAACAGTGCGCCGAGGCGACTGACTTCACCGCCACGGCTGCCCGGCATCAGTGCCACCAGCGGGCCGTCGGGCAAACCCAACTCGGCACGTGCAGCGGCGCGGTCAGCCTCGAGCGGAATCGTATCGGCGAGGGTGTGACCGACGAAACGTACCGGCACGCCCTTCTCTTCGTAGAATTTCGCTTCGAACGGCAACAGCGTGAGCATCAGATCGCAACCTTCGCGGATCTTCAGCACCCGCTTCTGCCGCCACGCCCACACCGACGGGCTGACGTAATGCACGGTCTTGATCCCGGCCTGACGCAGCTTGAGTTCGATATTGAGGTTGAAATCCGGCGCGTCGATGCCGATGAACACGTCCGGCCTGGCGGCGATCAGCGTGGCAATCAAGTCCTTGCGGCGCTTGAGCAATTCACGCAGCCGACCGAGCACTTCCACCAGGCCCATGACCGACAGGCGCTCCATGGGGAAGTACGAGGTCAGGCCTTCGGCCTGCATCAGCGGCCCGCCGACACCGATGAACTCGATCGCCGGATGTTGTGCCTTGAGCGCGCGCATAAGGCCGGCGCCGAGAATGTCACCGGAAGCCTCACCCGCCACCAGCGCAATACGCAGACTGGCCATGATCAGCGGGTGATGCCGCGGGTCGATGCCTGGATCGAATCGCGGAACACGGCGACTTCAGGGAACTGCGCAGACGGCTCGACCAGCTCGGCCAGCGCCTGCTCGACCGTCAGGCCCTGGCGGTAGACGGTCTTGTAGGCACGGCGCAAGGCGTGGATCGCATCTTCGCTGAAACCCCGACGGCGCATGCCTTCGAAGTTCATGCTGCGCGCCTCGGCCGGGTTGCCGAACACGGTGACGAACGCCGGAACGTCCTTGCCGATCGCCGTGCCCATGCCGGAAAAGCTGTGCGCGCCGATGTGGCAGTACTGATGCACCAGGGTGAAACCGGAGAGGATCGCCCAGTCGTCAACGTGCACATGGCCAGCCAGCGCAGTGTTGTTGACCAGAATGCAGTGATTGCCGATGACGCTGTCGTGACCGATGTGGGCATAGGCCATGATCAGGTTGTGATCACCCAGGGTGGTTTCCGAACGATCCTGAACGGTGCCACGGTGAATGGTCACGCCTTCGCGGATGACGTTGTGGTCACCGATCACCAGGCGGGTTTCCTCGCCTTTGTATTTCAGATCCGGGGTGTCTTCGCCTACCGAAGAAAACTGGTAGATGCGATTGTGCTTACCAATGCGGGTCGGCCCCTTGAGGATCACATGCGGCCCGATCACGGTACCCTCGCCGATTTCCACACCTGCGCCGATGATCGACCACGGGCCGACCTCGACGCCGTCAGCCAGAACGGCGGACGGATCGATGATTGCGCGAGGGTCAATCAAACTCATACTTTTTGTTCCGCGCAGATGATTTCCGCCGAGCAGACCGGCTTGCCATCGACCGAAGCCTGGCACTCGAATTTCCAGATCTTGCGCTTGCAGCTGATGAAGGTCGCTTCAAGAATCAACTGGTCGCCCGGCTTGACTGGCTGACGGAAGCGCAGCTTGTCGGAACCGACGAAGTAATACAGGGTGCCGTCGGCCGGTTTGACGTCGAGCATCTTGAAACCGAGGATCCCGGCAGCCTGAGCCATCGCTTCGATGATCAGCACGCCCGGCATGATCGGATGCGCAGGGAAGTGACCATTGAAGAACGGTTCATTGATGCTGACATTCTTGTAGGCGCGAATTCGCTTGCCTTCAGTGTCCAGTTCCACCACCCGGTCCACCAGCAGGAACGGGTAACGGTGAGGCAGGTATTCGCGAATCTCGTTGATGTCCATCATTTCAGGGGAAAGCCTATGTAAAGATTGGGAGCGCGACTGACGCGCACTCCTCTAGCAAATCAAGGAGGCAGTCTAGAGGCTGTGCACACTTGATATGGAAATGGTATCAGCCATCAGATGAAGCATTGCCGTCAGGGGTCACTTCCCCTACGCGCTTTTCCAGCTGTTTCAACCGTCGCGCGATGTCATCAAGCTGACGGATGCGGGCCGCGCTTTTGCGCCATTCGGCCGCCGGTTGCATGGCTGTGCCGGAAGAATAGGCGCCCGGCTCGGTAATCGAGTGGGTCACCATGGTCATCCCGGTCAGGAAAACGTTGTCGCAGATATCAATGTGGCCGACCAGACCGACACCACCGGCGAGCATGCAGTGCTTGCCGATTTTGGTGCTGCCGGAGATGCCGACACAGGCGGCCATGGCGGTGTGATCACCGACCTGGACGTTGTGCGCAATCTGGATCTGGTTGTCGAGCTTGACGCCGTTGCCGATCACGGTATCGGCCAGGGCGCCGCGGTCGATGGCGGTGTTCACGCCAATCTCGACATCGTCGCCGATGGTCACGCCACCGATCTGGGCGATTTTCTGCCAGACGCCTTTTTCGTTGGCGAAGCCGAAGCCCTCGCCACCGATCACGGCGCCGGACTGAATCACCACACGTTTGCCGATGCGTACGTCGTGATACAGCGTGACGCGAGGAGCCAGCCAGCCGCCCTCACCGATCTCGCTGCGAGCGCCGACCACGCAATGCGCGCCCAGCGTCACCTGTGCCGCAACGCGAGCACCGGCTTCGATGACCACGAACGGGCCAATGCTGGCACTCGGATCAACTACCGCGTCCGGCGCAATGACCGCCGTCGGGTGAATACCCGCAGCAGCTTTTGGCTTTGGATCGAACAAATGCGAGATACGCGCGTAGGCCAGATAAGGATCCGGCACCACCAGGGCATTACCGGCGAAACCTTCAGCGTCCGCTTGCTTGAGCAGCAGCGCAGCGGCCTGTGAACCGGCCAGGTATTTACGGTATTGGGGATTTGCCAGAAAGCTCAACTGAGCTGGGCCAGCCTCTTGCAAAGTGGCTAGCCCAGTAATTTGCGTCTCGGGGTCGCCACGCAGGGTGGCGCCGAGGTGCTCGGCCAACTGGCCGAGCCTGATAGTTACGGTCATGGGTTACTTCAGCTGATTCATGCGCTCGATAACCTGGCGCGTGATGTCGTACTGAGGTTTGACATCGATGACTGCGCCACGCTCGAACACCAGGTCAAAACCACCTTTCTTGATGACTTCTTCCACAGCGCTGTCCAGTTTCGGCTTCAGCTGCTTGAGCATTTCGCGGTCGGCAACGGCCTTGGCTTCGTTCAGTTCCTTGGACTGGAACTGGAAGTCGCGGGCCTTTTGCTTGAATTCCAGCTCCAGACGCTCACGCTCGCCCTGCTGCATCTTGTCGCCCCCGGCCATCAGACGGTCCTGAATGCCTTTGGCGCTGCTTTCCAGGGTTTTCAGCTTGGTCAGTTGCGGACCGAACTTCTTCTCGGCATCCACGGCGTATTTCTTCGCCGCGTCGGATTCCAGCAGTGCCATCTGATAGTTCAGCACGGCAATTTTCATGTCGGCGAACGCCGGGCCTGCCACCAGTACGGAGGCCAGGAGAACCAATTGAGTCAACTTACGCACGATGCACTCCTACAAAATCCATTGTCGTTGTCTTGGGTCAGACGCTTAGAACGTCTGGCCGAGGGAGAATTGGAACACTTGAGTTTCAGCGTCATCCGGTTTCTTGATCGGCATCGCCAGGGCGAAGCTCAAAGGCCCCAGTGCGGTGACCCAGGTCACGCCGACACCGACGGAACTGGCCATGTTGCTCAGACTGATGTCGTTGCACTGAGTGCTGGAAGTCGAACCGGCGCTCGCGTTGGTCGTCTTGTCGCACTTGGAATCGAATACGTTACCCACGTCCCAGAATACCGAGGTCCGCAGAGAACGCTGATCTTTCACGAACGGCAGCGGGAACAAAACCTCGACACCACCCTGAATCAATACGTTACCGCCGAATGGCAGCGGATCCTGATCCGGGTCACGAAGTGTCCCCGTATTACCCGTTTCAGCTGCACCGCGGCTCGGCGTACTGCGTGGGCCCAGAGTGCTGTCCTTGAAGCCACGTACCGAGTTGAAGCCACCGGCATAGTAGTTTTCATAGAACGGCAAGCCGTCAGTCGAGCCGTAACCGTCGCCGTAACCGAGTTCGGTGTGCAGCCGCATTGTGTAGTTTTCGGTGATCGGCTGGAACAGCTGACCACGGTAGTCAAGTTTGAAGAACGACAGGTCGCTGCCCGGGATGGTGGTTTCCAGAGTCAGGCTCTGGGAACGGCCACGGGTCGGCAGAACACCCTTGTTCAACGTCGACTCGGACCAACCGGCCGACGCCTTGAAGTTCAGGTACTGATCGCCTTCCTTTTTAACGAAGTCGAAAATCTCGTCAACGGTATAGCGACCGGTGTTGATCTTGTCCTGCTGGGCAGACAGACCGAACGTCAGACGCGAAGTCTCGCTGATCGGGTAACCGACGTTGACGCCGGCACCGAGGCTGTCTACCGCATAGCTGGAAATATCGGCATCGAGTTCATCGTAGTCGGTGGTGCGGTAGAACGCGTTGTAACCCAGGCTCACGCCATCGGCGGTCCAGTAGGGGTCAACGTAGCCGAAGTTGTAGCGGCTCTGGTATTCGCTGCGGGTCAGGCCGATGCTGACGCGGTTACCGGTACCGAGGAAGTTGTTCTGGGTGATCGAGCCACCGAGGATCAGACCGGCACTCTGGGCGAAACCGACGCTGGCAGTGATCGAACCGGAAGCCTGTTCTTCAACCGCGTAGTTCACGTCAACCTGGTCGTCGACACCTGGCACGGCCGGGGTTTCAACGTTGACTTCCTTGAAGAAGCCCAGACGTTCCAGACGGGTCTTGGACTGGTCGATCAGGTAGGTCGAAGCCCAGCCGCCTTCCATCTGGCGCATCTCACGACGCAGCACTTCGTCCTCGGACTTGGTGTTGCCACGGAAGTTGATGCGGTTGACGTAGGCGCGCTTGCCCGGATCGACAGCGAAGAGGATGTCCACAGTGTGGTCGTCATCGTGCGGCTGAGGCACGCCGTTGACGTTGGCGAAGGTGTAACCCTCGTTACCCAGACGACGGGTGATCAGCTCGGAAGTGGTGGTCATCAGCTTGCGCGAGAACACCTGGCCTTTCTGCACCAGCAACAGCGACTTGACCTGGTCTTCAGGAACTTTCAGGTCACCGCTGAGCTTGACGTCACGAACGGTGTACTTCTCACCCTCGGTCACGTTGACGGTAATGTAGACGTGCTTCTTGTCCGGGGTAATCGACACCTGGGTCGAAGCGATGTCCATGTTGATGTAGCCGCGGTCCAGATAGTAGGAACGCAGACGCTCCAGGTCACCGGAGAGTTTTTCACGGGCATATTTGTCATCGTTCTTGAAGAACGACAGCCAGTTGGTGGTTTTCAGTTCGAACAGGTCGGTCAGGTCTTCCTCAGGGAATACCGTATTGCCTACCACGTTGATGTGCTGGATGGCGGCAACCGTACCTTCGTTGATCTTCACTTTCAGACCCACGCGGTTACGCGGCTGCGAGACCACTTCGGTATCGACGGTGGCCGAGTAGCGACCCTGGGCGACGTACTGACGTTGCAGTTCGTTACGGACACCCTCGAGGGTGGCGCGCTGGAAGATTTCGCCTTCGGCCAGACCGGATTGCTTGAGGCCTTTCATCAGGTCTTCAGTGGAAATCGCTTTGTTGCCCTCGATTTCAATACTGGCGACCGATGGACGCTCGACCACGGTGATGACCAGAACGTTGCCTTCGCGGCCCAGCTGGATATCTTGAAAGAAACCGGTTTTGAACAACGCACGAGTGGATTCCACCAGGCGACGATCATCCGCCTGCTCGCCGACGTTCAACGGCAAGGCACCAAAAACGCTACCCGCGGAGACCCGCTGGAGGCCATTGACGCGAATATCAGAGATAGTGAAGGACTCGGCGTGAACTTCGGCGATCATCAATACGGTGAGAACCGCAGTTAGCAGCAGACGTTTCATGAAGTCCTTTCTTATTCCAACTGGCAATAAACAAACTGCCGCAAAATGCGGCAGATTCGCAATTCAGCGAAGCGTTACAGTCGACCCAGATCGTTGACCAGAGCAAGCAACATCACCCCGACCACCAAACTGATACCGATCTGTATCCCCCAACCTTGCACCCGATCCGACAAGGGGCGACCACGCACCCACTCGATCAGATAAAACAACAAATGCCCCCCATCCAGTACAGGAATGGGCAGCAAATTCAGAACGCCCAGGCTAATACTCAGATAAGCAAGGAAATTCAGGAAATCAGCGACGCCCGACTGGGCAGAAGCGCCCGCCACTTTAGCAATGGTTATCGGTCCACTCAAGTTTTTTACCGAGAGCTCGCCGAACAGCATTTTCTTCAGTGAATCCAGCGTCAGAATGCTCATGGTCCAAGTGCGACGGGCACCCTCACCGATCGCGGCCAGCGGGCCGTAGCTGACCTCGCGGATCATTTCCGGCGGCCAGTCGATGGCTTTGACGCCAGCGCCGAGATAACCGCTCGGCGCTTTGCTTTCACCGCGCGCCGCCAGCGTCACCGGGACGTCGATTTGAGCATTGTCGCGCTCGACGCGCAGCATGATTTTGGTATCAGGACGCGTACGAACGGTATCGACCACTTGCTGCCAGTCATCGAGCGGCTGGCCATCAAGCGCCAGCAGCCGATCACCGGTTTTCAGCCCGGCTGCCTGGGCCGGGCCTTTCGGGTCAAGCTCGGCAAGCACCGGCGGCAATGCCGGACGCCACGGGCGAATGCCCAGCGAGCGGATCGGATCCGGCTCGTCGGCACCTTTGAGCCAGTTATCCAGTGCCAGCGTGCGCGGCAACTCAGCGCTCGAACCCTGCTCGCGCACCAGCAGTTGAATGGCGCCGCTCTCACCCAGACGACGAACCAGCTGCAAATTGACCGCAGCCCAGCCCGACGTGGGTTCACCATCGATCGAAACAATCTCCTGACCGGCATTCAGACCGGCCTTGGCGGCAATGCTGCCGGACTCGACCGCACCGATGACCGGGCGCACCTGCTCGCTGCCGAGCATGGCCAGCACCCAAAAGAACACCAGGGCCAAAAGAAAGTTGGCAATCGGTCCGGCGGCGACAATCGCGATACGCTGCCGCACCGACTTGCGGTTGAAGGACTGATCCAACTGATCGACCGGCACTTCGCCTTCGCGCTCATCAAGCATCTTGACGTAGCCGCCCAGCGGGATCGCGGCAACCACGAACTCGGTGCCTTGCTTGTCATGCCAGCGCAGCAGCGGCATGCCGAAGCCCACGGAAAAACGCAGAACCTTGACGCCACAGCGACGCGCGACCCAGAAGTGGCCGAATTCGTGGAAGGTGACCAGCACACCCAGGGCGATCAGGGTGCCGGCAATCATATAGAGCGCGCTCATCTACTTTCTCCGCAATCCTGTTCAGTGTCGCGTGTCGCCATTGTGTTGCAAAAACTATCGGCCGTGCCGACTCAACCATTGCTCGGCCAGCATTCGCGCTTTCGCGTCCGCCGTAAATACCGCGTCGAGGTCGTTCAGCGCCACCACTGGCTCCAGATTCAAGACTTCCTCGATCATACTCGCGATTTCCAGGTAGCGAACCCGTCCATCGAGAAACGCTGCCACTGCCACTTCATTGGCCGCGTTGAGCATCGCCGGCGCGCTGTCACCGGCTTCGGCGGCCTGCCGGGCCAAACGCAGGCACGGGAAACGGCTTTCATCGGGCGCTTCGAAATCCAGTCGCGCAATGGCAAACAGATCCAGTGGAGGTACGCCGGAATCGATGCGCTCCGGCCAGGCCAGGGCGTTGGCGATCGGTGTGCGCATGTCCGGGTTACCCAACTGCGCCAGCACCGATCCATCGACGTAATCCACCAGAGAGTGGATCACGCTCTGCGGATGAATCACCACTTCGACCTGGTCCGGCTTGGCATCGAACAGCCAGCAGGCTTCGATCAGCTCCAGCCCCTTGTTCATCATGCTCGCCGAATCCACGGAGATCTTGCGCCCCATGGACCAGTTCGGGTGCGCGCACGCCTGTTCAGGCGACACATGCGCCAGCTCGGCCAGCGGCGTCTGCCGGAACGGGCCGCCAGAGGCTGTCAGCAAAATCCGACGTACCCCTACCGAACTCAAGCCGCGCGCGAAATCCGCGGGCATGCACTGGAAAATCGCATTGTGTTCGCTGTCGATCGGCAGCAGCACCGAGCCGCTCTTGCGCACGGCCTGCATGAACAGAGCGCCGGACATCACCAGCGCTTCCTTGTTCGCCAGCAGAATCTTCTTGCCCGCCTCGACTGCCGCCAGGGTCGGACGCAGCCCGGCCGCACCGACAATGGCCGCCATTACCGCGTCGACTTCAGGCGCGGAGGCGACCTGACACAGGCCCTCCTCGCCGACCAGTACGCGAGTCGGCAAGCCGGCTGCACGCAGGTCATCCTGCAACCCGCGCGCTGCGGCGCCTTCGGGCACCACCGCAAATTGCGGCACATGCCGCACGCACAACGCGAGCAATTCGCTGAGCCGAGAGAAGCCACTCAAGGCGAAAACCTGATAACGCTCAGGGTGGCGGGCAATCACATCCAGGGTGCTCAGACCGATCGAACCGGTCGCACCCAATACCGTAATCTGCTGGGGACGACTCACGGTGCGGCCATCCAGAGCAATACGGCGAACACCGGAATGGCCGCGGTCAGGCTGTCGATGCGATCCAGCACGCCGCCATGCCCGGGTAGCAGATTACTGCTGTCCTTGATGCCGGACTGACGCTTGAACATGCTTTCGGTGAGATCACCGACCACAGAAATGAAGACGATCACCGCAGCGCCGATCAAGCCTTTGAGCAGCTCGGCCACAGTCCAGTCGCGCACCAGCCCGACAATCGCGGTAATCACCAGGCTCAGAGCCAGACCACCGTAAACCCCTTCCCAGCTTTTGCCGGGGCTGACTTGCGGCGCGAGCTTGCGCTTGCCGAATTTGCGCCCGGAGAAATAAGCGCCGATGTCTGCGCCCCAGACCAGCACCATCACCGCCATGATCAACCAGTTACCCAGCGGATACTGCTTGATCTGCACCAGGCCCTGCCACGCAGGCAGCAGGATCAGCAGACCAATGAGCAGCTTGGTCGCCGCCGTGGACCAATGCGCGCTGGAGCGTGGATACGTCAGCACGAGATACGTGGCAACCGCCCACCAGATCACCGATGCACCGAGCACCCAGGGAGCAAGCCCCGGCAGCACATACATGACGAACAGCATCAGAGCGACCACGGCAGCAAAACCGACGCGGAACGACTGCGCGGTAAAGCCCGCCAGACGCGCCCACTCCCAGGCACCGAGACTGACTACCAGACCGATGAATAGCGCGAAACCGGCACCTTTGAGCAGGAAAAACCCGCACAAGGCAATCGGCAGCAGGATCAGTGCAGTGATGATTCGTTGTTTAAGCATTAAACCCGGGCTCCAGCTTCGACCTGTTCGCTCGTTTTACCGAAACGACGCTGGCGTGAAGCGAAATCGGCCAGCGCGGTGCGCATGGCTTCGTGTTTGAAGTCCGGCCAGAACAGGTCGGAGAAGTACAGCTCGGCGTAGGCCAGCTGCCACAGCAGGAAGTTGCTGATGCGATGCTCGCCACCGGTGCGGATGCACAGGTCTGGCAACGGCAGATCGCCGGTGGCCAGACACGTCTGCAGCAGATCCGGGGTGATGTCCTCCGGGCGCAGGTGCCCGGCCTGGACTTCCCGTGCGAGACGTTGCGCGGCCTGCGCGATATCCCACTGGCCGCCATAGTTGGCGGCGATCTGCAGGACAAAGCGGTTGGCACCGACGGTCATGGCCTCGGCCTCGCGCATCGCTGCCTGAAGCTCAGGGTGGAAGCGCGACCGATCGCCAATGATGCGCAGGCTGATGTTGTTGTCGTTGAGGCGCTTGGCCTCACGACGCAACGCCTTGAAGAACAGATCCATCAAGGCGCTGACCTCATCGGCCGGGCGCTGCCAGTTTTCACTGGAAAAGGCGAACAGGGTCAGGACTTCGACCTTGGCCTCAGCGCACACCTCGATCACCGCCCGCACAGCATCCACGCCCGCTTTATGCCCGGCGACACCCGGCATAAAGCGTTTTTTCGCCCAGCGATTATTGCCATCCATGATGATCGCGACATGGCGCGGCACCGCGGACGGCGCAGTCTGCTTGGTCTTGTCCATTTAAAGCTCGACCCTTATACGGCCATCAGGTCTTTTTCTTTCTCGTCCGTGGCCTTGGTGATCTGGGCCTCGGATTCTTTGGTCAGCTTATCGATATCAGCGATGGCACGACGTTCTTCGTCTTCGCTGATTTCCTTGTCCTTGACCAGTTTTTTCAGCTCGCCCAATGCGTCACGACGAATGTTGCGCACGGCAACGCGTGCGTCTTCGGCGGCACTACGGGCCTGCTTGGTGAAGCCTTTACGCGTTTCCTCGGTCAGGGCCGGCATCGGGATCAACAGCAACTCGCCCAGGTTGGTCGGGTTGAGGTTCAGACCGGCGCTCTGGATCGCCTTGTCGACGGCAGCGAGCATGTTGCGCTCGAACGCCACGACCTGCAGGGTACGCGAGTCCTTCACGGTGACGTTGGCAACGCCGCTCAGCGGGGTGTCAGTGCCGTAGTAAGGCACCATGACGCTGCCGAGGATGCTCGGGTGAGCCTTGCCGGTACGAATCTGGCCGAACGCGTGGTTCAGAGATTCCAGGGATTTCTGCATACGCGCTTGGGCGTCTTTCTTGATTTCGTTGATCATTGTTGGCCTTCCTCGATCAAAGTCCCTTCAGCGCCGCCGTGCACAATGTTCAGCAGGGCGCCGGGCTTGTTCATGTTGAATACGCGCAGCGGCATCTTGTGATCGCGGCACAGGCAGATAGCAGTCAGATCCATTACACCCAGCTTGCGATCCAGTACTTCATCATAAGTCAGATGATCGAACTTCTCGGCATGCGGGTCTTTGAACGGATCTGCAGTGTAGACGCCATCAACCTTGGTGGCCTTGAGCACAACGTCGGCGTCGATTTCGATCGCACGCAGGCAGGCTGCCGAATCCGTGGTGAAGAACGGATTGCCGGTACCGGCCGCGAAGATCACGACGTCCTTGGAGTTCAGGTGGCGCATGGCTTTGCGGCGATCGTAGTGATCGGTTACGCCGACCATGGAAATGGCCGACATGACGATGGCCGAGATATTGGCACGTTCCAGCGCATCGCGCATGGCCAGAGCGTTCATCACAGTGGCCAGCATGCCCATGTGGTCGCCCGTGACCCGATCCATACCGGCTTTGCTCAGGGCCTCGCCACGGAACAGGTTGCCACCGCCGATCACCAGACCGACCTGGACACCGATACCGACCAGTTGGCCGACTTCCAGCGCCATGCGGTCCAGCACTTTAGGATCGATCCCGAACTCTTCCGAGCCCATCAGGGCCTCGCCGCTAAGCTTGAGTAGAATGCGTTTATAGCGAGCCTGATAACCACTGCCCTGCTGAGCCATTGCGAATCTCTCCTGCGGCGTATTTAAAATTCTTTGCGAGCTGTTTACAGCTGGCGTTCACTCTAGCTTGGCGCTGCTGCAGCGCCATCGGAACATGGCTTTGTAAGTCAGTTCCGGGTGGAAACCAAATAAAAATTGGTAACCCATCTGAAAAGAGGCTGCGCGCGTAAGCGGGCAGCCTCTTTCGGGCGACAGTTGAAAAACCGTCTTATTGCTTGGCGGCAGCCAGCTGGGCAGCAACTTCTTCAGCGAAGTTGTCGACCGGCTTCTCGATGCCTTCGCCTACTTTGAAGTAAGTGAAGGAAACGATTTCAGCACCGGCTTTCTTGGCCAGTTCGCCAACCTTGACTTCAGGGTTCTTGACGAACGCCTGCTCGACCAGGCTTGCTTCTGCCAGGAACTTGCTGATACGGCCCTTGACCATGTTCTCAACAATGTTTTCCGGCTTGCCTTTGATCTTCTCTTCGTTCAGCTGCAGGAACACGGCTTTCTCACGCTCGATCGCTTCGTCGGAGACTTGCGAAGGCAGCAGGAACTCAGGGTTGCTTGCAGCAACGTGCATCGCGATGTCTTTGGCCAGCTCGACGTCACCGCCTTTCAGGACAACAGCAACACCGATCTTGTTACCGTGCAGGTAAGTGCCGACAACGTCACCCTCTACGCGTACCAGACGACGGATGTTGACGTTCTCACCGACTTTGGCAACCAGAGCTTCACGAGCCGATTCCTGAGCGGCGATCAGCGGAGCTGCGTCGGTCAGTTTTTCGTCAAAAGCTTTTTCTACGCTGGCAGCAACGAAGTTCTTGAAATCGTCTTGCAGGGCCAGGAAGTCGGTCTGCGAGTTGACTTCCAGCAGCACGGCTGCCTTGTCATTCGATTTGATGGCGATTGCGCCTTCAGCGGCAACGTTGCCGGCTTTTTTCGCAGCCTTGATGGCGCCCGAAGCACGCATGTCATCAATGGCTTTTTCGATGTCGCCGTCAGCCTTTTCCAGGGCTTTCTTGCAATCCATCATGCCTTCGCCGGTACGCTCGCGCAGTTCTTTGACCAACGCTGCAGTAATTGCTGCCATTTTCAAATTCCTCTTGGATAGGTTTTCAACCATTCCACCCGATCGAACGGGCGTTCAATTCTTCCCGAACCACCCATGTTGGCTGCCGCACATGACAAATACAGACGTGGGCGCCGACAAATGGTTTTCGAGGTGGCAAAAAGGGGGCCAAGCCCCCTTTTTGCTTACTGAGTCAACGCCAGGGGCGTCGATTACTCAGCTGCAGCCTGAGTTTCTTCAGCTGCGAATTCAACAGTACCGCCAGCAACATTGTTGCGACCACGGATCACTGCGTCAGCCATCGAACCCATGTACAGCTGGATAGCGCGGATTGCGTCATCGTTGCCTGGGATGATGTAGTCAACGCCTTCCGGGCTGCTGTTGGTATCGACAACGCCGATGACCGGGATGCCCAGCTTGTTGGCTTCGGTGATCGCGATGCGCTCGTGGTCAACGTCGATCACGAACAGTGCGTCTGGCAGACCGCCCATGTCCTTGATGCCGCCCAGCGAACGATCCAGCTTCTCAAGATCACGGGAGCGCATCAGCGCTTCTTTCTTGGTCAGCTTGGCGAAAGTACCGTCTTCGGCTTGAACTTCAAGGTCACGCAGACGCTTGATGGAAGCACGAATGGTCTTGAAGTTGGTCAGCATGCCGCCCAACCAGCGGTGATCGACGTACGGCGAACCGCAACGTGCTGCTTCTTCAGCAACGATCTTGCCAGCGGAACGCTTGGTGCCGACGAACAGAATCTTGTTTTTGCCCTGGGCCAGACGCTCTACGAAAGTCAGAGCTTCGTTGAACATTGGCAGGGTTTTTTCAAGGTTGATGATGTGAATCTTGTTACGCGCGCCGAAAATGTACTTGCCCATTTTCGGATTCCAGTAACGGGTTTGGTGACCGAAGTGCACACCGGCCTTCAGCATATCGCGCATGTTGACTTGGGACATGATAGTTCCTTGATAAGTCGGGTTTGGCCTCCACGTATCCCAATGACCAACCAGAGGCATAAAGCCCAAGGCACCCAGGTCATCGTGTCGACACGTGTGTGGATTTAAGCTTTTCGGGGCATCCCCGGAAAGCGGCGCATTTTATACCACAGGGTGCGCAGAAACGGAACCCGGAATCTGTATTCGCACCCGCGACCGGGGCGCGGCCCCCTTGGAATCGGCCTGACGGACTCCATTGTATAGAGAGAAGCCAGACATGCAGGCGCGGATTTGCGCCTCCCGTCTGGTAGAATCGCGTTTTTCAGGGTCGCACAATCCACACCTGCCACCCTATTCGTATCCGTAAGCGCCGCCGAGCGCAGAGAGAGCCTGTATGACCGTCAACCTCAAAACCCCCGAGGACATCGCTGGCATGCGTGTCGCCGGCAAACTGGCCGCCGATGTGCTGGAAATGATTGCCGAACACGTCAAACCGGGCGTGACCACTGATCAGCTCAACCAGATCTGCCACGATTACATCGTCAATGTGCAGGAAGCCATCCCTGCCCCGCTCAACTACAAGGGTTACCCGAAGTCGATCTGCACTTCGATCAACCATGTGGTCTGCCACGGCATCCCGAATGACAAGCCGCTGAAAAACGGTGACACCCTGAACATCGACGTCACAGTGATCAAGGACGGCTACCACGGCGACACCAGCCGCATGTTCCACGTCGGCGAAGTACCGGTCTGGGCCGAGCGCCTGTCGCAAGTCACTCAGGAATGCATGTACAAGGCCATCGAGATCGTCAAACCCGGCTGCCGCCTCGGTGACATTGGCGAAGTGATCCAGAAGCACGCGGAGAAAAATGGTTTCTCGGTGGTGCGCGAGTTCTGCGGCCACGGTATCGGCAAGGTCTTCCACGAAGAACCGCAGATCCTGCACTACGGTCGCGCCGGCACCGGCATGGAACTGAAGGCCGGCATGACCTTCACCATCGAGCCGATGATCAACCAGGGCAAGGCCGACACCAAGGTACTGGGCGACGGCTGGACGGCGATCACCAAGGACCGCAAGCTCTCGGCCCAGTGGGAACACACCCTGCTGGTCACCGACACCGGCTACGAGATCTTCACTTTGCGCAGCGATGACACCATCCCGCGCGTCTCGGCCTGATTCACAAAACGCTCCCAGCCTATAGAAGGAAAGCCAATCGATGCCGCAGGTGGATCCCGAACTCTTCGACCGCGGCCAGTTCCAGGCTGAACTGGCCCTCAAAGCGAGTCCTATCGCGGCGTTCAAGAAGGCGATCCGCCAGGCCCGCGAGGTCCTCGATACGCGTTTTCGCAATGGCCGCGACATCCGCCGCCTGATCGAAGACCGCGCCTGGTTTGTCGACAACATCCTGCAAAAGGCCTGGGAGCAGTTCAACTGGAGTGAAGACGCCGATATCGCTCTGGTGGCAGTGGGCGGCTACGGTCGCGGCGAACTGCACCCCTACTCCGACATTGATCTGCTGATCCTGCTCGACAGCGCTGACCACGAAGTTTTCCGCGATTCCATCGAGCGTTTTCTTACGCTGCTGTGGGACATCGGCCTGGAAGTCGGCCAGAGCGTACGCTCGGTCGACGAGTGCGCCGAAGAGGCCCGCGCCGACCTGACCGTGGTCACCAACCTGATGGAAAGTCGCACCATCTGCGGCCCCGAGCGTCTGCGCCAGCGCATGATCGAGGTGACGAGTACCGCGCACATGTGGCCGGCCAAGGAGTTCTTCCTCGCCAAGCGCGCCGAGCAAAAGGCCCGTCACCACAAATACAACGACACCGAGTACAACCTCGAACCCAACGTCAAAGGTTCGCCCGGCGGCCTGCGCGATATTCAGACGATTCTCTGGGTCGCCCGCCGTCAGTACGGCACCCTCAACCTGCGCGCGCTCGCTGGCGAAGGCTTTCTGGTCGAGAGCGAAAACGCCCTGCTCGCCTCCTCCCAGGAATTCCTCTGGAAGGTGCGTTATGCCTTGCACATGCTCGCCGGGCGCTCGGAAGACCGGCTGCTGTTCGATCACCAGCGCACCATTGCCGGCCTGCTCGGTTTTGAAGGTGACGACGCCAAACAGGCAGTCGAAAACTTCATGCAGCAGTATTTCCGCACGGTGATGAGCATCGCCCAACTCAGCGACCTGATCATTCAGCATTTCGAGGAGGTCATCCTCGCTCCGGAAGATGAAGCGCCGCCGCAACCGATCAACTCACGCTTCCAGTTGCACGACGGTTACATCGAAGCGCGCAATGACAATGTGTTCCGCCGCACGCCGTTCGCCATGCTGGAGATTTTCGTGCTGATGGCCCAGCAGCCGGAAATCAAAGGCGTGCGCGCCGACACGATTCGTCTGCTGCGCGAACATCGTCATCTCATCGATGACAACTTCCGCAACGATATCCGCAACACCAGCCTGTTCATCGAGCTGTTCAAGTGCAAGATCGGCATCCACCGAAATCTGCGGCGGATGAACCGTTACGGCATTCTCGGGCGTTATCTGCCGGAGTTCGGCTTTATCGTCGGGCAGATGCAACATGACCTGTTCCACATCTATACGGTCGATGCGCATACGCTGAATCTGATCAAGCACCTGCGCAAACTTCAGTACACCCAGGTCTCGGAGAAATTTCCGCTGGCCGCCAAACTCATGGCCAAGTTGCCCAAGCCCGAACTGATCTACATGGCCGGCCTGTACCACGACATCGGCAAGGGCCGGCATGGCGATCACTCGGAGATCGGCGCGGTCGATGCCGAAGCGTTCTGCCAGCGCCACCAGTTGCCGGTGTGGGACAGCCGCCTGATCGTCTGGCTGGTGCAGAACCACCTGGTGATGTCGACCACCGCGCAGCGCAAGGATCTGTCCGACCCGCAGGTGATCCACGATTTTGCCCAGGCGGTCGGCGACGAAACCCGCCTCGACTACCTCTATGTGCTGACCGTGGCCGACATCAACGCGACCAACCCGACACTGTGGAATTCATGGCGCGCCAGCCTGTTGCGCCAGCTCTACACCGAGACCAAACGAGCCCTGCGCCGGGGTCTGGAAAATCCGGTGGACCGCGAAGAGCAGATCCGCCAGACGCAGAGCGCCGCGCTGGACATTCTGGTGCGCGGTGGCACCGACCCGGACGACGTCGAGCAACTCTGGGCGCAACTGGGCGACGACTATTTCCTGCGTCATACCGCCGGCGACGTCGCCTGGCACAGCGACGCGATCCTGCAGCAACCGATCGATGGCGGGCCTCTGGTGCTGATCAAGGAAACCACCCAGCGCGAGTTCGAGGGCGGCACGCAGATCTTCATCTATGCCCCGGACCAGCATGACTTCTTCGCCGTGACCGTGGCGGCGATGGACCAGCTCAACCTGAACATTCACGACGCCCGGGTCATCACTTCGAGCAGCCAGTTCACCCTCGACACCTATATCGTGCTCGACAACGAAGGCGAATCGATCGGCGACAACCCGGCGCGGATCAAGCAGATCCGCGAAGGCCTCACCGAAGCCCTGCGCAACCCGGACGACTACCCGACGATCATCCAGCGCCGCGTACCGCGCCAGCTCAAGCACTTCGCCTTTGCGCCGCAAGTGACGATCCACAACGACGCCCAGCGTCCGGTGACCGTGCTGGAACTGACGGCGCCCGACCGGCCGGGCCTGCTGGCGCGGGTCGGGGGAATTTTCCTCGAGTTCGACCTGTCGCTGCAGAACGCCAAGATTGCGACCCTGGGCGAGCGCGTGGAAGACGTGTTCTTCATCACCGATGCGCACAACCAGCAGCTGTCCGATCCGCTGCTGTGCAGCCGTTTGCAGGATGCGATCGTCGAACAGCTGAGCGTCAACCAGGAACCAGATATCAAACTTTCGCGGATCAGTATCTGAATCAATGAATTTTCCTGTCGGACCGACCAGCGCCAATGACAGCCTGACAATGAAACCCTGTGGGAGCGAGCCTGCTCGCGAAGCGGTCATTCAGCACACCAATGTTGGATGGACCACCCTCTTCGCGAGCAGGCTCGCTCCCACAGGGCGCGTTCCAGCCTGATATTGTGCCTGTCCCTCCGACATCGACCGAGGCCCCGATGAACAACGCTCTTAACCAGCTCCAGCCGTACCCGTTCGAAAAGCTCCGTGCCCTGCTCGCCACCGTCACGCCGAACCCGGACAAGCGTCCGATTGCCCTGTCGATCGGCGAGCCGAAACACCGTTCACCGAGTTTTGTCGCCGAAGCCCTGGCGAACAATCTGGATCAGATGGCGGTGTACCCGACCACCTTGGGCATTCCGGCCCTGCGCGAAGCCATCGCCGGCTGGTGCGAGCGTCGCTTTGGCGTGCCGAGCGGCTGGATCGATCCAGCGCGCAATGTGCTGCCGGTCAACGGCACCCGCGAAGCGCTGTTCGCCTTCACCCAGACCGTGGTCAACCGTGGCGACGATGCGCTGGTGGTCAGCCCCAACCCGTTTTATCAGATCTACGAAGGCGCGGCGTTTCTCGCCGGGGCCAAACCGCACTATCTGCCGTGCCTTGATGAAAACGGCTTCAACCCGGATTTCGATGCCGTTTCGCCAGACATCTGGAAGCGCTGCCAGATCCTGTTCCTGTGCTCGCCGGGCAATCCGACCGGCGCGCTGATTCCGGTTGAAACCCTGAAGAAGCTGATCGCCCTGGCTGATCAGTACGACTTCGTCATCGCCGCGGACGAGTGCTATAGCGAACTGTACTTCGACGAGCAAACCCCGCCGCCGGGCCTGCTCAGCGCCTGCGTTGAACTGGGCCGCAATGACTTCAAGCGCTGCGTGGTCTTTCACAGCCTGTCCAAGCGCTCCAACCTGCCGGGCCTGCGTTCAGGCTTCGTTGCCGGCGATGCCGACATCCTCAAGGGTTTCCTGCTCTATCGCACTTACCACGGTTGTGCGATGCCAGTGCAAACCCAACTGGCCAGCGTTGCCGCATGGAATGACGAAGTGCATGTGCGCGCCAACCGTGCGCTGTACCGCGAGAAATTCGATGCGGTGCTGGAGATCCTCGGCCCGGTGATGGACGTGCAGCGCCCGGATGGCAGCTTCTATCTGTGGCCGAATGTGCAGGGCGATGATGCGGCGTTCTGCCGCGATCTGTTCGAGCAGGAGCACGTGACCGTGGTGCCGGGCTCGTATCTGTCTCGCGATGTCGATGGCGTCAATCCTGGCGCCGGCCGTGTGCGCATGGCATTGGTTGCGCCGCTGGCTGAATGCGTTGAAGCCGCCGAACGAATTCGCGACTTCATCACCCGACAGCAGTGATCAGCGAACGCTTGCAGCAGCGGCCCTGCTGCAAGCGTTCAAACGGCTATTTGACCTGCCCCAGATTCGCCTCGCTCAAATCCAGTTCCCCCAGCACTTCTCGCAACACGTCATCACCGATCTGGTGCTGACGGCTCAGGCTGTAGAGCTCAAGCCGCTGCGCCCTTAGCGCTTTCAACCGCAAGCGCCGCTCCAGCAGATCCATCTGGAACGCCAGCGCCTGGGCTTCGGCGGAATCGTTGAACACATCGAGTTGATGACGATATTCGGACATGATCCGCGCCTTGAGCTCCGCTGCCAACGCCGCTTGCGCAGCATCCTGCGGCACCACCTCTTCGGTTTCCAAGGAATGAATCGCGGCTTCAGCGGTCTTGCGCCAGGCATCACGCACTTCCTGGCGACGCTTGTCGTCCGGACTTTTATCGATACCGCGCAGCAGCAAGGGCAGCGCAATACAGGCCGAGACCAGCGACAGCAGGATCACCCCGGCAGCGATGAAGATCAGCAAGTCGCGTTCAGGAAAAGCCTCGGTGCCGATCAGCATCGGCACCGACATCACGCCCGCCAGCGTCACCGCCCCGCGCACACCGCCTACGGTCAGCAACCAGCAGGAGCGCGCCGTCGGCACTTGCGTCAGCTCGCCCTTGCCGCGCAATCGGCGCAATAACACCGACAAACGCCAGATGCTTTGCACCCAGATGAACCGCAGCAGCACCAGCGCCACGAAAATCGCCAGTACATCGAGGCAGCGATAGAACAGCGTCGGCCACAGCGTCGGTTCGTGGCTGACCACGGCTTTGATGATGTCCGGCAATTGCAGGCCGAGCAGCAAGAAGATCAAGCCGTTAAAAGCAAATTCGAGCAATGACCAGACGCTGCGGTTGAGCAATCGCGTACTGGTTTGGCGTGGCAACAGATCAAGCCAGCTCTGCATCATCCCCGCCGCCACCGCCGAAAGAATGCCCGAGGCGCCCAGACGTTCCGCCAACACGTAAGCGGCGAACGGCAGCAGCAACATGAACACCACGTGGGTCGCCGGGTCGTCCCAGCCACGCGCGATCATCCACGCCCGCAGGCGCCCGACCAGCCAGCTCAGCGCCACGCCGACCGCCAGGCCACCCAGCGCCACCGCGACGAACGTCAGGCTGGCATTGGTCAACGAGAACACCCCCGTGACCGCTGCAGCGAGGGCGAACTTGAACGTCACCAGACCCGAAGCGTCGTTCATCAGCGCCTCGCCTTGCAGCATGTGCATCAGCGGCGTCGGCAAACGGTTCTGCGAAATCGCTGAAACGGCTACAGCGTCCGTCGGCGACAACACCGCCGCCAGAGCAAAGGCCACCGGCAACGGAATCGTCGGCAACAGCCAATGGATGAAATAGCCGGCGCCGACCACGGTGAACAGAACAAGGCCGACCGCCAGAGTCAAAATCGGTCCGCGCAATTGCCAGAGCGCGCGTTTGGGCATGCGCCAGCCATCGGAAAACAGCAATGGCGGCAGGAACAGAAACAGGAACAGCTCGGGATCGAGGGCGACGTGCAGGCCCAGGTTCGGCCAGGCGAGCAAGGCACCGGCGGCGATTTGCACCAGCGGCAACGGCAGCGGGATGACCCGCCCGACCAGGCGCGAGACGCTGACCAGCATCAGCAGGATGAGGACGGTGTAAGCAGTTTGCATAAAGCGAAAATCTCAGGCGATCGACAGCGTTGAACTGCCATATTAGCCCCTTAGGCTGTGGCTGACCGTTGCACCTATGTCGCACGGCCGGAACGCGCCCCCATTGTGGGAGCGAGCCTGCTCGCGAAAGCGGTCGTTCAGCGCACTGAGATAATGACTGACATGGCGTCTTCGCGAGCAGGCTCGCTCCCACAGGGTTTTGCATGGCCAAATCGACCTGAGGCGCCGCGAAACCGTCCGGTCATGGCATAATCCGTCACCATTTTTTTCCAGCACCTGTAAAGGGGGCGATTCCTTGGCCGTTTCAAGTAAAACGTTGCACCTTTTCGGCATCAAAGCCTGGGATGCCGCATAGGAATCAATCAAGACCTTTGAAATCAAGGCCTTGAGCCGAAAAATAGCACTAAATAGCACCCCATTTTGCGACTGTTCAGAACCCAATAAACATTGGCCCGAACGGTTGCGTTTTGGGGAAGAAATCCAAGAAGACAATCTCGCCCCCGGCGTCCTGCCGAACGCAATCAAACCTACACTCCAGTAACACAGATGTATGGATGACGCTCCGTGAAGAAACTTGAAGACCTGACGCTTCCACCCTCATTCCACAGCAAACTCACCGCTCACGTTCAAAGGGTTTCGGCTGCTCGAAGCGAGGTCGATATCCGCTTGGCAGTCGAACGCGCAGAGGGTTTTGTCGAGGGACTGGAAGCGGCGCGCTGCCTAACGCCCGCCACAATTGAAGCAATCTTCATCATCATCGAAAACGCGGCCGCTCGCCGCTGAGCCGTTGAACGAAGGCTTTCATACGCTTCGTCCAATTGAGTTTTGCAATAAACCGACGAACGGTATGTACAGTAAATTGAGCATTCGCCGATTCATAATGGTCGATAGCAGTAAGAAATATTTCAAAGCATTCAACGAATTGCCACGTGCTAGACGCATAGATGTAATGAATCAAATAGATAAATAAGGCTTATTGACGTAACCCGAAGCCTAGCCCATATTGAATTTGTGACTGAAGAGCCCAATTGACAGTCTCATCAATAGCTATAGAATCCCGCGACATTTTTCTAAAAGTCAGGGTCGTCGGGGATGGTTCAGGAAGAGCTAAGCAAAAAGCAGAAAACGGTTGCAATTCTCTATGACGCCGTGCTACACGCTGCCAACCGAGTTTTGCACCAAGCAAAAAACTATTCGATCAGCGTTCTAAAGCTTGAAAACCCGACGTACGCTGAGATAGCAGCACAGTTCAGGGAGGTGTGCTCGATCATTGATTTGCTAGCCGCCCAAATTGATGATGCTCACACGGCTCAGAAAGCAACTGAGTATGTGAGCTGCATGGAAGGGATTGCGAAAGCCATCGACGATGATGACTCCGACGCACTCGACAGCTTTGTTAAACAACTTGATATGAGGTCATTCCTGTGAAAAAGCTAAGCGATTTCGAATTCGCCACATTGGCTAAACGCGCAGCAGCTATTCTTGAATCCATCGAGAAGAAGCTTGACGCCACCGAAAAAGCATTGGCATCCCACGTAGGCGCCAAGCAAGCAGCGTAACCGCCGCTACCTAATTCGAGGCCTCGCAATTTGCGAGGCCTTTTCATTTCTGCGCATTGATGGCTTGCACATACGCTTGGCACGCCTGCAACGCGATCAGTCCACGGTCGCCGGTGTCGGTGATGGCGATAATTCTTTGAGCATGCGCTGGGTCAAGTCGGGCGCGTACGGCTGCATGATCCACGCCGCCGGCGCCGGTGGCTTTTGACACGTCACAGCCACCGGCTGAATCCGCATCGATGAGGACTGACAACCGCAGATCAGCAGTGGCAAGGCGATCGCGCAAGCGATCTTGGTCACGTTGGGCATCGGTCATTTTCCTGTAATGGGTTTGCTCACTGGCTGCCAGTTTCTGCTCGAGCGCCAGACGCTTGTCTTGTTCCACCTTCTGCGCCTCGGCGCCGGCGGTTGCGAGCTGGTTCAGCGTCTCGCCGTACAACCTGGCTTGCTCCGCGAGCTGCCGACCGTAGCGCCAGTCCTGGAACTGCCAGGCGCTGCCGAAGCCGGCAAGCACCAGTAGCACCACGCCGATCAACCGCCACGGCACGGTCACGCCAGCACCGCCCGCGCCTTCTCCCACAGCGCCAGCCGATCTGCCAAGCCGTTCAGGCCGCCATTGATGCGACGGGTGATGGTGTTGAACTCGTCCCGGTCGGCCAAATCGTTCAGGCCCTTCTGTTTCCAGAACCACGCCGCCGACATCGCAGCATGCTGCGGTAGCTCGAGCAGCTCAGGGTGATTGATCAGGTCAAGGCCCAGCGCCTCACCGCACTTGGCGTAGTTCGCCCGCCCGGTGATCTGGATCAGGCCGCGCCCGCAATACTTCCGGCCGTCACCCGGCACGGTGTTGCCCAGGTCTGCCCGGCCCTCGTACCTACGCTGAGCGGCGGTCGGCCCCCAGATCTCACGGACGTAGCGCAACTGGCCGGACTCATGCCCGATTTGTGCGAGGAACGCGGCGGCGCGCTGCGGGCCAACGATCTGGTAATGCTGCATGGCGGTGTTGAGGGCGGAAACAAAAACGCCCGCTTGGGTGCGGGCGTTCGGGAGGATTTGCAGCAATTGCTGCTGAGTGATTGGCATGGGTCGCTCCGGGGAATTTCTTGGGAGATGTGTGGACAGGTTCGACGCGGTCAAATCGAACCGGATGAGATCAGCATGGGCGCAGCGACGATCTCGGGGATTGGCGGCTCGACCGGCCAGACCGGCGCCTGATACCAGGTCGGCTGCGTCGTCACCTTGCCCAGGTCGAATTTGTATTTTTTCCAAGCCTTGAGCGTTACGAGCAGCGCAGCCTGTTCGGCTTCGTCCTCCGCAGTGGCTTCGCCGATATCAATGCCGAAACCGATCGTATCGACCCGGTCTTGGATACGCGCGATCTGGGTGACCGCTCTCGCATTTCGCGCAGTAAGATCAGCCTTGGCCTGTGCCAGATGCTCTGCCGCTGCCGCCGTCGCTTTCATCGCAGCGGTGATCAGCTTCGACCAGTCAATAACTCCGGCCGAGGCCATCGCGGGTATTGCCAGACTTGGCGCCTGCTGCTCTGCGTTTTCCTCTACAGGATTGGGTTCGGGGAAGACGACGGGGCCGTCCGGGACGTTGAGAAGAGGCACGGGAAACGCTTGTGCCTGGCTGTAGTTCCATGGGTTGGGCAGCAACAGGGTCAGCACCAGCTCCCCATCGACCTTGTCGACGTCCCCGGCGAACCACTCGCTGTCCAATGCATCACGCGGCAGAGTGTCGCCATTGCCCATCGGCGAGAAGTCGTAAACCAAACCGTTGACGGTCAGGACTTCGCCGCTTTTGGTTACTACCAATTGATCATCACGCCGCTGGGGGCTCAAGATAATTTTCATTCGTACCACCGCCCGATTGCGAAACAGTCGAAAGTGAAGGAGGTAGCATCAGATCCGGCGAAGCCGCCCAAGCTGAATGCCGAAATGTTTGCGGTTGTCGCGTTGCGCGAGTAGGCGCCGACGGACGTCACCCCGCGGGCAATGCCCAGCGTCCCCACGATGTTCGCCGTAGCAAAGTTGTATGAGCTGAAAGGATGGGGGTAGGTCCAGATAAAGCCGATGTTCGAAGCGTTGTAGAAACCGAGCGAGCCCTGGTTCGTCTGCGTGCAGATCAGCGTCCCGTCGGCAAACTTCACGTACGACCCGTTCGAGTTCGAGCTGCGCTCGATAATGCCGCCCGTTGGTACACCGCCAGCCTGTGCGAGTGCGCCTAGGATATTGGATCGATCGTAGGCGAAAGCGATCGGCTTTCCGTTTGCACGGGAGTAATCAAGGCACGCCCACGACCCTAAGCCAAAGCTCAGGAACTCAGCCGAATCGCCGGGCAGAGTCGTGATATTTGCGCCACCTGGCAGAATCAGATTCGAGCTGTTGTGCGTCAGGACGAGGCTGCCGGTGAAGCGCAGCGTGCGCCGCGCGCCCGAGGCGATTACACCCAAGCTGGTGATTGTCGTGTTCCCGCTGATGCTGACGATGTTCGAGGCGGCGGCGCCGACGTTTACCGTGGCCGCACTGGCAAGGGTGACAACGGTCGCCTCATTCAGGGCGCCGGTCATTTTCCCGCCGGCCACCGGCAGCGCGCCCAGATTGGTGAGCGCTTCTGGCGCATTATTGGCACCTGTCCCGCCGCGCACCACAGTCTGGATATCGAGAATGCCGAGACTGCTTTTCGCCCCCGCCAAAGTATCAGAGCCGGTCCCGCCCTTTTCCAGCGGCAGAATGTTGTAGTTACCAGTGGTGCCAAGGGCGGCCAACTGCGCGCCGAACTGATTGACGAGGGCCCGCAGCGCGTCCGCCGATTCCTTCACATAGCCCTGCATCGGAGCGATCGCGTAGACACCGGCCGCGTTGGTGGCTCCTTGGTAGTTCGGCGAGATCGACATGGCGGTATCGCTGGCGATGTTGGTGATCTCGTACCACCCACCATCTGGCCCGCGGAAGGCATCACCTACGCGCCCGTTGGACAGGAACGAAGTCCCGGTGCCGGCCACTGCGTTGGAATTTGGGACGACAGAAACCGTCCCGGTTTTGTACCAGGTCATTGACTAACTCCAGAAATAGAAGAGCTCAGGCGAGCAATTTGGCGCAGAGGAAGGGCCGATGCCCCTGATCTGTCCAGGCGTTCGAGGCAAGGCTGTACATCAGGATTCGGCCGTTGGCGTAATCAACGCCCAGCGCGCAACTTCCGCCTGATGAGTTGTTGTGACAGGTCATCGTGAAAGGATTGATGGAAACGTATTCGCCTACACCCAGCGCCTTGTTGATCCCCCATATATAGCGCTGCCCGACGCTAAGCTGCTCTGTGCCGATGTACGTCCAGTTTCCCGCCGCGAATGTCACGATCACTGCGGGCGCGCCGCTGTCGTAGCACAGCACTCCATTTGGATCCCACAGGCGCAGACCGTAAGTGGCTGTCCCCATAGAAGCCCAGGCCGCCACGAAATACTGACCGCTCAACGACTCGTTGACCTTCGACGCATTCATCGAAAAGCCAGTCCAGTTGCCTGGACCACCGGTGAACCAAACCGAATAGGGGACTTGAATCACGCCCGTCTGATTCGGTCGAATAAAAACCAGCGGCGGATCTTGGCTTTGCACTGCCCGGGAAAATGTCGCTGTCGCGTTCGCCACTCCCGAATAAGTGCCTTTGGTGAGCATGCAGAGCCGTGGCGCTTCGGAGTCGATCTGGACAAAAGAGTTATCGTTGACGCTCTGGAATCCGTAGCTCATGTGGCAAACCTTATCGCGTAAGCCTTCGAAACAACTTTCGATTGCAGGCCGGTTGTAGACGAGGGGTTTTTCGGCTGCACCACAACCTGACCGACCGCCGTCGTGACGTATGGATAGGATCGAAGGTTTCCCGACGAGTCATTCTCCGAAGGCTGCACATCCTGTGCTCTCGTCGGGATGATCATGAACACGCAATTGGCCGGGTTGAAGCCGGGAATGTTCAGGGTGTAGCTGGGCGTATTACCGCTGAAATCGATCACGCCCTGCCAGATCACCTGATAGGTGGAGCTGTTGGTATCCATGGCAAGATTGCCGTTCTCGTCCCAGACCCTCGCTCCATAAGTCATGCGTCGAGATCTCCAAGCTGCACCCGCTTCACGCCGTTCTGATCAAAAACCTTGATAGCCCTATTGGTCATTGTCAGGCGACCACCGCCAGGCGCTGGGCCGTTGAATTCGAGGTTGCCCGCTTTATCCAAGCGCCATCCGAGCGTCCCGGCAACGTAGTTATCGGATTGCAGGTACTGGCCGATCTTGAGCATTGTGATGCTGCCGTCTTGGATAAACGCCGAGTTCATGAACACCTGGCCGCCCTGCACCGCAAACGGAACCGATATGGCTCCGCCGGCAATAGTGTTGACGATGGCGAACCGATCAGCGCTGACAAGGAACTGGCTCTGCAACCCCGCTCCGGTGTTCTCGATGCCCAGGCCAATACCGGCCGCGACGTACTGACCATTCGCCGTGACCTGCATCTTCACCGACCACATCGTCGACAACTTACCGTCGGTGTTCGCAAAGGCGGTCGATGTCTCCTGAATGGCCGCCGTGTTCTCTCCGACTTTCACGCTGACCTGAGTCAGGGCCTGAGCCGTGGCTTCCCGGTCAGTGACAACGACCTGGCGCAGATCCGTCACGTTGGCCTCGTTCGTCGCCACCTTGGCATCGAGCGTTGTGATCTTCTGCGCGCTGGCGAGATTCTCGGAGGCCCTGACCTTGCTTTCAGATGCGACCGCTGCGGTGGTGGTCCACCCTTTGAGCGCGTCAGCAAGCTCACCCTCTCCGTTGTCATCGCGAAACGATGCGCGCAGAGCCTCGAACGCTGTCGCCTGCGCCGTGACAACTCCGTCTATCTCGGTGATCTCGGCGGTGTTGGTAGCGACCTGCTGGGCGAGGCCATTGGCAGTTTCCACCGTCTGCCCAACGTCGAGCCAGTAGAGCGGATTTGGCGGAGGCGTTTCGGTGGGCACGGGGCCGGTGGCCTGATAGATCCGTTTGCCCACCACGACTAGGTCATACTCCTCGTAGGTGTCGTCCGGGTTGTAAGTCTTCAGCCCATCCAGCGCATCGATCTGTGCCTGCAACCCCGGGATCTTGTCGATTTCGTCGAGGATGTCCTGCCCCAGCTCCGTGCGGCCGATCTCACCGGCGATCATTTCCAGAATTGCCGCGGCGTCAGCGCTCGATTGCCCCTGCACGCCGGTGGCGATCGGAAACCACGGACCGATGTTCCCGATCTTGTCGACGATCCGGCCCCAGAAGTAGAAAGTGACGCCGGCGCGCAGACCAAGCATCGAGAAGTCGCTTTGCGGGTACGCCAGATCGGTCAGCTTCGTGGCGGCCTCCAGACTGGTCGTCGGCCCGTACCAGATCTCCGTTCGCTGGCTGTCCTCGGCTCCAGCCGGGAAACCCCACTTGAGGTAAATCCCGAACAGCAGCGGAGTCGCGGTAAGGAACGCCAGTGCCGGCGGTAGCCCCTGCTTCCCACTGAGGTTGGTCAGGATCGAGTTGCGCCACGGCGACGTGATGTCGAAGGCGCTCACTGCGCGGACGCGAGCCACGTATGCGCCAGCGTAGATGCCGACCACGTCCACGTTGGTCATGCCAGTGCGTTGCAGCTTGATCCAGTTGCCGCTGTCCTTGCGCCATTCCACGTCATAGCCAACCGCTCCATCCACGGCAGGCCAGGTGATGGTCATGGTGGCCACGGCCATCCCCTGCACAACCGATGAAGTCGACGACAGCGATACGCTCGCCGGCGCCGGTACGACGGTGATCGGGATCACGCTGATCGGGCGTTCTTCCAGGCGTGCGCCGGTGTCGATGAAAGCGAACTTACTCGGCTCGAACTGGAGCGCGCTGATTTCGTAGTCACCCTCGGTGGTGCGCTTGGTGCGCAGCACGCGATAGAGGGGGATCGCCAAGTCATCGGCGTCCAGCGCCCATTGCAACTGCGCAACCGGCGGCTCGCTGTAGGCGACCGTGACGGTCACGCCGCGGCCGTTGACGCTTTGCACTGTGCGGCCTTCGGCGCGGCCGCCCGGCAGGTTGATGATCAGCCTGTCGCCGGCCTTGGCCTGGGTGTCGCGATCGAGCGTGATCACCCGCCCCGCCACCGCCGAGATCCGGCCGCCCACTTCGCGACCAGCCAGCAGCGAATCCGCCACTGGGATGATGTGCCCGGGCAGCGGGATAACGCCTTCCATACCGGTCTTGAACGAGACGGTGCGGTCTTGGTTGTTGCTGAGGATCGCCCACTTGCCACGGCGCTGGGCCTCGGAGGCGCGCGTGCAGCCAATGGCGCTCAGCTCGGTCGGCCGGTCGCCGTAACGGCGTTGCAGATCCAGGTCAGCGAACGGAATGACGTCGGTGTCGTAGTTGTTCGCCGGGTTGTCGTAGCTGACCAGCGCCCGGGTGTAACGGGTCTTCGCCGAGGCGCTGCCGTAGGAGAACTTGCCGTCGATCACGTTCGACCGAGTGAACACATAGTCGAAGTCCTGCGCGCGCGGCATGTCCGCCTGCATCACCAGCTGCCCCTGCGCCCAGTACGTCATGCCCCGGTAGATCGCCGAGATATCGCGCAGCAGCGACCAGGCGTCAGCCTTGCCTTGCAGGTTCATGTCGCAGAGGAAGCGCGGTTCCTGACCGCCCAGGCCGTTCGGCACCATCTGGTCGCAATACTGGGCGATGCGGTACAGCTCCCACTTGTCGACCATGAACGGCTTGATGCGCTTGCCCAGGCCGAAGCGGTCTTCGGTGCAGATGCCGTAGGTGATCCACGCCGGGTTGTTGGTCCAGGCAGATTTCATCGAGCCATCCCACGTCCCGGTATAGGTGCGCGCGATCGGGTCGTAATTGCTCGGAACCATCCAGCGGCGCGCCTTGCACTTCACGGTGACGGCGGGGATGTTGGTGAACTGCTCGGCGTCGAATTCGATATAGAGCAGCGCAGTGTTCGGGTAGCGCAGCTTGGCGTCGATCACCTCGGTGTAACCGGCCACCAGCATGGTGTCGGCGATCTTGTTGGTGTTCTGGTTCGGCGTCAGGCGGCGCACGCGGATCTGCCACCCGGTGGTGGCGTCCGGCAGATCGATCCGGCGCGAGCGCTCGTAGCGCGTGGTGGTCTTGCCATCGACGGCGTCCACCAGCACCTGCTGATAGGCGCCGCCATCGGTGGCCACGTCAATTGCGTACTCAATTCGGTACCCGCCGACGTTGCCCTGGTCATCGGAGCGTTGCAGCGCCGGCCAGGCCAACCGCATGCGCACTGCGGAAAGCTGGGTGTTGGTGATCGAGCGCACCCACGGCGAATCGCTGCGCAGCTCAATGTTCAGCGACGTCTCGTTTTCCACCGACGGAATGCCGGGGATGTACGTCTGATCCACTGAGCCCGGGCGCCAATCCCACTTCACGTTCGGGAAGTTGTAGTTGCCGCTGGCATCGCGGATCGGCGTGTTGTCCAGGTAGATGTCGTAATCGGTCGGGACGCTGTCGAATTCACCCTCGCCCACGGCGATCAGCAGCTTGGCCAGGTTGGTCGAGCGCAGGCTGTCGCTGGCTTCGGTCGGCGATTTCGGCTTGCTGCTGCCGCCCTTCTCACCGTGGATATCGATCTGTGCTGCTGCGCCCATGCTTTCCTCCAGGCGTAAAAAAACCCGCCGAAGCGGGTTAGGTGGTGATCTGTGCGGTGGAGCTTATGAAACTGCTGGCAGATGGAGAAAATCTAAAGACAGGTCTTGGCGCTCGCGACGCGGCGATCGATTATCCATCCCATGCTGCCGCTAGTGTAGAACCGAACTACGGTTTGCCCTTTTTCGCCGATAACGTCCGCCATCTCTCTGTTTCCGGCGTTAACCACAGACTTCCCACCGCCTGGGCGAGGCTGAAGGCTCACCGCGTAGTGGACCCCCGCCAGCGACTGGTTTTGCCAGGCATAAAGGATGCATTCTGCGACCTGCTGCTCCGGCTTCTGGGTTGTGAAGGTCTTCTCAGGCCCCTCTGCCCGCATATCCTGGAGTGATGTGGTACAGCCGCCCAGAGCAACAGCACAACAAACTGCCGCGATTATCCTTTGCATCGTCTTCCCTCCAAAAAATGGCGACTGTATCACCGGCCGGTCCCAGGCCGTTAAGCTTTGTCTTCAGCCAGGATTGAGGCCGAGATGATCATCCCGCCCCACCGGCGTTCGCCGATGCAGATCGGAACCGGGTTGCCGCTGGCCGTGGTGTTCTTGGCGCTGCCGAAGGCGTAGGACGGGGAGTTTTCGGGAGATGCGCTTTGCTTCAGGCCAGAGGCCTGCGGGCTGAGCATTTGAATGACGCCGCCGATCGCCATCGACGCGCCGGCCGCATACAAAAACGGCGATGCAGCTGCAAACGGAGTGAATGACAGTACATAGGCTGCGGCGATCATCACTGTTCCGATAATGGTCTGCAGCCCGCCGGCACGCTTGCTGCCACCAATCACTGGAACAATGCGGATTTCCCGTGTACCTCCGAGATCGAATCCGTCCATTCCGATGTTCTCGCGATTCCGGAAGATCGCAAACTTCAGTCCAAGGCGCTCCAGTCGTTTAATCTCCTCGGCGAAACCATCAATGGTCGCATTGAGCGCGCGGAACACCTCCACGGCCGATCCGCAGTCTAGAAGGAACGGCTTGCTTCGAAAAAACTTCTTCGCAAGCGACCCGGACAGCATGACTTTCGTCATCGGCGTGTAGGTAATTGCTGAGCACATGCCATTCTCCAGACAATAAAAAACCGCCCGGAGGCGGTCTGTTCAGAGAGTCGTGGGCAGTATGTCGATCTGCCCATCGCCCCCGGTGAAAACTCGGTATTTCTTGACCGCGCCGTCTTTCACGATCGCTTCCCGCTCCACTCGGGCTGCTCCCATGGAGCAGATGCCAGAGCCGGTATAAGCGGCGCCAACTGAAACCGAATCAGGCGGTAAATAGAAAGATGCCTTCTGACCCGGGTCGAGCTTGGCGGCTTGTTTGCCATCGATAAAAACAGCCATTGAACAAAGGCTTCCGGTCTGCCCAGAGTCGCGGATCACTTGCAGCGTCCCATATGCCCCTGATGGCTTGACCTGGTAGGCCGAAAGCTGACTGGCTGGTGCCTGCTTGGCTTCATTGGAAGGCGTCGGCGAAGTCGCACACCCCGCCAACAGCGCTACCGCCAACGCTCCTATCAATGTCCGCATATTTACTCCTTATGGTCTCGCACGCTGAAGGTGAAGAAATAGAACGAAATTTTTTCGTCCTCAATATCTCTCAGCTCATACCTGATTCTATCGAGACCGTCGTCGATACGAGTCACCACGAGGTCCATGAATTGGGTCAGCCCGCCACCGAAACCGCTTAGGTTCAGTGAGCTGACGTCACGAAAAACGGCCGTCACGCCCTCGGTTTCAGGATCATCGGCAGAAGACATGGTCAGCGTGAGGTTGTATTTGAAATCCACCATTTCGAGCCGCATCGAAGCTACGCAGTTGTTCTCGAAAAAGAGCTCGTTGAGGCGCGACAGCTCCATTTAAAACCTCGAGGACAAGGCAGGTGCTGCACTGCCCCAGGTAAACGCTCCGATATTTAATTTCACGTGGTCGATTCCATTGTATTCAGTTGTCGATTTTTTCATCGGAAATTATTCGACGCTGGTTTTCACCGCCGTCTTCAAGTAGGGCCTTTAAAGCCTTGGCGCGGCGGTCAAGGCAAGCATTAAATCCTGGGCTTCCAGGATCACCGAAATCTAAGCACGGATCACGATTATCGAGTGGCTGCCTTTTGTGTGAACACCCAAAAAGGAGCACTACCGCCAGCGCTCCTACGATCAATTTCATGTAGGTCACTCCTGTGGGACAGGAAGCACGATATCACCCTGAGAGCTGTGTGGGCATCCAGCGTGGACGAAAGCCCAGTAACTGGGTTGGATCCCATCGTAGTAGCGTTGTGCCTCCCTTCAAAGCGGTGAACTGATCATGCCGTATTTCACGAAAGAGACATCGCAGTATTTTCTGGAAGAGACGCCGACCGCCAGCTTGCTAGGCGGTGATCTATGGGGCACGACACACGCCATTGGAGATGAGGTACCCGTATCAGGTATCTATCGCTGCACTGGCTGTGGCGATGAAATCACCTCGAATCAGGGCAATCCATTCCCGCCACAAAACACCCATCAGCACAACTCCACTACTGGTATTGGATGGAAGCTTGTTGCCCGCACGAAAACGAAGTAATCGACCCCAGTCCTTTGCCTGCAAGCCCAAGGACTGGGATTGCGCCAATTCCGGCGCGGATAGGACCTAGGAGGTCAAATGAGCGAAAACAAATTTGCGGCAGCAGCCGGGCACCTTGCGAACACGTCAGCATTACTCGCCCTAATTCTGAGCCTAAAGAAATCTGGCAATATTGACTCTGATGCGTTTAAGGAAGCTCTGAAAATATTCACCGATGCCGACAGGGAAAATGGCACGCTCAATCAGGAGCATTACGACAAGATGATTGGCAATTTTCTCGCCGCTGCTGAAGGACGGTTTTAATTGATCGCGCCTGTCTGGCGGCGGCCTCAGCAGCCGCTTCTTGATAGGCGTCTATTCCGACTCGTCCACGTTGTTTTTCGCACAAACCTGTATTGGTTAGCGATTTCATAAATCCCTTCCTCGGCTCAGCCGCATCATGTGGTTGGTTGTGCATATTTGTGCCTAAGGATCAGACGCGTGCGGTCGAGCCAAGGCCCGCCGAATACAATGACCTCAGATGGCCTGCCATACAGGTGGTGCAGCAGGAACGGACCCGGCCCGAACGTCGCCGCATCCTCACTGGGCAGCGCAGGATCAGTGCCGAGGAATATCCCGGCGTGATTTGGGTAAACGGTGCGCCCCACTTCCATCACGATCATGTCGCCGCGCTGCGGCTGGTCGACTCGGTAGAAGCCGGCGGCCTCGTAGTTTGCTTCGTACAGGCTGGTGTTGTCCTTGCTTTCCCACCAGCCCTCGGCACGCTTGAAGGCTTCGAACTCCAGCCCCCACTCGCGCTTGTACCAATCGGCGCACACCTGCCAGCAGTCCCACGCCCCGTGCACAAATGGCCGTTTCAGCAGCGACACCTCGCCGGTCGGCACGATGGTGCGCAGGTCACCTTCCGGCCAGCTCAGGATATGCCAAGGCATCGCGGTCGCTTCGCACATGGCGAGGTCACGCGGTGACGGCCTGCTGGTAGCGTCCGGATGCGAATGCACCACGCCGATCACCTCACCGATGTCCTCGGCTGCGGCGTACTGCTCGGGGTCGATTCGGAACTCTTCGTTCGGCTCGGTGGAGACGTTGATGCAGGGAAAGTATTGTTGCTTGCGCCCGATCGCCAGCAGCAGACCGCAGCACTCTTTCGGGTACTCGGCCGCCGCGTGCGCCTGGATCGCATTCAAGATGTGCTTTCGCATGTCAGCTCCTTGCGATCAGGGATACAGCGGGGAAGCCACCGTGCGGGAGTGGATTGTTCTCGCCGAATCGCGGCATGCAGCCCTTGCCCAGCGTGGCGTCGCATTCGTCCAGCTCAGGATTGTCGGTGATGACGCCGTCCTTCGTGACGTAAGGGCCGGTATAGCCGCAGTTCGGGCCTCGGTAGCCGCCGGTGAGGCACCAATGGCAAAGGGTTGTGGCTTGTCGGCCGATGGATTCATTGCCGACGTCGCCCGGGCTGGCAAGCTCCCAGCTCACCGTCTCCCCGTCCTCGTTAGTCTTCTGATCGATGTACCAGACCTCAATCGTCTCTTGGGTTGGGTCGGCCGTAGGATTGCCGGCCGGGAAGTTCGCCGCGTCGAGGTAGCTGCCAAGCGTGTGCCGCATAGTCAGCTTGAACTCGAGCAAGTCCTCGAACGCAAGACAGAGCGCAGTGATGCGCCCGTTTACGTTGCCCACGGACAGAGTTGGACGGACCGCTGTGCCGTCGCCGTTCGCCTCAATGCCGTCGATCTGCATGGGCCAGGCGCTGTACTCGTTGCCCTGCCAGTAGATCGCCTTCGCCGGCAGCTGGTCTGCATCGTCGCCGGCGGCAATCAACTCGGCCGGCGTGTGCGGTATCGAGTGCCCGTGGAAACGCAGCACGTCCGCACCATACTCCGTGCCGTCCAATTCAAAGAGCAGCACTTCGCTGCCAGGTTCAAGCACCTGGATGTCACTGATCAGCGGCATGGTTGCCCCTTATGGATGGAATGCACGCTCGAACGTGGCAGTGAGTTTGAAAACGCCGCCACCCACCGGAGTGGGCACGGGGTTCTTGCAGGTGAACAGGCCAAGCTGGCCCAAGGGAGTCGTCCACAGGAAGGCTTTCGCGCCGGCGTGCCGATCAAGGAACGCCATGATCTCCAGCACCTTGGCTTGAGGGCCGCTGTAGGTGATCGGATACGCGTCTTTCTTGTTGTTCGGCCCGTCGCCGACTTCCTGTTTGTAGCCGTCGCCGAACTGCGCGGTGCGCACCCGATAGGAGATCTCGGGCGAGTCACCGTGCTGGGTCGGCCAGTTGAATGTCTCGATGGCCATCAGCCCCTCCCGTTCGTGAGTTTCCAGATTGAGCCGCCGGGTTGCAGCGCTCGGGCGATCGCGGTTTCAGCTTCGGCTTTCGCAGCCTGCTGAATGCCTTTGCCAAGCTGCGTGGTGTCTTCCGTACTGGCGGTTCCGCCAGTGCCTTGGGTTTGCACCGACACCGCGACGGGGAAGTTGTAGACGTTGCCGCCATCACTTCCACCGCCACTGATTGCGCGCACACCCAACTGCCCGCCGGCCGTGCGGGTCAGCGGCATGATCGCCTCTGGCCCCGCCTCGCCCATGACGCCAGTCTGCCCGCCTGCCATCCCGAACGCTGTCGGCTTGCTCACCACGGAGTTGGTGAACGCAGCGCCATTGGCGAACATCTGTACACCCGACGACCAGGCACCGCCGAGCGCCTGAGGAAAGTAGCTGCTGGAGTACCCTGCCGAAGAGGCGCCGAGATTCGAAGATGTCGCACCGGCAGATCCAGCCGCCAGCCCGTTACCACCGCCTCCGCCAGTGAAGTAGCTGGTGGCCGCACCAACCAGACTGCTCAGCAACGCCGAACTGGCCTGACGGGTCGCGATCCGCGCCATGTCCGCCAGAATCGACTTGGTGAAGTCAGCAAACGACAGCTTCCCGGTCATGGCGAAGTTGACGACTGCGTCTTCCATCGAGCTGAAGGCGTTGCTGAACAGGTCGCGAGTCTGGCCGGCGATGTTGCGCGCGCTCTCCAGATAGTTGCTGAACGCCGAGGTTGCCCCGTTGCGCCAGTCGCTCTGCGCGGCCGACATCTGCTCGTAGTTGCTGAGCACTGTTTCGCTCAGTTCCGTTTCGCTTCTGTTGATCGCGTCGAGCTTGGCCTGGTGCTCCTCGGCGCTCATGTTGCGCGCCTTGTCGGCCCGGTCACGCGCCAGATCCAGACGCTGCTGGTTGGCTCGATCGGCAATGCCGTTCAGTTCGCCATTGATGGCGTTCTCGCGGTCGCCCCGGCCGACGCCATCCGCTGCACGACCGCCAGCGCGCCGCAGGGCGACGTTCTGCTGGTCGAGGGCATCGGTGTAGACCTTGATCGCCTGCGCCTGCTTGGCGAGCCGGCCCTGCTCGTTCGTCGCGATGACTTCGAGCTCACTGTCGGCTTCCTTCTGAGCCTTGACCATGTTGGCCCTGGCATCAGCGATCTTTTGGTCGAGCTGAATGCGTTGCGCTGCCGAGGTGCTGGCCTTGCCTTTCGCCGCCTCCAGCGAACTGATTTCAGCCTGATACGCTGCGGTTACCTCGTCGCGTTCGTTGCCGATCAGTGCCTGGCGCTTGAGCAGGTAATCTTCCTGCGTGACCAGTCCGGCCTTCTGCGCGGCTTCCAGTTCCTTCTGGGCGTTTTTGTATTCGCCGAGGATCAGCGACAGCTGGTTTTTCGAGTCGTTGAACTCGGTCAGATTTACCGCTGAGGTAGCGGCTTTCGGATCCTTGTTTTTGTCGCGGATGTTCTGAATCGTCTTCGAGACAACCGCTTCCTGCACCAGTGGGTCGTTGGGGTTCGCCTTCCGCAGCGCTTCGACGTCTCGCTTGTACTCCTTGATCAGCTTGTTGCGCTTCTCCTCGTTGGTGAGGTTGGAATCGCTGATTGCTTTGAGTCGCAAGCTTGCGTCGATACCGTCGCGCTCGGTTTTCGCCCGGTCAGCGTCAGCCTTGGCGCCGGCGGTGATTTCCTCTTTGCGCTTTTGCAGCAGGACGATCTGCTGCTCAAGGAACTTGGTGGACTGGCTATTGGCGCCCAGTTCGTCGCCGAAAAACGACGAGAGGAAGCCGCCGGACTTACGCCCATCAAGGATTTTCTGGTAGTTGGCGATCTGCGAATCAATCGACTGGGTACGACCAACATCCAGAGTCGCGTCCAGCGCGCCGGCCGCTGCTGCTTTGATTTTTTGCCAGGCGCCCTCAATCAGGCCGAGATTCGCTGTCACCTCACCGGTTCGATTTTTGATCGTATCGGCATAGGTGTCAGTGAGCAGCTTCGCCGCCCCGATGGTGTCGCCCTGCTCTTTCAGCGCCACGATCTGCGAATAGACCGAGGCAGTGAGGAAGTTGTACTGGTCGTTCAACTCCTTCGCCGCGGCGACGGGGTCCTTGGCAATCTTCGCGAACTCGGTGATCGTTTCGTCGATGGCTTTGCCGGTGGCCTTCTCCATCTGCAGGGCGGCTTCGGTGATCTCTTCGAAGCTGCCACTGGCAATCTTCCCGTTGCCTGCCAGCTTGGCCAGCACCTCGGCAGCAGCGCCTGTGGTGCCGACCGTTGCGCTTACCTGCTGCGCCATCGACGCCAGCTGAGTAGCGCTTGTGCCGGCAGAGTTGCCGGTGAAGATGATTGCCTTGTTGTACTCGTCGGCCTCTTGGCTGCCCTTGTAATAGGCCAGCGTCAGCGCGCCCACTGCCGCCGCAGCGACAGTGAACGGGTTGACCAGGCCAAGTACGTAACCGCCAAGAGCCCTGGCTGCCGGGCCCGCACCGCCAAACATATCTTTGAGCTGGCCGCCTTGCTGGAGGAAGACGGTGAGAGGGGCTTGTCCGCCCTGCAGCGAAGTAACGATGTCGGTGAACTGTGCAGGAACACCCCGGAGAGCATTCTGCAACTGCTTGGCCGACATTTCGGACTGCACAGCAGACTTACTGAACGATCCGAGTCCTGCGCCCGCCTCAACGCTCTGCTTGCTGATCTGACCAAATACCGGATTCCCCGGTCCTGTCCAAGCACCAAGACCTTTCATTCCAGTCGAAAGGAACGTCAGCTTCTGTCCAGACTCGGCGAACGCATTGCCAGCTGTTTTGGTGGAGACGGTCAGCGAATCTAGCCACTTCCGTGCTTCCTGAGTCGAAGATAGCGACTCGACGAATGTGCCGTTTTTAATGGCGTTGCCGAGAGAGAACATGCCAGCTTCTGCGGCGGTAGTGCCACCGTAGAGCTTGCGGAATGACTCAGTGGCTTGGTCGACGTCTCTAGCCTGATCTTTCAGCTGCGCCGACGACTTCCGCGACGATGCTTCAAGCTTTTCTGCGCTTTCGGATACGGCCTTGACCGATTTTTCTGCGCGCCCACCTGCTGCCGTGAGCTTGTCGAGGTCGGAGCTCGCCTGCGCAGCATCGGTCGAATCGACCTTGATGCCGAGTTCAGCAATAGAAGTCATGCGGGCTCCGTTATTTCGATTCGCTCATCACGAGCATGGCTTCTGCTTCCATGACACGGATGTCGTGGAAGACTTCAGGGATTTCGCGCCGCTTCATGCCCAGCATCGAGGCCACCGGCGGCAAGGCGTTGTAGTCCAGCCCGGTAGCCCCACCCATGCCTACGCGCCACTGCGTGGACATCGCCTCGAACAGCAGAAAGGCCCGCCAGTTGTCTGGCCAGACCTCGAACTCTTCTTCAGGGATGTCGGCGAGCGTCATGCCGAAGGCTGCCAAATCAGCTTCGGACGGCCCGGGCTCGTAAAGGACGCGGGCGGCGCCGGTCAGTTTCCCAGGCGGGCCGGTTGATAGGCGCTCTGGTACGCGGAAAGCACAGCCTGAGGAGCGCCAATGCAGGTGGTGACCAACGCCGTCAGCGACTCGTCCGAGAGCTTCTCGTCGAAGCCCCAGCCCTCGATGATGTCCTTGAGCTGGCCGACCTGCAGCGCGATTTCGGCGCCGGTCGCTTCCTGCCAGTTCAGCTCGTCTTCCTGCACCTTCTTGGCATGCTCGTCGCGCGCCGCATTCCACTTATCGAAGTGCGCGGCCAGGGCCAGCCGATCCATGTACTTGAATTCGAACTCAACACTGACCGGCTCAGCGCCAACGCGTGGAATCGCGACCTTTTCCTTGAAGGTTGGGTTCTGGGATATCTTGATCTTGGCCATGGGTTACACCGCCGCTGCGTAACGGGTTGGGCGGCCAGCGAGCGACAGAGTGATGATTCTGGTCATCAGGTTGTTGCGGCTGAGCGCCGGGGTCGACGTAATCGACACGTAGCAGTTGTAAACGATGCTACTGCCGCCTGGTAGATTCAGGCGAAGCACACGGGTCTGCTTGTCTTCGTCAGCCGCTTCGACGATGGCCACGTAAGGCAGGTCAGGATCGTCGGCGACAGTGACCGCCATACTGATTGGGTTCTTGGTCGTTGGAAGCTGGCGATCATCATCATCTGCCAGAAACCCGAAGGTGAGGAACTGCTGATCGCCGCCGCTGGAGTTCAGGTCGGTGATCTGCGATATCTCGGTAAAGCCGGTGACTTCGCGCACGGAGCCAGCACCGGAGCCCGCCGGATACGGTTGGAGGTTGGTGGTGTTGATACCTTCCAGCGCAAAAGTACCGGTCAGACTGTTCGCAACGCGGGCAGCCCGATCATTCAAGCGAGTCCAACCCGAGGTCACAGCGATAATGTCGCCATCAGACAGGCCGTGCGCTGCTGCGGTCGCCACGGCTGGGTTGGCATTGCTCAGCGCTGTGACAGGAATGGCAGGGCCGAATGCAGATGCGATTTCGAGCGTGGCGCCGTTGGGGAGTCGAAAGCCCATGGTTGTGTTTCCTCTGTGCAGAAATGACAAAACCCGCTCAATGGCGGGCTCTGGGTTTGCCCAACGGGCGGTTTAGTTGGTGTCGGACCGGTATTGAAACGAAGCCGACACCGTGAAGGTGTTGCCGTCTGGTATCCCCGGCCCGGGCGCTACCGGCGTCATAACCAGTGCGACAAGTCCGGCGCGGGGAATACGCAGATTGAGCGGGAACAGCGCTGCCAGTTCATCAACGATGCCGCTCGCCTCGGTCCGGTACTTGCCGGAGGGCGTAACGATGTTGACCTGAAACACGCCGACGTAGACCCGGTGGTCGCCGCTCAGCGTATTGCTGGCCGTTACAGCCGGCAACGTGAAAGCCCGCAGGTACGTCTCAGCAGCGGCAGGCGTGTAGGTTTCATTCTCGACCACCACTTTCAGCGGCTTGGTCCGAGCCTTTGCCCACGCGAGCAGTCGCGACTCGAAAGCAGCGGCAATGATGTTGTGGCTCATACCTGGTTGTTCCTGATGGCTTCGAGAACGATCTGCTGAAAGCGGGCGAGCGTGATTTGCACCATGCCTGCCGGCGCCTGATCAGAATGGCCGTACTCAAGAGGAATGCCGTACACCAGGTTGTTGACGATGTAGGCGACTTGCCCGGCCTCAAGATTGCTCACCTCGGCGACCAGTGCGGCGATGGTCTCGTGCCCTGCCTTGTCGAAGGTGTCGATGCTGTGATTGGATGGCGAGCCTACGCTGAACTGCCAGTTTCCTTTGAATCGGCCTGTGTCCACCGGCGACAACCGAATGACCGAAGAGCCGATCTCGATGACCACCTCGCGGAACACGTCGTCGATTGCTTCCTTCGCCCGCTCAGCGAATGCCGCAAGGCTCTCCGCAAAGCTGCCCTCTTGGCCGCCGTAACGGCCGGTCATGTGATTGGCCATTACTTGCGCACCTGAAGTTCGAAGCCGACCGCGAGGCCGGCAAAGTTCCACGGAGCAACGGCTATCACCGTGTACACCGTGCCGTCGAATGTGATTTTGTCGTTGCTCTGTGGTGCCGGCATGTCTTCGCCAGTCAATTGAACCGGCGACACCAACAGCTTCACGTCGCCGCGAACGATTAGCGTGCCATCGATGTACTTATTGTCGTATTCCTCGCGGAAGCCTGATCCGTTCACGACCAGCTCGCTGGGTGCAGGCGGCGCATCTGGGTCGTATTCCCCAACGATCTCCCGACGGAGGACTAACTCCAACCCTTTCCCGCCCTTACTGCGCGGCGCAAGCATGCGGGTTGCCGTAGCCTTGGCGCGGTCATAAATGTCTGGCATCACTTGCGCCTTATTCTGTAGATGGCGGAGCATCGGCATCCCGCGCGGTCTTTCCACCCCGCTCCAAGCGATGCATCACCCGGATAGCGAAGAAGTGCACCAGTGGGGCTCTGGAAAGGCTGATCCTTCTGCACAACCTGCCCGCCAAGGATCGTGTGAGCATGGCGAACCTTATTGTCGCGGCGATCGCGCCATTCCTTTTCTACCGAATCGCGATCAAGCCCTTGAGCAATCAACTGCTCATACACCTGGTCCCGGCCAGCACCGAAGGATTCCAGCGCCTCAGCCTTGGAAAGCATCTCGGCGTAGGTCTTCATCAGCCGATCAGCGTAGCGACCGGCGATCTTGTCGACGTCAGCCCGAGCAACAGGCGTACCGGCATTGATGGCGCGGTTAACGACGCTGTCGAACCGACGATCCCGGCGCTTGCGCTGCAAATAGTTGCGCATCTCGTCAGGATTTCCGCTCAGCAGTTGCTGACGGGCATTGATGACGTACTGCGCGTAGTTACCGGGCAGGCCAATCACACCACCTGAGCGCGAGCCTGTTTGCGCGCTTACTCGTCCAAGTAAATCGAGCGCCGCCTGCCGTGGGCTGCGGGTCATCGGCGTGGCGCCTATTTCGACCTGCAGCGAAGGCGTAGCCACAGTGCGGCTGCGCGAACCCATGACTGCCCTGATCGCCTCGCGCACGTTCACATCAGCGTCGCGTCGAATCTCGGCGGCTTTCTCCATCAGCCACTGCTCTGGCTCAGGCTTGCGGACGTCGAATTCAAATCGCCCCAGATCCTTGGGGATTGCGATCGCCTTGATCTCGAACTTGGCGCCTGCTAGGTAAACATTTCGAGCCAGCTCGAGGAAAGCCGCCAGCGCGCCCAGGCTCAGCAGCGCTGCCAGCCCGTTTTCGTCCTGTTCGGCTATCAGCCGCTCAACTTCAGCCACCTTTGCCGCGCCTACCACCAGCTTGATCTGGTCCATGTAGGCCTTCTGCATCGCAGGCTCCATTCCCTCGATGGCCTGGATGATCTGCGCCGGGGTCATACCACGAACACCGCAGGAAGCGTGTAGCGAGCCACCAGCACAGGAGCGATCATCTCGTCGATGATGCTGATCACCGGCCTGACCGACGCCGCGCCATCTGCGCCCGCCGCGACAGAGAATTCCTCCTCAATCGGGCCAACCTTCTGACGCTTCACCGTGGATGCGGCCACGAAGTCAGGGCTCAGGCTGCCCGGCTCGACCAGTTCACGCAGCGCTGCTTCGTACGTTGCCTGTTCAACCTCAACCGGAACTTGATCGGGCGGGATTGCATGACCCTCGTAATCCTCAGCGCCAGTGCGCGGCCATTCCCTGGCTTGCCCCCTGCCCTCGGTCTTCACGCCGGGGAACAATGACTGCCACACGCCAGAAGCCAGCAGCTTCCGGTAGCGGCCGTCGATGTAGACCGATGCCCGGATCAGCGCGGCCTGCTTCGCCACGTCATCGCCGGTCCACGCGGCATTCGCGCGCGCAGCGTGATAGGCGTCGGCGGCTGCGACGGTTCCGTAAAAGTCTGGCATCGGGATATCTCGAATAGGTGGAGCGTCATGCGCTCCGGTTTTGCGGGGTGTTACGCCTTGGCGGCAGCCAGTGCGGCCTGCAGGGCTTCCAGATTTGCTTCGGCGTCGAACTCAACGTTCAGCGCCTTCAGCTCGTCGATGACCTTCTGCTTTTCGGCATCGGCAGCAGCCTCGGCTTCTTCCAGCTTCTTGCGCAGGGTTTCGACTTTGCTGTTGCCAGCGGCATCGATGCCCAACGCCTTCAGCTTGGCGAGCAGTTCCGCCTTTTCTTCGCCGTCAGCGGCAGGCGCCTTGCCATCGACGCTCATGAAGGCGAGACGCGACGCGCCTTTGTGCCCTTCTGGCGTCAAGTCCAGGTCTTGCGTTTCACCAGCGAGGACGTAGACAACGCCAGCCGTGGTGTGCACGCCCTGAAGCGCCTTCGAGTTGTTGGTCACTTTCATGTCGACCTCCTATCAGGCTGCTGGTGGGGTGATTTCGTCGAGGTACGCCACGGCGCCCGGCAGACGGATCTCGGTGCCGCCGGTACGCGCGATAATGCCGGTCTCGAAACCCATGATGGACTTCTGACGCGGAGCCAGCACGCGGCGCGGCATTGGCAGGTGGAAGCGAACCACCTCCGGATCCTTCCGGTACGCAACCAGGCGACCGCCGCCATCAGCGGAAGCATTGCGAGCTTCGCGCAGGGGAGCGATGTCCAGAGGCAGGCCGGTTTCAGCAGTGTAGATGTTGTTCTTACGAACGTACTCCAGCACGGTGATCATGCCGTCGCCTACGCCCAAGCGAGCCGTTGCGATGTAGCGGAATGCATCAGGTGGCAGGCGCAGCGTGTCAGCCCACTCGACTTCGCCGGTGTTGGTTCGGATCGATCCCAGCACACCGTTGATGTCGGCCATGATCTGATCGACAGTCTTGGCGGACCAGAAAGTGGAGCTGCCGGTACCGGTAGCGGCCGCATCGACGCGGGAAACGTTGCTGTCGTTCAGCAGGCCGGTCCAGCGCTTCTCGGTGCTGCCGACGAATGCGATGGAGTTCAGCAGGCGCTCAACCTTGTCAGCAGCGGAGTACGCTTTGGTGCCGCTCAGGTTGATGCCGTACAGCTGCGCCTGGTTCACTTCTTCCAGGTTCCATTCCCAGCCAGAGCCGATCATCGCGAAATCGTGCGATGCCTGATCGTGGGTCGCGGAGTTGAACGGCATGTCGGTGCCGGAGCCGGACAAGAACTTCGCTTCGCCGGCGGTATCGACGGTGAAGAAGGTGGTGCCGATGGCCCACGGTGCGCCCTCGGTCACAACCGGGATGCTTGCCGCGTAGTTAAACGCGGGATAACGGCGCGTGTAGATGCGGGTTTCGATGTTCCGGCCTTGGGCCAGAACAAACGGGAACGCCGACTGAGCGTCTTCAAAGACTTGAGGCATGTTAAGCGCTCCGATGTTTGAGGGAGATTTCGACGATGTCGCCGTTCGCACCAGTGGTGTCGAAGAAGGCGCCCGGGATGAGCACGGCGCCTGCGGCAGCAGTGGTCACGTAGCGATTGGTGGCGGCGACGTAGTACACGTCATCACCAGGCACCACCGCAGCGCCGGCAGTGACATACATCTGGCCGTCGGTCATGAAGGCACCGGTGAAGTCCTGCGGATAACCGTCGATCAGCGTGGAGCCGGTAGCAACCGGTGGAACCGCAGGGCTCAGCACGGCCAGCCCGAGGAAAAGAGTGCCGGTGGCGGCGATCTTGTGATCGTTGCCTGCACCCGCAACGCGGAAGCCCGGTGCCCCGAAGACAATGCCCTCGGCGTTCGAGACGGTGCGGCTGATCTTGTTGCACTTCTCTTCGTTGGCGACCAGGCCGGGCACGCCCTTGGCTGGAGCGTTGGTGTACGTGGTTTGGTAAGTAGCCATGGTGTGCTCCTTATGCCTTCGGCAGGTGGGCGGTTTGCATGTCCGAAATCATCTTCAGGCGTGCTTTTTCCGAATCATCGCCGCCGGCTGCACTGTCCTGATGGATCATGTGGTGACGGAACGGGTCATTGGCCGGGTTCTTGGCAGCGTCCTCGACCAGGATCTCGAAGCGCGCGTCGATGTAGGCATCAGCCTTGCCGGCCACGGCCGCATCGCCCAGCTTGGCGACCACGACAGCCTTGCGGATGTCGGCGTCGGTCTTCCCGGTGTAGTCGGCGTCAGCGATCGACTTGGCCTTGCTGATCAGGTCAGCGCGGGCGGTGACGCGCTTGTCGATATCGGCATCGCTGAGCTGCTTGGCCTTGAGGGCGTCGATCTCGGCGTCTTTCTTCGCCAGTTCGCCATCCTTCAGCGCCAGCGCAGCGGTATGCGCGTCGGTCAGGGATTTGATGTTTACCCCGGCATCGGCCAGCTGCTTGGTCAGCTTGTCGATCGCCTGGGCGCCTTGGTCGGTCGTCTGGACGGACAGGCCATCAACGATGACCGTACGCAGTGAATCAGCCATGTCATGGCCTCCTTGGGGGGTGTGTGGTTTATGGTCACCGATGCGAAGGTGCTCGCCACCCCGAGCGCGATGCTCAAGGCTGAGGTGATTCATTTTCATAGGGCCGAGGAAGCAGTCGTACTGCTCGCCATCGGGGGAAACGCCATCCTGAAACACGACCTCGGCGCCGTAGCCCATGGACAGCTCGCGCTTGCCGGACTCGTAGTCCTCGATCGCCTTGGCGTCCATCAGCACCAGCGGCACCTTGACGAACTGCCCGTCGCGGACAACCTCGCCACCGGTTTGGCCGATCGCGACGTCTTTCCAGTTCTTGGAGTTGACGCCGTCCCCGCCCGGGTGGCCGTTGGTCATTGGCCGGTATGCGTACGAGTGCATGGCGTCAGCGTGAAATACCGCGCTCTCTGGTCGGTACACACGAACGATCGGCTTATCCCGCAGACCGTGTTCGTTGTCCGGGTCGATCTCGGTACCCAGATAATCCTGAATACCGGTGCGCGCGACCCGTGCCTCGGCCACCAGATAGCCGTCCTCGGTGCGCCGCACTCCCGTGACTGGCACGGAGTCGGTGAAGATCATGGGGCGAGCTCCTCGAAGATCTCTGGACCCAGCTCAATCGCGCCACGGTATGGCTCGACCTTGTCGATATCGACGCTGCCAGGTTCGTAGGTGAAGGTGATGTGGGGCTGATAGTCCGGCCAGTCCCAAGAGGCTCCCGCCTCAACGATCGTGACGTGCCGCCAAGCCAGCTCGGAGCTGTTGAACAGCAGCACCACCGCGCCTTCGCCGAACTTGTCGATCAGCCTTGCGCCACCTGGTGCAATCTTGAGCTGGCCCTTGCCATCGCCGGACCATGACTCGCCGACCTTCATCCAATCGACCGGGTTACGGCTGTAGGCGACGGTGACGTGCAGGTCAGCATCTGGGACTGTGGATTCGAAGCCCTGCGACTTGGCCCACTCGATGATCTCGCCACCGTTGATGACCTTGCGGGACACATACAGAGAGCGAGGCGCGGCGTCAGTGATCGCTTTCTTCGCCACCGGCTGATCCGCAGCGGTGCCCGGCAGATCGGCGTCGTCATCGTCGTCATCGGGCAGCTCGCGGCCGAACTTCTCGATCGCCGCTTCCAGCCCCGGCATAACGCTCAGCTCAACCAACAGGTTCACAGCAGCAGTCGAAAGCGCATCCTCAGGGAACAGGCCGGAGTCTTTCAGCGCCTTGATGGTATCGGCGGTGGTCTTGCCGATATCGGCTCGCTCTTTCGCCGTGGCCTGCCAGAGTGGCGCCCAGGTGTAGTGCACCTCTTTCGGCCGACTGCCGAGCGCGGAGCGGATCAAGCCCTCATCCAGCACGCTCATGGCTGGCTTGATCTCCAGCTTCTGGCGTGACGCGACGTTGTCGTAGTAGTTGCGAGTGTTCTCTTCGCCATTGGCGCCCAGCCCTGTCGAGGACTGGCCGAACATGCGGGTGCCGGGGATATCGAACGCGCCGGCGACGCCCTGCTCTGTCTTGGCGATCACCTCCGGCAGGTTGCCGAAGCTGGCCGACTTCGAGCTGTGCGTCTCTTGCCCGTCGAGAATCAGTGTGCCGTTGATGCCTTTGGCAGTGGCAGCCAACCGCAAGCGCTCCAGCAGCAAGCGCTCGTAGTTCTTGTCTTGCATGCTCGACATCAGGTTCGGGATGTTGATGACGTCGATCTTGGCCTCGTAGACCAGGCTGACCACGTTGGCGACCGTCTCGTCGTAGTGACGCACAGCCGGCATTGCCGACAGCAGCACCGAGTCGCCCCAGCCGAAGCCAGTGCCTACGGCAAGCTCAGAGTCTGGATGCGGCACGCCGACGAAGATGACAAGACGCGACGGATGAATTTCCACCGTGGAGCCCGGCAGCCGGTACGCCTTTGGCTTGCCGAAGCGCGGGCTTTGCGGGTCCTGCTCGATCTCCGTGGCGCTGAGTTGACGGCGGGTCATTACCGTCAGGTACTTGATGCCGCCCTTCCCGATTCGATCCGACTTCAGCTCAGACGCTGTGTCACGCTCACCGGTGCCGATGAACACAGCAGCACCACCGAACAGGCGGGCCTTCAATAGGGCCTCAAGAATCTTGCCCTTGACGTTCAGGCGATCCTCTTCGGCTTCGATCAGCTCGATCTGAGCCTTGTCGGCCTGCCAGTTGCGCCAGTTGCGGCACGCATCTACGGCCGGAATACTCACGCCCTTCTGCGCTGTCCATGATCCACGGAAGGCGTTCAGCAGTTGCTGATCGTCCATTACAGGAAGCGCGTAGTGCGAGTGCGATGCCTTGTCGCGCGCAGTGCCCAGTCCTGCGACCAGGTTCTGCAGGCTGTCTTTCAGATAAGTGAATGCGCTCATTGGTCGCTCACGTTCGCGAGTGTGTAGCTGCCCGCAATCGGGAAGCGCTGGACAATGAAGTAGCCGAGTGCGTCGACCGGGTCTTCAGTGCCGTCCTTGTTGGGTTCGCCTTTTTCGTCGTAGGCCTGCTGCTCAAGCACCTGCGTACTCACCGGACAGTTGTCGGTGTTCACCAGGTAGCGGCGTTTCTGATCGATGTTGAGCATCATGGCGTTCACGGCCAGTACCCGATCGCGAACCGCTGGGTTCGAGGGGTTGACCATGACCATGAAGCCGGCCGCGCGGAGCAGGCTGTGATCCGACTCGCTGCCGCTGACGCTCTTGCGGTTCTTGCCGCTGGCGTCCGGGTAAACCGTGATGCTGTGGCCCGGATATCGCCGTTTGAGCTCAACGATCATCGCCGGCGTGTCGAACAGGTGAGTGGCCTCTTCCAGCAACAGCGGCAGGCCGTCACGAATGACATGCACCGTCGCGGCCATCCGGTTGATGTTGAAGTCCATGCCGATGTGCAATTGCTCGCCCGGGCGGATCGTCGCGTCGATGTGGTTCTGCTTTCGGCAGAAGTTCGGGTAGACGCTGCCCGACGTCAGGTTGACGAACAGGCCGTCGATGTATGCATCCACCAGGTTGGCCGGGTACGACTCACGCAGCGACTTGATGTAGTCCTTCGGCAGGTTTTTCGCGTTTTGCCGCGTCGAAGCGTGCACGATGCCGTACAACGGGCGCTGGCTCGGGTTGGCGGCAAGCTCCTTGACGAACTTGCGATAGACCCAGTTGAAGCCCTCCGGCGTCGTGGTGACGTCGATGGTGTTCATGGCTCGCGTAGGCCAAACCGTAGACATCCGCGCGATGATCTTCTTCCACGCGCTGTCAGCCTTCTTGATCGCCATGCAGTCGATCTCGTCGACCAACGCATGAGCGATGTTGAAGCCGACGATGCGGTGCGGGTGCTCCATGCTCTTGCAGACGATCGTCGACAGGCACCGGCCTCGGTTGTCGCGCAGGTACACGCGCTTCTTGCTCGGCACGATGTCGGCGAACAGACCGAAAGCCTCGGCCACCACCGGCATGGTGTCGTAGAAGATGTCCGCGATCTGCGGATAGGTCGGCGCGAAGTAGCCCTGCGGAATGCCTGGATGCTCCAGTGCGTTGATGCACATCCGGACACATCCCACGAACGTCTTGCCGCTACGGTAGCCTCCGACGAACGCTGAAAACTTCTTGGGGTGACTGATGAACTCGAACTGCGGCTTATTCAGCTTCAGGGTCGCTTGCATCTTCTACCCCGATGATTACTTGCTTGGGCTCGGGCAGGCCCTGATTCGGGTCTTCCAGTTCGCGGCGCAGCTTCTCGTTGAGCAGGCGCTTGTTCTCGACCTCGATGCGCTTGAGCTCGGTGTCGAGATCGGCATGGCCAGGCGGCGAGAACATTCCAAGGTGGCGGCCGATATCGACCAGTGCGCCCTTTTTGTCGTGCAGCTTGACCTTCAGGCCATCCCTACTCTGGGACACCTCGGCAATGGCGCCGGCGGTGTTGTCGTCGATCTCGGTTGAGTCGATCAGCGCTAGCCCGTGGTACGGGACCATGTCCTCTGGCGCGTCGTCCTCACCATCGACCATGCGCACCTGCGTCTCGCCCCAGCGCACGACCTTACGGATGTCGCTGAAGCCGATCTTCGCGAGTTCTTTCAAGACCATGTCCTGAGTGATCTCTACCCGACTGGACCTCGCTTTCATCCCCTTTTCAATTGCTGACTGGATGTCAGGTTTTGTCAGGTTCTCATTGCTGATGGATCTGGCTGTCCTTTCGCTATACCCCGCGCGGATAGCGGCTTGCGTGGCGTTAAGGTCTATCAGGTACTCGTCGACGAAGCGCTGCTGTTTTGCTGTCAGCGCCATAGGGATTCCTTGAGACTTTTTGGTGCCTCGCTCAGGCGTTTAATGAAATGGAAATATCGAAGTTGCTATGGCGTGAGGCATAAAAAAAGGCCGATATCCTTGAAGGACTCGGCCCAAGCTCAGCATTTTTCAAATCACATACAACCTATCAACCACGGCCTATCGCAATGCCCATTGCTGGCAACGTATAGATCTTGAGTGTTTCCGCATCGAACACGTCTTCAAACCGTTTTGTCTTGTCAAACCACTGGCACTTGACGCCATCTTTCGGCCCGGTTCCGTAACCGCTGTAGTCGCCCAACTCAACGACCGTCATCTTCGGACCACCACTGCGCAACACAACTACATCGCCCTTCTTGAACTCAGCCATATCAATCTCCTGTGAGTGGAGATATGTCCATGGGGATCAAATGCCATCATTTCAATAGCAAATACGATTTAAAGATGTCGCGACACAATTTGCACTCTCGCGAAACGTGTCGCGACCTACTTGCTCTGACTGCGCTTGATCTGCGCGTCCACCTGGTCTGCACAGGTGTCGAGCAGGTTGATGGCTTGGTTCTTCAGCTCCCACAGCTGGCCGTTGTCAGCGAGGTCTTCATCAGCTACCCGCTCACAAGGCACCAGTTCAGGGGGCTCGACTCTTACCGCCGCTGCCTTGGTTACCACCGCCGGCTTTCCCGCGCAGGCCGTCAGGCAGAGGCTGAGCAGCCCAATCACGAACAGGCTTGCTGTTGCGCTTGAGTTCTTCAAAGTTCTTCTCCGCCTTTCTGGCTTTGGCCTGGCTGGCCTGTAAGCGCTTATTCAGGTCTTTCTGGTAATCGGCGTTGCGCTGGGCTTCGGCGCGTAGCGTGGTGATCGTGGCCTGGCTTTCGAGATTGGCGTCGACCGCCTTTTTCTTCTCGCTGGCTTCGAATGCCACCTCCCCGCGAAGGGCAACGACGCGCGACTGCTGTATCCCAATGAGGAGCAAGCCAACCAGGGCAATGATGATTGCTGCAGCGAAGGTCTTCATGCGGCATCCGCCTTGCGACCGAGGAATCGGGTCACCAGCTCGCGAATGGCCGTCACGCCGAGGAAGCCGATCGTGCCACCGGCAGCGACCGACAGACTGGAAGGCCAGGCCATCCACTCGATAATGCTGGACGCGACCAAGCTCAGCGATCCACAGATCAGCGCCTCGAAAACGATACGGCGCTTACTGGTTTCCTTCGCGTCGTACATGACTCGAAGCAACGATACGGTGATGGACATGATCACGCCCTGCCAGAGCGGATTGCTCAACGCCAGCCAGATCTTGGCCCATGTGTCTGGCTTGTCAGGCATGTTTGGCATCCGGGTTGCCTCCCCCTTGGGGAGATTAGATTGATCGGCCTGTGCAGATATTTGCAGGGGATCCGAATTAAGAATTTCCGTTTCCGAACGCGAGGGGAAATACACATAAGTGTTTACACTAAACACTTATGTGTTTAAACTGGCTCCATCAACACACAAAGGAGGGTTGATGAAGTACAGCGAGTTCAGAAGATGGTTGGAGGCCCGAGGGGTCGAGTTTTCGAAGTCAGCAAAAGGCAGCCACTTCAAGATTCGCTACAAGGACCGGCAAACGATCTTTCCAAGCCACGGATCGAAGGAAATAGGTGAAGGGCTTCGGAAAGAGATAATCAAACAACTGGGCCTCAAATGAGGCCCCAACTCATCTGCTCGCGACAAGTCAGCTCTCAACAGAGGAAATTTATGTACAACTACAAAATCGTCGCTCACGAAGAGTCCGATCATTTCTGGTCGACATGCCCAGACATCCCAGAAGCTCATAGCGCTGGGGATACGCTGGAGGAGCTGCTGGAAAATGCTGCCGATGGGCTTACCTTGGCGCTCTCGATTTACGTGGATCAAAAACGTGAAATTCCTCACGCGTCCGGACAGGGCGATCACCACGTGCGGCTTTCGGCCGTCACGCTGGCAAAAATCATCCTCTGGAATCAATTGATCCACACCGGAAAATCAAAAGCAGACCTGGCTGCGATGCTGGGTATCTCTCCTACAGCAGCCGCTCGGCTTGTTGATTTCGAGCACACGTCGAAGATGGAAAGCTTGGAGGACGCTCTCGATCAGTTCGGCCTTCGACTGCAGATCGTGAAGGAGCATGCATTTGCCGCTGGCACCGGGCGACCTCCAAAAGGTTTGGCTCCGAGGCCCTGAATAGGTGCGCTCGTCTTTCCGAGCTGTCGGCCAAAGACGATCCCAGCGTCGACGCCCCTTTGCATCGATCTCGCTGCTCCTGTCTCGCGCCACCCTGAAAGCATTGTGAGGTCAGGGTGCGCGGGCTGCCGGCGTTGATCCGTGCGTCGCACTATCCGGCTATCGACGTCCAGGTCTTCCCGAAGGCTGCCCTGGCTGCAGGTGAATTTCAGGCAATAAAAACCCGGCGCGGTGGCCGGGCTTGTAAATTCGTTAATGCTGATTATTTCGACTGCCTGAGCAACTCGTTGATAGCCCCCACGCAGATAGCCACTGGCGCATCAGTCGACGGGAAGGCAAACAGGGTTCCTGTTGGACGCACAGCGCGAATATATGGCAGGTCGGTTATCCGATCCGCGAACGCCTTCTCGATGCAATAGGCGATCACTTCCCTCTCGCACTCAACCCGCCACAAGTAGCTATTACCGCTCAACTGCTCAACATCGTCCTTGATGGACTCGATCGAGACATGGCTCAGAGTATACGTTGTCATATCAAGCTCCTTTTGGTTGGAGCCGAGATGATACATGCAGCGATTACCTGAAACGGAAAAACCCGGCGCAATGGCCGGGTTTCGTGGATCATTGAGTAAGTTGCCGGAGGCAAAACTCTAACAGTGGCGAAATCATGCCATGAGCCGCACGGGAACGCAATAGGCCCTCAAGCAGCCTCGCGCATTTCGTAAATCACGGCGGCAACCGGGCTCAAAGCGCGGCGATCCAAATCCTCGCAGCACTCGAAAATCAGCTGGATTACACCGCCCCAATCCCGCTCCCAGTTGCACGATTCCAGCCGCACCTCGTACACCTGCCACATCCACGCCCGGAACTTCTCGGCGTTGGCCAGCGGGTCCTCGTTTGACGATTGGCCGCCTTGGTGCATGTACCGGTACCGGCGCATGATCCCCTTCACCACATATTCCAACTTCTCCCGCTTCGCGGCCGTCATGCGCGGCGATCGAGTTTGCACCAGCACGAAAACAACCTCTTCCGCCGCCTCGCGGATATCGTCGCTCTGCTCGGCTGCGTACATGAAATCACCGAAGACGCGGATCTGCGGATGTAGGCGCTCGATTGCTGATTGGATGTGCCCAGCAAGTGCGCCGTGCACAGCATGATTTGCCGTTGGCCCACGCTCAGTGCTCTGCACTACAACGCCGAGCTGGACGACGTCGGAGGTCTGGCCGGGGGCCGGGTTGTATTTGCAGTCATGCCAAGCCTGGCGCGCTGAGTTGATTTTCATGCTGCAGCCCTCTTCAGTTCGCGGGTCTTGGCCCGGTATTCGGCCTTGATGGTTTTGATTTCCCCGATGGTGTACTTGCGGGGCTCATGAGGCCCTTCGAGCCAAGCCACGGTTTCGGCGCCGATGCGCTGCACCAACCGGATGCGGTACTCGACCGCGTTACCGGACAGATTGCGGTTGCACTTCACGCACTGGCGGTGGATGTTCAGCGGCTCGAATCGCAGCTCAGGGCAGGCGCCGACGGATCGGTAATGGCCGGCGTCCCAGCGGCTGCCCGTCATCAGGTCGTTGTCGTTCGGCATGGAGTCGCAGCTGATGCAGGGCAGGTGCGCGTCACGCAGGCGGACGTACTCGTTCACTGCGGCCTGGGCCTCGCGCAGGTGATCCGCCCTGGTCTTCAGCTTCTCCTTGCGCACCTGGATCTCGCGGCGGTCGCGCTGGGCGATTGCCTTGCGAGCTTTCTCGGTGTTCGCCGGCGCCATGGCCAGCGCGCACTTCGGACTGCATACCGCCTGCCCCAAGCGCTGCGGCGGGAAGCTGATGCCGCACGCTGGGTTCTTGCACTTCTTCGGCTTCGGAGCCTTCTTCTCCTTGAGGGCTACGCGCATGGTTCGGCCTCCTTGGCTTTCTGCTGCTCGGGGGTGAAGTCGCCGCGCAGGGGCATCAGCCATTGCTGTCGGCACGGTCCAGACCGGACCATGATTTCAAACTGGATATACCCGCCAAAAAGAGACTTCGATCCGTCCAGACTTTCCACGATCCAAGTGGGCACTTCGCGAGGCTTGAAGCACACGCCCTCATGCATGAAGGAACCGCTGTTGGGAGCGATGTACTCAACTAGGCGAACCGTTTTCCCGATATTCTTCGGCGCCGCCGAGTTGATGATCAGGGCCAGATCGCCCGGCTTGAAGTTACTGGTCATAGCGGCCGTCCCAGTGGTCAGTTGCGCTCCACTTCACGTCATGCTCGGCGCCGAACGCATGCATCAGCTCGAACAGATCGCTGAACCACTTCTGCGATTGCTTGCGGGTCGATACGGCCATCACCACGAAGCCACCGTCGAGGCCTGGCTCCGCACGCTGCTTCTCCAGAGAGGCACTGAAAAGGCACTTCCAGTCTTCACTGGTCAGCTTCTTGCCGTGCCAGACCACCTGCTCGGATACGTCCTTGAGCATTGCCCACATCTTGCGGTTGCAGACGTCAGGGCGCTTCTCGTCGCGGATCACCACGACCTTCGGCTTGCTCAGGTCGATAGCGTGCAAGGCGCCGGCGAGGCGGTTGATATCGCTTCGGTCGCGGATTGTGTATTCGGGGTTCATGGGTTCTCGCTCCTACAGGCAGAGCGCTCTGGAACGGGCGTTTCAGCCGAAGTGGACCCTTGCTCGCTCCCACAGGTGAGCGGCCGCTCGTTGCTCATAGCCGTCGCGGCATTCCAGACCTTGCACCAGGCGCATTCGGTTCCAGACTTTGCGCCGTTACCTTGATCCCAAACTCCGGGGATGGCGTGACAGTGCCCGGGCGCGTTGCCATTGCGGCTGGTCTGGTTAGGTATCTCGCTCACTACGCAAGCCATCACGCTTCGCAGCGCCTCGTTCTCGGCCTTGAGTTGCTCAATCTCCTTGAGCGTCCCAGCCTTGGCATGCGCTGCTGCAGCGTCGGCGATCCCCTTGACCGCTTCGGTTACAGCGGCGCGGATGATCTGGCGCTCCGGCGATGCGGAAAGTCGATCGTTCTCGGCCAGCAGCTCCAGCGCCACCTCCTCCACGGTCTTCTCCCCGAGGAATTCCTGCAGAGCCTCGGTGTTGCGCTTCCAGTCTGCGCAGTCGGCACGGTAGGACGCGGCTTCGGCCCACAGCAGCTTCTGGAGTTTTTGTTTGTCGATAGTCATTTCAGAAACCCTCCTTGCCGCGCTGAGATTCCCAATCGAACGGGACAACGATCATTCCGCCCTCGCGCAAACGGTCGACGCAGCGGTCACCCATGGCGGCCGGCAACTGGCTGGCTTCGAGATTGGAGATCACCACCGTCGGGCGCTCCTGCTCGTACCGGCCGTTGATGATTGCGAACAGGGTCGTCAGCTCGAAGTCGCTCGGCTGCTCCTTGCTTACGCCTACCTCGTCCAGCACCAACAAATCGGGATCGATCAGGCTCGACAGGATCTCGGCCTCGCTGCGTTCGCTGTGCTTGTCGTACGTGGAGCGGATCGCCTGAAGGATTGCGCCGACAGTGCGGTACACGGCCGTGCGAGACGTGTTGTGCAGCAGCTCGTTGGCCATGCCGGCGCCGAGGTGCGTTTTGCCGGTACCGGGCTTGCCAATCATCACCATGCAGCGACCGGTCTTCAGGATCTCGTCGAAGATCTGGACGTAGTGCTGGCAGAACCGCAGGGCTTTGCGCTGGCCTTCGTTCTCGGCCTGGTAGTTGCCCAGGGTGCGAGTGGTAAAGCGTTTCGGGATCAGCGCATCGCCCAGCTTGCGAGCGAGGGACATGCGCAGTTCCATCGCCTTGTTGGCCTTCTCGGCCGCGTCGGCTTTCTCGCGGGCAATACGGCTGCATTCGGGGCAGTTGCTTCTGAGCTCCCGGCCTAGAACGGCATAGACCTTCTGCTCGTAGGCGCCGTGGGTTTCGCACTCAGCAGGCTGAATGCGAGTGCCCGGCGGCAGTTCCTGCGTGGCTTGGACTTGCTCAGAGCGCATAACTGCCGTCCTCCCGCATCTTCAGGCCTGATGTGTAATCGCGATCGGCGAAGCCGGTGTGGCGGGATTGCGGGAACGGGTGCACGTTGCTGGCGACCTTGTCCGGGAAAATGCCGGTCCAGCCGTTGGAGATCGAGGTGGCGAGCACCTGATCCGGCGCGGCATGGCCCAGTAAGGCCTTGGCCTGCTGCTCACAGCTCTTGGCGGTCAGCGGCTTGCGGATTTCCTTGCGGTGCTGGCACCAGTCGGCCCATGCCTTTTCGGATACATTCTCGGGCTTGGCAGTGAGCGGATCGAATTTGCCAGACTTCGCCGGTGCGCCAGCACCATGCTTTTGATCTTGCTCTTTCTTCTCTTCTCTTCTCTTCTCTTCTCTGGTCCGCGTTTTGTCCGCATCGCTTGCGGACACATTGCGGACAGAGTTGTTTTTGCGGTCGTTACGCTTGCGCTCGCTGTCGTTGGCCCGGCGCTTTGCACTGGCGCCGTTGTGCTCGTCAAAGCGAGGCATTACAAGGCTTCCATCGTCCTGCACGGACGCCCATTCCACTTCGATCATGGCCTGGGTAAAGCCCGGCCAGCCAACCACCGCGTCCATCGCATCGACGCTGTAACCGTGCAGCACACCGTCGTCGGAATGGGTGTCGAAGATGCTCCACGCAATGTGCAGTCCGCCAATGATCCGAAGTCTGTCCGCTTTCAATGCGGACACCATGCGGAAAACTTTCGGATGTGTCTGAAGGTCGATTCGCATTTTGATCCAGTCCCCGGCCATTACGCGGCCCTCAGTGCTTTGTCATGGGTGAACAGTCCGTCCCAGGTCTTCTTCATTGGCAGCTCGCCAGCCAGGTAAAGGTCATACAGGCGCACGGCGCCCTTCTTGAGCAGGACTGGTGTGAAGGAAACGAACGGCTCTTTGCCGTGGGGAGTGACTTCGTGCTGATGCTCGGTCATGTACTTGTCGCGGGCGTAAGACGCCACACGGAAGCGCAGTCCAGATTTGCTCTCGTTGTAGAGCCAGCTGCGGCCTTCGAGGAACTTGCCCACCTGCATGACGTTGACCCCATTGAGGCCCTTGCAGAATTGGGTGTGCGTCATCCCCTCTTTGAACAGGTTCTCCATGGAATGGATTTTCGAGGCTTGGGCTTCGACTTGGATCGACAGCTGCAGACGCTGCTGCTCGGCCTCGAACGCGATCTGGATAAGATCCATGCGGGAGAGTTCGCGAGGCTGAGACAGGGCATTGATCTTGGAGACGACCGAGCGGCGAACTGCTTTCGACTCCCGCATCGAGATCAGAAGGCACTGATCCTTGGTCAGCATCAACGCCTCAGAGGCTGGGCCGCGCTGATTCCTTACTACGAAAGTTTCGTAGTATTCGCCGTCCAGCTCGTCGCGGCACCGCGCGGTGAAATCATTGCGACGAACTTCGCTTTCGCCAAATTCCTTTCGGGCCGCGTTGACCAGGTCGAGCAATTCGAAGCTGCTCATTTTTTCACGCGACACGTTTTCACCGTTGCCAAATTGTGTCGCGACACTGGCCGGGGTATTGATCGTTGGAATTGATTGGTGCATGATTCGCTCCAGTTGTTACTGCTGTTGAAAAAGCCACCCTCGTCCGGTGGTTTTTTTATGCCTGTTGAAAAGTGGGCCCTTCTTCAGGCCCTGTGTGAGGGCCTCACCTATCCGGTAGAGGGCCTCTTAAGTCCCACCAGTGTCAGGACTGGCGCTTTGTGCCTGCCAACGAAGACCGTTGCTCCCGAGGTGATTGCCTCGAGAAGGATCTCGTTTACCGCCTCTTCAAACGTCCACCCTCTTGCCTCCATGAGTTGGTGAACTTTGGCGCGGGTCTCTGGCGGCACGTTTTCTTCTGTGAACTGCATTCGTGCCCTCCTGAGGGCCTCTAGCCCGCGATATTCTTGAGGTCCTTAAGGTCCTCGGGCATGAGTGCTTCGATTGCGCCATTGACTGCTGCCCACTCCAACATCTCGAAAAGGTACGTCGCGTACTCCCGACGGCTTTTGTCGGCGGCGCGCTGCAACTGTCGATCGAGCAATGGATACAGACGGATCTTCCTGGCGATGTCTCGGCGCTGGTTGAGGGGGTCTTTGAAGCCCATACGGGGATTGCTCCTTGGTGATTGAAAAATGGTTATGCGGCTTTACTGGTTTCGTCGGGGTACAGGTCGGGGCGCAAGTCATGGCGGGATACGCCGGTTGCCTGCTCGACGGGAATTACACGCTCGGCCGGAACCCGGCCGGTGGCGCACCAGCGCTGTACGTTTTGTGGCGTACAGCCAAGGACGCGAGCGAGGGCCGACTGGCCGCCTGCTGCCTTAGCTGCACGCTCTGCTGCGTTCTGTTCCATAGCGTCCTCGTTAAACTGGTAATTACAACGCAAAGTTACAGCTTTTGAATCGCTACTACAAGTGAGAATTGCAATGCTATCTACAAGTTCGAGTTGTATTCTCGCGGCCATGACTACTACCTCTTCCCGAATCGCTGCAGCCCGCGAGGCTGCTGGACTGAATCAGTCCGAGCTCGCGCGCAAGCTCGATGTGAGCCCGCAATCCGTCCAAGCCTGGGAATCCGGGCGAACGGTCCCGAGAAATCCGAAGATCAAAATGCTGAGCGACGTGCTAGGGGTTTCGGTTGCCTACCTGATGGGCGAGACCGGCCCGCTCGAAAGCCAGAGCCGCACTGCCGACACTTCGTTGAGCTCAATCGAAACGTGGGATGACGAGACGCCTCTTGGTGACGACGAGGTCTACGTCCCCTTTCTCAAGGAAGTCGAGCTGGCGGCTGGCACTGGGCGATTCGCAATAGAAGAAAGCGACAGCGCAAGGCTTCGCTTCTTCAAGAAGGATCTGCGCAACAACGGCGTTCAATTCAGCAACGCCAAGTGCGTGACGGTGAGCGGCAACAGCATGATGCCGGTGCTGAGGGATGGCGCCACAGTGGGCGTCAACATGGGCAAAAATTCGCTCGGCGATATCGTCGACGGCGAGATGTACGCGGTGAACCATAACGGTCAGCTTCGTGTGAAACAGGTTTACCGGACTCCGACGGGCATCAAGCTTCGCAGCTTCAACCACGACGAGCATCCGGACGAAAACTACACCTTCGAGCAGATCCAAGAGCAGCAGATATCGATTCTTGGACATGTTTTTTGGTGGGCGATGTACTCTCGCGCAAATTGAATCAGAGGCTTCAACATGGACGAAGCGGTAAAGACCTGCCCTTATTGCGCAGAAACGATCAAAGCCGAAGCCATCAAGTGCAAGCACTGCGGCACCAGCCTTCTGACTGGAACGGTCAGCGGCGAACCGCCAAAACCAGCCCGCAAGCCGATCTGGCCATGGTTCATATTGGTTCCGCTGGTTTTGTTCGGATTGCTCCTTGTGATCGGCGCTCTATCGGGACCGCCTTCGGAAAAAGATCGTGATCGCCTGGCTATAGACCTGTGCTGGAAGGACTACGACGACCAACTGGCATCCGCGCAGACGAAGACGTTCGTGCGCGGCGCATGCAGAGGCATGGTCGACAAATTCGAAGCGAAACACGGTAGATCCGCAACACTACGTCGAGACTAAACACCTCGCTATCAAATAGAGCCCGCCAAGCGCGGGCTTTTTTACGCCCGCAGAAAAGACCACCCATGCATAACTGCAAAAATAATTACAACTCTTGCTTGCACATTACAATTTTCAGTTGTAGATTTGCCTCAACGCCAAAGCAAGAAGGCGCCAGGGCCTCAACAGACCCGCCGCTCTTTAACAACCAGCGCCATGAACGACTACCCGGCCAGTCCGGTTAGGTCACTCCCGGCTCCATCGGTGGGAGGTCAGTAAACCGATGAACAAAACCGCACTTGCCTCTACCGGCGACCGGCGATCCGACAGGCCCGAAAGCCTGCCAACGCGCAGACCACTGCGACGGCGGACGAGGTGTTGACCGAACTGAGTGAATGACCTGGTAAGCGGGTGCGGAGAAAAACAGATTTCACTGGCTGGCCTTGGCGACAGGGCCAGACGGGAAATCAACCGAGGGTTACGCAATGAACCAGATTTCAATCGTTGGGTACGAAAGCGAATGCAACTGCGAACACTGCGGTCGCTCGCTGAAGCACGGAATCAAGTTGAGCGACGGCCGTATCGTCGGCGCTACTTGCTTGGACAAGAAACTGACCATGCCGCGCCTGTACCAAGGCAATAAATTCCGCTTCGGCGCTGAGTTCATCGTGAAGGTCGCAAAGGTTGTGCAGTTCTACAGCCCGGCGAACTGGTCGCGATTTGGTGTATCGGCATCGTCAGCAACTTTCGAGGCGGCGCAATGAGCGCGGCATGGCCTGACGAGATCAGCGCGCTCGAACGGTTGGTGTCTGGAGCCAAGCGGCACGGAATATCAGAAGACAGTGTCGCTTTCATACGGAGTCGATACGAAATGCTGGGGTTGATGGTCGAGGCATATCAGAAAGCCTTGGATGAGATTGAAAAGATAGAGACAACCAGCGCCACGACAGCCTGTCGTTAACTGCCCTTATGCAGCGATGGTTGAGAGCGTGGGTGGTCACGCTGAAAGCTGCCTTGAACCCACCCGATCCTCTCTATGAGAGCGCATCGGGGTGTGATCTGAATCCTGCCGCCAAGCAGCATAGCTTCCATCCAGCGAGACCCGGAGGAATGAACACGGGTTGATGCAGGGATTGGCACCTGCCAGATCACACCCCGATGCGGACGAAGCTGCGGCCTATAACCGCCCACCTGCATCACCGCAACACGCAGATGAATGCCCGGGCTGACGGGCAAGTGTAAGACCTGAGGGATCGCGGGAATCGTGGCCGGTAGAGTGAGTAAGCGCCCAGATGGCCACGGCGAGTCCAAGAATAAGCGGCTGAAACCTTCGCCCCGGTGAAACTCCGGTGTCACTAAGGCCGCTAATAGTAATGCCGGGATCAGCTCCGGCCATCTGCATCACCCCATTCAATAGGTGGCCACTGCCTGCCCAGTGAGCGAGTGATAGGAGCTACCGCCATGAAGCGCTAACCAGCCGTTGCCGAGCAACAGCCTACCCGGCCGCTACAGTGTCGGGCGCTTGGGCCGACGAGAGAATATCGGCCCCGGAGAGCGCGCCTTGTCAGCGCCCCGAAGCGGGTATAGCCCACAGGATCTGCTGGTGACATCAGCGCCGGAAAAGTAACCGGCAACCCTTCCCCGACCAATCCCGAATGCACTCCCCTCCGCGCCCAACGGCAACCAGCGGAGCGGATGAGTGCATCCGAGTTTTGTTGGATCAACACCCGCCACCACGGAGGCGACCATGGCAACCAGCTATGCAGACAGTGCGCAGGCCCGAGAGTGGGATCGGCGCTTTGATGAATGGGGCCGCCCCAAAGCGCCGAAGGTTGAAGACTTTCACGACTACGAAGCCGCAGCGCAAGAACTCACAAAGCGTCAGGCGCTGATGGCAGCTCAAGAGTTGGTCGACCGCAAAGCGCGGGCCAAGCGAGTCGCGGCAGCGGTGGTCGCCTACGGCGAATTCTGGGGGCTCAAATGAACATCCAGCAGCGCGACCATCAAACGGCGGTGACCTGGATCGAGGGCGAGATCAGCAACATGATCCGCGACCTCGGCAAGCCCAACGCCAGCGCCGCCGCGACATCCTGCATCACCCTGGCCTTCATGCTTCGTGCCATCGACGACAGCGAGCACCGTCACTACCGCGCTCGCATCGACCAGATCTACGCCACCTACAACGCCACCGCCTCGCAAGGAGCTGCAGCATGACAACCCCTTTGGTGAAATCGCTGGTCGATGAGCAGCTCGACGACATCGAGCGCCGCATCGCGATTCTCGGCTTCGGCCTGCCCTTCAATGAAGTGATCGGCCGCAAGCGGGAGGATCTGGTCGACAGCCTCCCGCAGCGCCTGTCGGTGACCATGAAAGGCGGACGCATCGCGGTGAGGGCTCGGCCATGAATCTATTGTACTGGTTTCTCGTTGTGATCTTGATTGCCGGTGCCGGCGCCTACGGTGTCATTCGCGATGGCTCGGGCACTTGCCAGGTTCCGCGCTCCACCACCTATCACGTATTCCGATGACCAGCCTTCAGCGTGCACGCCGCATCCTGATTCGGCGCGGCTCGTTTCGGGTCCTCTTGATTTACACCTTCCTGATGCTGCTCAGCGCTCTCGCCGATCGCGTCACACAGTAGGTACCCATGAACCACTCCCCCCGCTTGGCCGCCCAGCTCGACTGGATGACGGTCGGCGCCTTCTCGCCCGAGCAGTTCAGCGGCGAGCAGCGCAAAGAGTACGAAGACGAAGCCCGCCGCATCGAACAGCAGTGGGACAACCAACCGAACTGAGGAAACTCGCAATGTTCAAGAAAGCCGAACGCAAGCAGGCCAAGCTACGGCTGGCACTTGCTGGGCCATCTGGTTCAGGCAAAACCTACTCCGCTCTACTGCTCGCACAAGGGCTAGGCGGGCGAATTGCAGTGATCGATACGGAGCATGGCAGCGCCTCGCTGTACGCGGACATCGCGGACTTCGACACGCTTGAACTGCATGCGCCCTACTCGCCTGAACGATATGTCGACGCCATCACCGCTGCCGAGCAGGCCGGTTACAGCGTGCTGATCATCGACAGCTATTCCCATGAGTGGACAGGCTCCGGCGGATGCCTTGAATCGAACGAGAAGCTTGCCCACCAGAAATTCAAGGGCAACACCTGGGCGGCCTGGAACGAGACAACGCCGCGCCACCGGAGGCTGACCGACAAGATCCTGACCAGCTCGCTACACATCATCTGCACCATGCGGAGCAAAACGGAAACCGTGCAAGGCGAAGGGAAGAAGATTCTCAAGCTGGGCATGAAGTCTGAGCAGCGAGACGGCACCGATTACGAGTTCACCGTCGTGCTGGACCTCACTCACGACGGGCACACCGCCATGGCGAGCAAGGATCGAACAAAGTTGTTCGAGGAGCCTGAACTGATCACCGAAGAGACCGGCCGGCGATTGCTGGCGTGGCTGAACTCGGGTGTAAGCCCTGAGGAGCGCGCCAAGGAGCTGCTGGTGGATGCACTGGCCGATATCGCCACAGCCAAGGACATGGCCTCGCTGCAGTCGGCATTCAACGCGGCCAAAGCCATCGCCGTCGGCTTTGACGATCTCGTTCAGCAGGTCGTGGCCGCCAAAGACAAGCGCAAAAACGAACTTTCCCCACAAAGGCAATCAGCATGACCGCATACATCTTTGATAGCGAAACAACCGGCTTGAACGATCCGCATCTGGTCGAGGCGGCCTGGCTGAAACTGAGCGGCGTCAGCAGTCTCGCGGTGACTGACTCTTTCCTGCACCGCTACAAGCCGGGCAAGCCGATTGAGCTGAGCGCGCTCGCCACCAGCCACATTCTCGATGAGGAACTGGCTGACTGCCTGCCACACACCGATTTTGCCCTGCCCAGCGACGTCGTCTACCTGATCGGGCACAACGTCGACTACGACTGGCGCGTGATTGGCGAACCGGATGTAAAGCGAATTTGCACCCAGGCCCTGAGCTCGAAGCTGTGGCCGAACGCGGGCAGTCACACCCAGTCGGCGATGATCTACCTGCACTACCGCGCCGAAGCGACCGGCCTGCTCCGCAATGCCCACGCCGCGCTCGACGATGTGAAGAACTGCCGCCTATTGCTGGTCAAGATCCTCGATCAACTCGCTGCTGAGCTTGGCCGGCCGGTTAATGACTGGGAGGAGCTCTGGCAGATTTCCGAGGATGCACGCATCCCGACGGTCATCGGATTCGGCAAACACAAGGGCACCGCCTTCGCGGACTTGCCAAGCAACTACCGGCGCTGGCTTTTGAACCAGCCCGACCTTGACCCATTCGTTCGTAAAGCGCTTTCGCGCTGATGGTGACTCATGATCAGCAACCACCTCAACCTCGTCGAGCAGCACCGACCCGACGCCGAGTCGATCGCTGCACGAATCGCGCAGTACCTGGCCGCCGGCGGACGGATCGACCAACTGAAAAGCCCGCCGCGCAATCCGCTCCCACCGCCCCGCTCGAAGAAAATAGACCCTGAAACGGTCCTCAAGCGCCGGCCGAAGCCGATATCGGCCGCTGACCGCAAGGCTCTGCGCAAAATGGCGGACTCGCTATGAAGTCGAAACGCAAACCCAACAACGGTTTCGCCCGGGCTGAGCGCAGCTGCCGGGCGCTGCTGCGCACCAACCACGTCGCGGTCGTGAACATCGATCCCAGCGGCAGCCAGATCATGGCGAACTGGAAGAGCTGCAAGCAGATCCGCAGTCTGGCGATCGCCAACGCGATCTTCGATTTCTCCTACCGCTGGACGATCTACATCGCCGCTATGTGCCGAGACGAGCGCGGCGCCGAGTACATCAAGTCGGTGGAGATCTCGCCGGACGGCATCTACAAGGTCGAGCGCCTCACCGATGCCATCGAGCATTACTACCTGGAGCTGCGCAACAGCGCGAACCCGAACCATCTGGTGGCGTCAGGCTGGATCGCCATTCCCGACGAAATATCGATGGACGAAGCCCAAGCCGCGAAGCTGTTCTACGCCGCCGGCGCCTGGCATCAGGTGAAGGTAGCTGCGTGAGACGTTCCAGACCACAACAACGCAAACGACAGACCTGGCTGGACTTGCCGGCCAGCGGAATTGAAGAGGTAGGCCATGGCCAAGAGCAATGCAGATCGCTCAGCGAAAGCCGCGGCGAAGAGGAAGGAGCGCGGCGAAGAGGAAATCAGGCTCCACTGCCTGCCCGGTACGCGCCAAGCACTTGCTGAGTTGATGGCCTGGAGCGGCATCGAGGAACAAGGCGAGGCGATCACGCTGATGATTCACCATCTGCACGGACTTGGCCCGGGCGGCGCCCTTCCCCTGCTCACACCGCCGCGACACGAAATCACGATAAGCGAAAACGTGTCGCGTATTTTTGAACTGGAATCACGCCGCGCGATTTCTCGCTATTCAGACGATGAGATACTGGATCCGATTAATTAGTGTTCAGGCGAATAATTTCGAAATGTCCCAAGTAAAAAGAAATTCCAAAGGCGCAGCTAGCAAAGAACACAACCGCCGAACCCCACTTGAGTATTTGAAAGGAAATCTCGCCTCTTTTAACACGCCTCCACTCGGACTTAAGTATTGCCTGACTCTGGACCACAATGCTTTCGATTAGGGCCTCATAACGCTCAGGATCAGAACCAATCCCATCAGTATCCGAAATCAGTTTCAAAAATTCTTTATGTTCATCCTTGTTCATCCTCAATCGAATTCGGTTGATAAGAAGTGCTATCTCAATGAAGTCATTTTCTTTGGAGAGGACGTACTCGGAAATTTTCTCCTGAGATAGGTTTTTGGTTATTTTCGATATGCTTGCCACAACCATGAAATGTGCGACCAGCTTTGACACATCGTCTCTCAGCCCGTCGATCCACGCCTGCCTGAACTCAGAGGTTTTCTGATCTTTTGCGAGGATCGCTAGCGCAAGCGAAATGCCCCCGCCTATCAGAGCAACAGCAATGGCCCCTATGAGAGGTATTAGTAGGTCCTCCTTCACGCTGTTCCTCCTGTTTAGTAATTGATTCGGCCCCATGCCGGGCCGAACACAAATACCCCACTTATACGAATCACGCCAGCCGGCGAGGATCCCCTATGTCCGCACAACAGAAGAAACACCCCTTCGATTTCAAAACTCAATACGGACTCGGCTTCAGCACTCAGGACGATGAGATCGTTGTCGACTTCTTCTGCGGTGGCGGCGGCGCCGGCACCGGGCTGGAGATGGGCCTTGGCCGCGCGGTGAATGTCGCGAAGAACCACAGCCCGCAAGCGATCAGCATGCACACCGTGAATCACCCGGGCGCCGTGCACTACACCACCGACGTGTTTGACGGTGATCCGGACACCGAGTGCGGCGGCAAGGCCGTGGGCTGGTTCCACATGTCGCCGGACTGCACGCACCACAGCCAGGCCGCCGGCGGCCAGCCGCGCAAGCGCGAGATTCGCAATCTGTCGTGGATCGGCCTGAAGTGGGCCGGCAAGAAGAAGCCGCGCGTTATCAGTCTGGAAAACGTGAAACAGATCCTCCAGTGGGGGCCGCTGATCGCCAAGCGCTGCAAGTCGACCGGCCGCGTGATGAAGCTGGGCGGTGCCATCGCCGAGGCTGGCGAAGTCGTGCCGGTCCACCAGCAGTTCCTGGTGCCTGACCCGAAACGCCGCGGTCAAACGTGGGCGGTGTTCGTCGCCGAGCTGCAACGCCTGGGCTACGCCGTTGAATGGCGGGTCATCAAGGCCTGCGACTTCGGCGCGCCGACCAGCCGCGAGCGACTGTTCATGATCGCCCGTTGCGACGGCCAGCCGATCGTGTGGCCTGAGCCGACCCACGCGAAGAACCCGGCGAAGGGCCAAAAAAAGTGGCGCACCGCCGCAGAGTGCATCGACTGGACCATCCCGAGCAAAAGCATTTTCGACCGGGCAAAGCCGCTGGCACCCGCCACCCTGCGCCGGATCGCCAAGGGCATGAAGAAGTTCGTCATCGATGCCGCTGACCCATTCATCGTGCCGATCGCGAACTGGTCGGGCGAAAGCGTTCAGTCTGCCCATGAGCCACTGCGCACGGTGACGTCTTGGCCGCGTGGCGGATCGTTCGCCATGGCCAGTCCGATCATCGCGCCAGCAACGCATCAGGGCAGCGATCGCATCAACGATCCCCACGCCCCACTGCCGACTGTGACGTGCGCAAATCGCGGCGAGTTGACGCTGATCAGCCCGGTGATGGTCACGGCTGCGCACGGCGAAGGTAAGCCGGGCGGCGTTCAGCGCTGGGGGGACGGCAGCAAGTTTGCTGGTGACCCGCTGGGCACAGTTACTGCGAGCGGCGGGCATTCAGTCGCCGCCGCGCACCTGGTGAAGTTCAGGTTTGCGGACGATGGCAAGGCACTCTACGAACCGCTGCCGACCATCACCAGCGGCGGCGACTACAAGCGTCCCGCCGGCGCCGCCCACGCCATGGGAATCTCAACGGTGTTCATGGCCCAGATGAACGGCGGGTTCAACACCACCGACGCCAAGAGCGTCGACGATCCTATGACCACTGTGACGAACACCGGTAGCCAGCAGCAGCTGGTGACGGCGACACTGATCACCAACACCACCGGTCACGCTGCAACTGATCTGACGAATCCGGTACCGACAGTCACAACAGGTCAGCATCATGCGGTTTGCTCCGCCCACCTGACTACGTTGCGGAAAAATTGCGTTGGGCGCGGGATGGATGAGCCGGTGCCGACAATGACTGCCGGGGCGGAGCATCACGCGCTGCTGGAGTACACGCTGTCACCTGAGCACGAAGAAGGCGCACTGCGAGTCGCCGCATTCCTGATCAGCTACTACGGCACCGAGAACATGAGCGCAGCCGACGCGCCAGCACCAACCATCACCACCAAGGATCGGCTGGGCCTGGTCACCGTCACCATCAAGGGCACGCCTTACGTGATCGTCGATATCTGCCTGCGGATGCTGCAACCGGCCGAGCTCTACAAGGCTCAGGGCTTCCCCGCCGACTACATCATCAGCCACGGCGCCGACGGCAAGCCGTTCACCAAAACCCAGCAGGTACACATGTGTGGCAACAGCGTAAGCCCGCCGCCGATGGCCGCGCTGGCTCGGGCGAACGATCCATGGAAACAGTCGGTACAACAGCAGGTGGCAGCATGAAGCGCATCTACCTCAGCGGTCCCATGACCAACATGCTGGACCTGAACTTCCCGCTGTTCCACTCGACGGCCGCCACCCTGCGCGCCGCCGGGCACAGCGTCATCAACCCCGCCGAGCTCAACCCAGACCCCGGCACCTGGAGCGAATGCATGCGCCGAGACATCGCCGCCCTGATGGAATGCGACACCGTGGCCACCCTGCCCGGCTGGCAGGACTCTCGCGGCGCCAGCCTCGAAGTCCACATCGGCAAGGAGCTCGGCATGAAGGTTGTGAATGCCCATGATCTGGTATCGATGGAGATTGCAGGATGAACGAGCAAACCTTTCAGCGTGAAGACCGTTACATCGTCATCAAACACACTGATATGGAAAAATTGCCGCACCTGGTCCGGCGCAACTTCTCCGGGCGTTGCCGGAACTTCTACGAGCAAATGTTGATTGCCGGCGCGCCTGCTCGCCGGTTTCTGGTGATCGAGAGCGACTGGCCTGAGTACGCGCCGGCCTGGCAGATGATCGAACGGCGCATGACCGGGCAGCCGCCCGTGACTGCTGCCGAGGAACTTGAAGCGGTGCTGCACTGGCGTGATAAGCACGCGGTCGCGATCAAAGAGCGTGACGCCCTGCAGCAGCGCCTGAACGCAGCGGATCAGCGGATTGATGAGCTGGAGCAAGACAAGGCGCGGCTTGACGCTCTGGATTCCAATTGCTGGGACGTTCGCTTCATCAGCAGCCCCAACGGCGACGCCGGCGACAGCAGCATCAACATCGAGGTCGTCGGCCATTGGATGGATCAGCCGTTCGAGCGCGTCATTGGCGAGAACTACAGCGAGAATCTCCGCGCTGCCATTGACCAGGCCATGACGGCTCCGGCTTACCCACCTGCCCGTCCAGAATATCCTGAGCCGGAATCCGGCATGGATGACGACTGGCATATGAACCCGTGCAAGCAAGGTCACCGCGATGTCGGCGCGGCCGGCGGTGTGGCGGCGTGCAACCAGTGCGACGAGAAGATCGAAGCAGCCACCACGCAAGAAGCCTTCGAGCGCTGGAACGCAACGCACCCTCAGCAGTAACTCCCTCCCCCTTCAAAGTCAGCCGCTATAGCGGCAAGGAACCGGCATGCCCAGGAAAAACCACCTCATAGTCGACTCCGGCTGCACGCAGGACAACGAGCGCTGGTCGCTATCGGCCTGTGGCCTGAATGAAGAATCCGAAGTCGAGTGGGACGGTACCCACAACCGCGATCTTGTCAGTTGCAAGCGATGCCAGGCGAAAATGGCCAAGCCCCGCCCGGCGCCGGAACCCTTCCACAAAGAGCGCCCCATCCTTTTCAACGGAGCGATGGTTCGCTCGATCTTGTCCGGGCAGAAGACGGTCACGCGCCGGCTAGTCAAAGGCAACCAGATCCCGAGCCGCAGCAAATCTGACTCACCGGAACATCAGTGGATCGCAGTGGTTCAAGACCATCCGCGCTGGGGGTTCGCTGCTTTCGGTGCGACTGAGGAGGAGTGCGCGGCGGAGCTGGCTATGTACGGTGGTTGCCCTTACGGGCGGCGAGGCGATCGCCTTTGGGTTCGCGAAACCTGATACTGCGATCACGACGAAGTCATGCGCGGCCCTTACCTCAAACCGGATGACTTGAATGTCAGTGAGGCACGCGACGACGGCACCCTGGTTTACGCCGCCGACGGGCTTACCCCATATGAAGCCGATCAGCCAGTCTGGAAGCCAAGCATCCACATGCCGCGCTGGGCCTGCCGCATCCTGCTGGAGATCACCGACGTGCGCGTCGAGCGGTTGCAGGAAATCACGTACGAACAGGCCGCAGCCGAGGGGGTGCATCGCGGGCCGCTCCGCGAATGGTGCGCGAGCGACGAAGGCGGCGCATGCCACAAATACCCGATACCAGCATTCCGCGACCTTTGGCAATCCACCGGAGGCGACTGGGACGCCAACCCGTGGGTCTGGGTCGTCGAGTTCAAACGGGTGACGCCATGATCGCCCTCGCCTGGTTCGCCTACGTGTACTGCTACAAGGGGCCGCGGTGATGAGAGTTGTTCCACACACCGGCTGGCTTCGGCGCCGGCTTGAAGCCGCAATCATCGTCTTGGCTGCTTGGCTCATCGACGGCCGCAACGTGCAGCGATCGGGCGTCGTATCCCGCCGCGATAACAACGACATGCGGTACATGGCGGAAAAGCTCGAAGACATCGCCGATCGCATCAAACGCCAGTACCCGTAACCCCTCCCCAACTCAACAGCCTGCCGGTGTACGGCGGGCGAGGAATCCGCATGCCCGAATTAACGTACGACCAGAAGCTGGTGGATTACGCGACGGCGCCGAGAGCATCCGCCGGCACCATCTGCCAGATCGAGAACGGCGACTTCGTGAAGCATTGGTGCGGCAAGCTGCGCGGCAAGTTCATCCAAGTCGGCCCCACCTGGAAGGCCGCCAGCAAACAGCAAGCAATCGAAAAAGCTCGAGAGTTTCGCGAGCAGTGCAGGGCAGAAGCAAAAGCAAAAGGCTTGCTGCCTGCATAACCCATCACCACCTTCTGCCGCCACGCGCGGCATGGAGCATCACATGAGCAAAGTCACCCTGGATGAATGGGCGGCGGCCGAGTTCAAGACGCCGCCCAGCCCCAACACGTTGCGTAAATGGGCGCGCGAAGGCCGGATCGCGCCAGCACCGGTGAAGCACGGGCGCAGCTACTATGTAGACTCCAACGCCCACTATCAGGAACCTGACCAGCAACCAATCCGCATTGTCGGCGGCAGCCTGATCAGCAGAATAGAGAGAGCACGCAATGGCGCCCAGGCCGCGTAACACAGGGTCAAAGGATCTTCCCCCGAATCTCTACCGCAAGACCGACGCACGCAACGGCGGCACCTATTACACCTACCGCGACCCGATCAGTGGTCGCGTGTTCGGTCTGGGCAAGGACAAAGAATCAGCGATCCGTGAGGCGGTCGCTGCGAATCACGCCGACGCCATCAAGCCAACGCTGACCGAGCGCATCAGTGCGCCGGCGCCAGCACCGGGCAAACTGTTCTCGGAATGGCTGGATGAATACCGCGAGCTGTTCGCCGAGCGCAAGCTGTCCGCAAGCAGCAACAAAAACGTGCGCATGCGGATAAACCGGCTTGACGCCGAGTTCGGTTCGAAAGGGATAAAGGAAATCACCACGATGGATGTGGCCGATTACCTTACAGGTATGGCCAAAGAAGGAAAGGCGCAAATGGCCAGGGCGATGCGCTCGCTGTTGCGAGACGTGTTCGCCGAGGCTCAGGCGCGGGGGTGGGCAGACACCAACCCGGTCGAGCTGACGAAGGCGGCGCGGGTGAACATCAAGCGCGAACGGCTGACGCTGGAACTGTGGCAGGCGATTTACGCTGAGGCGACGAAGCCATGGCTTCGCAGGGCAATGGAGCTGGCAGTGCTGACCGGCCAGCGCCGGGACGATATCGCCTCGATGCTGTTCAAGGATGTGCACGACGGCTTCCTGCATGTCGTGCAGTCCAAGACCGGCGCGCGCCTGCGCATCAGCACCGAGCTGCGGCTTGACTCGGTCGGGTTGGACCTATCAACCGTCATCAAGCAATGCCGCGATCGCGTTCTGTCACAACACCTGGTGCATCATGCACAGGCGGCGGGCCGGGCGAAAGCTGGTCAAGCGGTAGTGCTGGATACGCTGAGCTCCGCATTTGCCGAGGCTCGGGACAAAGCCGGCGCGAAGCTGGGGATAACTTTCGGGCGGCAACCGCCGTCCTTCCATGAACAGCGATCGCTTGCCGCGCGCCTTCATGAACTCGAAGGTCGTGATGCCCAGAAGCTGCTGGGACACCGCTCGGCCGCAATGACCGACGTGTACCGCGACAGTCGAGGCGCCGAGTGGATCGACGTGGCATAATCACCGGCTAAATTTTGGGGCGATATTGGGGAAGTTTTGGGGAGGATTTTATGCCCAATGAAATCAAGCACTTACAGCTTTACGGCATCAAAGCCTGCGACACCATGAAAAAGGCGCGCACCTGGCTCGATGAACACGCTGTCAGCTATGACTTTCACGATTACAAGACCGCCGGTATTGACCGTGAGCACCTGACCCAATGGTGCGACGAGCACGGCTGGCAAACGGTGTTGAACCGCGCAGGCACGACCTTTCGCAAACTCGACGACGAATGCAAAGCCGATCTCGACCAGCCGAAAGCCATCGAACTGATGCTCGCCCAACCCTCGATGATCAAGCGCCCGGTGCTCGATCTCGGTGACCGAACCCTGATTGGCTTCAAGCCAGATATCTACGCGGCCGCTCTGAAGTAAGCAGCCCGTCACTCTTCGTAGAGGTATTCACATGTCCAATTCCCTGTTCAGCATCGCCTTTGGTGTCGGCACCCAGAACCGTCAAGGCGCCTGGCTGGAAGTTTTCTACGCACAGCCACTGCTCAATCCTTCGGCCGAGCTGGTCGCGGCGGTTGCGCCGATCCTCGGTTACAGCGAAGGCAACCAGGCCATCACCTTCACCACCGCCCAGGCTGCGCAACTGGCCGAAGCGGTGAAAGGCATCGATGCCGTGCAAGGCAAGCTGCTGACCCGTCTGGCCGAAAGCCACAAGCCGCTGGTCGCCACCCTGCTGGCCGAAGACGCGCAACTGACCTCCACGCCTGAGGCCTACCTCAAGCTGCATCTGCTCTCGCACCGCCTGGTCAAGCCGCACGGCGTCAGCCTCGCCGGTATCTTCCCGCTGCTGCCGAACGTGGCGTGGACCAGCCAAGGCGCGATCGACCTGAGCGAACTGGCGGAAATGCAACTCGAAGCGCGTCTGCGCGGCGAACTGCTGGAAGTCTTCTCGGTGGACAAGTTCCCGAAAATGACCGACTACGTCGTACCGGCCGGCGTGCGTATCGCTGATGCAGCACGTCTGCGTCTGGGCGCCTACGTCGGTGAAGGCACCACCGTGATGCACGAAGGTTTCATCAACTTCAACGCCGGCACCGAAGGCCCGGGCATGATCGAAGGCCGCGTTTCCGCTGGCGTCTTCGTCGGCAAGGGTTCGGACCTGGGCGGCGGTTGCTCGACCATGGGCACCCTGTCGGGCGGCGGCAACATCGTGATCAAGGTCGGCGAAGGCTGCCTGATCGGCGCCAACGCCGGTATCGGCATTCCACTGGGCGACCGCAACACCGTCGAGTCGGGCCTGTACGTGACCGCCGGCACCAAGGTTGCGCTGCTCGACGAACACAACAATCTGGTCAAGGTGGTGAAGGCGCGTGAACTGGCCGGTCAGACTGACCTGCTGTTCCGTCGCAATTCGGAAACCGGTGCTGTGGAATGCAAGACCCACAAATCGGCGATCGAACTGAACGAAGCGCTGCACGCTCACAACTAAGCGCCTGGACGATCGATTGTAGGAGTGAGCCTGCTCGCGATAGCGGTGTATCCGTTGCGGATACGTTGACTGACACACCGTCATCGCGAGCAGGCTCACTCCTACAGGTTTGGCGTACATCCCGCCCAATTTCACAGGGCTGAACCCATGATGATTCCCTCCCCCTGGCGCGCCGATTACCCGGCCATCGCCGCGCTGCAACGGCAAGACCAGACCTATCTGGACAACGCCGCCACCACGCAAAAACCCCAGGCCCTGCTCGACGCACTGACGCATTACTACGCCAATGGCTCGGCCAACGTGCATCGCGCGCAACACTTGCCCGGCGCCCACGCCACGCAGGCGTTCGAGGACAGTCGGCGCAAGGTTGCCCAGTGGCTGAACGCGGGTGACAGCGGGCAGATCATTTTCACCCACGGCGCCACCAGTGCGTTGAATCTGCTGGCTTACGGTCTCGAGCATCTGTTCGAGCCCGGCGATGAGATTGTCATCAGCGCTCTGGAGCATCACGCCAACCTGCTGCCGTGGCAGCAACTGGCGCAACGCCGCAACTTGAAGCTGGTGATCCTGCCGCTGGACGTAGACGGCCTGATCGACCTCGCCGCCGCCGTGCAGCTGATCGGCTCGCGCACCCGTTTGTTGGCGGTCAGCCAGTTGTCCAATGTGCTGGGTGCCTGGCAGCCACTGACCGCTTTGCTCGGCATGGCCAAGGCGCAGAACGCTCTGACCGTGGTCGATGGCGCGCAGGGTGTGGTGCACGGTCGCCATGATGTGCAGGCGCTGGGTTGCGACTTCTATGTGTTCTCCAGCCATAAGCTCTATGGCCCAGATGGCCTCGGTGTGCTGTTCGGGCGCAACGCTGCGCTGGAGCAGGTGCAGCCATGGCAATTCGGCGGCGAGATGGTGCTGGACGCCAACTATCACGATTCGCGCTTTCGCCCGGCGCCACTGGGTTTCGAGGCGGGCACTCCGCCGATTGCCAGTGTCATTGGCCTCGGTGCGACCCTGGATTATCTGGCCGGGCTGGATCAGCCAGCCGTGTCGGCCCACGAAGCGGCGCTGCACGACTATCTGCTGCGCGGCCTCGCTGCTCGTAATGGCATTCGTCTGCTGGGCAAGCCGCAATTGGCGCTGGCCAGTTTCGTCGTCGAAGGCGTGCACAACGCCGATCTCGCGCACTTGCTGACCGAACAGGGCATCGCCGTGCGCGCCGGGCATCACTGCGCCATGCCGCTGATGAAAAGCTTCGAACTGGCCGGCGCGATTCGCGTGTCGCTGGCGCTGTACAACGATTCGGAAGATCTCGAGCGCTTTTTCGAGGCCCTGGATCAGGCGCTGGAGTTGTTGCGATGAGCTTGCCGGTTGAAGCAGCCGAAGCGCTGCAGACTTTTCAGAATGCATCGGGCTGGGAACAGCGAGCGCGGTTGCTGATGCAGTTTGGTGATCGTCTGCCGCCGTTGGCTGACGCGCAAAAGTGCGAGGCCAATCGAGTGCATGGCTGTGAAAGCCAAGTGTGGCTGGTGGGGGATTTGCGCGACGGGCACTGGCAGTTCAGGGCGAGCAGCGATGCGCGGATGATTCGTGGCCTGGTGGCGTTGTTGCTGCTGCGGGTCAACGGTTTGTCGGCGACCGAGTTGCAACAGGTGGATCTGCCGGAGTGGTTCAATCAGCTGGGACTGTCACGGCAGTTGTCGCCTTCGCGCAGTAATGGCCTCAATGCCGTGCTCACGCGGATGAATGAGTTAGCTCAATAAAAGCGGCTGCTCCGCAGCCATCGCGAGCAGGCTCACTCCTACAATTTGGAATGCGTTCCCCTGTAGGAGTGAGCCTGCTCGCGATAGCGCCCTCAGCCTCAACTTCAAGCCTGAGGTTTTACTCGGTCAGCAGGGCGCCGCACCCCCGCGACAATCTTGTCCACAGCCTTGGTCGCCGCGACCATGCCGAACGTCGCCGTGACCATCATCACCGCGCCGAACCCGCCGGCGCAGTCGAGCTTCACGCCGTCGCCGACAAAACTCTTCTGCAGGCAAATGCTGCCGTCCGGTTTCGGGTAGCGCAGCTGTTCCGTGGAGAACACACACGGCACGCTGTAGTGCCGGGTCACGGTGCGCGAGAAGCCGTAGTCACGGCGCAAGGTCGAGCGCACTTTCGAGGCCAGCGGATCATTGAAGGTGCGGTTGAGATCGCAGACCTGAATCAGCGTCGGGTCGATCTGCCCGCCCGCGCCACCGGTGGTGATGATCTGGATCTTGCGGCGTTTGCACCAGGCGATCAGCGCCGCTTTGGCGTTGACCGCATCGATGCAGTCGATCACGCAGTCGATGTTCGGCGTGATGTATTCGGCCATGGTGTCGCGGGTAACGAAATCGGCCACGGCGTGCACCGTGCAATCAGGATTGATGCCGCGCAGACGCTCGGCCATCACCTCGACCTTGGGTTTGCCCACGGTGCTGTCCAAGGCGTGCAATTGGCGGTTGGCATTGCTGACGCAGACGTCATCAAGGTCGAACAGCGAGATCTCGCCCACCCCGCTACGGGCCATGGCTTCCGCCGCCCAGGAACCGACGCCACCGACGCCGACGATCGCCACATGGGCAGCGCGCAAGCGTTCCAGGCCCTCGATGCCATACAAACGGGCGATGCCTGCAAACCGCGGATCTTCTGTACTCATGACCATTACCCCAAAAACCGGCGCGCATTATAGGGCTACGCAGCGGCAAGTTTTAAGCTGCAAGCGACAAGTGTAAGAACTTAAGTCAGAGTCGGATGCCCAATGTCAGGCATTTTCCCGGCAGTTGTACGACTGGTTAACCACCGGTGTAGGATGCGCGCCACTCGGACGTCTATCCGACCGAATCTTCGTTCCACAGCCTTTGGAACCCGAAACAGCTATGTCATCGCGTAAATTTGGACTCAACCTGGTGGTGGTGCTGGCCATCGCTGCACTGTTCACCGGTTTCTGGGCGCTGGTCAATCGCCCGGTCACGGCGCCGAACTGGCCGCAGCAGATCTCCGGCTTCTCGTATTCGCCATTCCAGCAGGGGCAGTACCCCCAAAGGGATCAGTACCCGTCGGACGACGAGATGCGCCGTGACCTGGAAATCATGAGCAAGCTGACCGACAACATCCGTATCTATTCGGTCGACGGTTCGCTGGGAGACATTCCGAAACTGGCTGAAGAATTCGGCCTGCGGGTCACCCTCGGTATCTGGATCAGTCCGGATCAGGAACGCAACGAACGGGAGATCGTTAAAGCCATCGAACTGGCCAACACCTCGCGCAGCGTCGTGCGGGTAGTGGTCGGCAACGAGGCACTGTTTCGCGAGGAGATCACCCCTGAGGCGTTGATCGTTCTGCTGGATCGGGTGCGCGCTGCCGTCAAGGTACCAGTGACTACCTCCGAGCAATGGCACATCTGGGAGAAATACCCGCAACTGGCCAAGCACGTTGATTTGATCGCCGCCCACGTCCTGCCCTACTGGGAGTTCATTCCCGTCGACAAGGCCGGCCAGTTCGTCTTCGACCGCGCCCGCGATCTGAAAAAACTGTTCCCGAAAAAACCGCTGCTGCTGTCCGAAGTCGGCTGGCCGAGCAACGGGCGCATGCGCGGTGGTGCCGATGCTTCACCGGCGGACCAGGCGATTTACCTGCGCACACTGGTCAACAAGCTCAATCGCCAGGGCTTCAACTATTTCGTGATCGAAGCCTTCGACCAGCCGTGGAAGGCCAGCGATGAAGGTTCCGTCGGCGCCTATTGGGGCGTGTTCAATGCCGCGCGCCAGCAGAAATTCAATTTCGAAGGCCCGGTAGTAGCGATTCCGCAATGGCGCGTGCTGGCGATCGGCTCGGTGGTGCTGGCGCTGCTGTCGCTGACCCTGCTGATGATCGACGGCTCGGCCCTGCGCCAGCGCGGCCGGACGTTCCTGACCTTTATCGCATTCCTGTGCGGTTCGGTGCTGGTGTACATCGGTTACGACTACAGCCAGCAATACAGCACGTGGTTCAGCCTCACGGTGGGATTTCTTCTGGCACTCGGTGCGCTCGGGGTGTTCATCGTCCTGCTCACCGAGGCCCATGAACTGGCCGAAGCGGTGTGGATTCACAAGCGCCGGCGCGAATTCCTGCCGGTGCTTGGCGACTCGGACTACCGGCCGAAAGTCTCGATCCATGTGCCCTGCTACAACGAGCCGCCGGAGATGGTCAAACAGACCCTCGATGCACTGGCCGCGCTCGATTATCCGGACTTCGAAGTTCTGATCATCGATAACAACACCAAGGACCCGGCGGTGTGGGAACCGGTGCGCGATTACTGCGAAACATTGGGCCCGCGCTTCAAGTTCTTCCACGTATCGCCGCTGGCCGGTTTCAAGGGCGGCGCGCTGAATTATCTGATCCCGCACACCGCCAAGGACGCCGAAGTCATTGCGGTGATCGATTCCGATTACTGCGTGCACCCGAACTGGCTCAAGCACATGGTGCCGCACTTCGCCGACCCGAAAATCGCCGTGGTGCAGTCGCCGCAGGATTATCGCGACCAGAACGAAAGCACCTTCAAGAAGCTTTGCTACGCCGAGTACAAAGGTTTCTTCCACATCGGCATGGTCACCCGCAACGACCGTGACGCGATCATTCAGCACGGAACCATGACCATGACCCGCCGCTCGGTGCTGGAAGAGTTGGGCTGGGCTGACTGGTGCATCTGTGAAGACGCCGAGCTGGGCCTGCGCGTGTTCGAAAAAGGCCTGTCGGCGGCGTATTACCACGACAGCTACGGCAAGGGCCTGATGCCGGATACCTTCATCGACTTCAAGAAACAGCGTTTCCGCTGGGCCTACGGCGCGATCCAGATCATCAAGCGTCATACCCGCAGCCTGCTGCGCGGCAAGGACACCGAGCTGACCCGTGGCCAGCGTTATCACTTCCTCGCCGGGTGGCTGCCGTGGGTTGCCGATGGCATGAACATTTTCTTCACCGTCGGCGCGCTGTTGTGGTCGGCGGCGATGATCATCGTCCCGCAACGGGTCGATCCGCCGCTGCTGATTTTCGCAATCCCGCCGCTGGCGCTGTTTGTGTTCAAGGTCGGCAAGATCATCTTCCTCTACCGCCGCGCGGTGGGGGTGAATCTGAAGGATGCGTTCTGCGCGGCACTGGCCGGCCTGGCGTTGTCGCACACCATTGCCAAAGCGGTGCTGTACGGCTTCTTCACCAGCAGCATTCCGTTCTTCCGCACGCCGAAAAACGCCGACAACCACGGTTTCTGGGTGGCGATCAGCGAAGCGCGTGAAGAGCTGTTCATCATGCTGTTGCTGTGGGGCGCGGCGCTGGGGATTTTCCTGGTCAACGGCATGCCGAGCAATGACATGCGCTTCTGGGTGACCATGCTGCTGGTGCAGTCGCTGCCGTATCTGGCAGCGCTGATCATGGCGTTCCTGTCGTCGCTGCCCAAACCTGTGGCCAAGGCTGAGCCGGCACCGGTCGTCTAAATCCGCAACGCAGCACTAAACGGCGGCCAACGGTCGCCGTTTTGCTTTAAGATAACCGCCATTTTGCGGGGCTTGGCGGCGTCCCCGGTTCGACTGACCGAACCCAATCCCTGTAGGAGTGAGCCTGCTCGCGATGGCGGTGTAACAGTCGATATGTATGTTGACTGATTAACCGCTATCGCGAGCAGGCTCACTCCTACAGTTGTCCGCGCCCACATTCATGATCTTCGGAGTTTTCCATGACGGCCCACGCCGACCTATCGCCGACCCTTCAACTGGCCATCGACCTGATCCGCCGTCCCTCCGTGACCCCGGTCGACGCCGACTGCCAGAAGCAGATGATGCAGCGCCTGGGCGACGCCGGTTTCACCCTGGAGCCGATGCGCATCGAAGATGTGGATAACTTCTGGGCCACTCACGGCAACAACGACGGTCCAGTGCTGTGCTTCGCCGGTCACACCGACGTGGTGCCGACCGGCCCGGTGACGGCGTGGCAGATCGACCCGTTCAACGCCGTGATCGACGAACACGGCATGCTCTGTGGCCGTGGCGCGGCGGACATGAAAGGCAGCCTGGCGTCGATGACCGTCGCCGCCGAGCGTTTCGTCGCCGATTACCCGAATCATAAAGGCAAGGTCGCGTTCCTGATCACCAGCGACGAAGAAGGCCCGGCGCATCACGGCACCAAAGCAGTGGTCGAGCGTCTGGTGGCGCGTAACGAGCGTCTGGACTGGTGCATCGTTGGCGAGCCGTCGAGCACCACGCTGGTCGGCGATGTGGTGAAAAACGGCCGTCGCGGTTCCCTCGGCGCCAAGCTCACGGTCAAAGGCGTGCAGGGTCATGTGGCCTACCCGCACCTGGCGAAGAACCCGATTCACCTCGCCGCTCCGGCGCTGGCCGAACTGGCCGCCGAGCACTGGGACAATGGTAACGACTTCTTCCCGCCGACCAGTTTCCAGGTTTCCAACCTCAATTCCGGTACCGGCGCGACCAACGTGATCCCGGGCGATCTGGTGGCGGTGTTCAACTTCCGCTTTTCCACCGAATCGACTGTCGAAGGCCTGCAAAAGCGCGTTGCCGATATCCTCGACAAACATGGTCTGGACTGGCACATCGACTGGGCACTGTCCGGCCTGCCATTCCTCACCGAGCCGGGCGCGCTGCTCGATGCGGTGTCGTCGAGCATCAGGGACATCACCGGTCGTGAAACCAAGGCGTCGACCAGCGGCGGCACCTCCGATGGCCGCTTCATCGCGACCATGGGCACGCAAGTGGTTGAACTGGGCCCGGTCAACGCGACTATCCACCAGGTCAACGAGCGCGTGCTGGCGGCGGATCTCGATGTACTGACCGAGATTTACTACCAGACCCTGATCAAGTTGCTCGCCTGATGCTCGCGTGTCCGATTTGCAGTGAACCGCTCAATGCGGTGGACAACGGCGTGGTCTGCCCTGCCGGGCATCGATTCGACCGTGCACGTCAGGGTTATCTGAACCTGCTGCCGGTGCAGCACAAGAACAGCCGCGACCCGGGCGACAACCAGGCGATGGTCGAAGCGCGACGTGATTTCCTCAACGCCGGACATTACGCGCCAGTGGCCAAACGTCTGGCTGAATTGGCGGCCAGTTTTGCCCCGGAGCGCTGGGTCGACATCGGCTGTGGCGAGGGTTATTACACCGCGCAAATCGCCGAGGCTTTGCCCCATGCGGATGGCTATGCGCTGGACATTTCCCGCGAAGCCGTCAAACGCGCCTGCAAGCGCAACCCGGCGATTACCTGGTTGATTGCCAGCATGGCCCGCGTGCCATTGGCTTCGGGCAGTTGCCAGTTTCTCGCCAGCGTCTTCAGTCCGTTGGACTGGGAGGAAGCCAAGCGTCTGCTCAGCGTCGGCGGCGGCCTGATGAAAGTCGGCCCGACCCGTGGCCATCTGATGGAATTGCGCGAGCGTCTGTACGACGAGGTGCGCGAGTACACCGACGACAAGCACCTGGCTCTGGTGCCGGCCGGCATGGCGCTGGCCCATAGCGAGACGCTGGAATTCAAGCTGACCCTGGACAAGCCCGAGGATCGCGCCAACCTGTTGGCGATGACACCCCACGGCTGGCGTGCCAGTGCCGAGCGTCGCGCGGCCGTGATCGAACAGGCCGAGCCGTTCGAGACCACCGTGTCGATGCGCTACGATTATTTCGTTCTTCAATAACTTTTGGTCTCGGGCACAGGCCCGGGGCCGGCTAAATCCGCGAATGGATTTTTCAGACCCGCAGTGAGGACATCCATGCGCCAACCGGACATCGAGATTTACCTGAAAGACGCCGACGTCGACCACAAGGCCATTTCCGCCTGGCTCGGCGCAGCGCTGGGCCCGTGCAGCGACTGGGTGCAGAAAGGCCAGACGTACAAGTGCAAGGCCGGCAACGTACCGGTGACCTGGCTGCCGAAGGCCGTGGGCAAGTGGAACAGTCTGTACCTGGAAAGCGACCAGACGCCTTGGGACGATGACATCGCCTGCGCCCGCGCAGCCTTTGCCGCGCTGAACGTCGAAGTGCGTTGCGCACCGGGAACGTGGGTCGAAGAAGAGGGTGAAGAAACCGCCGATCGCTGGATTCGCATCAGCGCAGACGGAGAAGAAGAAATCACCTGGAAAACGGCCTGAAAGCAAAAGATCGCAGCCTTCGGCAGCTCCTACGGGGTCATGTGTACACCTGTAGGAGCTGCCGAAGGCTGAGATCTTTTGGTCTTCAAGGTTACAGGCCTACAACATCCTCGGCCTGCAAGCCCTTCTCGCCGGTAATCACCGCGTACTCGACCTGTTGACCTTCGGTCAGCGAGCGATGCCCTTCGCCGCGAATCGCGCGGTAGTGCACGAACACGTCCACCCCGTCTTCGCGCTGGATAAAGCCGTAGCCTTTGGCGTCGTTGAACCACTTCACGTTGCCGGTTTCACGTGTTGCCATCTGTTCATACTCCTTTTTTATTATTGAACAGGCTTTTCGCAGGAAAGCCTTTGAGGAACGTCAGCCTGCGTCCGACGTCCATGACAGGGCACCGGCAACAGAGCGCCGAGTATATGACAGGCGCAGAAACTCTCAACAGGAGATTAGTTCGGCGCTTTTTTGCCGATTTTCGGTGAATCCGGCAAACTGTCGCCCACTTGAGCAATCGCTCGGTTCTATTCACTCACGCAGAAGCCGTATGACCCGTTCCCCGTTCCGCCGTCTTGTGTTTGGCACCCTGCGCCGCCTGCTGTATCTCTGGGTTCGCTCCGAGACCATCAATCAGTCGTCGTTCACCCTCAACCTCGACCGCAGTCGTCCGGTGTTCTACGTCCTGCAAAACCCTTCGCTGACCGATCTGGCGGTGGTCGACACCGAGTGCACCAAGGCCGGCCTGCCGCGTCCGGTGCTGGCAGTGTCGGTGGGTTCGTTGATCGAGCCGGCGGCGTTTTTCTATCTGACCCCGGACCCGGACTGGCTCGGCCGCCAGGACAAACGCGGTGCGCCGCCGACCCTGACCCGTCTGGTCAGCGCGCTGACGCAGAACGCTGCCGAAGACGCGCAGATCATTCCGGTCAGCGTGTTCTGGGGTCAGTCGCCGGACAGCGAAAACAGCCCGTGGAAACTGTTGTTCGCCGACAGTTGGGCCGTTACCGGACGCCTGCGCCGGCTGCTGAGCATCATCGTCCTCGGGCGTAAGACCCGCGTGCAGTTTTCCGCCCCGATTCATCTGCGCGAACTGATCGATCACAACAAGGGCCACGAACGCACCGTGCGCATGGCCCAGCGCATCCTGCGGGTGCACTTCCGCAACCTGAAAGCCGCAGTGATCGGCCCGGACATTTCCCACCGGCGCAATCTGGTCAAAGGCCTGCTCAACCAGCCGCTGGTCAAACAGGCGATCCTCGACGAAGCCGAGCGCGAAAATATTTCCCCGGAAAAAGCCAAGGCTCAAGCCCTGCGCTATGGCAACGAGATTGCTTCGGACTACACCTACACCGCGATCCGTTTTCTCGAAGTGGTGCTGAGCTGGTTCTGGAACAAGATCTACGACGGCATCAAGGTCAACCACATCGAGGGCGTTCAGAACGTCGCGCAAGGTCACGAAGTGATCTACGTGCCATGCCATCGCAGCCACATCGACTACCTGCTGCTCTCGTATCTGCTGTTCCGCAACGGCCTGACCCCGCCGCACATCGCTGCCGGCAACAACCTCAACATGCCGGTGATCGGCAGCCTGCTGCGCCGTGGCGGCGCGTTTTTCATGCGTCGCACGTTCAAGGGCAACCCGCTGTACACCTCGGTGTTCAACGAATACCTGCACACCCTGTTCACCAAAGGTTTCCCGGTCGAGTATTTCGTCGAGGGCGGCCGCTCGCGCACCGGACGCATGCTGCAACCGAAAACCGGCATGCTCGCGATTACTCTGCGCAGTTTCCTGCGTTCGTCGCGGATGCCGATCGTGTTCGTCCCGGTGTACATCGGTTACGAGCGCGTGCTCGAAGGGCGCACCTATCTGGGCGAGCTGCGCGGGGCGAGCAAGAAGAAAGAGTCGATCTTCGACATCTTCAAAGTGATCGGCGCGCTGAAGCAGCGCTTTGGTCAGGTCGCGGTGAACTTCGGTGAGCCGATCAAACTGGCGGAATTCCTCGACGCCGAGCAACCGGACTGGCGCCAGCAGGAACTCGGCCCGCAGTTCAAACCGGCGTGGCTCAACGAAACCACCAACCGCCTCGGCGAGAAGGTCGCTCGGCACCTGAACGAAGCGGCGGCGATCAACCCGGTCAATCTGGTGGCGCTGGCGCTGCTGTCGACCACGCGTCTGGCCCTGGACGATCGCGCCATGGCACGGGTGCTGGATCTGTATCTGGCGCTGCTGCGCAAAGTCCCGTATTCGCCGCACACCACCTTGCCGGAAGGCGATGGCCGTGCGCTGATCGAGCATGTGAAAGACATGGATCTGCTCGCCGAGCAGAACGATGCGCTGGGCAAGATTCTGTATCTGGACGAGCAGAACGCCGTCCTGATGACTTATTACCGCAACAACGTCCTGCACATTTTCGCCCTGCCCTCGTTGCTGGCGAGTTTCTTCCAGAGCACCTCGCGCATGAGCCGCGAGCAGATCCTGCGCTATACCCGCGCGCTGTATCCGTACCTGCAATCGGAGCTGTTCATCCGTTGGAGCCTGGACGAACTCGACGCGGTGATCGATCAATGGCTGGAAGCGTTCGTCGAGCAGGGGCTGCTGCGTTTCGAGAAGGATGTTTATCTGCGTCCGGCACCGAGTTCGCGGCATTTCGTGCTGCTGACGCTGCTGTCGAAAAGCATCGCGCAGACCTTGCAGCGTTTCTACATGACCGTGTCCCTGCTGCTCAACAGCGGCCAGAACAGCATCAGCGCCGAAGAGCTGGAAGACTTGTGCACGGTCATGGCCCAGCGCCTGTCGATCCTCCACGGCTTGAACGCCCCGGAGTTTTTCGACAAGAGCCTGTTCCGCCATTTCATCCAGACCCTGCTCGACCTCGACGTACTGCGCCGCGACGAAGCCGGCAAGCTCAGCTACCACGAACTGCTTGGCGAGCTGGCCGAAGGCGCGGCCAAGCGCGTGTTGCCGGCGGAAATTCGCCTGTCGATCCGCCAGGTCGCGCTGCACCGCAGTGAAGATGCGGCGGAGCAGATTACCGCGTTGCCGGAAGCCTGACGCAAATCCCTGTAGGAGTGAGCCTGCTCGCGATAGCGGTTTTTCAGTCAACATCACTGTCGTCTGACACACCGCTATCGCGAGCAGGCTCACTCCTACAATTGAATGGAGTACTACATGAACAAACTGCTAACCCTCGCCGCCGCCACGCTGCTCAGCGCCTGCCAATCAACCACCCCCGGCAAGTCCAGCCTCGACGGTGAAGTCTTCTACCTGCAACGCATCGCCCTGCCGCCGAGCGCGACCCTGAGCCTCAGTCTGCAAGACGTGTCGCTGGCCGATGCGCCGGCCGTGGTCCTCGCCCAACAAAAAGGCCCAATCGAAGGCCAGGTGCCGCTGCCGTTTCATTTGAGCTACGATCCGGCGCAGGTCAAACCCGGCCACCGTTACTCGGTCAGCGCACGCATCGAGGTCAACGGCGAGCTGATGTTCATCACCACCGAAAACCACGCCGTGCAACTCGACGGCAACGACCCGCAGCCGCTGAAAATCCGCGTCGACGCCGTTCGTTAATCCATTTTTCGCCACAAGGAAGCCGCCATGCGCCGCTCTACCCTTCGCTTCGCCGCCGTCTGCGCCGGCCTGCTGATCTCTGCCAACGCCCTGGCCCTGTCGCTCAATGACCTGTCGCAGCAAGACGCCACCGGCGGCCTCAAGGACGCCCTGACCCAGGGCGCGCAGATCGCCGTGAAACAACTCGGCACCCCGGGCGGTTTCAGCAACAACCCCGAGGTGAAAATCGAGCTGCCGGGCAAACTCGGCAAAGCCGCGAGCAAGATGAAAGCCTTCGGCATGGGCGCCCAGGTCGAAGAACTGGAAACCGCGATGAACAAAGCCGCCGAATCCGCCGTGACCCAGGCCCAGCCAATCCTCGTCGACGCGGTGAAAAAAATGAGCGTGGCCGACGCCAAAGGCATCCTCAGCGGCGGCAACGATTCGGCGACCCAATACCTGAACAAATCCAGCCGCGAACAGATCCGCGCGAAATTCCTGCCCATCGTCAAACAAGCCACCGACAAGGTCGGCGTCGCGCAGAAGTACAATTCGTTTGCCGGGCAGGCAGCGGCATTCGGCGTAGTTGATGCCAAGAGCGCCAATGTTGAGAGTTACGTCACCGAGCAAGCACTCAATGGCCTGTTCGAGATGATCGGCAAGCAGGAAGAAACGATTCGTCAGAACCCGGCCGCTGCGGCGACGAGTCTGGCGAAGAAGGTGTTTGGTACGTTGTAAACGGGCATCACGCGGGGCGAAGTGATTCGACCCCGTGTCTTTTTTCTTCTACGGGCCCGCACAAAAAATACACCGCCTCCCGGCCCATCTGTCTTCTGGCGAATATTTGCAACTGCTCCAACCCTTCCAACATCGATTTCGCCTCACTGCCCGTGCAGGAAAAATTTTCCGCGACGTTGCTCGCCGTAAATTCCTTCGCTTCCCCGCTTTTAGCCACCTGATATAGGGCGCGCTGCTGTTGCGTCAGTTGCTCAAATACGCCAGAGCTGATCAGCCAACGGTCAAAATCCTCGGTGTCTGCCACGCTCTTGCGGTAAATATCGGTAAAGCCGACCACGGCTCGCAGAATGACAGAACACTGGAACTCGATGAAATAGGTCAGGTCCAGCTCATCCGCCTCGGTGTGCAGATAGGAGCGCCCGTATTTCACCGGTGCATTGCGTAGCAACAGGCTGATCGTAATGTAGCGAAAGCCCGCGAACTCATGTTTGAACATGAACCAGTAAAACAAGGCTCTCGCAACCCTCCCGTTACCGTCGCGAAAGGGATGTTCGTAACCCATGGCGAAATGCAGCGTGATGGCCTTGATCAGTGGATGCAAATAGTTTTTTTCCAGGATCGAGGCATCGGGCTGGTTGATCCAGCCGGACAGCCTCGCCAACCGCGAAACCAAACCCACCGCAGGAGGCGGTCGGTGCACGGTGTTGCCCGAACCATCCTGAACAACCACCTCATCATTGGTTCTGAACAATCCAGGGGAATACTGCTCGTCATCAATCCCCTCCACACCCACTCGATGGATCTCTGCAATCAGCTCAATGCTCAGAGGTTCATAACGCTTTTCCCAAGCGAAATTCATCATTCGATAATTACCCATGACCATGCGCTCATCCGGCGTCCGCGGCTGGCGCTGATGCTTGAGCATGTCCTTGGCAACACGAGTCGTGGTCGCCGCGCCCTCCAACTGGCTACTTGCGATGGCTTCGTCTTCGATCAAGTCATTGAGCAGACAAGAGAAATGCACACGTTCGCCGATCTGACTGGTCATGTAATCCAGCGCGGCCGTACTGGCGTGACGATCCACCACAGCCAAGGTTTTCTGCGCCAACGGCGTTGGCACATATTTGCCCCACTGCACCGGCTCGCCCAACGGCAACAAACGGATGTACTGGGCTGCCCGCGCCTTCTTCACCAACGCCCAACAAAGGTTGGCGTCCAATCCCGCAGGCCAGCGATAGCGCAACGCCTCGAATGGCAGATAGCGCCCCTGATCATCGAGGGGCTTGAGCAGCGCCAGATAATCCGCAAGTCGTTGCTTGTGGGGCGAGCGGGCCAACAGGTCGAAAACAGGATCCGTTCCGCCGCTTAATGTCGGTGGCTTCTTCATGGGACAGCCTCAAGGACTCGGAAAAACAGAACCCGGAGTACAGCATTCGACGGGCAGCGCCTCAAGATCGGAGGTTTCTGAAAAAGCTGTAGGCAGGCAGCGTGAATTGGCAAGTTGAAATGAATTGGCTGTCAGACCGCCTTCGCGAGCAGGCTCGCTCTCACAGAAAAGCAAAATCAAGATCAAAAGATCGCAGCCCTCGGCAGCTCCTACACAATGAGCGCAAGCTCGAGTACCGCTTTTGATCTTGCCGTGCCGGCCCCATCGGCAGGCTGAGTGGAGGGATTGATCCGGGCGTGGGAGCGCAGCGACCGTTTGGCGCAGCCAAACACAGCGGGAGGAGGTGCAGCGAAGCAAACCGGAGACGCTGCGCCCGGATCGATCCCGGAGCGAAGGAACCCCGAGCCCCAGCGAGGGGCCGAACGCCGGGGCCCAGCGTTTTGGTTACTTTTGGGCGTCTGCAAAAGTGACCCGCTGTAAGAGCGGAACCGCCAGCCGCAACACCCAAAAAAAACGGATATTCACTCAGAACACCCAAAGCATGGTCGGCCCTCAGGCCGCCACGCAACCACAACTCAAACGGAGTCTTTGCGAACCCTGAACCAGGCCGCATACAACGCCGGCAAAAACAACAAAGTCAGCGCCGTAGCCACAATCAACCCACCCATGATCGCCACCGCCATCGGCCCGAAAAACACACTGCGCGACAACGGAATCATCGCCAGCACCGCCGCCAGCGCCGTCAACACAATCGGCCGAAAGCGCCGCACCGTCGCCTCGATGATCGCCTGCCAAGGCCTGAGCCCGGCAGCAATATCCTGCTCGATCTGATCCACCAGAATCACCGAGTTGCGCATGATCATCCCGGACAGCGCGATCGTCCCCAACATCGCCACAAACCCGAACGGCTGCCGGAACACCATCAGAAACAGCGTCACCCCGATCAACCCCAGAGGTGCGGTGAGAAACACCATCGCCGTACGCGAGAAACTGCGCAGTTGCACCATCAGCAAGGTCAGTACCACGACAATAAACATCGGCACCCCGGCATTCACCGACTTCTGCCCGCGCTCGGAATCCTCCACCGTGCCGCCGACATCCAGCAGATAACCATCGGGCAATTCGGCGCGAATCGGGTCAAGCGTCGGCATGATCTGTTTGACCAGCGTCGCCGGTTGCTCCTTGCCATAAATATCGGCACGCACGGTCACGTTCGGCAGGCGGTTGCGGTGCCAGATGATGCCTTCCTCGAAGCCATATTCCAGCGTGGCAATCTGCGACAGCGCTACACTGCGGCCGTTATCGGTCGGCACCGCGAGGCTCGGCAATAACGACAACTCAGTGCGTTCATGCACGGTGCCGCGCAGCAGAATCTCGATCAATTCGTTATCTTCGCGATACTGGCTGACCGTTGAGCCGACCAGCGAACTCTGGAGGAATTTCGCCAGATTGGCGGTGCTCACGCCAAGTGCGCGGGCGCGGTCCTGGTCGATGTTCAGGTAGACGACTTTGCTCGGCTCTTCCCAGTCCAGATGCACATTGACCACATGCGGGTTCTCGCGAACCTTGGCCGCCACTTTGCGCGCCAGCGCTCGGACCTCTTCAATGTGTTCGCCGGTGACGCGGAACTGCACCGGATAGCCAACCGGCGGACCGTTTTCCAAACGAGTAACCCGCGAACGCAGGGCCGGGAATTGTTCGTTGAGGGTTTCGATCAACCAGTTGCGCAGCGCTTCACGCTCTTCGATGGTTTTCGCCAACACCACAAACTGGGCAAAACTCGCCGCCGGCAATTGCTGATCCAGCGGCAGGTAGAAACGCGGCGAACCAGTGCCGACATAGGCCACATAATTCTCGATACCGGCGTGCTCCTTGAGCAGCGCCTCGAGGCGTTTGACTTCACTGGTGGTGTTGGCCAGCGAAACGCCTTCGGCGAGTTTCAGATCAACCATCAACTCCAGCCGGTTCGAAGCCGGGAAGAACTGCTGCGGGACGAAACGGAACAGCATCACCGAGGCGATGAACAGGCCCACGGTGAGCACGATCACCGTCTTGCGATGCGCCACGCACCACTCCACCAGCCGCCGCACGCGCTGATAAAACGGCGTCGCGTACGGGTCCGGCTGACCATCGCCAGTGCCGTGTTTTGCCGCATGAATTTTCGCCAGATCCGGCAGGAGTTTTTCCCCCAGATACGGCACGAACATTACCGCCGCAACCCATGAGGCCAGCAAGGCAATGGTCACCACTTGGAAAATCGAGCGGGTATATTCGCCGGTTCCGGACTGCGCGGTGGCAATCGGCAGGAAGCCGGCGGCGGTGATCAACGTGCCGGTGAGCATCGGAAACGCCGTACTGGTCCAGGCATAACTTGCCGCGCGAATGCGATCGAAACCCTGCTCCATTTTGATCGCCATCATTTCCACGGCGATGATCGCGTCGTCCACCAGCAGCCCCAGCGCCAGTACCAGTGCACCGAGGGAGATCTTGTGCAGGCCGATCCCGAGGTAGTACATGCAGGCGAAGGTCATCGCCAGCACCAGCGGAATGGTCAACGCGACGACCATGCCAGTGCGCACGCCGAGAGAGAAGAAACTCACCAGCAGGACGATTGCCAGCGCTTCGACCAACACCTGAACGAACTCGCCGACCCCGGTTTTCACTGCGGCCGGCTGATCAGAGACCTTGCGCAGCTGCATCCCGGCCGGGAGATTTTTCTGGATCCGCGAGAACTCGCCTTCGAGCGCCTTGCCGAGCACCAGAATGTCGCCGCCATCCTTCATCGCCACGGCCAGACCGATCGCATCGTCGCCCATGAAACGCATGCGCGGCGCCGGGGGGTCGCTGAAACCGCGACGCACATCGGCGATATCGGAGATGCGGAACGTACGATCGGCGACGCGGATCGGAAAGTTCTTTATCTCATCGACTGTCTGAAAATTCCCTGAAACGCGTAGCTGCAAGCGCTCGCTGCCGGTTTCGAAGAACCCCGCCGTGGAGACCGCGTTCTGCTCCTCCAGTGCCTGCTGCACCGCTGCCAGCGGCAAGCCGAGGGTGGCGAGTTTGACGTTGGACAGCTCGACCCAGATCTTCTCGTCCTGCAGGCCGAGCAGTTCGACCTTGCCGACGTCCTTGACCCGTTGCAGCTGAATCTGGATGCGGTCGGCGTAATCCTTGAGCACGGCGTAATCGAAACCGTCGCCAGTCAGCGCGTAGATATTGCCGAAGGTGGTGCCGAACTCATCGTTGAAAAACGGCCCCTGGATTCCCGGCGGCAAGGTCTGGCGGATGTCGCCGACCTTTTTGCGCAACTGGTACCAGAGGTCGGGGATTTGCTTGGAGTGCATCGAATCGCGGGCAATGAAAGTGACCTGGGATTCGCCGGGGCGGGAGAACGACATGATGCGTTCGTACTCGCCGGTTTCCATCAGCTTCTTTTCGATGCGTTCGGTGACCTGGCGCGAGACTTCCTGCGCGGTCGCACCGGGCCAGCGGGTCTGGATGACCATCGCCTTGAAGGTGAACGGCGGGTCTTCGCTCTGGCCGAGTTTGGTGTAGGACAGCGCGCCGACAACGGCGAGCAAAAGCATCAGGAACAATACGATCTGGCGATTACGCAACGCCCATTCGGAGAGGTTGAAGCGCATCGGGGCTTACTCCTTGTTCGCCAGATTGACCACACGGTTGGAGCGATCCACCGGTCGCACCTGCTGACCATCGAGCAACACATGGACGCCGGCGGCCACCACCCAGTCGCTGGCGCTCAGGCCTTCGAGGACTGCCACGCTTTTCTCGCCGAACGGGCCGACCCGCACCGGGGTTTTCTTCAACGTGTTGTTGCCGTTGACCACCCAGACGTAGGTCGCGCCGTTCTCAGCGGTCAGCGCCGAAAGCGGAATGGACAGCGAAACACTGTCGGCCGCTTGCACGAACACCCGGGCGCTCTGCCCCAATTGCGCCGGGACTTTGCCGCTGGTGAAGGAGATACGCGCGGCAAAGGTGCGTGAGCGCGGGTCGGCGGATGGCGACAGCTCGCGGATCTGCCCGGCGAAGCGTTGATTCTGCTGCGCCCATAATTCCACGGTCACTGGCTGACCGACCATGAAGCGGCCGAAGCTTTGCTCCGGCAGGCTGATCAGGACTTCGCGCTCACCGTCAGTGGCGAGGGTGAACACGGTTTGCCCGGCGGCGACCACTTGGCCGACTTCCACCGAACGCTTGGCCACCACACCGTCCTGTGGCGCACGCAGCACCGCGTAACTGGCCTGGTTGGTCGATACGTTGAATTCGGCTTTGATTTGTTTAAGGCGGGCTTCGCCGGAGCGGTATAGATTTTCCGCGTTGTCGTAGGCCGAGCGGCTGACCATCTGCCGCTCCATCAGGGTTTTGTAGCGATCGCGCTCGGCGCGCACCAGGTTCAGATTGGCCTCGGCGGCGGCGACCTGCGCGCGGGTGGCCTCCAGTTGCAATCGTACGTCTTGCGGATCGAGTTCGGCCAAGGGCTGATCGGCCTTGACCCGCTGACCTTCGTCGACCAGTCGTCGGCTGACTTTGCCGCCGATGCGGAACGCCAGATCAGGCTCGTAACGGGCGCGAACCTCGCCCGGATAACTTTCCATCGCCTGCGCCGAAGGCTCGGGTTGCACCACCATGGCCGGTCGCACGGTGACTTGCGTCACCTCTTCCTGACCGCACGCCGATAACAGGAACGCCAGACTGACTGGCACGGCAAAGGACAACGCATGGCGGAACATGGTGACGGACCTTTCGCGAATGAGGCTTGGAATATTTATACTGGCGGGTATGGTATTAATAGCAAACTCACCAGTCCAGTATTAAAAGCGAAGAATGTCGAACAATCTTTCAGCTCCAAACGGCCCGGGCCGCCCCAAGGATCTGGCCAAGCGCCAGGCGATCCTCGACGCGGCGAAAACCCTGTTTCTCTGTCATGGCTACGCCAATACCAGCATGGACGCGGTGGCCAGCGAGGCCGGCGTGTCGAAGCTGACGGTCTACAGCCATTTCAACGACAAGGAGACGCTGTTTTCCGCCGCCGTCGTCGCGAAATGCGAGGAACAACTGCCGCCGCTGTTCTTCGAGTTGCCGGAAAACATCCCGGTGGAAAATGTGTTGCTGAACATTGCCCGAGGCTTCCACCAACTGATCAACAGCGATGAATCAGTCAACCTGCACCGCTTGATCATGGCGCTGGGCAGCCAGGACCCGAAACTGTCGCTGATCTTCTTCGAGGCCGGCCCCGAACGTGTGGTCAACGGCATGGAAGGTTTGCTGGCGAAGATCCATGCGAGCGGCGCGCTGAGCATCGACCAGCCACGCAATGCCGCTGAGCATTTCTTCTGCCTGATCAAAGGCGCGGGAAATTTCCGTTTGCTTTATGGCTGCGGCGAGCCGCTGACGGGTGAGGCGGCGGAGCGCCACGTAAGGGAGGTGGTGGGGTTGTTTATGAGGGCGTACAAACCCTGACAGTTTTGCGGTGCTTGTGCAGACCGCTTCGCGAGCAGGCTCGCTCCCACATTGGAATGCATTTCAACTGTGGGAGCGAGCCTGCTCGCGAATGGGGCGACGCGGTCTCAGGGCTTCAGCGCTTTCTTCGGATAAATGTCATACCGGCTCGATTTGCCATCCAGCGCATGGCTCGGTTTCGGCCCTTCGATGCACGGTGCCTTGCGCGGGCGTTTGACGACTACCCGGTGCGTGGCCAGGGCCAGCGCGGCTTCAAGCAGGGCCGGTGCATCCGGATCATCGCCCACCAGCGGGCGAAACAGGCGCATTTCCTTTTTCACCAACGCGGTTTTCTCGCGATGCGGGAACATCGGATCGAGATAGATCACCTGTGGCGGCTCCCCTTCCCAATGCCGCATGACCTCGATGGAGTTGCCCTTGAGCAATTTCATCCGCGCGACGATCGGCGCCACGTCGAAATCTTCCGCCGCCCGCGCCAGCCCATCCTCGAGCAGCGCGCCGATCAACGGCTGACGCTCGATCAGGCTCATTTCACAACCCAGACTGGCCAGTACAAATGCATCCTTGCCCAGCCCCGCGGTGGCATCGAGCACACGCGGGCGCACGCCTTGGGCGATGCCGACAGCTTTGGCGATCATCTGCCCGCTGCCGCCGCCATACAAACGCCGGTGCGCCGCGCCGCCTTCGACAAAGTCGACCCGCACCGGGCCCGGGGCGTCCGGGCCAAGCTGCTGCAATTGCAACCCCTGCTCGCCGACCTGCAAGGCGAACTCGCCGTCCGCCTCGCCGAGCGGCAAGCCGAGACGTTCGGCCCAGTGCTCGGCTTGTGCTTGAAACGTCGGGGCGAGGGCCTGGACATGGATGCGGCAGGCCGCGGGTGACTCGATCATGAAAAAACGCTCAAAAAAGTTAAGGATCGACAAAAACCGCCGATAAACCATTCAACGCGCATTTTGCCAGAGCTGAGCGGCAACCGAAAAAAATGTCAGGCATTCCTCCCACATCGATTGGCTACGTTTCGCCCCATGGCGACTTCAGCCGTCATAACACTCAAGCACTGAGCGGCGTCAGTCACCTGTGGCAGGATTTCTTTGCCCAGGCCCTGGCCGAACAGACGAGTGAAGTGGTGCCGGCCTGTGGCACGTTTCCACCGGTTGACCTGAACAGCCCGGAAGAACCGACCGTTGGCAGCGAGCTGCACGCGCACATCGTCAGCCAGCGCGAGTGCGATGTGGTTGAAACCGAAGTTCGCCCGCCAGAGCCGCTGTTCCTGCCGATCGCTGAATTCGAAATGGAACTGCTGGACAAGCCGTTCCCACCGTTCCCGCCAGAAGAACTCAAAGCCCAGCAAGAGCAGCAGGATTTCGACAGCAGTTGGGTGCGCCCGATCGTGATCAACAATGGCCAGCCGCTGCCTGAGCCAGGCCCCGCTCCGCAAAAACGCCCGCTGTACCTGCCGATCGCCGAGTTCGACCTGGACTTGCTGCAGAAGCCGTACCCACCGTTCCCGCCGGAAGAAATCGTCGAGCAGCAGAAGGCCCTGGACTTCGACAACGGCTGGGCTCGCCCGATCGTTCTGCAGAACCTGCGCCTCGCCGCCTGACCCTCAGCGACACACGCTCCAGCGCCCGACATCGACATGAAAGTGATTGCGATGGGCGGCGTTGTAATCCGGGCTCAACACCACACTGAATGACTCACAGGCGCCGCCACGCAGCTGACGCAAAAACTGTGCGTCCTGATTTTGTTTGGGCCAATCCTTGAGCACGCTGATCGTGCGTCCATCAGCCAGGCGGAAGCCGGCGATGTCCAGCGCGTCGGCACTGGCGTGTCGACTGAGCGCGCCGTTCTCACGGTTGTAGACATTGCGACAGGCGAAGCTGCCGAGATGGTCGACACGCGTGACTTTCTGGCCATACACCGATTGCGCGACCGGTTGCAGGGTGTGGTGTTCGAACATCGCGTAGGCCACCGCCAGCGGGCAGCTGGCGATGAAACTGCTGCTCAGCGCCACTTCACCGCCCTGCACACGCAGAGCGCCGATCAGCGGGCACTTCGCACCGGGACTGTCGGCCTGGCGGCTGACGCGCAGATCCGCGCTGCCCAGCGCCTGTGCGCACAGCTCAGGATCGCTGCGCAGACGCATGAGTTTGTAACCGGTCAGCCAGTTGGGCGCGGCTTTTACGTCCAGCGGTGCCCACGGATTCCACTGCGCTGGTACGTCCAGCCAGCCGCGCCAGACACTGACCGCTGCACCGCCGATCGCCAGCAACACCAACCAGAACAGCCAGCGCCCCATGCTCAGTCCTTGAAGAATTGATTGGCCTTGGCGTACGGCATCGACTGCGACGTGAAGCCAAACGTGCCGGACTGCTGGATTTCTTCAGCCGCGCGGAAAAATTCGCCGAACGCCGCCAGCGCCAGCGCCGATCCGGTGCTGATCCGCCGTACGCCCATTTCCTCGAGCTGTTGTACGGTCAGTTTCAAACCGCCAGACATCAACACATTGACCGGTTTCGGCGCCACGGCCTGCACCACTGCGCGCACTTCTTCGGCGCTGCGCAAACCCGGCGCATAAAGAACGTCGGCACCTGCGGCGGCAAATGCCTGCAAGCGGCGAATGGTGTCATCGAGGTCGGGATTACCGTGCAGGTAGTTTTCCGCGCGAGCGGTGAGGACAAAGGGAAACGGCAGCGTGCGCACCGCGGCGACGGCGGCTTCAATGCGCGCCACGGCGTGTTCGAAGCAATAGATCGGCGCGTCCGGACGCCCCGTGGCATCTTCGATCGAACCACCCACCGCCCCCGCCTCGGCTGCGCGCAGAAGACTCTGCGCAGCCTCGACCGGGTCATCGGCAAAGCCGTTTTCCAGATCCACCGCCACCGGCAGATCAGTCGCTGCGACGATCGCGCGGACATTGGCCAGGGTCTCGTCGAGACTCAACGCGCCGTCCGCCTTGCCTTGGGAGAACGCGTAACCGGCGCTGGTGGTGGCCAAGGCCGAATAACCCAGACTGGCGAGCATCTTCGCCGAACCGGCGTCCCACGGATTGGGAATCACGAAAGTCTCCTGACGATCATGCAGGGCCTTGAAGGCTTGGGCTTTAAGCAGTTGCGCCTGACTGGCTTGGACGTTCATCGACGGGCTCCCGGGCAGAAAAAAACCGCCTCAGAGCAAGCCAAGCTGCTCGACGGCGGGTTCTCTGTATAGCTCAGGCAGCGCGGGCAAGCCAGGCAAACGTTGCATCAGTTGCGCGTGAAAACGTTGCGCGAGTTTCGCTGCCAACAGGTTGTCGGCGGTGTGCAGGAAGATGTACGGGGTGCGGCCCTCTTCGATCCATTCGGCGATTTTCGCCACCCACGGCACGAGAAACGCATCGTTGGCCTCAAGCTCGGGATGGCCGATGAAGCGCACCTGCGGAAACTGCGTGAACGCTGCGGGACGGGTCGGCACGCGTGGCTTTTTCGATTGCGCGTGGATCACCGAAGACTCGGTCGACAGGCAACTGAACAGCGCACGCGGGTCGAGACAGATGCGCTCGACGCCGCGATCCAGCAGCAGGCGATTGAGCAGGCGCTCGCTCTCGCCCTTGGCGAAGAACTGCTCATTGCGCACTTCCACCGCAAGCGGGCAATCCAGCGCGTCGATGAACGCCACCAGTTCCGGCAGACGCTGCGGTGTAAAGCTTTTCGACAATTGCAGCCACAGCGGCGAAACACGCTCGCCCAACGGCTTGAGTAATTGCAGGAAGGTTTTGGCAGCAGTCAGTTGCTCGCGCAAGTCGCCACTGTGACTGATGTCGCCGGGGAATTTGGCGGTGAAGCGAAAGTGCGCCGGCATGATCTCGGCCCAGCGCTGCACGGTGGCTGGCGAAGGGCTGGCGTAGAAGGTGGTGTTGCCTTCGACGGCGTTGAACACCTGGCAATAGAGAGCGAGAAAATCGGAGGTTTTTGCATCTACCGGATACAGATACTCGCGCCAGGCATTTTCGCTCCAGGACGGGCAACCGAGGTAGTAAGGCAGATCCATCAGATATACAGATCGAGGCCCAGCACGTCCGCATCCCAGTCGACAAATCCGGCGGTGCTCAGGTAGCTGGCCAGGGCCATGGCTACGCTTTTCTTCATCGCGCGGTGGTAGATCATGTCTTGCTGACGGGCAGGCAGGTTGCTCAGGCGTTGCGCGGTAGCTTGGGCAGCACGGGCTGCCAACTGCTCTTCGCTCGGGAATTCCAGCTCGCCGTCGATGATGTCGACGGACTCATCCAGCGCCGCATTGCCTTTGCGCGGCTTGCGCTTGATGGGATAGGACTGAGTGGAAACGCCGTCTATACGCATAATGTCATGCTCGGTATCGATGATGGCAATTTAGCGGCACTTGACCGACTTAGCAAACCGCCGAGTGATAACTAGAACACAGAAAGCGCAAAAGGTTTTAAGCGAGGGGGTAGAAACTGACGATTGACTGGATTCGGGATAAGGCACTGAATACCCGGCGGGCGCTTTTGTGGCGAGGGAGCTTGCTCCCGCTGGGCAGCGAAGCGGCCCCGTTTATTCATCAGTCAAATCGCGAATGCAGGGTTTGCGACTGCTGCGCAGCCGAACGGGAGCAAGCTCCCTCGCCATAGGGAACAGCACAGACCGGAGATCAGCGGGCTTTGGGGGTGGCGACTTTATCGCGCAGGTAAACCGGTTGGGCGTCATCCGCCGGGATCGATTCGCCGCGCTCCCAGGCGAAACGCGCCAGCGTCAGCAGATCTTCAGCGTGGGGCAACATGCCGGCGTCGGAGCCGCTCAGATTGACCGCAATGCGCTCACCATAACCCCAACCGGTTCCGGCACCGAACCAGTCGCCGCTGGCATCGGCCGGCAACGCAGCCACTTCCGGCGGCAGCACGGCTTCGGCGCCAACCAGACGCATCTCCCCCGCCGTCTCGCGATAGCAGCCCCAATAAACCTCATCCATCCGCGCATCGATGGCGGCCGCCACCTGGCTGACGCCCTGCTCACGCAAGGCACGCTGCGCCAACACCGCAAGATTGGATACCGGCAGCACCGGACGATCCAGCGCGAACGCCAAACCTTGCACTACGCCGATGGCAATCCGCACACCGGTAAACGCGCCCGGGCCACGACCGAAAGCGATGGCGTCGACCGCTTGCAATGTGGTGCCCGCATCGGCGAGCAATTGCTGGATCATCGGCAGCAGCTTCTGCGCGTGCAAACGCGGGATCACCTCGTAATGGCTCGTGACCTTGCCGTCATGCAGCAAGGCAACGGAGCAAGCTTCAGTCGCGGTGTCCAGGGCCAGCAAGGTGCTCATCGATGTTTCCAAAACAGGGGTGGGAAAAAAGTGCGTCAGTATAAACAACTACGGCCCGCAAGCGGGCCGTGGATTGATGCTGCGGTCAGACTTTTCAGCTCAGCGCGGCCAGCACCTTGGCGGTGATCGCATCGACCGAACCCACGCCTGGAATGTGGCTGTACTTCGGCTTGCCACCATTGGCGGCAGACAGGTTCTGGTAGAACTCCACCAGCGGCTTGGTCTGCGAATGGTAGACCGACAGGCGATGACGCACGGTTTCTTCGGTGTCGTCCTTGCGCTGCACCAGCTCTTCACCGGTGATGTCGTCCTTGCCAGCCAGTTTCGGCGGGTTGTAGACGATGTGGTAAACGCGGCCGCTGGCTTCGTGAACACGGCGACCGGCGATGCGCTGGACGATTTCTTCGTCTTCAACAGCGATTTCCACCACGGCGTCCAGTTCGACACCGGCAGTGACCAGTGCTTCGGCCTGCGGAATGGTGCGCGGGAAGCCGTCGAACAGGAAACCGTTGGCGCAATCAGGTTGAGCGATGCGGTCCTTGACCAGCGCGATGATCAGGTCATCCGACACCAGGCCGCCGGCATCCATGATGCTCTTGGCCTGCACGCCCAGGGGAGTGCCAGCCTTGACCGCAGCACGCAGCATGTCGCCGGTGGAGATTTGCGGAATGCCGAATTTCTCGGTGATGAACTTTGCCTGAGTACCTTTACCGGCCCCGGGAGCTCCCAGCAGAATGACGCGCATCGATGTGCTCCTCAATTTTTTATATAAAAGCTTTACAAAACAAAGGATTCGCACGTAACCGGCGGATCCTGAAAATACGGGTCGTGGCCGCACAAACGGCCAAAGGCTGATCAAGATACACAGCAGGCTGCGCCCACACAAGACGCCAAAAGTCGGAGAAACCGACGCCCGCCGTGACCTCGCGACGCGGTAACCCAAGTCGCAACCCCAACATTAACTGTCGCCTCGCGGCACTTTCCTACGGCAGGCGTGGCGGCATCCGACCCTCATCGCGAATGCCGCCTGACGTGATCAGCAACCTTAGCCGGTATTGCGCAATCCGGCGGCAATCCCCGCTACAGACACCAGCAGCGCCTGTTCCACCGGGCTGCCCTGCTCGACTTCCTGCTGCCGCGAGCGCGCCAACAACTCCGCCTGCAATAGATGCAGCGGGTCGAGGTAGGTGTTGCGCAAGCGGATGAATTCGAGGGTGTCCGGGCTGTGCGCCAGCAGCTGCGACTGCCCGGTCAGACCGAGCACCACCGAACATGCCTGCGACAATAGGTCGCGTAACTGCGCGCCCAACGGCAGCAGTTCGGCTTCGACCAGACGCTCGTCGTAGGACTGCGCAATATCCGCGTCGGCTTTGGCCAGAACCATTTCCAGCATGTCGATGCGGGTGCGGAAGAACGGCCATTGCTCGCGCATCTGCCCGAGCAACTCCCCCTCGCCGCGCTCCAGGGCCTTGCTCAGCGCCGTCTCCCAACCGAGCCAGGCCGGCAGCATCAGCCGCGTTTGGGTCCAGCCGAAAATCCACGGGATCGCCCGCAGGCTTTCGATACCGCCGGCACGACGTTTGGCGGGACGACTGCCCAAAGGCAAACGTCCCAGTTCCTGCTCCGGGGTCGACTGACGGAAATACTCGACGAATTGCGGATTTTCCCGCACCACCTGGCGGTAAGCGCTGACACCGTCAGCCGCCAATTCGTCCATCAGATGCCGCCATTCAGGGGTCGGCGGCGGCGGTGGCAGCAAGGTCGCTTCGAGCACGGCGGCCAGATAGAGATTGAGGTTTTGCTCGGCGATGTCTGGCAGGCCGAATTTGAAACGAATCATTTCGCCCTGCTCGGTGGTCCGGAAGCGCCCCGCCACTGAGCCCGGCGGCTGCGACAGAATCGCCGCGTGGGCCGGGCCGCCACCACGGCCCACGGTGCCGCCGCGACCGTGGAACAACAACAGTTCGACTTGCTGCTCGCGGCAGATTTCCACCAGGCGCTCCTGCGCGCGATATTGCGCCCAGGCCGCAGCGGTGGTGCCGGCATCCTTGGCCGAATCGGAATAGCCGATCATCACTTCCTGCGGGCCGTGCAGGCGCGCGCGATAGCCCGGCAACAGCAACAGCCGTTCCATCACCGGCCCGGCGTTATCGAGGTCGGCGAGGGTTTCGAACAGCGGCACTACGCGCATCGGCCGCAGCACGCCGGATTCCTTGAGCAGCAGTTGTACAGCCAGCACATCGGAAGCGGCGCCCGCCATGGAGATCACGTAGGAGCCCAGCGACGCAGCAGGTGCGGCGGCGATTTCCTTGCAGGTGTTGAGCACTTCAGCGGTGTCCGCCGACGGTTTGAAATGCGCCGGCAGCAGCGGACGACGGTTGCTCAGCTCCTCGGTGAGGAAGTTGATGCGCTGCTCTTCGTCCCAGTCTTCATAGCGGCCGAGGCCGAGGTAATCGGTGATTTCCGTCATCGCCGAACTGTGCCGCGTGGAATCCTGGCGCACATCGAGACGCACCAGGAACAGGCCGAACGTCACCGCCCGACGCAGGCAATCGAGCAACGGCCCGTCGGCGATGACGCCCATGCCGCATTCGTGCAGCGAGTTGAAACACAGCTGCAAAGGTTCGAGCAGATCGCGATTGTCGTGCAGCACATCGGCGGGTGCCGGGGTCGGCGCGGTCAACGCGGCATGCGCCCAATTGCGCGTAGCTCGCAAGCGTTCGCGCAATTGTTTGAGCACTGCGCGATAGGGTTCGGCGCTGTCGCCTGCCTTGGCCTTCAGCGCGTCGCTGGCCTGCTGCATCGACAGTTCGGCAGCGAGATGATCGACGTCGCGCAGGTACAAATCAGCGGCCATCCAGCGCGCCAGGAGTAAAACTTCTCGGGTCACTGCTGCGGTGACATTGGGGTTGCCGTCACGGTCGCCGCCCATCCACGAGGCGAAGCGAATCGGCGCGGCTTCCAGCGGCAAGCGCAGGCCCGTCGCAGCGAACAGCGCCTGATCGGCCTTGCGCATATGGTTGGGGATCGCCTGCCACAAGGAGTGCTCGATCACCGCAAAGCCCCACTTGGCTTCATCGACCGGGGTCGGTCGGGTGCGGCGGATTTCCTCAGTGTGCCAGGCTTCGGCGATCAGCCGCTGCAGTTTGGTCTGGATCTGCTCGCGCTCGGCGCTGGTCAGGTCGCGATGGTCCTGTGCGGCCAGTTGCGCGGCGATCGCGTCGTACTTCTGGATCAGGGTGCGCCGCGCCACTTCGGTCGGGTGTGCGGTGAGTACCAGTTCGATTTCCAGCCGCGCCAGTTGCCGGGCCAGAGATTCAGCGCTGTGGCCTTCACTGCGCAGGCGCGCGAGCAGTTCCGGCAATACCCGCGACTCGAACGGCGCCGGCTGCGACTCCTCGCGGCGATGGATCAGTTGGTACTGCTCAGCGATGTTGGCCAGGTTGAGAAACTGGTTGAAGGCCCGCGCGACCGGAAGCAATTCGTCTTCGCTCAATTGATTGAGGCTGGCGCTCAGTTCGGCGTCCATCGAGCCGCGCCGGTCGGCTTTGGCGCCCTTGCGAATCTGCTCGATCTTGTCGAGGAACGCCTCGCCGTACTGGTCTCGAATGGTGTTGCCCAACAGCTCTCCGAGCAGGTGAACGTCTTCGCGCAAGCGTGCATCAATATCGGTCATCAGCAGTTCTCCAGCGGTAATCGGGGACAGCGCAGAAATGAATGCTTTGCCAGAGAGTGCCGCTCTGCGCCGCTTCTTACAAGCAGGCGACGAATCGACTTAAACCTTGCGCGCGAAAGCCAGTCTCAACAGTAAGCCGTACGAAGGCCCGCCGCCGGCGCTGCCGGACACTCACCCAGGCCTGCCAGCAGCAGGCGCGAAATGAGGTCATCATGAAAATTCGTGAACTCGCCCAGCATTGGGAAGAAAACGCCAAAGGTCGCCTGACCGACACTGGCTACACGATTCACCTGGATGTGGAATCCGCTGCTCGCCTGGCGGCGATTGCCGAAATGTACCCCAAGCGTCATCCCGAGGAACTGCTCGGCGAACTGATCGGCGCCGCGCTCGAGGAGTTCGAAGCGAGCCTGCCGTATGTGAAGGGTTCGACGGTGGTGGCGACGGATGAGGAAGGTGATCCGTTGTATGAAGATGTCGGCCCGACCCCGCGTTTTCTGGCGCTGTCGCGGCGGCATCTGCATGACTTGTCGTCGGCTGAGAACAAGCAGAAGCACTGACCCGACACAAATCAAAACTGTAGGAGCGAGCCTGCTCGCGATGGCGTTTTTCAGCTACCCCATGCGTGGCTGACCCACCGCTATCGTGAGCGGGCTCACTCCTACAATGGATGGTGACATCCTGAATATTTACCCCGCGCGTACCGCTTCCGACCATCAAAGTTCCCGCCCCAGAGCCTTGTCCAATCGGTCAATTTAATTTTTGGCGATAGGCCATCTTTTCTGAACTTTTCAAAAATGCCGCCGGTCGGAACTGGTAACCACGCCTGGAACGAGCGTTTCAATTCGCGTCAACAAGCGATGCTTTCGGCTCCTCTGCCAGGATGGATTCAGTTGTATTTTCAGGAGATGCCTAATGGAGTTGAAGACCATGAAAACCCAAACCTCGTTTTCCCACCTGCGCGGTCTGAAACTGGCCGCTCTGGCCATCGGCACCAGCTTCGTGCTGGCCGGTTGCGCGGGTAATCCACCGACCGAGCAGTACGCCGTGACCCAATCGGCCGTCAACAGCGCTGTCAGCGCTGGTGGTACCGAGTTCGCTGCGGTGGAAATGAAGCAGGCTCAGGACAAACTGAAACAAGCTGAAATCGCCATGCACGACAAGAAGTATGACGAGGCCCGTCGTCTGTCCGAACAGGCTGAATGGGACGCTCGCGTCGCTGAACGCAAGGCTCAGGCCGCCAAGGCCGAACAGGCTGTGAAGGATTCCCAGAAAGGTGTTCAGGAACTGCGTCAGGAAAGCCAGCGCACTGTGCAGTAAGCGCGCATCCCGACCGCAAAGCTGAAACTCTTACCGATAGAAAGGACGACAAATTATGCGTAAGCAACTGATGATTCCCGCTCTTCTGGCCGCAAGCGTTGCACTGGCTGCCTGCTCCACCCCGCCTAACCCGAACCTGGAACAGGCGCGCACCAACTACGCCGGCCTGCAGGCCAACCCACAGGCAAGCAAAGTCGCGGCACTGGAAACCAAAGACGCCAGCGACTACCTGGACAAGGCCGACAAGGCTTATCTGGATAAAGAAGACGCGGCCAAGGTTGACCAACTGGCCTACCTGACCAACCAGCGCGTCGAAGTGGCCAAGCAGACCATCGCCCTGCGCACCGCCGAAAACAACCTGAAAAACGCCGCTGCACAGCGCGCTCAGGCTCGTCTTGATGCCCGTGACCAGCAGATCAAACAGCTGCAGGACAGCCTCAACGCCAAGCAGACCGATCGCGGGACGCTGGTGACTTTCGGTGACGTGCTGTTCGCCACCAACAAGGCTGATCTGAAGTCCAGCGGTTTGGTGAACATCAACAAACTGGCACAGTTCCTCCAGGAAAACCCGGATCGCAAAGTGATCGTCGAGGGTTACACCGACAGCACTGGCGCCGCGAACTACAACCAGTCGCTGTCCGAGCGCCGCGCCAACTCCGTGCGCACAGCGCTGGTGAAAATGGGCGTTGATCCAGCGCGTATTGTCACTCAGGGTTATGGCAAGGAATACCCGGTAGCAGATAACGGCAGCGTCTCGGGCCGTGCGATGAACCGTCGTGTGGAAGTGACCATCTCCAACGACAACCAGCCGGTAGCACCGCGTTCTTCGGTGAGCTCGAACTAAGCTTCACGTCGTAACGCAAAAGCCCCGCCTGATTTGTTTCAGGCGGGGCTTCTTTATGTGGGGGGATGGAAAATACGGACACACCTTCAATGATCTTCGGCTGCATACCGCCCCGTCTACTGTCAACTATGACAGTAGACGGGAATCTGTACCCGTAACAGGCTATCACTTGTCAACCACCTGCCAAGGTAGCCACCATGAAGCGATCAATCATCGCTGTCGGATTGTTTTCAACGCTGCTCTATTCAGTCATCAGTTGGAGTAATCCGGCGATCCCGCCTGAGCCTTTGTACGTTCCTGATGACATGATCATCAGCAGTGATCCTGAAGCACTAATACCCGTAAAAAAACGTCCAATTACGGGTATTCGAAAGGGACTCCTGGTGATCGGTCATTGGTCTGGGGAACCTGGCCTAGACGCTGGAAAAATTGCCGAACAGACCTTTTCAGCACACTGGAACTCGCTGAGTTCATACGTCTCGGCCGCGTCCGGCAACAGATTGAAACTGGAGGGCACACAGATCGCGGCAGATTTTGGTAAAAAGCCAGAGAGGTGCAGCGCCTCAGGTAGTCTTGAAGCAGCGCGCCAGGCCGCTGTTGCCCAGAACATTGATCCCGCCGCTTATCATTACCTGCTTGTGGCGGTGCCCTGTGGCGGCGGTGCGATCGCTACGATGCCGGGAAATTGGATCTGGGTAAAAGGAATGCCAGGCTCTCCGCATGTCTGGAAACACGAATTCGGTCATAACCTAGGTTACCCGCATGGCGGCTCGTTTACCAAATGTCCGGTAAGCAACGCAATTGTCAAGGCACCAGAAGCATGTAGCTATATCAGTTATGGTGATACGGGCGACTCAGTATCGGGCGGCGGAACACTCTACCCGGCCATCAACCGTTGGTTTTCCGGCTGGCTGGACGACTCACAAGCTTCGGCGATCAGCAAGACAGGATTTTATCGGCTGGGCGTACTGGGAAAGGAAGGACCTCAACTCTATTTGATCAATCGGCCGACAGAACCACGGTTGATCGCACTTGAGTACCGCCAGCCCACGCCATTCGATGAATTCTCTCCCACCGATAATCGCGTCACTGGCGTCTGGATCAGATATTCGTCATTGAACGGAACCGTGCGCAACGTCCAATTGGATGCTACGCCGGAGACTGCCACGGCAGCGGATCCGACGTTGCAGGCAGGGCGTACCCTAGAAGACGCGACGGCAAAAGTAAAAATCAAGGTCTGTGCCACCGATAAAAGCGGGGCATCAGTTGTGGTTGCATTCAACGGGCAGGGTCTACCGGATTGCACGACAGCTGTCCCGCCACCACTATTAATGACACCCCAGCAAAATGACCAGACGACGCCCAGACCTGTATTCAGCGGAACAGCACGCCCCGGAGCAACCATAAAGATCGCAGAAGCTGCAAATCCAGAGAACTTCTTTGCAACGGACGTCGCAGACACACAAGGCAAATGGTCGATCATTCATCCTGCCAGAATGCAGGCGGGGCAAAAAACCATCGTGCTTCGGCAATACTTTGGCGATGAAGCTTCGGTGGCTTCCGAACCACGTTCATTCAAAGTTACCGAACTCGTGGACTTGCAACCTCCCATTATTTCGACTCCCGTTGAGAACAGCGAGGCTGGTCTCAACCCGTTGATTTCGGGCACAGCGCTCCCAGGCGCCCACATCCGGGTCACCAAGGTCAATGGCCCTTACAATGTACTGGCGGAAACAGACGCCGACGCCTATGGCAAATGGTCGGTGCAAAGTGAATGGAGCCTGCCGATCGGACCTTTTTCCATCACGGCATGGCAAAGCATCGACGGCAAGCGCTCGCCATGGAGCGCCAACCGAAAAATCACAGTTGTTGATGCACTTGTTGCGCCCATCATTGAAACACCGACGGAAAACGGTCAGACCGGGCAGCATCCAATGCTCTCCGGCACGGCTCTCCCGGGCGCCCACATCCGGGTCACCAAGGTCAATGGACCTTACAATGTACTGGCGGAAACAGACGCCGACGCCTATGGCAAATGGTCGGTGCAAAGTGAATGGGGCCTGCCGATCGGACCTTTTTCCATCACGGCATGGCAAAGCATCGACGGCAAGCGCTCGCCATGGAGCGCCAACCGAAAAATCACAGTTGTTGATGCACTTGTTGCGCCCATCATTGAAACACCGACGGAAAACGGTCAGACCGGGCAGCATCCAATGCTCTCCGGCACGGCTCTCCCGGGCGCCCACATCCGGGTCACCAAGGTCAATGGACCTTACAATGTACTGGCGGAAACAGACGCCGACGCCTATGGCAAATGGTCGGTGCAAAGTGAATGGGGCCTGCCGATCGGACCTTTTTCCATCACGGCATGGCAAAGCATTGACGGCAAGCGCTCGCCATGGAGCGCCAACCGAAAAATCACAGTTGTTGATGCACTTGTTGCGCCCATCATTGAAACACCGACGGAAAACGGTCAGACCGGGCAGAATCCAATGCTCTCCGGCACGGCTCTCCCGGGCGCCCACATCCGGGTCACCAAGGTCAATGGACCTTACAATGTACTGGCGGAAACAGACGCCGATGCCTACGGCAAATGGTCGGTGCGAAGTGAATGGAGCCTACCGGTCGGGCCGTTTTCCATTACGGCATGGCAGAGCATCGACGGCAAGCGTTCGCCTTGGAGCACTAGCCGGAAGATCACCGTGACATCCAACCCATAGTTTGAAGAGCACGTCACACTCCACCCCTCTGAATGCAAAGCGGTGGAGTGAGGGCTGGGCCTGCAGAATCACTGTTCCAACTGCTGCGGAGTCTCTTCGCCCATGCAACGCACGGCTTTCTTCTGCGCGTTGACCAGCACCCCGGTCAGGCCTTTCTGTTCGGTATCGAACAACACCAGCACGCCATCAATACACTGCGCCACTTGCGGCGCTGGGGTCAGCGAGACTTTGTAGTCCTCGCCCGGTACGGTCTTGAGCATGGTGAATTCGTTCAGCAGCAACGCATCCTCAGGCTTGGCGAAATGCAGATAGCCGTAGTACCACAGCGCTCCGACGGTGCCGAGGATGCTGCAGATACCGGTGATGATCAGCGGGATGGCGTTGCGTTCTTCAGTCATTGCGGGGTCTCATCTTCATTGTTCGGAGGCGGCGGATAGTTGGGGATTTCGCCGAGTCGGCGCAGGCCGTCGAAGTGTTGGGGATCGTCGAGATAGCGCAGCATGACCTGACGCCACACCGGGTCGCCGAAGGTTTGCACATGACCGCCACGAGTCAGCTGCAACACGCGCGGCGGCGGCGCTGCCTGATACAGGCGAATGCCGTTGGCCATCGGCACCAGCGGATCGTCGATGCTGTGGAAGATTAGCTTGGGCACGCCAGTCAGCTGCGCCATCGAGTTGATTGCGCTGTCGCCATCGGGTACCAGCCACGACAGCGGCACCTGCAACGGCCAGGTCAGCCATGAAGTGCTGAGGGCGAACTGGCCGACACTGCGATAACTGGCGGGCACGCCATCCAGCACCAGGGCCTTGAGTTGTTTTTGCCGTTCCGGGTGCTGCGCCAGCCAATGCACCGACATGGCGCCGCCCAGGCTTTGTCCGAGCAGCACCAACGGTTTGCCTTTGACCTCGGGCGCGTTGTCGAGCCAGGCGAACGCCGCGTCGATGTCCTGATAGATCGCCGGCAGGCTCGGCTTGCCCTCGGACAATCCATAACCGCGATAGTCGACCAGCAGCACCTGATAGCCATTCTTGGGCAACCACCAGCTCCCGCCCAGATGCATTGGCAGATTACCGCCGTTGCCGTGCAGATGCAGGACCGTGCCCTTGACCTCGACGCCGGGTTTGGCCGGCAGCCACCAGGCATTGAGTTTCAGGCCGTCGGCGGTGGTCAGGGTGACAGTGCGGTATTCGAGTCTGGCTTTGTCCGGGGTAAAGATCTGGCCAGGTTCGGGGTAGAACAGCAGCGAACTGCAACCACCGAGGGTCAAGAGCAGGCAAAGGATGCCGAGGATTCTCATCCGGTGAAACCTCGCAGAATTCAGGTTGGAATGCAGAACAAACCTGTAGGAGTGAGCCTGCTCGCGATAGCATTGTGTCAGTCGATATATCGGTTGATTGACACACCGCTATCGCGAGCAGTCTCACTCCTACAGGGGTGTGCGTTGGGTCTAGAGGATATTGGAGTAATCCGCTTCGATCCGGTCCAGGCTCAAATGGTTGAGGAAGTTGGAGAAACACATCCACGCCGACAACGCGTTCAAGTCCCGGAACTGGTCCGGCAGATACTTCGGCGGCACCACCAGCCCCTCATCCACCAGTTGCCGCAAGGTACGCATGTCTTCCAGGGTGGTCTTGCCACAGAACAACAGCGGAATCTGCTCAAGCTTGCCTTTGCGCACGGCCAACTGAATGTAGTTGTAAACCATGATGAAGCCCTTGAGGTAGGACAAGTCTTTGGTGAATGGCAGACCGGTCGGCGTCGAGCCGCGGAAAACCCGGCTGGCGTTGCCGTAGCTTTCGGCCATTTCGAAACCCTGCTCGCGGAAGAATTCGTAGATCTGCAAGAAGTCCGCGCCCTCCTCGACCATGTGAATCGCACGGGTGCGGTTGGTCAGTTTGCGCAGGCGACTCGGGTAGGAGGCGAAGGTGATGATTTCCATCAGGATCGCCAGACCTTCCTGCGTTACCGTCGACGAGGGCGGGCCTTTCGACAGGAACGTGCAGATCGGCTGGTTCAAACCGTTGAGCGTGGTGCCGACGTGCACGAGGCCTTCGTGGACTTCCAGTGCGCGCACATCGCGGTCGTTGAACAGCGCGTCGGTGCGGATCTTGATGTAGTCGGCGCCCGCTGCGGCGTCGGCGACGATGCCGTCGGACTCGAATACGCGAATGGTTTCCTCGGCCTCGCCGAATACCTTGTTCAAACGGGTTTGCAGCAGGTGCACGGCGTCTTTGGCGGTAAGGATTTTCGGCTCGTCCTTGAGGTCGCCGCGCCCGTCGATGTTGTTCAGGTAGTCGGACATCATCAGGCCAAGATCGGCCAGGGTCGGGTCACCGGCGTGGAAGGCATCGGACGCCGCGCCGTACAGCTCTTGCGAGATCAGGCCGAAATCCTCGGTGCCGCGCGCTTCGAGCATGCGCACGACCATGCGGTATTCCTTGCACATGCGCCGCATGATCTGCCCGACCGGGTTGAACTGGCCGAGCTGACGGGTAATGTCACGCTCGATGTTCTGGAATTCCAGTTTGACCTGGCTCGAATCGAATGACAGCGGACGGTTGAGGTAGTAGTCGCGATCCACCGCCGGCATTTCCTTGCCTTTGGCCTTGAGGAAGCCCTTGCGCACGTTGTCGTCCCACTTGACCGCATCGAGCACGCGGATCGGCGTCTGCGCCAGCACAATGCGATCGGACAACATGCGTATCGTCTGCTGGTAATCGTCCACCCGAAACTCCTGTAGAAAACGTGACGTGCTGAAACTCAGACTTTAAGCCTTTGTGGGAGCGAGCCTGCTCGCGAATGCACTGTGTCAGACAACGGAGATGTTGAATATCAGAGCGCTTTCGCGAGCAGGCTCGCTCCCACAGGTGTAGCGTCAAGCGCTAGACCGATGCCAGCACCAGGTGCATATACCGCGTCAGAATCCCGAGCATGTCCTCTTCGGCCAGGGGCTCGGCGTCATTGAGCAGGCCCTGATATTCCATCCGCCCGATAATCGCCGTCAACACCTTGGCATCCTGCTGCGGTTCGCGCGAGCCCAATACCTGGAACAACTGGCAAGTACCCTGCAGCAGAATCTGCTGATGCGAACGCACCAGAATGGCCAGACGCGGGTTGAGCAGCGCTTCCTGACGGAATGCCTGTTCAGCCATCAGATGCTCGCGGCGGTTGATCAATTGCCGGTGCACGTAATCGGCCATCAGCCGCGCAATGTCATCGGCCAGTTGCGAGCGCGATTCGGGGCTGCCGTCGGCGCTGACCACCATCTCACGCAACAGACCTTCGTTGTTGACCCACAACTTGGCCATGTACGCCGCGCTGCGTTCGACGTATTGGGCAAAGGTATCGGTGAGCAGGTCATCGATATCCTTGAAGTAATACGTGGTCGCCGACAGCGGCACACCCGCCTCCGCCGCGACCGCACGATGGCGCACGGCACGCACGCCGTCGCGCACGACAATGCGCATTGCTGCGTCGAGAATGTCCTGGCGACGCTGCTCACTGCCCTGTCGGCTGGCCTTGCGGCCCTGGTACTGAACACTTTCAGCGACCGCAGTGGCGATACCCGCTGCACCTTCTTGAGCTATTGCACCCATCACGACAGCACTTCCTCTGCTATTTGCAAATTAACCAATTGATACATTTGTACCAGACAGGCAATAAAAAGCCGCCTGTTTTAGGCGGCTTTTCAACTGAAACGTTTACGCTTGCGGTCGCATGTGCGGGAACAGGATCACATCGCGGATCGACGGCGAGTTGGTCAGCAACATCACCAGACGATCGATGCCGATACCTTCACCGGCGGTTGGCGGCATGCCGTACTCCAGCGCACGGACGAAGTCGGCGTCGTAGTGCATGGCTTCGTCGTCGCCGGCGTCCTTGTCGGCCACCTGCGCCATGAAGCGCTCGGCCTGGTCTTCCGCGTCGTTCAACTCGGAGTAGGCGTTGGCGATTTCACGACCACCGATGAACAGCTCGAAACGGTCGGTGACGTTCGGGTTGTCGTCGTTGCGACGGGCCAGCGGCGACACTTCGAACGGGTACTGAGTGATGAAGTGCGGCTGCTCCAGCTTGTGCTCGACCAGTTCTTCGAAAATCATCACCTGAAGTTTGCCCAGACCTTCGAAGCCCAGCACCTTGGCGCCAGCCTTCTTGGCGATGGCGCGAGCCTTGTCGATGTCGTTCAGATCATCGGCGGTCAGCTCAGGGTTGTACTTGAGGATCGAGTCGAACACCGACAGACGCACGAACGGTTCGCCGAAGTGGAACACCTTGTCGCCGTACGGCACGTCGGTGCTGCCCAGAACCAGCTGCGCCAGCTCGCGGAACAGTTCTTCAGTGAGATCCATGTTGTCTTCGTAATCGGCGTACGCCTGATAGAACTCCAACATGGTGAATTCAGGGTTGTGACGAGTCGAAACACCTTCGTTACGGAAGTTGCGGTTGATCTCGAACACTTTCTCGAAACCGCCAACCACCAGACGCTTCAGATACAGCTCTGGGGCGATACGCAGGAACATTGGCAGGTCGAGCGCATTGTGGTGGGTTTCGAACGGCTTGGCCGCGGCGCCGCCGGGAATGGTCTGCAGCATCGGCGTTTCGACTTCGAGGAAGTCGCGCTTCATCAGGAAGCTGCGGATGTGTGCGATCACTTGCGAACGGACGCGGAAGGTCTGGCGCACGTCTTCGTTGACGATCAGGTCGACATAGCGCTGACGGTAGCGTTGTTCGGTGTCGGTCAGGCCGTGGTGCTTGTCCGGCAGCGGGCGCAGCGACTTGGTCAGCAGTCGCACGCTGGTCATTTCAACGTACAGGTCACCCTTGCCGGAACGCGCCAGAGTGCCTTCGGCAGCAATGATGTCGCCCATGTCCCAGGTTTTCACCGCGGCCAGGGTTTCTTCAGGCAAAGTCTTGCGGTTGACGTAGACCTGGATGCGCCCGGTCATGTCCTGGATCACCATGAACGAGCCACGGTTGAGCATGATGCGACCGGCTACCTTGACCGGGATTGCAGCCTCTGCCAGCTCTTCCTTGGTCTTGTCCGCGTACTGTTTCTGCAAGGCATCGCAGTAGTTTTCGCGGCGGAAGTCGTTCGGGAAGGCATTGCCCTTGGCGCGCTCGGCAGCAAGCTTTTCCTTGCGCAGGGCGATCAGGGAGTTTTCTTCCTGTTGCAGGGCTTGCGGGTCGAGTTGTAGGTCGCTCATGTCTTTAAGTATTCCATCAGGTTCGTTGCCCCCGGGCCCTGCGGCCCGGGGATCGCCAGCAGGCTGGCTCCTACAGGGATCGAGTCGAGTCGCTCGATCCTGTTTTGGCGTCTGTTACAGGCCCGATTTCAGGCTGGCTTCCAGATACTCGTCGATATCGCCGTCGAGCACCTTGTCGCAATCGCTGCGTTCGATGTTGGTACGCAGATCCTTGATCCGCGAGGCATCGAGCACGTAAGAGCGGATCTGGTGACCCCAGCCGATGTCCGACTTGGTGTCTTCCAGCGCTTGCGAGGCAGCGTTGCGCTTCTGCATTTCCTGCTCGTACAACTTGGCCCGCAGCATTTTCATCGCGGTGTCCTTGTTGGCGTGCTGGGAACGCTCGTTCTGGCAGCTGACCACGGTGTTGGTCGGTACGTGGGTGATACGTACGGCCGAGTCGGTGGTGTTTACGTGCTGACCACCGGCACCGGAGGAACGATAGGTGTCGATCCGCAGGTCTGCCGGGTTGATTTCGATTTCCACCTTGTCATCGATCTCTGGCGAGACGAAAACGGCGGAGAACGAAGTGTGGCGACGGTTGCCGGAGTCGAACGGGCTCTTGCGCACCAGACGGTGCACGCCGATCTCGGTACGCAGCCAGCCAAAGGCATATTCGCCCTTGATGTGCACGGTCGCGCCCTTGATCCCGGCGACTTCACCGGCGGACAGTTCCATGATGGTGGCGTCGAAACCGCGTTTGTCAGCCCAGCGCAGGTACATGCGCAGGAGGATGTTGGCCCAGTCCTGCGCTTCGGTACCGCCGGACCCGGCCTGGATGTCCAGGTAGGCGTTGTTCGGGTCCATTTCATGGCTGAACATGCGGCGGAATTCCAGCTTGGCCAGATTTTCCTCGAGACGGGCCAGCTCGGCGACGACATCGCCCACTGCGCCTTCGTCGTTTTCTTCGACGGCCATTTCCAGCAGGTCGCGGCAATCAGCCAGACCACCGTTCAGTTCGTCGAGGGTGTCGACGATCTGCGCCAGCGCGGCACGCTCGCGGCCCAGCTCCTGGGCGTATTCAGGTTTGTTCCAGACACTCGGATCTTCAAGCTCGCGATTGACTTCGGTCAGACGCTCATGCTTTTGATCGTAGTCAAAGATACCCCCGAATAGTTTCGGAGCGCTCGGACAGGTCCTTGATGGTGTTCAGGATCGGGTTGATTTCCATGACGGGCAGCACTCGTTGGCGAACTTTTGAAAGCCGGCGAGTATAACGTAAACAGGCTGTCGCGGCAGCCCGTCTGGCGGTGAATGGGCCGAGATTGCTGCCCTCACCCTAGCCCTCTCCCGGAGGGAGAGGGGACCGATCGGGGGATATTCGGGAGCTACGCCGATCTGAAAGGGCTTTGCCGAATCCGTAATCGCCAAGACTGCAAATCCATAATCGCCACATTCTTTCAGGTCGCTGTCTGACCCGAGACGCCTCACCCCAGCCCTCTCCCTCTGGGAGAGGGCTGGGGTGAGGGCAATGGGCGTTATTCGATCCCGACCTGATTACGGCCATTGTTCTTCGCCAGATACAACCCACGATCCGCTGCCGAAATCAGCAACCGGCAATCACTTCCTGGCTGCGGCACCATGGTCGCCAGACCGATGCTGATGGTCAGACTGGAGCCCTCGGCCGGGGTGTTATGCGGGATCTTCAGCGCCGCCACGGTCTGGCGCAGCTTCTCGGCCAACAGCCGCGCGCCGCCCGGCGAGGTGTTCGGCAGGACCAGCACAAACTCTTCGCCGCCATAACGCGCCGGCAGGTCCGACGGTCGCGCGCTGGCCTCGCGGATCGCCGTCGCGACCTTGCGCAACGCTTCGTCGCCTTCTACGTGGCCAAAACTGTCGTTGTACGACTTGAAGTAATCGACGTCGATCATCAGCAATGACAGCTGCGTCTGATCGCGCAGCGAACGGCGCCACTCCAGTTCCAGGTACTCGTCGAAGTGACGGCGGTTGGACAGCCCGGTCAGGCCGTCGGAGTTCATCAGCCGTTGCAGCACCAGATTGGTGTCGAGCAATTGCTGCTGGCTGACCCGCAACGCACGGTAGGCCGCATCGCGTTGCAGCAGCGTCATGTACGAGCGCGAGTGATAGCGAATGCGCGCGACCAGTTCGATGGTGTCCGGCAGTTTCACCAGATAGTCGTTGGCGCCAGCAGAGAACGCCGCGCTCTTGATCAGCGGATCTTCCTTGGTCGAGAGGACGATGATCGGAATGTCCTTGGTCGCCGGGTGATTGCGGTATTCGCGCACCAGGCTCAGGCCATCGAGGCCGGGCATCACCAGGTCCTGGAGGATCACCGTCGGTTTGATCCGCACCGCCTGGGCAACGGCCTGCTGCGGGTCGGAGCAGAAGTGGAAGTCGATGTTTTCCTGATCCGACAGCCCACGGCGCACCGCTTCGCCGATCATCGCCTGATCATCCACCAACAACACCATGGCGGCGTTCTCGTCGGTTTTAATGTCGTCGATCTGTAAATCATTCATGAGCGGTCACCTGAGTACTGCGGGGGCCTGGATTGCCGATCAACCTGTTCATTTGGGGAAAATCTCCAGCAATCGTGGCGCTATCTTTTCCAGCGGGCGAATTTCCACCGCGGCATCGATCGCCGCGGCAGCCTTGGGCATGCCGTACACCGCACTGCTGTGCTGATCCTGAGCGATGGTCAAATAACCCTGCTGGCGCATGAGCTTAAGCCCTTGCGCACCATCGCGCCCCATCCCGGTCAATAAAACCCCGATCGCGTCACCGTTCCAGTAACTGGCCACGCTCTCGAAAAACACGTCGATCGAAGGGCGATAGATCTCGTTGACGGGTTCGGCGGTGTAGGCCAGCGTGCCGTTTTTCAACAAGCGAATATGGTGATTGGTCCCGGCCAGCAACACCGCGCCACTTTGCGGCGGCTCGCCTTCACGGGCCAGACGCACATCGAGACCGCTGGCGCTGGCCAGCCATTCGGCCATGCCGGCGGCAAACACCTGATCGACATGCTGCACCAGTACGATCGCCGCGGAAAAATCCTTCGGCAGGCCTTTGAGCAAAACCTCCAGCGCCGCCGGCCCACCCGCAGAAGAACCGATCGCCACCAGCCGCTGGCGTGACGGCGAACTGCGCGGCGAACTCGGCGCCGGGCGCGAACGTGGCGCCTTGTCGCCGATCAGCCAGCCGATGTTGAGGATCTTGCGCAGCAACGGTGCCGCCGCTTCCTGGGCATTGCCGGCGCCGATCGCCGGAGTGTCGACCACGTCCAGCGCGCCGTGGCCCATGGCCTCGAACACGCGGTGCACGTTCTGCTGGCGGTCGACGGTGACGATGACAATCGCGCACGGGGTCTCGGCCATGATCCGCCGCGTGGCTTCGACGCCGTCCATGATCGGCATGATCAGGTCCATCAGAATCAGGTCGGGGGTGTATTCGGCGCAGCGTTGCACCGCCTCGGCACCGTTGCTGGCGACCCAGATCACCTGATGCGCCGGCTCGAAGGCCAGTGCTCGGCGCAAGGCCTCCACCGCCAGGGGCATGTCGTTGACGATTGCGATCCTCATGCCCGCGCTCCTCCAATGAGCTCGACCACTGCATCGAGCAGGGCGTCGTCATGAAAACTGGCTTTGGCTAGATAATAGTCGGCGCCGGCGTCCAGTCCACGGCGGCGGTCTTCTTCGCGATCCTTGTACGACACGACCATCACCGGCAGCGATTGCAGACGGTTGTCGCGGCGCAACAGGGTGACCAGCTCGATGCCGTCCATGCGCGGCATGTCGATGTCGGTGATCAGCAGATCGAAGTTCTCCGAACGCAGCGCGTTCCAGCCGTCCATGCCGTCCACCGCCACCGCGACGTCGTAGCCGCGATTGAGCAGCAGTTTGCGTTGCAGCTCGCGCACAGTCAGCGAATCATCGACCACCAGCACCCGTTTGCGCGCCGCTTCGGCAGCCTGGTTGCCGTGGCGAGCGATGCGTTCCAGGCGCCCGGTATTGAGCAGTTTGTCCACCGACCGCAGCATGTCTTCGACATCGACGATCAGCACCACCGAACCATCATCGAGCAAGGCCCCGGCGGAGATGTCCTGAACCTTGCCCAGGCGCTCATCCAGCGGCAGCACCACCAGCGTGCGCTCACCGACGAAACGCTCGACCGCCACGCCGTAGATTGCCTCGCGCTCGCGGATCACCACGACTTTGAGGGTAGCGCCGGCGTTCTGGCTGGCCGGGCGATTGAGCAACTGACTCGCCGCCACCAGGCCGACATGGCGGCCCTCGTGCCAGAAGTGCTGACGGCCTTCGACCTGCACGATGTCTTCGGGGGCCAGGTCGCACATGCGTTCGATGTGCGCCAGCGGGAACGCATAGGCCTCTTCGCCGACCTCGACCACAAGGCTGCGCACCACCGACAGCGTCAGCGGCACCTCCAGGTGGAAACGACTGCCCTCGCCCGTCGTCTGTTCCAGCACCACGGCCCCGCGCAATTGGCGAACCATGTGCTGAACAGCGTCCAGACCGACGCCACGGCCGGACACTTCGGTGACCTTGTCGCGCAGGCTGAAACCGGGCAGAAACAGGAAGGTCAGCAGTTCTTCTTCGCTCAGTTGCGCTGCAGTTTCGGCTGGGGATAACTGCCGTTCGATGATGCTGCGGCGGACTTTCTCCAGATCGACACCATTGCCATCATCGCTCAATTCCAGCACCAGCAAACCGGCCTGATGGGAGGCGCGCAGACGGATCAGGCCTTCTTCGGGCTTGCCCTTGAGCAGGCGTTGTTCCGGGGTTTCGATGCCGTGATCGACGGCGTTGCGCAGCAGATGCGTGAGCGGCGCTTCGAGCTTTTCCAGCACGTCGCGATCGACCTGGGTTTTCTCGCCTTCGATCTCCAGGCGCACTTGTTTGCCGAGGCTGCGACCGAGGTCGCGAACCATGCGTGCCTGCCCGCTCAGCACGTCGGCGAAGGGGCGCATGCGGCAGGCCAGCGCGGTGTCGTAGAGCACTTGTGCACGCTGGCTGGCTTGCCAGGCGAACTCGTCGAGTTCGGCGTTTTTCTCGCTGAGCAGTTGCTGCGACTCGGCGAGCAGGCGTCGCGCATCTTCCAGCGATTCGAGCGCTTCCAGACTCAGCGCGTGCTCCTTCAGGTGAACGTTGAGATTTTCCAGCGCGCGCAGGCCGTTGTTCTGCATGCGCTTGAGACGCTGCATGGTCGCCAGATGCGGTTTCAGCCGCTGGGTTTCCACCAGCGATTTGCTCGACAAATCGAGCAGGCTGTTCAGGCGCTCGGCGGTGACGCGCAAAACGCGCTCGCCGCCTTCGGTGGTGCGTTTGTTTTTGCGCGGTGTCGGCTCGGCGAGCTCGTCAATAATCGGCGCCGACACCATTGGCGCTGGCTCGATCTGCAAATCGGCCATCGGCGGCGAAGCAACTACAGCGGCTGCTGCCGACGGATCGAGCAAACGCCCCATCAACACCACGTAGGCTTCAATGTCAGTCGATTGCGGCGCGTTGGCCGGGGTGGCGATGCGCATCAGCAGGTCGGTGCCCTGTAGCAGCGCGTCGATGTGCTCGGGGCGCAGTAACAAACGGCCTTCCTGCGCGCTGACCAGGCAATCCTCCATGACGTGGGCGACGCTGACGCCGCTGTCGATGCCGACGATGCGCGCCGCGCCTTTGAGCGAGTGCGCCGCGCGCATGCACGACTCCAGTTGATCGGCCTGGGTCGGATTGCGCTCCAGCGCGAGCAGTCCGGCGCTGAGCACTTGGGTCTGGGCCTCGGCTTCGAGGCTGAACAGTTCGAGCAGAGAGGCGTCGCGCATTTGCTCGGGGGTCATGTCAGGCTCCGGGTCACGGCAGACAACAGCTGTTCTTCGTCCAGCCAGCGCAGGCTGCGACCGCGATATTGCAGAACGCCACGGGTGTACCTGGCACTGGTCTGCGCACCGGACTGCGACGCGGCATCAAGGATACGTTCGTCGATGGCATGGATGCCGTCCACCTCATCCACTGGCACCACCACTGGCCCGCCGTGTGCGGCGATGATCAGCATGCGCGGCATGACTCGTCCGCCGCCGACCGGCGCAACGCTGCCGTCAAGGTCAAGCAATTCCACAAGCGACAGGCACGCGACCAGTGCGCCACGCACGTTGGCCACGCCGAGCAGGGCGCGCGAGCGCTGGTGCGGCAGCGAATGAATCGCCTGCAGCGGCGCGACTTCAACGAGGCTGCGCGTCGCCAGTCCAAGCCATTCCTCGCCGAGACGGAACATCAGCAAAGAGCGGGTCTTGACGTCGGTTTCGACTTTGCTGACCACCGCGTCGCGCTGGTCCTGCTGCAACGAATAGCGGTCGAGCAGGCGCGTGGCGGCGGCGGAATACACCGAGCAGTTGCGGCAATGGATGTGCTCTTCCAGCAACGGGCAGGACTTGTCGCCATGAATGCCGATGCGGTTCCAGCAATCGTCGATGGCGCGGGCGTCTTCGTGGGTAACGTTCAAGGTGTCGGACGCGCTCATCATTTACGCTCACTGTCGGCGGTGCGCCCGCTGCGGGCGGCGCGCTCCTGCAATCGTCGGGCACCCACCGAGTCGCCCTGGGCCTGGAGCAACGCGGCCAGGTGCATCAGTGCTTCGGGGTGTTGCGGTTCGAGATACAAAGCCTTGCGGTAATAACCCTGGGCTTCGAGGCTCAGCCCGGCGACATCGCTGAGCAGGCCGAGCCAGTAGAACACCTGCGCCACCGGTTCATGACTGCGCAGATACTGTTCGCACGCGGCACGGGCCTCGGCGCTTTTGCCTTCGTTGGCCAGTGCAGCAATCTGCGCCAGCAATGTCGCGGCGTCCGGGTCGGCGGTTTTTTTCGTCACTGGCAAAGCGGTCACGGCGGCAAACGGACGGCTGCGCACTGGTGCCGGCGGGGTGCTGCGCAGTGGTTGGCTGACCGGCACGGCGAGCGGTTGAGGCGTCGGCAGCGGTTCGGGGTGCGGCTCACTGTGACGGCTGAAAGCGAACGACTGCGCGATACCGATCGAGCGCATGCCCAAGCGCCCGAGCAGACTGCCCTCCGCCGGGCCGATAAACAGCACGCCGTCGACATGGGTCAGGCGCTTGAGCACTTCGAACACCTGCTTCTGGGTCGGTTGGTCGAAGTAGATCAGCAAATTGCGGCAGAACACGAAATCGAAGGCAGGCTCGTTCGCCAACAGCGTCGGATCGAGCACATTGCCGACTTGCCAGCGCACTTGTTCGCGAACGTATTCGTTGACCCGGTGGCCGTCCTGCTCGGCAAAAAAATGTCGTTCGCGGTATTCCAGATCCTGACCGCGAAACGAATTCTTGCCATACAACGCACGCCGCGCCTTTTCCACCGAGAGCGGACTGATGTCCATGCCATCGACCTTGAATTGATGCGGCTGCAATCCGGCATCAAGCAAGGCCATCGCAATCGAATAGGGTTCTTCGCCCGTGGAGCACGGCAGGCTGAGGATGCGCAACGCGCGCATGTTGTTGAGTTCTTTAAGCCGAGCTCGCGCCAGTTTGCCTAACGTGGCGAAGGATTCCGGGTAGCGGAAAAACCACGTCTCCGGGACGATCACCGCTTCGATCAGCGCCTGCTGTTCATCCCGCGAGCCTTGCAACAATTGCCAATATTCGTCGGCGTGGGCGGCCTGGGAAAGTGTGGTGCGCTGGCGTACGGCACGTTCGATGATCGCCGCGCCCACCGAGGCGACATCGAGGCCGATGCGTTCCTTGAGGAAATCAAAAAAGCGCTGATCACCACTCATGGCAGCGCCTCAAGCTGCGCCGGATCGCGCGGCGGATCGGGGAACAGCAAACTGCGCACGGCGTCATCGAGCAAGTCATTGACCCGCACCCATTGCAGCAATCCCTGCGCATCTTCGCGCACCGGGCCGAGGTACGGCGCCTCGCGGTTGTCGAGGCCGTAGGGCTGAAAATCTTGCGGATGACAGCGCAGTGTGTCGGTGGCCTGTTCGAGAATCAGCCCAAGCCATTGCGCGGGCTGCGAGTCATCCGGCTGATAATTGACCAGCACCAGCCGCGTGCTGGTGCGCGCCTCGGCGGGCTGGCCAAATGTCAGCGCGCTGAGATCGATCACCGGCACCACCGCGCCGCGATAGGCGACCACCCCGGCCACCCAATGCGGCGCGCGGGCAATCGGTTTCAACGGCAGGCGCGGCAGCACTTCGGCCACTTCGGTGGCGCGCAGGGCATAGCGTTCGCTGCCGATGCGAAACAGCAGGAACAGCGCCGGTTTCGCCACTGGCGCGGCGCCACGCTTGGCGATGATTTCGCTCATCAGACTTTGAATCGCGAAACGCCGCTGCGCAGGCCGACGGCCACCTGGCTCAGTTCGTCGATGGCGAAACTGGCCTGACGCAGCGATTCGACGGTCTGGCTGCTGGCATCGCCCAACTGCACCAGCGCGTGGTTGATTTGTTCGGCGCCGGTCGCCTGGGCCTGCATGCCCTCATTGACCATCAACACTCGCGGGGCCAGCGCCTGCACCTGATGGATGATCTGCGACAGCTGCTCGCCGACCTGCTGCACTTCGGACATGCCACGGCGCACTTCTTCGGAAAACTTGTCCATGCCCATCACCCCGGCCGACACCGCCGACTGGATCTCGCGGACCATTTGCTCGATGTCATAAGTGGCCACGGCGGTCTGATCCGCCAGACGCCGGACTTCGGTAGCGACCACGGCGAAACCGCGGCCGTACTCGCCCGCCTTCTCGGCTTCGATCGCCGCATTGAGCGACAGCAGGTTGGTCTGATCGGCCACTTTGACGATGGTCACCACCACCTGATTGATGTTGCCGGCCTTCTCGTTGAGGATCGCCAGTTTGGCGTTGACCAGATCGGCCGCGCCCATTACCGAGTGCATGGTGTCTTCCATGCGCGCCAGGCCTTGCTGGCCGGAACCGGCGAGCACCGAGGCCTGATCGGCAGCTGTGGACACTTCGGTCATGGTGCGCACCAGATCCCGCGAGGTCGCGGCGATCTCGCGAGAGGTCGCGCCGATTTCGGTGGTGGTCGCTGCGGTTTCGGTAGCGGTCGCCTGTTGCTGCTTGGAGGTGGCGGCGATCTCGGTTACCGAGGTGGTCACCTGCACCGAAGAGCGCTGCGCCTGGGAGACCAGCGACGTCAGCTCGGTCATCATGTCGTTGAAGCCGGTTTCGACCGCGCCGAACTCGTCCTTGCGATCGAGGTTCAGGCGCGAGCTCAGGTCGCCGGTGCGCATGATGTCGAGGATGGTCACGATCCTGTTCATCGGCGCCATGATTGCGCGCATCAACAGCAGCCCACAGAGGCCGGCGGCCAGCACCGCGACCAGCAGGGAAATGACCATGCTGACTTTGGCCGTCGCCACCGCGTCGTCGATGTTGGCCATGGCGGTATCAGCGACGACTTTGTTTTCGCCAATGATGTCGTTGAGTTTCATGCGCCCGGTGTACCAGGCCGGAGTCAGTTTTTCGTTGAATAACTTGACCGCATCCGCTTCAAGATTACGACTGCGCAGGTCCAGTACAGCGTTTTGAATCTCGATGTAGGTATCGTGATATTTCTCGAACAGGGCGAACTCGGAACGGTCTTCGTCGGTAGCCATGGTTTTACGATAGTTGGCCATCTGCTCTTGCAGACGCGCCTCGAATGCCTTGTAGTCCGCCGCATCTTCGCTGGAAATGCCCTGGCCTTCCTTGAGGCCGAGCAGCTCTTGGGTCTGCAAATAACTGTCGACCCACGCGCCGCGAATCATCGAGCTGTAGTAGACGCCGGGGATGGCATCGTCGCGCACGCTGTTTTCACTGGCCTCGATTTTCAGCAACCGCGAGTAGGACAGCACCACCATCAACAGCATGATGGCGATAATCACCGCAAAGCTCGCCAAGATGCGTTGGCGCAACGTCCAGTTCTTCACAGTGAATCCTCGTGCCTGATCGAAATGCGGGGAGTATAGCCGAGGGCGGTGTTTCATTTATAAGACGCTCTCGATCCTCAGGCCTGCGCTCTTTTGCTGGCGCCGCGCTGCAATTTCGAATTGATCGCCTTGGCCAAGCCAATACCTGGTTTTTCCAGCAATGCATAAACGACACTGGCCATTACCAGCGTCGCCAGCAAGTAGCTCAGAAAAACCACAACATCGAATTGTGCCTGCAGGTCTGTCGCATACGCCGCCCACTCCAGAAAGAACGGGTGTATCAGATACATCGAATAACTGATCGTGCCCAGGAACGTCAGGCTGTTGATGCTTTTGCGCAGGAACAACGTCACCACAAGGGCAATGGCCATACCGATCAGATAACTGGTCATATAAACCAGCGGATTTTCCTTGTAGCCCTGATCGGCGCTGTAAGCCAGCAGGCAGATAATCGGAAGCAAACACGCGAATAATGCCAACCAGACAGCGACGTATCGGTGAGCTTGCCCATGCGCCAGGCCCAGGCTGACATCCCGCCACAGACTGCCGAAAAACATGATTGAGAGGCACAACGGCAGCGCCACGGGGATCTTTTTGGCCAGATAGAACCTGGTGATCGCAAAGATCAGCGTCACTGCCAGCAACCCGATTGCCGCGCTGAGTCGCACCCAGGCTTTACCCAGGAGGCCGACGCTGAATAACGCCGCGCAAGCCACGTAGAAAAACATCTCGATGATCAGAGTCCAATACACGCCGAACAGATCCGGTGTTTGCACAGCGGCCTGCAGCATCGTCATGTTGATCAATACTGTGGAGAGCGGTACGGGCGTCGACAAAAACCAGTCCGAACTCGCAACCGCCAGAGCTATGGAGAACCAATACGCCGGATAGAGTCTGAAAAACCGGGAAACGGCGAAAACCGCCAGCGCATGCCGGCCCTGTTTCAAACTATAAGGAATGACCATCCCGCTGATCACGAAGAAGATCACCACCCCTACCTGCCCCAAGTTCACATGAGCAAAGAAGAAAGAGTCCCTGAGCGGGGTTCGTTCGATGAAGTGTGCTACCACCACGAACATTGCAGCGATGCCTCTCAAGGCATCCAGATGCGTCAGTCGATCTACCGGACTTCCTGCCCCGTCATTAGCAAAGGGTAAGATTTTCAAGGATCTCAGACTCCCGCTTCGATCGATGATGCCTTCGCTGCGCCGGCCGCTTTGCTGTTCGTCAATCGCGCATCGAGAATTGCATTGATATGCTGGCCCAATCGAATCGAGCGCTTCTCTATCAAGAAATAACAAAGTGATGAGAAGACAAGCGTGCTCAGACAATAAATAACAAAAACAGGAGCATTGAAACCGTTCTGCAGATGCACCTTCGAGTCAGCCAACTCCAGGAAGAACGGATGGATCAGATAGACTGAATAGCTGATCGTCCCTAGAAAAGCGAGCACCCGGCTTTCCAGTTTCAACACCGTGGTAGCCATCACAAAGAACGCCAGCGCAGCAAAATAACTACCGGTAAAATTCCAGGCACTTTCTTGCAGCCCTTGATCGATATCGTAAGCCAGCAGTGCGATGATCGGAAATGTGGTAACAAACATAGCGATCCAGATCACGCTGTATTTCTTTCCCGACGGATTTCGATCGATTTGATAGTTGCGCCATATCCCTCCAAACAACATCAATGAAAGCGATGACAGGATTCCAACAGGGGCAGAAACGGAATAATAATGTCGTGCCGCCGCTCCGGTCAGCGCAAGCAACAGGAGTGATATTGCCAGCCAGAAGCGTGTTTTCACGCACCCCAGCATTCCGACTAGACTCAGCGCAATACAAAGACCATAGAAAACCAGCTCGACAAATAAGGTCCAATACACACCAAACAAGTTGGCGTACCCTAACACTGCCTGAAACATGGTGATGTTTGCCAATACCCTGCTCTCTTCAAGCTCCCCCGAAATAAAAAAAACAATAGCAAAGCAGGCCAATATTACTGAGAGCCAATAGGCAGGGTACAACCTGAAAAACCTTGAAATCATGAACCGCCGGTTCTTTCCGGGATAATCCTTGAAACTGAACGGAATTACGAAACCGCTGACCATAAAAAAAACCACGACGCCGAACTGCCCCGGCCGAAAATAATCGAATACCACCCAGCTGAGTAGTGGCGTTCTTTCAATATAGTGAGAGCCCATGACTGTCAGCGCCGCCAGGGCCCTGAGCGAATCGAGGTAAATCAAACGATGACTGCTGACCATTCTGCTTGAAATATCCTTTTTCAATGACCTGCTCCGTTGAACAAATGACTAGGAGTTATATGTTTATTAATTGCGTTGATCTCACTGCAATAACAATCCGAAACGTGGCCCCGCTTGAGTAAGCGATCGGGTTAACCCACTCGTATTGATGTTCGGTCTCCAAACAAGGGTTACCCGGACCTCGAGCCTTCAGCCTGGATCGAAAATTTCTCTGCTCTGCGCTCAAGTGTGCTTCCAGATGTTGCTTGCGCTTTGAAGAGGCGCTCACAACCATGGTTGACTTCAACTCTTGCCGCGGGCCGTTGAGCAATGGGCTATCTGCGACACTTCGCACTGCAAACAACCTATGTCATTCGTCAGGCTCGGTCAGGTTCCGCGAAGAGCGGAGCATCCGCAGCGATACGTGCACTTAGAATGAATAATGGAAAAAGCATCGTTTGGGGGGCATTTCGCTGAAGCGAGTGCAAAAACAGGAATTTCCTACAGACATAGCCGTGCCGAAAATACTCGATTTCCTACATTCAGCTTTTACATAGTGATTCTGCGATCGCGCCATCGAAAGTTTCGAGGTGTGCTAACGCTTTCCGCCACACCAAAATTTCCTGCTCGCGAAACAACCCCCTCGGTCCCGGCAAATCCCCAACTGCGCAAGAAGTTGCGCAGTAGGTCGTAATATTTCAGGGGGTAAATCCTCTGCAGCCCAAGCAGTGCAAGGCCTGCAGCCAAGTGCGCAAGAAGTTGCGCAGTACTGCGCAACTTCTTGCGCACTTTCTTCTGATTATTCCGCTGAAAATCGCCCCGAAAGATCACCGACCACCATGGCGCCCCCGCCAGCCGGGCACCTCTCCAAACCTGGCACGCTCCTTGATACCCCTCAGCCACCCACCGGGCGATTTCGCCTCCGGGCACCCTCAATTTATCCGCAAGGAGAGCACCCCATGGCAACACCAGCGTACATGTCGGTTACCGGCGAAAAACAAGGCCTGATCACTGCCGGCGCGTTCACCGCCGACTCCGTTGGCAACACCTATCAGGAAGGCCACGAAGACCAGGTCATGGTTCAGGCTTTCACCCACGACGTGATCATCCCGCGTGACCCGCAATCCGGTCAGCCAACCGGTCAGCGCGTGCACAAGCCAGTCGTGATCACCAAGGTCTACGACAAGGCTTCGCCTCTGCTGCAAGCCGCACTGACTTCCGGCGAGCGCATGAGCGAAATCGTTATCCAGTGGTACCGCACTTCGGCCCAAGGCACCCAAGAGCACTACTACACCACCAAACTGGAAGACGCGATCATCGTCGCCATCAACAATAAAATGCACAACTGCCAGGATCCGGGCAACGCGCACTTCACCCACCTGGAAGAAGTGCAGTTCACCTACCGCAAAATCACCTGGACCCACGAAGTATCCGGTACTTCGGGTTCCGATGACTGGCGTGCTCCAGTCGTTTAATTACGGCTGACCGTTACACGCATCGGCCAGCTCTGCTGGTCGATGTTGTTTACGCCCCTCCAGAATTTCGCGTACGTTGAGCCGCTTTTTGCGGCCGTCGACGAGCGCCGCTGTACAGCACGAGGAACAAGGGATGTTCGCGCCGGCCAATGAAACCCACTTTGCCCTGACCATCGAAGGGCTTTCCGCCGACTTTCAGGTGTTTACCCTGCAAGGCCGGGAAGCCATCAGCCAGCCTTTTGTCTTTGAGGTGGAGCTGGTCAGTGAGCAGCCGTCGCTGGACCTCGAAACCCTGCTGCACAAACCGGCCTTTCTGCAGCTGTCGCCCGACGGCAGCGGCATTCATGGGCAGATCTACCGCGCCGCGCAAGGCGACTCCGGCAAGCGCCTGACCCGTTATTCGGTGACCCTGCGCCCGCGACTGGCGTACCTGGCGCATCGCATCAACCAGCGCATTTTCCAGAACCTCAGCGTGCCGAAAATCATCGGCATGGTGCTCGAAGAGCACGGCATCCAAAGCAACGCCTACGAATTCAAGACCGGCTCGATCTATCCCGAGCGCATCTACTGCGTGCAATACGACGAGTCGGATCTGCACTTCATCCAGCGCCTGTGCGAAGAGGAAGGTATTCACTACCACTTCCAGCACACCACAACAGGCCACAAACTGCTGTTCGGCGATGACCAGACGGTGTTTCCGAAACTGGCGCCGGTGCCCTATCAGCAAGACTCCGGCATGGTCGCCAGCAACCCGGTGATCAAGCGCTTCGACCTGCGCCTGGAAACCCGCACCAGCCGCACCACCCGCCGCGACTACGACTTCGAAAAACCGCGCCTGACCCTGGAAAGCGAGAACCGTGGCGACGCCCTGCCCGACCTTGAAGACTACGATTACCCGGGCCGCTTCATCGACCGCGAGCGCGGCAAGCATTTGGCCAAACGCGCCCTCGAACGTCATCGCAGCGACTTCCAATTGGCCGAAGGCAAGAGCGATCAGCCGTTGCTGGTCAGCGGCCATTTCCTCGCCCTGACCGAACACCCGAAAGCCAAGTGGAATGATCTGTGGCTGCTCACCGAAGTCCTGCACGAAGGCAAGCAGCCGCAGGTGCTCGAAGAGTCGGTGACCAGCGACACCACCGCGCTGAAAGACGATTTCCATCAGGGCTATCGCAACCGCTTTCAGGCCACGCCGTGGGACGTGCCCAACCGTCCACCGCTGCGCCACCCGAAACCGCGCATCCTCGGCAGTCAGAGCGCGGTGGTCACCGGCCCGAAAGGCGAAGAAATCCACTGCGACGAATACGGCCGGGTCAAAGTCCAGTTCCACTGGGATCGCGAAGGTCAGGCCGACGACAAGACCAGTTGCTGGCTGCGCGTCTCCAGCGCCTGGGCCGGCGCCCAGTACGGCGGCATCGCCATCCCGCGCATCGGCATGGAAGTGCTGGTCACCTTCCTTGAAGGCGACCCCGATCAACCGCTGATCAGCGGCTGCCTGTACCACAAGGAAAACACCGTCCCCTATCCACTGCCGGCGAACAAGACCCGCAGCACCTTCAAGACCCTGAGCTCCATGGGTGGTGGCGGTTACAACGAACTGCGCATCGAAGACAAGAAAGGTCAGGAACAGATCTACCTGCACGCCCAGCGCGACTGGGACGAAAACATCGAGCACGACCAGAAGATCCGCGTCGGCAACGAACGCCACGACACCGTCGAACAGAACAGCTACACCGAGTTCAAGGCCGAAGAACACCACACCGTCTACGCCGACCGCAAAGTCGAAACCCGCGCCAACGACCACCTCACTGTCGGCGTGAATCAGCACATCAAGATCGGCACCGGCCAATTCATCGACGCAGGCCAGGAAATCCACCTGAGCAGCGGCATGAAAGTGGTCATGGAAGCCGGCGCCGAACTCACGCTGGTGGGTGGTGGCAGCTTTATCAAGATCGACGCTGGCGGCGTGACCCTGAGCGGGCCGGTGATCAACATGAACTCCGGAGGCAGCCCGGGCAGTGGGACTGGTGCGGCGCCGTTGATGCCCGGTGTGTTGAAACAAGCCGACGCCGACAAGGCCGGCCAGGTCCTGACCCCGGCGCAGATCAACACCCTGAAACGTAACGCGCCGTTCTGCGAAGAATGCGAAAAATGCAAGGCAGGTGCCTGTGCCATCTGAACGAATTACCCCCAAGGACTGGCTGGCGCAACAACCGCTGCAAAGCGGCGAGCGCCTGTACCTGATCATCAGCGCCGCCAGCGACGCCGACGCGCTGAAAACCCTGTACCTCACCGAACCCACCGCCCAGCTCCTGCCGATCTGGGGCGGCACGCCCTACTCCACCTGGCAACCGGTGATGCCCTACCTCACCGAGCTCAAACCGAATTCGGCCTTCTTGCCCTGGATCGCTGAAACGGATGCGCTGGACTGGGGCTGGCTGGCGACATCGCGTTCAGCGCCGAACGAAGTGTTCGAACATCTGCGCAGCCTGACGCAGGTGAAGATGCCGGACGGCACTGAAGTGTTTTTCCGGTTTTGGGATGGGCGGCATATTTATCCGATCCTGCGGGGGCTTGGGGAGAAGGCCGGAGAGGTGCTGCCGGTGTTTGAGCGGTATCTGATCAACGGGCAGGCGCTGGAAGTGGGCACGCGGGTCGTGCCGAAGGTGCGGGACTGGCCGTGGTGGGAGGTGCCTAAGGAGTTGCTGGATGGGTTGATGGCAGAAAATCCATCCACCGTTATCGGCAACATGCTGCAGTGGCTACAGGAGGAACACGCCGATCTGTATTTCTCCTTTCCCGAATCGAACCTGAAACAAAAAGTGGCGCGCTTTGTTAAACGCACGCCACTCACGGAAGAAAACTTTACCGGGCTGTTGAAGGCCTATCTGGAAAAAGAGGTGGTGGTATGAGCGTTTTAATGGGCGGGATCGTTGGCGGTCTCACAGCAAAACAACCCGATGCTCAGGCCATCATCAACGACTTCAAGAAGTGCCTGAAGGATTACCGCGAGCATGCCGAAGCCTGGTACGGCGGCATTCTGGATGCGGAGCAGCAATTCAAAGTCGGTGACGAAGTTGGCACGGCTGACAAGGACAGCAAGAAGGAAAATACCCTTTATGCCAACTGTCCTGCGAACGGCAAGCTGGTGCTGATCCATAGTTTCGAGTCCGCGCGCTTTGTGCCGATCGGCAATACGCCAGTTCAACTGACACCGGTCGTCAATGGTCGCTTCATCGGCAAAAACGAAGTTGGACCGACCATCAATAAAACCATTGATGCATCAGGGATTCTTGAAGTTTCAGGCCTTACTCCCAATCAGCAATACAAAATCACCTTCTTCCCGAATCCTACGCGTGCCCAGATCGACAGTTTATTCAACTCCTACCAAGGTGTGATCGGCGAGCTGGGTGGCTGGCTACAAACCGAATGGAGCACCAGCTTCCTGCCGCTCTGGCAAGCTCACACCGATGCCTCCCTTGGAGGTCGCGCCTTGCAGGAGCTGGAAGCGGCCTGGGAAGGCTTCATGAAAGCGATTATGGGATTGTGGGGCGATATCAAAAGTCTCTACGACCTCATCGCCCATCCTCGCGAAAACTACGAGAAGCTGAAAAACTTTTTCACTGAAGAACAGATCAAGAAAATTTACGACGCCTCTGCCGACGCTATTCACACTGCTTTATTGATCGCGAGCGATGAGCCGTTGATGTGGATATACGTCGCGGCCATCGTGGCCTGGGTGAAAATGCTGCCGCCGCAGACTTGTACCGAAGTGCTGGCGCAAATGTCGACAGAGTTCCTGCTCAACATTTTGATCGGCGTTGTCTTGACTGGTGGTCTTGGCTTGGCCGTACGCGTGGGTACAAAGGCCGTCAAAGGGGTACAAAGCAGCGGCAAAGTCATAAAGCTGATTGAAGACTTCACCGGCATGTTGATGAAAGTCAGCAAGTCCAAAGCGACGCCCCATACCGAAGCATCGAAGCCGTTGCTACTCAATGGTGATTCGAAATTCAATCCGGCACGCAAAGCGGATGTTCAGATTGCGCCCCCCAAACCCGCCGAAACGGCCACAGCTCCTAAAAGCAGGCCACCGATCACTGGCGGAAGTGATTCGAATTTCAATCCGACACCCAAAGCGGATGTTCAGATTGCCGCTCCCAAACCTGCCGAAACCGCGACAGCTCCGAAGAGCAAGCTACCGGTCACCGGCGGAAAACTGGAATCCGATGCGCAGATTCAAACCCGTAAAAAAGATGAGCCAGCCTCACGGATCGAGCAAGTAGAGACCGTCGACAACGCCCCCGAACAGCCGAAGAACCCAGCAAAAAAACCTGCACAATGCGTCGACGACACATGCTCAGACGGCGAACCAGTATCGATGGTGACCGGTGAAGAGTTACTGACGCTCACCGATGGGGAACTGGGTGGCCTGCTGCCTTTTGAGTGGACACGCCTATACCGAAGCAGTGCAGTCGAAATTGATAGCCGCCTCGGCTATGGCTGGAGTCATTCACTGTCTCATCGCTTGCAGATCGACGATGAGGGTGTGCTGTGGACGGACAACGAGAACCGGCAAACCCGTTTTCCGATGCCCACGGAACAGCGGCCGGCCATCACTAACAGCCTGGCTCAGGCAGCGATTTATCTAGGTAATGAACCCGGCGAACTCATTTTGACCCAAGCCGGGGCAAAAACCCGCTTCTACCATTTCCGTGCCGGTCGACTGACCGCGATCAGCGATGCTTACGAAAATCGTCTGCACATCAGTTATGACTTCGTTGATCGTATCCAGCGCATAGATAACGGCGCAGGGCGCGCCCTTTTGCTGCGCTACGAAGACAGACACATCGTTGCTGTCGACCAACAGCAACAACGCCACGAATACAATGAACGCGGCGAACGCCAAGACCCATGGCTGACGATTCATACCCTCGTCACCTACCGATACAACGCACTCAATCAACTGATTTCTTCCACCAATGCGATCGGCGAAACCGAGCATTACCGCTACAACGATCAGCACGTCATCCTTGAGCGACAAATGGCCGGAGGGGCTAGCTTCTTCTGGGAGTGGGAGCGTGAAGGCAAGCTGTCCCGATGCGTGCGTCATTGGGCCAATTATGCGCAGATGGAAGCGCGTTACGAGTGGGACGATAAAGGCTCGGTCATAGTCCATAACGCTGACGGCAGTGAGCTGGTCTATGTGCATGACGAAAATGCACGCCTGGTCAGTGAGACCGCGCCCGACGGTGGTGAAACGCAGAACGCTTATGACGATCAGGGTCGACTGATTGCTGTTAAAGATCCCATGGGAGCGATCACCGAGTATCAGTACAGCGATGCCGGACGCTTGATTGCAGTGATTCCACCGGAAGGTGTTCCGACGCGTTACAACTACTTCAACGGTCAACTTATTGATGTCCAGCGCGGCAAGGCCCGCTGGAAATACGAACGCAACCGTCAGGGCGATATCACCCAACAAACCGATCCTGACGGCAACGAGACCTTCTACAGCTATGACCGTCAGGGACGCTTGCTGGAGATCCGTCACTCCGACGGCAGTCGTCATCAACTGGGCTGGAACAACCTCGGCCAATTGCTGGAAGAACGCCTGCCGGATGGAGGTCAACGCAAGTATCGCTACGATGCGCTCGGCCGGCAAATCACTCGCCAGGACGAATTCGGAGCGATCACCCAATACCAATGGGATGTCGTCGACCGCCTCACTCAGGTCACCCTGCCCGGCGGCGCCACACGTGCGTTTACCTACAACCCGTATGGCCGCGTCACCGCCGAACGCGACGAGCTCGGCCGTATCACCCGCTACGAATACGCCGACAACCTGCACCTCGTCAGCCGCCGCATCAATCCCGACGGCAGCCAACTGCGCTACCGCTACGACAATTCGCAACTCAACCTCACCGAGATCGAAAACGAGCGCGGCGAACGCTATCAACTCGATTACCACCCGAACGGCCTGATTCAGCAGGAAACCGGTTTCGATGGTCGTCGGACTGCCTACGAGTACGACCTCAACGGCCAACTGCTGAAGAAAACTGAATTTGGCGAAGACGGTAGCGAACTGGTCACCGAATACCAGCGCGATGCCGCAGGCCGTTTGCTGGTCAAGACACTGCCCGATGGCGAAGAGATTCATTACAGCTACGACGCGCTTGGTCGGTTGGTCAACGTCGACGACGGCCATTGGCCGCTCGCTTATGAATACGACGTGCAAGATCGCTTGATCACCGAGCATCAAGGTTGGGGCACCACGCGTTACGCATACGACAGCGTCGGCCAACTCAGCCACTGCCGTCTGCCGGATGGCTGCACGCTCGATTACCGTCATTTGTCCGGTGGACGCCTGAGCAGTATCGACCTGAACGGTTCACGCCTGACCTCTCACCAGTTCAGCGCCGGTCGCGAACAACAGCGCCAGCAAGGCTTGCTGCTCAGCCAATACCAATACGATGAACAGGGTCGACTTCAAGCGCACAGCGTCAACCAGCGGGACAAACACCTGTTCCAGCGTCGCTACAACTACGATGCCAACGGCAACCTCGCCGGCATCGACGACAGCCGCAAAGGCAACCGCAGCTATCACTACGATCCACTGGATCGCCTGATCAGCGTACGCGGCGCTATGCCAGAGACCTTCGCCCACGACCCCGCAGGCAACCTGCTCAGCCAAAATGAACTGCCTGCGGCGAACCTCGCCAACGTCAAAGGCAACCGCCTGCTGATGCAAGGCGACCGCCACTACGACTATGACGCGTACGGAAATATGATCCGCGAGCGTCGCGGCACCGGCCAAAAGCTTGTCACCGAATACCGCTACGACTGCCAACACCGCCTGATCGGCGTCAGCCTGCCGGGTGGCAGCACCGCAAGCTACAAATACGACGCCTTCGGCCGCCGCATCGAGAAAACCGTCGACGGCCACACCACTGAATTCCTCTGGCAAGGCGAACGCCTCATCGCCGAAAGCGCAGAAAAACGTTATCGCAGCTACATCTACGAGCCGGGCAGCTTCCGCCCGTTGGCGATGCTCGACGGCGAAGGCCCACTAAAGGCTGCCCCGTTCTACTATCAACTCGACCACCTTGGCACTCCGCAAGAGCTCACCGACTACAGTGGCGAAATCATGTGGTCGGCAAAGTACCGCGCCTACGGCAATCTCGCAGCGCTGGATATCAGCGAAATCGATAACCCGCTGCGTTTTCAGGGTCAGTACTTCGACGTCGAGACAGGGTTACATTACAACCGCCACCGCTACTACAATCCGAGCACTGGGCGGTTCTTGACGCCGGACCCGATCAAGCTTGCGGGTGGGTTGAACAGCTACCAGTACGTGCCTAACCCTACGGGGTGGGTGGATCCGTTGGGGCTGGTGTGTAAACAGACAAACGGTGCCACTCCGAAAAAGCCTCCGCAAAAAACGACCCCGCCCGAGGTTGGCGAGACACTTAAATTTGAGCATTTCGAGCAAGCGCGCAATAAGGCACTTGAATGGCTTGAAAGCAATGGATTCAAAGCAGAAAAGCCAACCATTGGGAAGTTTGGTACAAATGCCGGGAAGGTTGTAGGCATGCAAACCGCTGACGGCAAGACTGGCTATCGAATCGAATATGATGAAAGAAGCGGCGCACATATAAACGTTTGGTCAGGAAAAAAGCCAGCACCACATTACCTTTTCAATGCAAGCGAAAAAACCGTATTAAAATTACTAAAGGCATTTAAAAAATGAGCTACTTCGACGAAGAACTTGAGAAAGAATTGTTAGAATCCAGCATTAACTACATGAAACTTAACAATGATGCGCATGACAACGCCGTCTCACATATCAATAGAAATTTTCCGTTTATTGGATCAAAAATCGCTTGGAGCTCACTTCCCAACAGCATATCGCATTCAAAAAACACTATTAACAAAGCCATTGAAGAAATTTCAGAAAAAGCAAAAGACCTCAAAATAACTGAGATTACCTTTATCGGCGACTCGCTAACAGAGAATGCTTACAAATTCCACACCGCCGATCTTAAAAAAATAATAATGACATTCTCTGAAATACCGCAACACACCTATTTTTTCTCCGAGCAGTTTAGTTTGATAGGTTGCATAAGCAGCGAGGGCGAAATCAATTTTAGTGAGACCACTTAAACATGACACATAGCAGAAAAATAGGGGAAATCGATTTTCTATTGAAATAAATCCGCCCCCATTTGCGCCATTCAATCAGAGAAAACAAATATAAAAAACAGGATAATCACACTCATCATCGAAGATACTCTGAAAGCACTCGCAAACATTGAATTTACCTTGATTTTTCTACAAAAAATGGGAAGTTACTATAGCGACAAACCGGTTAAAGAATATCAAAAACTACAACCGAGCTCATTAACGATGACACGTCACTCAGCGACCAATCCAAGATCAAAAAATCATCAGCAAAAATTTTGCCCCAATTCCTGGTGAGGATTGACATGAATGACATAGAGCGTCATGTGGAGGGAATTGAATTCTGGAAGCCTTGAATGATTAGCCGTACGAAGAAATCGGCTGGGCCGCCTGATACGCGTGAAAAACACATCACTGAAACCTTCAAGGCGACTGTCAACTTAAACTCCCCATTCAAGAATAATGAAAAACAGAAAACTTATGCTCAACGCATAATCACCAGATCACATCTCTGCGACCACTCTCACGGATTAAATAACCAAAGGACTGTTATCTTGAAACACTTGAGCCGCACTCTCGCCTTGCTTTTAGCCTTCACCTTCTCCCTAAGCGCAATCGCGCTGTCACTACGATCCGAACAACGTCCCGACGGCACAACTGCCTTGTTGCTCACAAACGAAGCCAGTCCAGAACGGGCTTCCAAGCTTAACCAAGACCCGGCGGTTCGCTCTGCACTCGTTAATTTTTTTGGGTACCAAACCGGAAGTTACACCAATGACAATACGATGATCGTGCAGCAGGTTCTTGAAGCGCTCGATTCGGAAATGTCGACGTTTGTTGATGGTGTGCCTTCCGGCATAAAAGTAATCACCGCCATGGACGACGGTAATAATGGATTTGAGCGCGGCGCATTGCTGCTGGACGACAAGGGGCAGTTGCTCGCCGTAGGACTGGTCAATGGCCACTGCACCGTCAAGTCTCGCGAGGAACCATTGACTTGTAACGATGCGCCGGAAACCGTGCTGACCATTTTCCAGCCAGAAGGCGCCGGCAAGTCTGACGCCGATGCTTTGATCCCCTGGAGTAAGCAACTGCCTCCTATGATGGCGCTGTGGGCGGAGAGTGACGATCCAGAACGCCGAGCCGCTGCGCAGAAGATTGCCCACGTTGAGTACATCGTGACTCAGCCGAAACAGGGAGCCTGGACTGCGGCTCAATTACCTTCCGATTTTCCAAAAGCGATGCTGCCGTTGCTTCCGCAGCGAGCTCACTTGATTGGCGCCGGCGCTCACGGTGTCTTTACGACACCGGGTATGGAGGGCACGTCAATTGACGGTGACTGGGACAAAATAGCCGGACGCCCTCAGCATGAATATGAGGTCATTCTCAGGACTTTTACCGAATACGCGGATGTTATCGACTTCTATCAGCAACATGCAAAGGACGCCGAAGTCAGCGGCAACGAGCGCAAAGCGCTCGTTGAAGGCCGCATCAATGGTGGTACCTATAAAGTAGAAATCACCAATAGAAAAGAAGCCGGCACAGTGATCACGTTTTCCGCTTGGCGGCAGGAGGTCTAATTCATCTCTGAAGACAGAGCGATCATGTGGTCGCTTTGTCTTCTGAGCAAAAGGGACTGAGTAAAAGAGGACAGATTTCTTTCTTCAAACTGAATATAAATCTGTCCCCTTTTCTTAAGGCAGGCTGCTCAGAGCTGATGGGCGCTGTCAGCCCAATAGGAAAGTGGAAATAACCTGAATGATAATTGAACTTGACGGCCTATCCATTTCTTCCGAGCAGGATTTCCACAAGCGGATAGCTTCTGCATTTTCTTGGGCTCAGTACTATGGAAACAACCTAAATTCTCTGTGGGATTTGCTCAGTACGGACGTGGAGCGTCCGATTGAAATAGTATGGAAAAATTCGAAAGAATCTGAACAAAGCATGGGCGAAACTTTTAAAAAAATGATATTTATATTCGAGCGAACAGAAAATCAGGACATATCCCTGGGCTTAGATGAAAAATTCGAATACAAATTAAAGTAAAAAAATTGATACTTGCCAGCGCATTTATTCAACGCTGCAGTAAGCACGATTATCGTTTGAATGATCAGAGCAAAGTATTCACGAATGCAAAGATTCGGAGAGACCCAATGAGATCAAAACTCGAATACAAACTCCAACCCATCCGAGTACCAAGCGGCTGGACAATAACAATCAACAATCTGTTTGAGGTGGAGCTGACACCGGAGACTTGCAACTGGTTCTCTAGTTCGGTACTGATCGGAGGAGTCCGCCAGAGTACCGGCCATTGCTTTGACACGAGAGTCGAGCCCGAAGGGGATCCCGACGGAGAATTTGTGATTGATATGCTAACGATCGAATACGATAGAAGAGGTGAGCCAATCAAAAACTCCGAAAAGTTTCTAGGTGAATTCAGAACCAAAAGCAAAATCGAATTCATTGAAAGAATTGAAGATTTTATGATTGAGGCTTGATTACATCATTGTTCACGAATCAAAAAGATTAAAAACGGCTTTCCGAGCTAAATCTGTATTGACGCCTCAATAAGCGACACAGGAAAAATCGCAGCACAACACTGCGATTTCTCACCCCATAGAATCAATCTGCCGCCAACCGCACCTGCCTCTCCAACTCCACCTTCAACCCCGGCTCCAGCTTCAACTGCCGTGCCAGTTCATCCAGATAGCTCTTCTCCATAAAATTCTCCTCATCCACCAGCATCACACTGGCGATGTACATCTCCGCCGCCATTTCCGGCGTGCTTGCCGCGCGGGCGACGTCGGTGGGGTCGAGGGGTTTGTTGAGTTCGGCGTGGAGCCAGTGTTGCAGCTCCTGGTCGTTGTCGAGTTTGGTGAATTCGCCTTCGATCAGTTCGCGCTCGCGCTCGTCGATGTGGCCGTCGGCTTTGGCGGCGGCGACCAGGGCTTTGAGGATTGCCTGGCTGTGCTGCTCGACTTGCGCGGGTGGCAGGCGGTCGAGGGTTTGTGGTTCGCGTTGGGGTGCGCTGCCTTTCTGGGCGTTGTAGTTGCCGTAGGCCTTGTAGGCCAGCACGCCCAGCGCGGCGAGGCCGCCGTAGATGGCGACTTTGCCGCCGACCTTGCGGACTTTTTTGTTGCCGAGCAGCAGGCCCATCGCGCCAGCGGCCAATGCGCCGCCGCCCGCGCCGGAGAGCAGGCCGCCGAGGCCGCTGGAGCCTGACGAGCCGCCGAGCAAGCCGCCCAGTCCGCTGGCAGCCGACTTGTTGGAAGCGCCACCAGTCTTGTTCTGCAGCATTTCCTGCCCGGACTTGAGCAGTTGATCGAGCAATCCACGGGTGTTCATGTTCCGTCTCCAAACAAGGGTTATCCGGATCTAAGGCCCTCAGCCTAGTTCGAAAGTGCCCGACCCCGACCTGCGAGTGTGCTTCGAGATGTTGCTCGCCACTCAGAAGGGCATGTTTCAAGCGTTACCCAATTGAAAAGGGGCAGGCCTCTCGGCCTGCCCCCTTCTCCCCTCCCCCTTAGAATCGCGAAACACTGCGCATCGCATCCACCAAATACCGCATGGCGATCCGATCGCTCTCTGACAGCTCTCGATAACGCTCCACCAATTTCAATTCCTCGGAGTTGAGGCGGCGTCTTCTGCGCCCGCCGCCCAAGCAAGGGAAGATGCCCAACATTTCGGTGATGCCTTGTATTTTTGCCATGGACGATGTCCTTCTCTATTGAGTCAAGAAACTGCTGAACCTCACATCGCCCTGCCTCTTCGAGCAGCGTCGTGTGCCCCGCCGGCACGAAGGCTTGTATCCGGTCTTGCCCATAGAATAGGAATTAAATCGGCGTTGAAAAGTGGTTTTTAGAGTAATTAATCGAAAAAAGCAGATATGCCCTCTAAATCAGAGAGCCCTGTCAGAAAAATTACAGACATGTCTTGTTTCATTGCCAGATGACGCGATGCAAACAAGGCTTTTTGCCCGACAATCGAACCGATTAAGCTAGCGGGCATCTGTTTATAGTCCGTTGCGTTTGGCCGAAGGCATGACCGAACCGTAATTTCCGATCCGACACGTGCCAGGAAAGGCGCGGGATTGCACACGACAGGTTGTATTTATGCACCGCAGGAACTTGCTCAAAGCGTCCATGGCCATTGCGGCCTATACCGGTCTTTCCGCGTCGGGCCTGTTGGCCGCTCGCGCCTGGGCGGCCAATGGTGGCGCCGCCGATGGCGAGGCCCAGGCCTTCGATTTCGAGTCGTTGAAGCGTCAGGCCAAGCAGCTCGCCGGCAATGCCTATCAGGATACGAAACAGGTATTGCCGCCGACTCTGGCGACCATGACTCCACAGAATTTCAACGCGATCCGCTACGACGGCGAGCATTCCCTGTGGAAGGAGAACAAAGGCCAGCTGGACGTGCAGTTCTTCCACGTCGGCATGGGTTTCCGTCAACCGGTGCGCATGTACAGCGTTGATCCGAAGACGCGCATGGCTCGCGAAGTGCATTTCCGTCCGGCTCTGTTCAATTACGAGAACACTTCGGTCGATACCCAGCAGCTCAAGGGCGACCTGGGTTTCGCCGGTTTCAAACTGTTCAAGGCGCCGGAGCTGGATCGCCATGACGTGGTGTCGTTTCTCGGCGCCAGCTATTTCCGCGCAGTCGACGCCACTGGCCAATATGGCCTCTCCGCACGCGGCCTGGCCATCGACACCTACGCTAAGAAGCGCGAGGAGTTTCCCGACTTCACCAAGTTCTGGTTCGAAACGCCGGACAAAAACGCCACGCGTTTTGTGGTCTACGCCCTGCTCGACTCGCCGAGCGCCACTGGCGCCTATCGCTTCGACATCGATTGCCAAGCCGAGCGCGTGGTCATGGAAATCGACGCGCACATCAACGCTCGAACCACCATCGAGCAACTCGGCGTGGCGCCGATGACCAGCATGTTCAGCTGCGGCACCCACGAACGTCGCATGTGCGACACCATTCACCCGCAAATCCACGACTCCGATCGCCTGGCCATGTGGCGCGGCAATGGCGAGTGGATCTGCCGTCCGTTAAACAACCCGGCGACGCTGCAATTCAACGCATTTGCCGACAAGGACCCGAAGGGCTTTGGCCTGGTGCAGACCGATCACGAATTCGCCAACTATCAGGACACTGTCGACTGGTACAGCAAACGCCCGAGCCTGTGGGTAGAACCTACAACCGCCTGGGGCGAAGGCTCTATCGATCTGCTGGAAATTCCTACAACCGGCGAGACGCTGGATAACATCGTCGCGTTCTGGACGCCGAAGAAACCAGTGGCTGCCGGTGATTCACTGAATTACGGTTACAAGCTGTACTGGAGCGCACTGCCACCGGTGGGCACGCCATTGGCACGGGTGCACGCGACGCGTTCGGGCATGGGCGGCTTCACCGAGGGCTGGGCGCCGGGTGAGCACTACCCGCCGGTCTGGGCCCGGCGTTTTGCCGTGGACTTCACCGGTGGCGGCCTCGAGCGCCTGCCACAGGGCACCGGGATCGAGCCCGTGATCACTTGCTCCAACGGCAAGGTGCAGGACTTCAGCGTGCTGGTGCTGGATGACATCAAGGGTTATCGGATTCTGTTCGATTGGTACCCGACCAATGACAGCGTCGAGCCAGTGGAACTGCGCTTGTTCATTCGCACCAACGATCGCACGTTGAGCGAGACCTGGCTGTACCAGTATTTCCCGCCGGCGCCGGACAAGCGCAAATACCCTTGAGGTTATAAGGCGGCTGTTCTGGCGTCATTCGCGAGCAGGCTCGCTCCCACAGGGGTCCGCATTCCTATTGTGGGAGCGAGCCTGCTCGCGAAGAGGTCCGCCTGACAACGCAAACTTGTGCCGAATAGAAAAGCCCCGACCACCACCGGCTCGGGGCTTTTGCTTTCCAGCCTTCAATCAATCACGCAAATCAGACTCATGAATCGGCTGATCGCGATGGGTCGCGCGTTGGTATTGCGCCGGCCACACCGCCTTGCGCCCGCCCAGATCATCATCGGCGTGTAGCGGCCAGTACGGATCACGCAGCAGCTCGCGGGCGAGGAAAATGATATCGGCCTGGCAGGTGCGCAGAATGTGCTCAGCCTGCGCAGGCTCGGTAATCATTCCGACAGTGCCAGTGGCAATGCCTGACTCCTTGCGTACACGCTCGGCGAAGCGTGTCTGATAACCCGGCCCGACCGGAATCTCCGCGTTGGCCGCAGTCCCGCCCGACGACACGTCGATCAGATCCGCGCCAAGGGTGTGCAGACGCCGCGCCAGCTCCACGGTCTCATCCGGATTCCAGCCATCTTCAACCCAATCGGTCGCCGAAACGCGGACGAATACCGGCAGTTCTTCAGGCCACACCGCCCTCACCGCTTCTGTGACCTGCAGCACCAGACGGATGCGATTCTCGAACGAACCACCGTACTGATCGCGGCGTTGATTGCTCAGCGGCGACAGAAACTGATGCAGCAGATAGCCATGCGCGGCATGTACCTCAACCACGCTGAAACCGGCCGTCAGCGCGCGTTTGGCCGCGTCGACGAAGGCCTGGATCACTTCAGCGATCTGCCCTTCATCCAGCTGTTTCGGCTGCGTATGCTGCGGATCGAAAGCAATCGGCGATGGCCCGACCGGGGTCCAGCCGCCATCTTCGGGTTTGACGCTGCCATGCTTGCCGATCCACGGCCGGTGAGTGCTGGCCTTGCGCCCGGCATGGGCCAGTTGAATACCGGCGACCGCGCCCTGGGCGGTGATGAAGCGGGTGATGCGTTGCAGCGGAGCGATCTGTTCGTCATTCCACAGGCCGAGGTCTTCGGCGGTAATGCGCCCGTCGGCAGTGACCGCCGTGGCTTCGGTGAAAACCAGCCCGGCACCGCCCACCGCGCGGCTGCCCAAGTGCACCAGATGCCAGTCGTTGGCCAGGCCGTCGACGCTGGAGTACTGGCACATCGGCGACACGGCAATGCGGTTGGGCAGGGTCAGTTGGCGAAGGGTAAAGGGTTCAAGCAGCAGACTCATGGGGCACCTCTCGAATCAGTGGGCAGGCTCCAGGGTTCTGTTTGAAAAGTCGACGAGTGACAGAAAAAGGGTGCAGCACCCGCCCCCGCGGGCAAAAAATTCGACAAGACGTCACAAGGCCAATCAAGCAGTGCTTAGAGCCTAGTCGACAACCGGGAATGACGGAGGGTTCAGAGTAATTCAGTGTGTGAAAGGACACTTTCGCGAGCAGGCTCGCTCCCACAAAACTGCACCGTACCTGTGGGAGCGAGCCTGCTCGCGAATGGCTTAACGCGGTTCGATGTGAGCAATCATCAACTGCACAGTCTCGTTGCCACGAAACTCGTTAACGTCAAGTTTGTAGGCCAACTCGACCCATTGAATCGTCGGGTTCGGCCAGATATCCCGATCGATCCCAAACGCGATGCCATCGAGTTTCACCGAGCCGCATTCGCTTTTCAGCACCACTTTCAAATGCCGTTCGCCAACCACGCGCTGCTCGACCAGCTGAAACACGCCGTGAAACAGCGGCTCGGGAAAATGCTGACCCCACGGCCCGGCGTGGCGCAAGGCGCGGGCCAGTTCGAGGTGGAACTCTTCGACGGCCAGCGTGCCGTCCGACAACATGCGCCCGGTGAGGTCTTCCTCGCGAAGTTGCCTACGCACTTCGGCGTCGAATGCCTCGGCGAACAGCGGAAAATTCTCCTGCGGCAAGGTCAGACCAGCGGCCATCGCGTGACCACCATATTTGGCGATCAGGTTTGGATGCTGCGCCGCGACCACGCTCAGCGCATCACGTATATGGAAGCCCTGCACCGAACGCCCGGAGCCCTTGAGCAACCCATCACCAGCATCGGCGAAGGCAATGGTCGGGCGGAAATAGCGCTCTTTCATGCGCGAAGCGAGAATGCCGATCACACCCTGGTGCCACTCCGGATCGAACAGGCACAGACCAAACGGCATCGATTCGACCGGCAGATCCTTGAGCTGCGCCAGGGCTTCACGCTGCATGCCCTGCTCGATGGATTTGCGATCCTGGTTCATGCCGTCCAGTTGTGCAGCCATTTCCCGGGCCAGATTGGCGTCGCCGGTGAGCAGGCATTCGATGCCCAGGCTCATGTCGTCCAGACGTCCTGCGGCGTTGAGGCGCGGGCCGACGATAAAGCCAAGATCGGTGGAAGTGATCCGCGCCGCCTCGCGCTTGGCGACTTCGAGGATCGCCTTGATCCCCGGCCGCGCCCGCCCGGCGCGAATCCGCTCCAGACCTTGATGCACGAGGATACGGTTGTTGGCATCCAGCGGCACCACGTCCGCGACGCTGCCCAGCGCCACCAGATCCAGCAGCTCGCCAATGTTCGGTTGCGGTTTGCTCTCGTACCAGCCGAGGCTGCGCAGGCGCGCGCGCAAGGCCATCAATACATAGAAAATCACCCCGACGCCGGCCAGTGCCTTGCTCGGAAACTCGCAGCCTGGCTGGTTCGGATTGACCAACGCGTCGGCCTGCGGCAGTTCATCGCCGGGCAAGTGGTGGTCGGTGATCAGCACTTTCAGCCCGGCGCGCCTGGCCGCCGCGACGCCTTCGACACTGGAAATGCCGTTGTCGACGGTGATCAACAATTGCGGTTCGCGGGTCAACGCAACTTCGACGATTTCCGGAGTCAGGCCATAGCCGTATTCGAAACGGTTCGGCACCAGATAATCGACATGCGCCGCGCCCAACAGGCGCAAACCGAGCACACCGACGGTGCTGGCGGTGGCGCCGTCCGCGTCGAAGTCGCCGACGATCAGAATGCGCTGGCGTTGCTCCAGTGCCGTCACCAGCAGGTCTACCGCCGCATCAATGCCTTTGAGCTGCTGAAACGGGATCAAGCGCGCCAGACTTTTGTCCAGCTCCGCCTCCGACTGCACGCCCCGCGCCGCGTAAAGCCGGGTCAGCAGTGGCGGCAGATCACCGAGAAAAGGCAGTGTGGCAGGCAGTTGGCGAGGTTCGATACGCATGGGGTGACGGAGGCTTCTCTTTGATTCGTGGGAAATATCGGCGGTGTCGCGACTTTAGCCGCGCTCACCTTGCAGCCATTGCAACTGGACTTCGTGCTGACCGCGATCGTCGGTGACGAAGATCGTGCCTTCGCTGATCATCACGTCCCACTTGATGACGCGCGGCATGTCCTTGGCCAGGGTTTCCAGCACTTCCTGCGGGACGGCAGCGATGTTGACGTTTTTCAGATTCTTGATCGCCGGGATCACCTTGGTCTCCCACACGCGCAGGCTGCCGTAGGCCAACAGGCTGGTGCGTTCGGTACGGCGCGAGCACCAGGTCAGGCGGTCGGCATCCGGCTGGCCGACTTCGATCCAGTGCAGGACGCGGTCGTCCAGGCTTTTTTCCCACAAGGCCGGTTCATCCACGTCTGACAGACCACGGCCGAACGACAGCTGCTCGTTATACCAGAGCGCGTAGGCCAGCAGCCGCACAGTCATGCGTTCTTCGGTCTCCGAAGGATGACGGGCGATGGTCTGCTTGACGCTCTCGTAGACGCTGCGGTCGAGGTCGGTGAGGTTCAGTTCGAATTTGTAGGTTGTGGACGGCTGGGCCATGAACGGGCTTCTTGATACGAGGAAAGTCGGCAAGTCTAACCGATGCCACAGGCAATCATCGAATTGATGGCACTCAAGCTGCGGCGTCGGACAGCCGGCTATGTTAAAACCCTCTATCCGCTCAGCCTTGTCCTACAGGATTTCGCATGCCGTTCACCAGCAAACCGCTCTCGGGTCTGAAAGTCATTGAATTGGGTACGCTGATCGCCGGGCCTTTTGCCTCGCGCATCTGCGGCGAGTTCGGCGCCGAAGTGATCAAGATCGAATCGCCGGACGGCGGTGATCCCCTGCGCAAATGGCGCAAGTTGTACGAAGGCACCTCCCTGTGGTGGTTCGTCCAGGCGCGCAACAAGAAGTCGCTGACCCTCAATCTGAAACACCCCGACGGCTTGGCGATCCTGAAACAGCTGCTTGGCGAAGCCGACATCCTCATCGAAAACTTCCGCCCCGGCGTGCTGGAAAAACTCGGCCTGAGCTGGGAAACCTTGCATGCGCTGAACCCGAAACTGGTGATGGTGCGCCTGTCCGGTTTTGGCCAGACCGGGCCGATGAAGGATCAGCCAGGCTTCGGCGCGGTTGGCGAATCCATGGGCGGCCTGCGGTACATCACCGGTTTCGAGGATCGGCCGCCGGTGCGCACCGGGATTTCCATCGGCGATTCGATTGCCGCGCTGTGGGGCGTGATTGGTGCGTTGATGGCTTTGCGTCATCGTGAGGTCAAGGGCGGACTTGGCCAAGTGGTCGACGTCGCCCTGTATGAGGCGATTTTCGCGATGATGGAAAGCATGGTGCCGGAGTTCGACGTCTTCGGTTTCATCCGCGAACGCAGTGGCAACATCATGCCGGGCATCACGCCCTCTTCGATCCACACCAGCGCCGACGGCAAGCATGTGCAGATCGGCGCCAATGGCGATGCAATCTTCAAACGGTTCATGCAGGTCATCGGGCGCGACGACCTGGCGAACGACCCGGCACTGGCCAGCAATGACGGCCGCGACAGTCGTCGCGACGAGTTGTATGGCGTGATTGATCGCTGGGTCAATTCGTTGCCCCTGCAAAGCGTACTTGACCTGCTCAACCAGGCCGACGTCCCGGCCAGCCGGATCTTCAGCGCCGAAGACATGTTCAACGACCCGCAATATCTGGCACGGGAAATGTTCCTGCATGCCAAGCTGCCGGACGGCAAGGATTTCAAGATGCCCGGCATCGTGCCGAAACTCTCCGAAACGCCGGGTTCGTCGGAGTGGGTCGGACCACAGCTTGGCGAACACACCGCGCAGGTGCTTGGCGAACTGGGCTACGACGCGGCGCAGATCGCCAGGTTGCGTGAAGACGGAGCCATTTAAGCACCGCTGAGCATTCTGGTTTTCGAGCAACCCAATGCGCAGTGAGCAAACGCCAGGCAAAAAGAAACCCCGAGAAGTGGGGAGACGACTCGGGGTTAAACGTGGTCTGCTTCGAGACCCGTAGCAGCAAGCGACAAGCACCGGAGCACAATGCTTGATCCTGCTGTTATGGGGTCTGACTGACAGGGATGCAGGAAGGTTCCCACAAAAAATATTTCATCTTTACAGGGCCGGACGCTTGTCCAGTGCCGCATTGCGCAACGCCGCGATGACGCAGGGTTCCAGCCGTCCTTCGGCGATCATCACGTCGCGGTGCAGGCCGTCCACCACATCTGTCAGCAAGCGCTTGTCGCTCAACTGGGCCTGATTGAATTCGCGTTCCACCACAATGGCGCCGCTGCTGTTCTTCAGCGTCACCAGACATTCACCATGGCTGCCGCGAGGGGTCAGCGTCACCTGATACGGGCTCAGAGCCTCACCGAGCAATAGACTGATACTTTCCATCTCGATCTCCACTCAATAGTCCGAAAACACAGTGCTTGGGGCGTGTTCACATTAAATGACCACCGGCCCGAGAAGAAAGTTCTGCCTCTCACGCCCCAATCTCGTGGGGGCTGCGTCTGACAGAGCATGCACGGCGAAGATGACAGAAAAATAACCGTCCCCTTCAGGCCTCGATGAGTTCCGGCGGCGAGATCAGATAACTGTCCAGCAGGCCCCTCATCAACACTGCCGAGACCGGCGTTTGCAGACGCCCCAGCAGGCGCAGGCGTTGCTGGCGAAGCACCGGTTCCAGGTCAGTCAACAGGCTCTGCGCGACCGAGCCCAGCAGAATCAGCGCCCGTGCCTCATGGTGCGCGGCCAGATGGTGGATCAGGGCCAGGCCATCCCCACCCTTGAGTTGCGGATCGCAAATGGCGATATCGACCGCACCGCGGTGCCCTAGGGAACACAAGGCTGACGCTAACGAGGGCGCGGTCAGGACGTCGTAGATGCCGATGGCATTGAGCATTTGATGCAATGCCATCAGCTGGAACGGATTGGGTTCAAGAATCAGGACTTTAAGCGAGCGCATGGGCGACCTCTGGAGCGATCATCGCGGACTCTCACCGCAGTTGTCGTCCACTCTAGGCTAGGCGTCTTAAGCCTCCCATCAGAAAAGTAGTCGCGTCTTGCAGGACATTTCCCTTCTTCAATGCAGACATCGGCAGCCGCTCTCAGTCCGGCGTTGAGTGATGTCGGTCCAGCCACCCAACAAGCCGCGCAATTTGCCGTCACCGCTGTAAAACGGCACCGTCCACTGATAGACCTCACGTGGGCCGCCATTGAATAGCAGCTCGCGCTTGCTGAAGCGCGACTTGCGAGTCTGCAACTGCGCGATGAACTCATCGTGCAGCATCCGCGCGGTCGTTTCGGGAAACGCATCGACCTCGATCAACAACCGCCCCTGCATCTGGTCCAGGCGCACCGACAGCGCCTCTTCATAACTGCGGTTGCAGATGATCAGACGCCCCTGGAGATCGCGCACGAACACCGGATCCGGCATGGAATCGATCAGGGCATGTTGAAACGCCAACTGATCACCCAACTCCTTCTCCGCCTCACAGCGCAACTTGATCACCGCCGCCAGACGCCTGTTCCACACCAGCGACAGTATCCCGAAAACACCGATCACCCCCATCGCCCAGCATCCCCATTCAACCAACTGCTGCCAGATCGATGGCACGGGCGCCGGTGAAATGCCTTCGAGCCACTTAAGCCGGATCGCTCGCAACTCAGCGGCCGGGAAAGCTTCCAGTGCCTTGTTGAGAATACTCAGCAGCTCGGGCATGCCTTTTCGTACAGCCAGGTGATCGGCTTCCCACTTGCCCTCCACCAAGCCACCGACTTTGAGCATGCCCAGCGGATAGAGCTGCGCGCCGATTTCGTTTTCGATCGTGGCGTAGGCTTCACCACTTTCAACCAGCGCCCGGGCTTCGGCGTAGGTTTTCACTGAGCGTATTTCAATCGAAGGGAAATCACGCCGAATCACATCTTCCAGTGCGTGCCGGGCAGGTAGCACCAACACGCGCTTCGCCAGTTGCTCGAAAGAGTCCACCACTGGCGCATCCGCATGGCCGACAAAAACCCAGCCCGCACCACCGAAAGCGTGGCTGAAATCAAGGAACAGCTTGCGATCATCGCTCATGGCCAGGGTCGTACTGATGTCCGCAACCCCGCTTTGCAGGCGTTCGAGCATGTGGTCGGTGGAAAAGGATTCCTGGTGCTCGAATTGCAGCCCGGTCATCGCGGTGACACGCTTGAGCACATCGTTGTTCAGACCGTTCCACTGCCCGTGCTCGTCCTGAAACAGATACAGCGGGTATTGCACTGATGCCACTGTCACCTTCGGGTTTTCGCGAATCCATTGACGTTCGCGTGCGTCCAGTTCGACAGGCTGCACATTGACGGGCGCATTCGCCTGATCAAGTACCATTTGCGCTGCCATGGCGCTGTGCATCCACCCCAGCACCGCCGACAAAAACAACCAGCCCAGTGCCGGTTTCAAACCTCTGTAAAACAGCATTGCCATTTCCTTCGTGATCGACTCACCCGTCCTTCGTGGGTGAAAACCCGAGCAGTGTGGCAGCAGAAACAAAAAAGCCCGTCAGGAGACGGGCTTCAAAATGTGACAGCTTTTTCAGGCTTAGAGTGGCTTGCCGCGGTTGCCATGCTGGCTGACAAAGGCTTGCACGGCTTTCAGGTCGTTCGGCAGAACCGTGCAGCGCTCGTTTCGCTCAAACAAATCAGAAAGATGTGCAGGTAGTTCGAGCGCTTTTCCTACACCCGCTTTCTCCACTGCCTCGGGAAACTTGACCGGATGGGCAGTGCCCAGAATCACCATCGGGATGTCCAGACTGCGACGGCACTCGCGCGCGGCTTTGACGCCGATGGCGGTGTGCGGATCGAGGACTTCACCGGTCTGCTCGTAGACTTCGGCGATGGTTTCACAGGTCTGGGCGTCATCCACCGCCAGCGAATCGAACAGTTTGCGCGCTTCGGTCCAGCGCTCTTGTTCGACGCTGAAACTGCCGTCCTTTTTGAACGAGCCCATCAGGCCGGCGATTGCCGCACCGTTGCGACCATGCAGGTCGAACAGCAGGCGTTCAAAGTTGGACGAAACCATGATGTCCATCGACGGCGACAAGGTCGCGTGCAGCGTTTCCTTGACGTACTGGTTGCCGCTCATGAAGCGGTGCAGGATGTCGTTGCGGTTGGTTGCGACGATCAACTGGTTGATCGGCAGGCCCATGTTGCGTGCCAGGTAACCGGCGAAGATGTCGCCGAAGTTGCCGGTGGGTACCGAGAACGACACCGAACGCGCCGGACCGCCCAACTGCAGGGCCGCATGGAAGTAGTAAACGATCTGGGCCATGATCCGCGCCCAGTTGATCGAGTTCACCGCCACCAGACGCGTGCCTTTGAGGAAGCTCTGGTCGGCGAAGCTGTTCTTGACCATTTCCTGGCAGTCATCGAAGTTGCCTTCGATGGCGATGTTGTGGATGTTCTCGCCGAAGATCGTCGTCATCTGCCGACGCTGCACCTCAGATACGCGCTGGTGCGGGTGCAGGATGAAGATGTCGACGTTCTCGCAGTGCTTACAGCCTTCGATGGCCGCCGAACCGGTGTCACCGGAAGTGGCACCGACGATCACCACGCGCTCGCCGCGCTTTTCCAGCACGTAATCGAGCAGACGCCCCAGCAGTTGCAGGGCGAAGTCCTTGAACGCCAGGGTCGGACCGTGGAACAGCTCCAGCACCCACTCGTTGCCGTTCAACTGACGCAGTGGCGCAACGGCACTGTGGGCGAACACACCGTAGGTTTCTTCGAGGATCTTCTTCTTGAAATCGGCATCCGGATACTGCCGGTAACGAACGGGCGCATCACCCGGAAGGCCAGTTCGTGATAGGGCAGGCCGGCCCAGGAGGCGATCTCTTCCTGAGTGAAACGTGGCAGGTTTTCCGGGACGTACAGACCGCCATCGGTCGCCAGACCGGCCAGCAGGACCTCTTCGAAATTCAGGGCCGGGGCCTGGCCGCGAGTACTGATATATCGCATTTTTTTCAAACCTTCGGTTTGAGCTGCAAGCTGCAAGCTGCAAGCTGCAAGTAAAGCCAGACTGCTTCTCTCTTGCCGCTTGCCGCCCGAAGCCTGCCGCTGCTTTTAGTTCAAGTGTTCGACGCGGATCCGTACAACCGGGCCGTCGACGCCAGCCAGTGCTTCCAGCGCAGTAATCGCATCGTTGATACGTTGCTCGACCACGCGGTGGGTCAGCAGGATCATCGGCACCAGGCCGTCATGCTCTTCGACTTCCTTCTGCATGATCGATTCGATATTGATGCCGCGCTCCGACAGGATGCTCGCCACCTGAGCCAGTACGCCCGGGTGGTCCTTGGCGTGAATGCGCAGGTAGTAAGCGCTTTCGCAGGCTTCGATCGGCAGGATCGGATGTGCCGACAGCGAGTCCGGCTGGAAGGCCAGGTGCGGCACGCGGTTTTCCGGGTCGGAAGTCATCGCGCGAACCACGTCGACCAGATCGGCGATCACCGACGAAGCGGTTGGCTC